>JBJEMF010000154.1:0-6442 GCA_051879535.1 Lachnospira sp. | reverse complement strand
AATCTGTATAGTGGCATGCCATGATACAGAAGAACTGGAATATTTGTCTGATGAGATAATTGAAATATGTGAGGGCAGAATTATTAATAAATAAAATGTTCCCCTAAGGCTTGATACTGATTGCAGAAAACATGTGGGAAAGTATTTTCTTGGAATGAAACAGAGATTAGGCCTTGCCCAGGCAATAATGGAAGAACCTGAAATACTGTTACTTGATGAACCTATGAATGGCCTTGATAAGCATGGAGTAGAAGAAATGAGAGAACTTTTTATGAAGCTTAGAGCACAAGGTAAAACGATAATAATGGCTAATCACAGTGCAGAAGATATAGAAGTGTTGTGCGATACAGTGTGTGAGATGGATCTTGGAGTTTTGGAGAAAGTTAAAGAATAAGCATCACATATATTAAAAATATTGCTTAAGATACAGCTACATTTGTTTGATAAAATGATTTATCAAAGATTGTATATTAGTATATGAAGGAGGATGGTTACCTAATATGGTAATCTAATTAGAAAAATGTATTCATATGTTGTAATATGTACGGTGTTATTTCAATTACATATTATTCCAGCTTGGTTGGATTTCATAGCTATTGCGTTTCTATATATTATTATGTTAGTAATTGCTATATCAAATGATAGAAAATGGAAAAGAAATAATATAAATTATTTAGAAGAATATGAAAGCAATCATATTGAAGAACTGGTTTCACGATTGGAAAAGTTCGAAATGTATGATGAAAAATCTATAAATTGGTTAATTAATCAAAGCCAGCTGTTTTATCGAAAAGATGATAACAAATTCACAGGAGTTGGTGGAATAATAACATCGTTATTGTTTCCGATGTTTACAGTCTTTATAACAATTATCACTGAAAAAGCAGATTTAGTAACAGTTATATATTTGTTTACTTTGATATTTGCAGGAATTGCAGTTTTTATTGGTATGTATTATATTATGTATCCTGCTATTCATAAGTTGGTTAATAGAAGAAAGATCAATGCGATGGAATTTGAGAAAGATTTAAGTTATGTTTTGATTAAGATGTAGAGGATAAATATTTTGACATTTTTAAATTAATATATGAAAAGCAAAATTTCTTGTGTAATTCTTACATCTTAGTAGGTTGCATGAAATTATATGATGCTTTTTTATCTGATAAATTTTTCCATATAACGTAGTATGAATACTAGTGGCAGATGAGGATTTGGTAATGTCTTCAAAGCAGATTACAGAGTTATTTTTAAGTAGTGGATGCCAAGGTAATTGTTGGGAAAGTTTAGTATCCAATAAGTCAATTGATGATGTAGACGAGGAATTATTAAGTAAGTATACAACGTAGGCTTATGAAGTGGGAAGAATTGCAATTTCTTACATTGATAAGAAAACAGTTTTAAACCGATTGGAATCAACAGAGGGTGATGCTTATTAAATTTATTCTGCTATAAAGACTATGTGTCTGGACAAAGTAACGAGGTGACAGTTTATAAAGATTTTGTGGAGTTTAGTTGAAATCAATGTTTTGGAAAAGCGAGGCAAATCAAGAAACATTGATTATGTTTTAAAGTAAAGGCTTGGGGTGTGGATGGATGAATAAGTATAGATTATCTATAATGTTTATACTGATATTAATGGTATTTCTTTATATGATGGATATTGTTGAAGTGACTCCAGTGACAAATTTTGCTTTTACGTGTACATCGCTTTTGTTTAGTATTTCCTCTGTAGTAGATACATTTGCAAAAGGAAATAAAAAAGAAGAGAAAGTTAGATTTGTGATTGATACACTTGCTATTGCGGTGGCAGTGTTGTTGCCGAGTTTGAAGGATGAAGAATTTCTTGTAATGGTATTGAATTACTTTGACTCTAATGTTCTATTATTGCTTGCCTTGTTTTTTACAATGGCAAGTCAATGGGCTGCAGAGATCAAACAGAAAGATATGAAGAAACAACAGAGATAGGGTGGTGTGATAATGATTACGAAGAAAGATGAATGCATCGTAGATATTCGAAATAACGCTTCGGTAAATATGTCAAATTGGCAAATTACGCATACGTTAGACACATTGACAACGGTTAATAATAAATTTGATGTTTTAGATAAAATCAATGTGTTGATTAATCAAGGAATAGATAAGAGTAATATATTTGTAACAGATAAATCATTTCTTATATCTACAAATTACAAAACATATTTTGAAAATGGTAATATTATAAAGAATGATGGTCCAGCGATTATTAAAGCGGCTAATATAGGGAAAATCATAACAATGGAATATAATTCTGAAATTTCAAACATCAATTCATTGTTTGAATACTATAAGAAACTAAGTTCATTAATAGCCAAAAATCATAGGTATAGATTAAGAAGTTTGTTTCTTAGTGAGGCTTATGATGCATTAAGATATAGTGATATTAATGGGGCATGTGAAATCCTGCGAGACGGTGCGATTGAACAAGTAGCAGAGATATACGATAGATATCTCATGCCAGACTATCAGAAAAGGGATGAATTGATTCAAAAGATTGCGGGAATATATGAGAAAGAACTTCCAAAGATAGTAAAGAAAAATGAAGATAGTGCAAAAAAGTGCAGAAAAAGGTTTGAAAATTGCTTTGAAAGGCTTGATAGGCCGATAGTTGGAATCTATTATCCTGAACGGAGGATGTTTGAGATAATAAATGCAGATCAAATGTATAAAAATGGTGAGGAGTCTGTAAATCGCATCAAATTGTGTAGCATTTCAAAGAATAGTCCAGTATTAATAACTTTGGCGGTTACTGGCGTGATGTTAGCAACAATTGCATATTTGGCATGTAGGGAACACACTGTGGATGCACAAGATATGATTAATAATATGGCAGATATTCCACAAACGGATTCTGAAGCAATACGCAATATTCTTTCAAGTGAAAATGGAAATATGGTTTCAATTGAGGATGAGTGCGGAAATGTTGATCCGTTTGTTGAAAGTTTAGCGATGAAAAACATGGAAAAGTTAGAACGAGTAACTGATAAATCGAAAGTTCGTGTCGAAGTACATAGCCCTATAGAAACAGAGTTGCAGGCATAATATAATGATGAGTAAGGTTTTATAAGTAGAAATAGAGCATTCGATATAGAATGCTCCGGACACAATGGTCGTGGTGCGGATAGTTGCCCGAATGCAGTAACGGTGGATGAGGAAGAACTGATTCAAGTAGTGCAGGAGTACTTTTAGGATGTGCTCAGTAGAAAGAAAAAAGTAATGGATCATGTGGTCAGAGAATTCCAACGTGTCTATAAGGCAAAGTCAGAGGATATTGAATGTGAAAAGGAACTGAATACAGAGTTAAATAAGGTATCGGGGACTTGGTGTTGGGTGAAACTATCCTCATCGACGGAACGGAAAACACTGATGAAACCGAGGAAAACGGATAGGAAATAAGCACAGGTAAGCCCATTCCAAATTGTCACAATCATACATTTAGTTCAAGGTGAAATGTCTTGTGAACCATAAGGTCAAGATATATATCATCATACGCTGTCAGTCAATAACCCTAATCTTAGTTATAACAGGTTGTTTGGATTTATCTGTAATAACACCATTTTGGTTAGAATCCTTGGCATCCTTACAGATCTTGTCCACGATATCCATGCCGTCGGTTACCTTGCCAAATGCTGCATATTGACCATCAAGACTTGGTGTATCTTTCTGCATAATAAAAAACTGAGAGCTGGCAGAGTTGTAGCTGCTTGAGCGAGCCATTGAGATAGTTCCTCTTACATGGCTGATATTGTTTTCAACGCCATTTAACCTAAATTCCCCTTTTATTTTCTCATCTGAGCCGCCGGTTCCGTTACCGTCAGGATCTCCACCCTGAATCATAAATCCATCAATTATTCTGTGAAAAGTCAAACCATCATAGAAACCGGATTTTGCAAGATTAACAAAATTGGTAACTGTTATAGGAGCTACGTCGGCATCAAGTTCGGCGCTGATAGTGCCGTAATTTTCCACTTCAATGGAAATGTGATGTTTTCCCGACAGAATTTCCCCGGATTCAGTAGCAGAAGTTGAGTTGTCAGAAGTTTGCTTGTTACATCCGGTGAGAACAAATCCCATTAAGAGAACCAGCATGCAGAGTAATACATATCTTTTTTTCATGAAAAAAAATCCTTTCTTAAAACGTGAAATCATTATAGCATTTTTTGTGCTAATATTTCCATGCATTCTACATTATTACCAAATAAAAGAAAAGTATTTTTAGATAAGATTAGTAACAACCCATAAAAAAGATGTATAATACGGTCTATGGGTATGAGAAATGAAAATCTTTTAAGATATGAAAAATAAAATCCATAAGAAGGTAAATAAGCTATTCTTGGGAATTGAGGAGGGAATATGAGAGCATATAAGCATATTGTTCAATATTATGAAACAGATAAGATGGGGATTACTCATCATTCAAATTATATCAGATGGATGGAGGAAGCCAGAGTTGATTATCTTCAACAAATCGGCTGGGATTATGCAAAGCTGGAGGAGCTGGGTATTATTTCCCCGTTAGTGAGTGTTGACTGTCAATATAAGAACACCACTACATTTTCAGATGAGATTTTGATTGATGTGTCAGTAACTGAGTTCAAAGGGATTAAGCTTGTGCTTCACTATGAAATGAAAAATAAGGATGGAAAAGTTGTATGTGAAGCTAATTCTTCCCATTGTTTTCTGGACCGAAACGGAAGACCTATACGTTTGTCAAAACAGTTCCCTGAGTTTAATGAAAAGCTATTGTCATTGGTATCGTAATAAAGTCTAATAATTTTGAGGTTGGTATGTGGAAAATAAAGCAGATATTTGACGGTGTTAATGTTTGCAATGCAGATGATTGAGTGGCTGACAAATGAGGGGATTTATGTTATATTGTTACATAAAGACACGTGTGAAAAATTTATATATGTACAATATGGAGGTGACCATAATGAACCATTTACCACTTGATGTGAGAGTTCCTATTGAAGAGGATAATCCTAGCATTTGTCGTGATGAGAAGAAGTGTATCAAATGCGGTATGTGTAAGGAAATATGCACAACACAGATAGGAATTCATGGGACATACACTTTTGAGGATACAGACGGAAAGGCTGTGTGTATTAACTGTGGACAGTGTGCCAATGTATGTCCTGTAAACAGTATTACAGAAAAATATGAGTACAGTAATGTAAAAGAAGCAGTTCAGAATCCGGATAAGATTGTAATTGTAAGTACATCACCATCAGTGAGAGCAGCTCTTGGTGAAGAATTTGGAATGGCAGACGGAAGCTTCGTTCAGGGAAAGATGGTAGGGCTTCTCAGAAAGCTGGGAGTTGACTATGTTCTTGATACAAATTTTTCAGCGGATTTAACTATTGTAGAAGAGGCGAGTGAACTGATAGAGCGTATTACAAAGGGAACAGCTCCACTTCCGCAATTTACAAGCTGCTGTCCGGCGTGGATAAAGTATGCTGAGATGTATCATCCGGATATATTGCCTAATATATCCAGCGCAAAAAGTCCAATAAGTATGCAGGGACCTACTATTAAGACATATTTTGCTAAAAAAGCAGGAATAGATCCAAAAAAGATTGTTAATGTTGCACTTACCCCTTGTACAGCTAAGAAATTTGAAATCAGAAGAGATGAAATGTGTGATGCAGGGAAGTATTATGGGGACGAGACCATGCGGGATATGGATATGGTTATCACCACCAGAGAACTTGCTATGTGGGCTAAGGAAGAGAACATTGATTTTACATCCATTGAGGACAGCGATTATGACAACTTAATGGGAGAGGCGTCGGGAGCAGGTGTTATCTTTGGAAACAGCGGAGGTGTAATGGAGGCAGCTCTTAGAACTGCATACGAATACATTACAGGAGAAGCAGCGCCTGATGAACTCTTTAAGTTGGAGCCTGTAAGAGGTTACGATGGAATAAAAGAAGCTGTAGTTAAAGTAGGGGAATTGGATGTAAAAGTTGCTGTTGTATATGGTACCGCCAATGCTGAAAAACTTATTAACCAGATAAAAAATGGGGAGAAAAACTACCATTTTATTGAGGTTATGACTTGTCCGGGTGGATGTATCGGAGGCGGTGGACAGCCTAAGGATATTATGAAGGACAAAGATGAAGTAAGAAAAGCACGTATTAAAAGCTTGTATTCTAAGGATGAGACTATGACTTTAAGAAAAAGTCATGAGAATCCTGATATAAAACAGGTATATGAAGAATTTTATGGAAAACCGCTAAGTGAAATGGCAGAAACAATGTTACATACTTCATATGAGGATAAAAGTTCTATTTTCAAAAATGCAAAAAAGAATGAAAATACGGTAACAGAGCATGTTGATGAGAATAAATTATCTAACAAATATGCAGGAACACAGACAGAGAAGAACTTAGAGGCAGCTTTTGCA
>JBJEMF010000153.1:0-6445 GCA_051879535.1 Lachnospira sp. | reverse complement strand
ATCTGCTTAATAACACGAGCAAAGTTTGTAATAGGTGACTGGATGCTTCCAAGGAACTTTGAAAGAAGTTCGTCTCTTGAAGGGATAGAAGCAATAGCTGAAATTCCCTTAGCATCGTAAAATGTACCTTCAACAACACCACACTTTAACTCAAGTGCTTCTGCTGTCTTAGCAAAGTTAGCCAAAACTCTTGCTGGAGCTGTAGCATCATCCTTGCTGATTGCAATTGCATTAGGTCCTTCAAGCATTTCTGCTATTGACTCGAACTCTGTACCTGCAACTGCTCTTCTTACTAAAGTATTCTTATAAACCTTGTAATTAACACCGGCTTCTCTTAACTGCTTACGAAGAGCTGTATCCTGTTCAACAGTTAATCCACGGTAGTCAACTACTACAAGACCCTGTGCGCCTTCTAATGCTGCTTTGATCTCGTCTACTATAGGCTGCTTAAGTTCTACTTTTGCCATGAATATTTACCTCCTGTTAGATTAGTATCTGTTTCCAGATATTATTCTGCCTAGACGTATATAAAGAAAAAGTCCTTCTATCTTAAAGACAGAAGGACTGAATAATCTCATAATCAGCATTTAATGCTGCGTCATGTCCTCGGTAGGCGTTTTACCTTTAACCCGTTGGATTTAATCCGCCGGGACCATACTGTCTTAGGCAAAAAATATTGGTGTGAACCCATCACACGGTTGATAGTATACTATCATAATATATTGGTTGTCAATCATAAATCGTAAATTTTTGAATACCAATCCACAAATTAACCAACGTACTTAGCTGTGCTTACCTTAACGCCAGGTCCCATTGTTGATGTGAGAACAACGCTCTTTAAATAAGCACCCTTAAGTGAAGCCGGCTTAGCCTTTATGATTGCGTCCATAATAGCTTGGAAGTTGTCTGATAACTGCTCCTCTGTGAAAGAAGCCTTGCCAATTGGCACGTGAATGATATTTGTCTTATCAAGTCTGTATTCAATCTTACCAGCCTTGATATCATTAACAGCTTTTGTTACATCCATTGTAACAGTACCAGCCTTAGGGTTTGGCATTAATCCCTTTGGTCCGAGTACACGTCCTAAACGTCCAACAACACCCATCATATCAGGTGTAGCAACAACTACGTCGAAATCAAACCAGTTATCGTTCTGGATCTTTGGAATTAATTCCTCACCACCAACGAAGTCTGCTCCGGCAGCTTCAGCCTCATCAGCCTTAGCACCCTTAGCGAAAACTAAAACCTTTACAGACTTACCTGTTCCGTGTGGAAGAACAACAGCACCTCTGATCTGCTGCTCAGCGTGACGTCCGTCACAACCTGTTCTGATATGAGCTTCAATTGTCTCGTCGAACTTTGCAACAGCGCTCTTCTTTACCAAAGAAACTGCTTCTGCTGCTTCATATAATGTCTGGCGGTCAATATTCTTGGCAGCCTCAACATACTTTTTACCTCTTTTCATTATATAAACCTCCTAGTGGTAGTATCGGAAGGATTGTATCTTTCCTCCCACATATTGAACAAACTCGCGGTTCATTCTAACCGCATGTTCTTCTATGAAAATATCAAATTATACGGTAATTGCAGATTAATCTTCTACAACAATACCCATGCTCTTAGCAGTACCTTCAATCATTGAAGTAGCTGCTTCAATTGATGCTGCATTTAAATCAGGCATCTTAAGTTCAGCAATCTTCTGAACCTCTGATCTCTTAATTGTAGCAACCTTAGTCTTGTTAGGTGCACCTGAACCTGACTTAATATTGCATGCCTTCTTAAGAAGAACTGCAGCAGGTGGAGTCTTTGTGATGAAGCTGAAGCTTCTGTCAGCATATACTGTAATAACTACAGGAATAATTAAATCTCCCTGATCTGCTGTCTTAGCATTAAACTGCTTTGTAAATTCTACAATGTTTACACCGTGCTGACCAAGAGCCGGACCAACTGGTGGAGCTGGTGTAGCCTTGCCGGCAGGAATCTGTAATTTGATATAACCTGTTACTTTCTTTGCCATTGTGGCACCTCCTAATTATAAATGTGGTTTATGGCGGTCATTTTACGGAATTGCACGCAACTCCTAACCTCCCACAGGTAAGAACACTTACCTCTTCTACAATAACTTCACTTCTGTGAAATCAATTTCGACCGGTGTTTCACGGCCAAACATTTCAACATTAATAGTAACGCACTGCTTTCCTTCATTAATGTTGACAATCTGTCCAACTGTATTTTCCCAGGCACCTGAAAGAATCTTAACCTGGTCGCCAACCTTGCCATTAAATACAATGACAGGTTTAGCTTCTTCCTCTCCCGGAAAGCTGATTCCAAGAGATCTGATTTCAGCCGGAGTAAGTGGTACTGGCTTAGATCCAGGACCAACAAAACCTGTTACACCTCTGGTATTTCTGACAACATACCAGCTGTCATCATTCATAACCATCTTTATGAGGACATATCCAGGGAACATCTTCTTCTGGGCAGTCTTCTTGGCTCCGTCCTTAACCTCGATAACTGTTTCGAGGGGAACAACAACCTCTAAGATCTGATCCTGAAGATTTCTGTTTTCAACTGTTTTCTCAATATTTGCCTTAACCTTATTCTCGTAACCTGAATAAGTATGGGCAACATACCATTTTGCTTCGTCCATCTGATCACCTTTTCCTTACTTTACAATGAATTCAATTCCAAAGCGAACAATTAAGTCCACAACCGAAATAATTACACCTAATAATACGGATACAAATAAAACAGCGATGGTTTCTTTTGTAAGTGATTTCTTGTCCGGCCAAATGATTTTTGAAAACTCAGCCTTTAAGCCTTTGAACCAGTTTTTCTTCTGCTTCTTAGTTTTAACAGCTTCACTCATTGTCTTCACCTCACTGAACTAAATTACTTTGTTTCCTTGTGTAACGTGTGTGACTTACAGAACTTGCAGTACTTCTTAGTTTCCATTCTGTCAGGATGAGCTTTCTTTTCTTTAGTCATGTTGTAATTACGCTGTTTACACTCAGTACATGCCAATGTTATCTTTACTCGCACAACCTCCACCTCCAATTATTTATTTTGTAGGTGTTATTAACACCAATTGGCTTTCCTCTATACTTTGAAACTGTTGGGTTATTAATTTCTGGGCATAAAAAAAAGACCGCTTCCATAGCCAGACTAATATATCACAGTGCATTTGTTAACGTCAACAACTTTTTTCATTCATATTATAATTTCATATTATAGTTCATTTTTCAGTATCTTTCCGTAAAATGTGTCTTTACCGTCCTCTGCAGCCGGTATTACCGGCTCCTTATAACTCATTTTGAAAGCAAATGTGTCCCTTCTCATATCATTCCATACTTCCCGGTCAAACGGACTGCAGGCGTAATCCATAAGCTTCAGGGACTGAAAATTATTCACAGTGGCATTATCAATAATATTTCTTATAGTTTCTACATTCTCATATGATACATTAATCAATCTGTCCACAAGAAAATAATCCAGAAGATCATCCCTGATTGACCAGTACAACTCAAAGGCTTCAATAACAAAACCAAAAAGAGGATTCTGCTTCTTTGACAGCATAAAATTTGCCGCCCACTTCCCCTTTGCAGTCACATCTCCTGTCCAGGAAGGTTTACCCGGCTTTATGGTATAAAAATCCTCCTCAAATATATCTTTAAATCTGTCATCACTGATAAAATATGTAGCATCCAGCCATAGTCCGCCATATCTGTATAAAAGCTGCACCCTTAAAATATCAGACAGATGAGTCATGGAAATTCTGCCTTCATTAAAGCGGTTGACAATTGTTTCCGAAAATCCGGCATAATTCATATAATTATCAAATGTAATAAAATGTATCTTGGCAATATCCTCAGGGAGATGCTTATATACACTGTCAACACACTTTTTCACCAGTTCAGGAGCATTTTCAAGCCCCTGCCACCAGCATATCCACACCGGAATTTTGTTATCAAAATCAATATTTCCTTCCACCGGGGAAAGACGAAGGTACTCTCCTCTGTTATATCTGTCGATAATATCAACTGATATAAGGTACAGATACCTGTTGATTTTTTCACTCATCTCCTCAGTATAGTTAGTCTCAAACATAATCTTTTGCCTCTCTTATATATGAAATACAAAATTCCACAGCTTCTTCAATATTTTTAATACCATGCTTCACTGCATTTACCATAAATCCCTCTTCCTTCATAACCTCAGTGTAAGAACCGGCAGAAGGATTTTCACTACAATCATCCACTCCCGGATTAATATACCGGCTGCATAAATCATCAAACCACTCAATATCACCATCAGATAATTTAAAAGCTCCCGCCCTTAGTGTATTAAGTTTCCTGAAAAACTCATCATCACTTATATCCATCTGCCTTATTATATATGAAAATGCGTTATTCCAATCCACAGATTTTAGGAAATCCTCATCAATGACACCCAGTGAAATACCGTACAATAAAGAAATGTACATATATATTACTTCTCCTCCGATATCCGGTATCATTCTCTCTATATATCCGGGGCAGCTCTGTCCCACCATCATATCATTATCCCACAATTGAAATTCTTTCTTCGCTTTCTGGCTCACCTTAAGATTCTGACAGCCTATTGATGAAGACGACTGTCCCACTATGGAAAGAGTTTCATTTATGTGCACAAAGCTGTCATAAATGCAAAGATTAAGCATACCTGTGGAAATGTCCTGATTCACTCCTCCCCATAAACGTCCCGTTTTCTCATACATTTTCTTAAGATATCTTCTCCTGAATCCCGAGGTCATGTAAAGAGTAGGCATACTATACATTTTGTCGGGGCTTTCCAATGCATCCTCAAGCACCTTTGATGAATCCTCATATACATAGGAAACATCCTTCCCATTAAAAATATGAGGAACATTGAACACATCCTTTAATTCATAGTTCTGTTTTACTCCCGGCCATTGGTAACCTGCAAACCCCCATTGAAACAAGTCCTCCTCCGGGTGCTTGTCCAAGGCCTGATCCATCACATCAAGCATCCACGGAAATACTCCGTCATCAGCACCTAATGGAATTATAAATTCACCCAATGAATTAAGAATTGCAAATTCAAAACTTCTTGCAAGAGGAAAATTATATGGCGTTTTTATATATCTTATCCTGCCCGTTGTACCCGAAACCGCGTTGCAATTGTGCAGACTCCTTTCCAGTTCCCCGCACATTTCCATAATTTCCTTGTTGCCACAATCAGAATTGTCACTGACAACAATTTCATAATCATTTCGATTAAACTTAAGACAGGTCATAAGGGTATATCTCAATGTTTCGCTATTGTTTCTTGCAGGTATCACAAAGGAGTATTTAATATCATTACCGGAAACATTGTTCCCTGCAATACATTTAAGAGAATTAACTCCATACATTGAATCGATATAATCAAGATATCCGCCAACCCTTCCCACATGAAGTTTATCCTCCAGATAATCCTTCTCACATCTGGTAAGCCTTTCACAGTGTTTTTTGTAGCTTTGATGCACGCATATTTCGTCAATCATGAATCCCGGAGAAATCACAATGTTATATTCTTCCTCATTATAAATGTATTCCTCAAGACAGCTGTAGTCCCTCTCTCCTGATTCATTGGAATTAACACAGACAAATTCCGACTCAACGCCAAGACGGTGTAACCCCTCTTTAATCAGTTGGTACAGCCCCATGTTTTCATTTTCTGACTTTTCACAGACGAATATCACCCTGCCCCTGCGTAGCAAAAGGGGAAAGATATTAACCGCCTTCAAGTCCTGATAGTATAGGACTTCATTATAATTCTTTTTATATAATTCAATAAACAGATGGGTAGCAAAGTCTTCATGACATATATAAAAATAATCGCACAATTTCTTTATATCTTCCCTGCTGTCCATGCAAAAATCCCCGGGTAAATGCTTCTCCGGTTCTTCCTGCCTTCCACACATCCGGTCAAACTCATACTTTAATCTGTTATAATCATTTAAGTTATTATCCCTTCTATACAATTCCAGCATAAAAGAAACGTACTCCTCTGTACCCTCATACATATAGTCCAGACTGCATTTGCCCTTAAGATAATCAATAATTCCCCTTACACTTTCTTCATTATTCTCATTCTTACCCTGATTTTTATCCAGTTTCTTAAGCATAAGCTTTGCCTTACTGACAAACCACTTTATCCCAACAGGTTTCACCTTGTATATTTGTTCCAAAAGTGACAGACTTTCCTCTGTATTACCCTGTTCAGTCATCATATCTATTTTATCAAGAACCGCATCAAATTTAGTATTTCCCGTCATTAAATATCCTCAAATTATATTTTCTTATTTGTTTACCTGTTTACTGTTTAAAATTATACAACATAAATACATCAATAGAGTAAAGATTTTGTTAGTTGAATAAGAAAAAATAAAAAATGAGAGTGA
>JBJEMF010000152.1:0-1730 GCA_051879535.1 Lachnospira sp. | reverse complement strand
TGCCTCTTTCTGCTGTTCGATTTTTACATCAAGTTTGTCTGCGCTCACTCTGGATTTATATTTTCTTGCCATTATGATTTCCTCCCGTTAATCTTAACCTTAAGAACTTTTGGATTCAGTTCATTGCTGATTTGTTCCGTTTTTCTTTTGATATAATTCGCATCAATACCAAATGCTTTTAGTATCGTTTTCTGGTTTGCTGTTACAGCATGATCCAGGCGATAAACACCATCCGCCTGCCGTATCATCTCTATTTTCTCAAGTTCCCTGATTGCTGCAGGTACATTCATAAAGTTTGGAGAACTGAGCAGTTTTTCTTCCTCATCCTTAAGCTTTGTATACATGCGGTTCCTGATAATCAGCGCAACAAATGCAATCAGCATTTTCCCTTCCAGTGCATCTCCGGTATAAACCCTCATACTCCTGTTACCTAAAAATGTCTTATCCGCCTTGAATAACTTTTCAGAAGCATCCCGGCTCTTATACAGTTCAAGTGCCTCTTTCGCCTTCATATTTTCCGAAGTGATAATACAGAAATAACCACACATTTTCAGTTCTTCTTCAATAACAGAGCTCTTTTCTATAGCACACACAAAGCACTGGTCTTCCTGACCCTCATGATAGTATTCAAGGCTGAAATACTTTTCATATGATTTATCAAGTACAACAGGCTGCCCTTCCAGTTTCTTAAAATAAGCGGCAAGCTTGTCTATCTTTTGTTCCAGCTGTTCCCTTTCAGCAGCTGCCTTGCTATAGCTGTAATAAATGTGCAGATATCTGTTTCTTTCATCCGATGGAAAAACAGTTCGTTCCACTGTAGTACCATTTACACCAAAGCGTCTTATTGTATACTGCCTGCTATCTTCAAATGTGCCCCTAACTTCTTTGACAGCATCGTTAACAAGGGCTTTCATGCCTTTTACCATGATTACAAAATCATAGCCACATTTATCCATATATTTGATATTTTCACGACTGAAATAACCGCGGTCGAGAATAAATCCTGCATTCTTATATCCATAAGCCCTGGCTTTATCAAGCATACACTGAAGCTGTGATACATCTACAATACTTCCGGGATAATCCTCATAGAAGAGAGGCTCTCTGTTATTACAGTCATAAGCAATGGAATAATTAAAAACCGGCAGTCCCTTATCTTCCTTGGCATGACCGTATTCAACAAGTTCAATATCTCCGGCCTGGCAATTCTTATTGGTAGAATCATAGGATATATATATCTTGTCCTTATTCTTCTTTAATGCATTCCATTCATTCTGAAATTCCACAGAATCATCAACAGAAATCTGTCCGATAAACTCGGATACCGTTGAATCACTGTATATTTTATAGCCGGGTGTAAAAAGCGGATGATTATAAGCATAATCCGGATAATACTGTCCGGCATTATTCTCTGTTGTCAGATAGTAGGATACCAGGTCAAGAAATAAGCCTGTTCCCCTGTCATCGTTATAAATGGATGACACGATGTTTTCCACCATACTTTCCATCATCAGTTTTTCTATAACCATAAAGGTTCCAATCCGGAGACAGCTGCTCCGCTCATCACGTCCCTCATCCGCAGGAAGCTCCGCGTCAGGAAAATATTTCATAAAGTTCGGATTAGGATACATCATGGTATCATCATCTTCACACTTTTTTCCTATCGTGGTTCTCTTGGGAATGTTGTATTTCTTGTCCGGCTTATATACCCTGTCATACTCATAATTAAT
>JBJEMF010000151.1:0-6524 GCA_051879535.1 Lachnospira sp. | reverse complement strand
GTATACAGGTAAATCCACGAACCTACAATGTGGAGGTCATTACATATTGTCTAGCTACTTTATACAATACAGCATATAGCATAAAGATAATAACTAGAATGATATGAGTATCTTTCATATCATCAGCCATGTTTCTTACTTAGAAACATATATAAAAAATATATAATCTACAATAATATTATATCCAGAACACTTGTATAAATCAATTATAATATTTATACTTAATAAAGTAGTGATAAAAGTTGTCTTTGTGTGATTTTTAATAAATCTCAAATTATGCAGATATTTTTGGATAAATTATCCCTTGTCCTAATATGCCTCTTAGTTTATCATAAGCTAAGAGGTATATTTTTTGGATAGAAATTCCAGATTAAAACAAAGGAGAAAATTGGAGGGATTTATCTCCTTTAAAAAAAGGAGGAAGTTAAAATGATTAGAAAAAATCTTTTAAAGATATGTTTAGTAACTATGGTTGTTGCCTCTTTTACTGCAATGGGATGTGGAAAGAAAACTGAGCAGACTTCATCAGATAACAGGGTGGAGACCACAGTGGATAAGAGCAGCAGCTTATCAAGTGGGCTTGTAGTGTCAGTAAAGGACTCTTCAGGAAAGGAATACCTTGTAAATGGAGAAGCAAGCTTAAACGAAAAGGGTGAGAAGATCATCACCATCAAAAATAAAGATGGTAGTGAAACGGTCCTTTCTGCTACAGAGTATAGCGAGCAGGACGGAAAAGTGGAAGTAACTAATGCCTCGAAGAGCGAACAAATTACGGTGGCAGTAGAAAAGGTCAACGTAGAGACAATAGCTTCCGGCGCAGAAGAAGGCAGAATAGAGCAGGCAAAGGAAGAGTCAAAGAAAGAGGAAGAAGTTACGGAGCCATCTACAGAGGGGGTGAAGGAAGAGAAGGAAGAGAATACAGAAGGAGTTGTTTCTGGAGGAGATACTTCTGATGTTGGTTCAGATACGTCAAATAGCAGTGAAGGGGAGCATGAGCATACGTGGGTAAAAAGGATAGTAAGTTTAAAGCATGAGGCAGAAACTCATGAAGAGCAGAAGTGGGTAGTAGACCAGGCAGCTTATGATGAAACCATCTATGGTGTTAAATGTGTATGTGAATGTGGAGCTGCTTTTGATACAGAAGATGAACTAACCAGTCATTCGAAAAAGATGATATTTTTACCAGATGGAAGCATAGACCACGATGCTCTTTCTGCACATAATTCTGGATGGGTTGATCCGAATTACCCACTAGGCACCATTCATCATGATGAGGTAGGACACTATGAGACAATAACCGTGGTAGATAAGAAGGCATATTTAGAACCTGTAGAGGTGTATAAATGCAGTATCTGCGGGGCAACAAAGGAATAAAATTTGTTAGAAGGATGGGCCATTATGGATAAGAACTCATTTTAGATAACGATTTATGAAAGGAGAAAAATGTAATGGGCTGTGTAAAAACAATAACACACAACAGCTTTCCAAAGCAGAAAGATAAAGATTATAAATATCCGCAGTATGCAGTAGGTGCGAGAGTAAAGGTTTGTTTTCATTACGATACAAGTCATTATTGTATGGGTACTGTCATACGTGATGATGTAGAGGAACCTTTTGAGATGCTTATCAAATTGGATGATGGAAGGTATGTTAGAGGAGTTGAGTGTCAATTTACTTATGTATAACAAGTGAACTAAACTTAAGGAATGGTGGGAGAAGCAAAAAATGATGATTCATTATGTGGAAAAATTCTCCCTACTATTGGTGAAGTAGAGTTAAACTGAAATTTATTAAAAGGAGTGGTATGATAAGAGATATACAGTATTTTTGATTTATATAGTAGTAATGGTGCAGTTTATAAACAGCAAGCGTAAGACCGTTAAAGAAGACGGTACGAAGGGTACAGGCAGAGGGTATTATTTTTACAGAAGGAGTGGAATTATAAACATAGTGCTTGGAACGGCTGGTATGGTTGCCGTAAGCTTTTTGCGAGACAATGATATTATTCCTCAGGCTCAGGCATTTGTATGGATTGCCCTTGGCGGATTCATATTCATGATGTTTTACGGGGCGTACTGCATGTACAAAATGGTGACAAGTACTGTTGCGGAAAAGAAGGATTTTGTTGGTTGTATGCGAGTAATGTGCAGATTTAGGCAAATATAAAAAATATAAACGGAAACGATTGTTTATACTTGCGGATATGCAATATTATTAAGAAAAAATAAAATGTTAGAAAAAACGGAATATGAAAGATTTAAAGGAAAGGGATAGAAGGTTAGGACCTTTCTTTTTTTATGGAATAAAATAATTAAGAGATTAAAAGAAAATAAAGCAGCATCTATGCGGGGGTCTGATATAAAAGAGCAGATAAAGTGGATGGCGGAGAATCAAGGAAATAAAGGCTTGAACGAAGTGAAAGCAGGCGCCGAAAGGCGCTGGCCGGTAACGAGGGCTAAAAGCCCAAGTTAACGGCCGTTAAACGTAAGTGAAAGGTGTGGGAAGAGGGGGTCAGACCCCATCTACCTTTCCCCTCTACCTTCTTATTTCAACAATTTCCTATAAGTGATATCTATGGCAAAAGCTCCCAGTGGTGCTGTGAGTACTATAGCCAGCACAGCTATGGTTAATGTTATATCTCCGCAGGAAAGTCCCAGACTTAGCGGGATGCCGCCAATAGCAGCCTGAACTGTTGCTTTTGGGGTGTACGCCATCATTGTAAAGATTCTTTCTTTTGCGTTAAAATCTGTTTTAATCAAGCATAAAAAGACGCCAATCATCCTGAATATAAGAGCACCGGCAATCACAACCAAAGCTTTTATTCCAACATTTCCCAGATAATTAATGTTTACGGTGGCTCCTACCAGAACAAACAGGAATATCTCTGCACCAACCCACAGTTTATTGTATTTTAGTCCAAGCCTCTTAGCCACCGGATTTCTGAAGCGCTGGATTGCAACTCCTATGCACATAATGGCAATTAAAGCGGAAAATGTGATAGGCGTTTCAAGCACATTTTCAATTGATATCAGTATAAAAGACATGCTTAGTATAATTAATACTTTGCTTGTATCCCGAATATGTACCTTTTTGAAAAATTTCGAAAGAAGAAAGCCAACGACTATGCCGATACCAATACCCAGAATAATAGATACAGGTATATTAATAAAGCTTATAACAGATGTTTCTGTTCCTTGAGCCATTGATATAAATGTTGTAAATAAAACAATCACATAAACATCATCAACGGAAGCGCCTGCCAAAATGAGTTGTGGAATTCCCTTTTTGGTTCCGTACCCTTCTTCCATAAGTTTTACCATTCTGGGAACGACAACAGCCGGAGAAACCGCTGCAAGAACAGAACCGATTATTGCGGCTTCCAAAATGCTGATTCCAAGGAGATTTGGCGCTAATAACAATATGCCCAGCAGCTCGAAACTTGCAGGGATAAAGCACATCATAACAGCAGGACGTCCTATTTTTTTCAATCCCGAAATATCAAGGCTTAATCCGGCGCGGGTCAAAATAATAATAAGTGCAATTTTGCGAAGGTCTGAGGATATCCCAAGAATGGATGAATCAATAAGATTCAAAACATAAGGTCCCAGTACAATTCCTGTTAGAAGCATTCCTATAAGACTTGGTAATTTCATTTTTTTAAATAACCATCCCAAAGACATTCCTACAATCAAAATCAATGCAATACTCTGTAACATAATTCCCCTCCTTGACTTTCAAAAATAATAATATATTTGATGCAAATATTCAATCAACTCTTAAAGAGCTCTTATGTTGTGTTATAATTAAATATCGGGGTAAAAATAAGGTTATGCGAAAGGAGCAAATAAAATGGCAGAAACTTTAAAGGTATTAGAAACAAGAAGAAGTTGTAAAAATTTCAAGCCGGATATGATTGAAGAGGAGAAGCTTCAGGCAATTATTAAAGCAGGAACTTATGCCGCTTCAGGAATGGGAAGACAGTCTCCCATCATTATTGCAGTGACCAACAAGGAAATACGTGATAAACTTTCAAGGCTGAATGCAAAGATTATGGGCAGAGACGGGGATTTTGATCCTTTTTACGGAGCACCTGAGTTGTTGATAGTTTTGGCTGACAGATCTGTACATACGTATTTGTATGATGGAAGTCTTGTTATGGGAAATCTTATGAATGCAGCCGCAGATTTAGGAGTTGACAGCTGCTGGATTCACAGAGCAAAAGAAGAATTCGATTCTCCTGAAGGAAAGGAGATTCTTGAGGATTTAGGTATCAAGGGAGATTATGAAGGAATAGGACATTTGGTGTTGGGTTACGCTGCTACTCCCCTTAAGGAAGCTGCTCCAAGAAAAGAAGATTACGTATATTATATAAGATAATCAGAAAAATAAGACAAACCAAATTAGATAAACCAAATTATAAGACAAATATTGCAGGGTAAATATGAAGGATATTGATAACAACAGTTTAAATCGTGAAGAAATTGTAAGAAAGTATAATCCGCATTTGGAGGATGTTAGTCCAAAGACGCCATTGTCTGTGGGCAATGGCAGATTCTGCTTTACGGCAGATATTACGGGTATGCAGACATTGTATAATGATTATCTGGAGGAAACTCCTTTGTGTACCATGGCTGAATGGGGATGGCATGTAACAAAGGTGGATAATGAGAGGGGATGTTATTCCCTTGATGATGTGAAAATGACGGAATATGATTACATGGGAAGAAGGGTATCTTATCCCCGTGTGAAGTATGAGGGGAATGAAGCTGCCTATGACTGGGTTCGACAGAATCCCCATAAGTTTAATCTTGGCAGAATCACTTTTATGTTTAACGGTGAACCTGTTAATGGAAAAGATTTAGATTGTATAAATCAGACACTTGATATTTCTACGGGATTGCTGCACAGTACTTTCAGATTGAAGCAATACAAGGATAAGGGATTTGTAAATGTGATTACTGTGTGCGATTCCGAATCGGATACGGTTGCATTTCAAATATCTTCTGAACTTTTGGCGCAAGGACTTTCGGTTGAGATACATTTTCCTTATCCTTCCTGGGATATAACCGGGTCTGACTGGAACAATGATTCAGGGCATTCTGACAGGATTTGCAGTGAGAATTGTGAAGATGGTAATAAATGCACCATTGAAAGGATTGTTGATGAGACTACTTATTATGTGAATATATGCTCTGATTCAAGAGTTGAAAAGTTAAGGGAGCATATATACAGAATATCTTCCGTGGAAAATATTCTTCATCTTTCTGTTAATTTTCAGAGCAAGAAATTGGCGGGAGTAAATTTTGAAAAAGCAGCAAAAAACAGTCGTGCATTCTGGCACAATTACTGGAATGGCGGAAAGTTCTTCGTGCATGAGAATAATGAACTTATGAGAAGAGTTATACTTTCGCAATATCTCCTTGTGATTAATGACAGCGGCTTTATTCCTCCTGGGGAGACGGGACTTACCTGCAACAGCTGGTATGGCAAGGCACATCTTGAAATGCATTACTGGCACATGGCGTGGGCACCTCTTTGGGGTCATCCCGAATTGCTTGAAAGAAGTTTTGACTGGTATATTAATATTCTTCCTGAAGCCAGGAAAAATGCTGCCCGCAACGGTTATAAAGGGGCAAGATGGACTAAAATGGTTTCTTATACGGGAGAGGACTGTCCTTCTAAGATTGCGCCGCTCCTTGTATGGCAGCAGCCGCATATAATCAATATGCTGCAGATGGTTCTTGAAAGTTACAAAGAAAATGGAATATCTGCCCAAGACGTGGATACTTATATGAGAAAATATTGGATACTTGTGAAAGAAACGGCAGAATTTATGGAAGATTATCTTGTGTATGATTTTATGTCCGATACTTACAATATTGAGTCTCCGGTTATTCCTGTTCAGGAAAGACATTTGCCTGAGGATACAAGAAATCCAATATTTGAATTGGCTTATTTTAGATACGGACTTGTAATTGCTTCACAGTGGGCGTCGTATCTTGGCAATATAACCCTTTCACAAAAGTGGAATAACATAGCAAGGCGTATAGCTTCACTTCCTGTGTCAGATGGATTGTATATATCCCATGGTAACTGTCCGGAAACCTATACAGAGAAGGCTATTGACCATCCTTTAATGCTGATGACGTACGGAATGCTGGATGGCTTCGGAGCAAAAGATATTATAGACATGGATGTATATAAATCAACCCTTCTAAAAGTCATTGATGTATGGGATTATCCAACCTTATGGGGTTGGGATTTTGCTGTAATTGCCATGGCTGCTGATAAACTTGGATTAAAAGATACAGCTGTGAGTCAGCTCTTGATGGATTCTCCTAAAAATGAATATGTGGAGAGCGGTAATAATCGTCAGAATTCAAGAAAAGATCTGCCACTATATTTACCGGGTAATGGAAGTCTTCTCATCGCCGTGGCTAAGATATGGGGTTAAAAAAGGGGTAAAAAAGGGGTCTGACCCCAATGTCATTTAGATAATGACTTAAAACAAAATTCAAAGGACT
>JBJEMF010000150.1:1661-25491 GCA_051879535.1 Lachnospira sp. | reverse complement strand
TGTCAAGGGGACGAAAAATAATTTGGCTCTGACAATGTTTGCTGAAAGGTATAAATAATAATTGAAATAACACGTGGTATATTATATAATTTATGTAACATAATTACGGGTGAATGCATATTTTAAATATTATTTTTTGTGGGAGTGGCACTTTTTGTGACCTTGTTAGGGGAAATGTGCGGGAATTAGATGTATATTTACAATAATCACAGCAAGAATATAAATTAGCATAAGCCTTATTATTTACAGGCAGTTACGAAACACGTATGTAATATTAATCAGTTTCACAATTACCTGATTAGATTTTACTTTGCGAGGAGGAGATAGATGAAATGAAACTAATGAAAAATTTTAAAGTATTAACAAAGATTATGATTCCAATGGCTATGTTGACTGTCCAGCTGATTGTGATTGTGCTTGTTGGTTTAGCATGTATAAGTAGTGTTATGGATTCCAGCAAAGAGGTTTCCGATAATTATGCGGTGAGTGTGTCACAGTTGGGCGATATAGCCACTGACTTTGAGGAACTTGAGAAACTTGCCTATGCTCATTGCGTGGCAGATAATGCTTCCACTATGAGGGATATTGAGACACAGATTGATGCAGCTTATGCAGAGATTGACAGTTTATGCGCTGAATTTGAAAAGACACTGGATGCAGGTGAAGAAGCAGAAGCCTTTGCGAAATTCAAGACAGATTATAGTGATTTCTGTAAAATACTTACATCTGTTATTCAAAAGAGTGCCATGAATCAGGATGAGGAAGCGGTTGAACTTATCAATACCAAGCTTGCCAGCGAGGGAAACAGTGTATTTGCTTCCATTAAAGAAATGTTGAATGCCAACAAAGAAGGTATGAGCGAAGCTGCTGAAGAAACACAGAAATCTTATAATTTAGCTGTATATGCATGTTTGGGAATGTTGGGTGTATCAATTTTATTCGTTGTATTAGGTGCTATTATATGTGTAGTTGAGATAGTAAGACCTATTACTAAGAGTAGCAATCAGTTAAGAGAAATTGTTACTGAAATCGAAGAAGGCAGAGGCGATTTAACAAAGCGTGTGGATGCCAACGGTAAAGATGAAGTGGCAACAATGTGCAAAGATATCAATGAATTTATTGGTGCATTGCAGGGTATTATGAATCATATCAGCAATGATTCCCAGTCCCTTGATATGATTGTAGGACAGGTATCTTCAAGTGTAGCTACAGCTAACGGAAGTGCTTGTGATATTTCTGCTGTTATGGAAGAGCTTTCAGCTTCCATGGAAGAAGTTTCTGCAACATCATCCAGCGTAAATCAGAATGCTTACAATGTTGGAGGTAATGTTAAGGAGCTTGCTGAGGCTTCCGTGAACTTATCTGAGTATGCAGATGAAATGAGAAAACGTGCAACAGAGTTGGAACAGAATGCTATTGACAATAAGACAGAAGCCAACAGCATGGTTTCAGAAATTCTTGGCTCTCTTCAGCAGGCGGTTGAGGATTCTAAGAGTGTAGACCGTGTAAATGAGCTTACTAACGAAATATTAAGCATTTCATCACAGACTAACCTTCTTGCGCTGAATGCTTCTATTGAAGCTGCAAGAGCAGGTGAAGCAGGAAAAGGTTTTGCCGTTGTTGCTGATGAAATCAGGGAACTTGCAGATTCGAGCCGTGAGACAGCAAGTAATATTCAGAATATTAACAACATGGTAACAGCAGCTGTTAAGGAACTTGTTAAGAATTCCAATGAGATTATCCGGTATGTAAAAGAATCAGTAATGCCTGCATATGATGATTTTGTATCAGGAGGAACACAGTACAAGGATGATGCGGATCATGTAAACGAGATTGTTACACAGTTTAATGAAATGTCTGCTAACATTAACAGACTGGTAAGCGAGATTACAGATTCTATGGATGGTATTGCTACTGCGGTTGACGAGAGTGCTAATGCTATTACCAATGCGGCAAACAATACAAATGAGCTTGTAAGAGAGATAGAGCAGATTTCAAGCCAGATGGACAGCAATGATGAAATTGCTAAACAGCTTAAAGTAGAGGCTGACAGATTTGTTCAATTATAAAATGAAAAGGTGGCTGCCTCATCAGTGTGGCAGCCACCTATATTTTAAAGAAGGAGGGGGTCAGACCCCTGAAAATTTTTATAAACTTTTTTGAAAAAAGTTTATAAAAATTTTATGGGGTCTGACCCCAATGTGTGATATGAAAAAAAATAAAACCTTATTAATTATTATTTCAGTAGCAGTAGTGCTTCTGATATCATTCGGATATTATTATATAGCTTTACCGGCAATAAATATTCATTCACCGGGATTCTGGAAGTTCATCATTTTCGTGATGATAATTATCACAGCATCGGTGTGGATTATACAGCACGATAATTCGGGTTCAAAGTATAAGGATATTCAGGGCAAAAGTATAAAGATACCTGTCATTAGATTTAAGACAGAGGCTGCAAGAATTATATTCAAGGTGCTTGCTATATTTACCGTGGCGCTGGTTGTGGTATTTATAATAGGCTCTATTGCATCATCGCCCATTGTCAATGCAAGCAGGTATCAAAAGCTTCTCACAGTGGAAAACAGAGACTTTAAACAGGATATCAAGGAGGTTGCTTACGACCAGATACCTCTTCTTGACAGGGATTCAGCATCAATAATTGGCACAAGAGTGATGGGTACCATGGTTGATATGGTTTCCCAGTATGAAGTAAGTGATATGTATTCACAGATTAATTATAAAGAAAAACCTGTGAGGGTTTCACCTCTCCAGTATGGGAATTTAATCAAATGGTTTACCAACAATAAAAATGGCATACCTGCCTATATAAAGGTGGATATGACTACTCAGGAGGCTGAATGTGTACGACTGAGTGAGGGAATTAAGTATTCAAAATCAGACCATTTTTCAAGGTATATATACAGACATCTTCGCTTCGCTTATCCAACATACATTTTTGATGATATAAATTTTGAAATTGATGAAAATGGTACACCTTACTGGGTATGTCCTGTGAAAAAATATAATATTGGTCTGTTTGGAGGACAGACAATAGGCCGTGTTGTTTTATGTAATGCTATTACAGGCGAAATGACCGATTATAAGGTTGAGGATGTGCCAAGCTGGGTAGATAAGGTATATTCTGCTGATTTGCTGATTGAGCTTTACGATTACAGCGGAACATTGAAACATGGTTATATTAACAGTGTATTAAGTCAGAAGGATTGCCTTCAGACTACAGATGGTTACAATTATATAGCCCTTGATGACGATGTATGGGTATATACAGGAATAACTTCTGTTGGACAGGATAAATCCAATGTTGGTTTTGTTCTTATGAATCAGCGGACGATGGAAACCAGGTATTATGAGATATCGGGAGCTGAGGAATATTCTGCTATGGATTCGGCGGAAGGACGAGTTCAGAATCTGGGTTACAAAGCTACATTTCCACTTCTGATTAATGTAAGCGGCCAGCCAACTTATTTTATGGCACTTAAAGATGATGCCGGACTGGTAAAATGTTATGCTATGCTTAATATAGAAAAGTATCAGAACGTTGCTATTGGAGATTCGGTTCTTCAATGCGAGGAGAATTATAAAAAGCTTATGCAGGATAACGGAATTATTAAGGAATCAGACATTGTTGAAATTAAGCAGACAAAGTCGGTGACTGGTGTTATAGAAACCAAGACTGCAATAGTAACGGAGGGAAATACACATTTTTATATAACATTTGCAGGTGATGAACATATATATGATGTGGATGCCACAGTGTTATATGATATTGTGAGATACGATAAAGGTGACAATATAACATTTGAGTATACAGAGGGAGATGGACTGTACGGTGTGAAAGCTCTGGGAAAATCTTCAGTTTCAAAACAATAAAGATGCGTGAAATGTAAAAACGGGTTGAAATATTGTTTTTTTTCTGGTACAATGTTGTCATTAAGAACATCTAAGGAGAGTCGTGATGGATATAATTGTAAAGTATATTGATGAGTTGCTTGATAAGAGTACTCCTGATGCGCCTATGTGGAACATCGAGAAGATCAGACAGGGTCTGAAATCTAATTGGAACTATATTGATGGAGTTATGATTAAAGCTGTATTGCAGATGTATGATGTTACAAAGAATGAGAAATATCTTAAGTTTGCAGACGATTTTATCGATTATAGAGTTCATGAAGATGGAACAATTGAAGGTTACAGCATTGGAGAGAAGAATATCGACAATGTAAACGCCGGTAAGACACTTTTTGAGTTATATGATTTAACAGGCAAGGAAAAGTACAGAAAAGCTATTGATTTAGTATATTCACAGATTGAGATTATGCCTAGATGCAATAACGAGGCAAGAAGTTTCTGGCATAAGGATATTTATCCTAACCAGGTATGGCTTGACGGTATGTATATGGGACAGCCATTCTATCTTGAATATGAGACAAAGTTCAACAACAGAAAGAATTATGATGATATATTTGGTCAGTTCAAGTTTGTAATTGAGAATATGAAGAATCCTCTTAACGGTTTATATTATCATGCTATTGATACAAGCAAGGAAGCTTTCTGGTGCGATAAGGTAACAGGACTTTCACAGCATTGTTGGTTAAGAGCCAGCGGATGGTATGCAATGGCACTTCTTGATTCACTTGATAAGGTTGATAATTCAGACCATAAGTATGATAAAGAGTGCAAGATGCTTGAAAATGCATTTGTAGAACTTGTGGATTCTATGCTTAAGTATCAGGATGAAAGCGGTATGTGGTATCAGGTTGTTAACTATGGCGGTATGGATAAGAATTATCTTGAGACCAGCGGCAGCTCAATCATGGCATACGCAATACTTAAGGGTGTGAGACTGGGATTGCTTCCGGTAAGCTACAGAGCTTATGCTGAGAAAGCAATTGATGGTATTTGTGATAAATATTTAAAGACTGACGAAGGCGAGATGTCTCTTGGCGGAATATGTCTTGTTGCCGGATTAGGTGGTAAGGACAGAAGACCGGGAACATATGATTACTATATGTCAGAACCTATCGTTGAGGACGATGCTAAGGGTGTTGGACCATTCCTTCTTGCATATACAGAGATGTTGGAATACAAGAATAAATAATTGCAATTAATATTACGGGAGTCTTGGGAAACTTAGGCTCCTTTTTTGTTTAATCGGAGGATTAATGATATGAAACCTTATATTACATCACAGGAAGTTATTGAAAAACAGGGTGAAGGCAAACGGACATACAGATTTCTTTCAGAAGAAAACGGATGTACTAACGGATGCACTTCGGGAACAACTCTGTATTCATCTTATGAATTTGGAGAATGTGGAGTTCATGAGGATCAGGAAGGATTTTATGTTCTTGAGGGTGAAGGTTATGCAAAGCTGGATGACCTGGTATTTCCTGTAAAAAAAGGGGATTCATTTGTTGCGTTGCCGGGGGTGGCACATACAATCAGAACTAAAGAGGGTTGCGAACCTGTAAAAGTATTTTGGTTTCACAGTGGGGTATAGGATTGAAGAATAACTTGCATTCTGATGAGGATGAGCAGATTAAAAAAGAACAATTTAATATAAATGATATCAGTAGTGTGCTTTCAGGGAGAAAGTACATGGGTGAAGAGAGGTTTCAGGCTCTTGACGAAGAGCAGAAAAGAAAATGGATTTTCAATGAATATATAAGACTTCAGGAGATGGATAAGAATCTTGAGGATGAGAGAAAGTTAATTGAAATTCAGAAGGGAATGCTCCAAAGACAGCAGAATAAAAGCCTGCTTCTGAAAAAACAACTTGAAAATCAGAAAAATCTTTTCGACCAGAAGTGGCAGATACTAGAGAAGGAAACCAGACAGCTTGCTTTGGATAAAGAGAAGTTTAACCGGGAGAAGCTTATGTACAAGGATAAGGTGTACAGAGAGGCCAGGAGAAGTATGTCCAATGCAGAGAATGTTAAGATATTTTTTAAAGGTGTCAATGATACGGATTCGCTGAAGAAACGTTATAAGGCGCTTATTAAAATATATCATCCTGATAACATGAATGGTGACAAGGATTTGTTATTGGCAATTCAAGAGGAGTATGAGAGATTATCACGATTTTATCTTGGAAGTTAATGGAATTGGATACATAATACTATTGTTGTGATTGTAAAATTGATGTATAATTGTTGCAGTTTTTACTTAATATTATAATTAGGAGGAGTATTATGTTTAAGATTAACGATAATTACCTGAAGCTTCCGGGAAGCTATCTCTTTTCAACAATTGCTAAGAAGGTTAATGCATACAGCCAGGCTAATCCTGATAAAGAGATAATTCGTCTCGGTATTGGAGATGTTACACTTCCTCTTTCACCTGTTGTTATTGATACACTTCATGGTGCTGTAGATGAGATGGGCAAGGCAGAGACATTTAGAGGATATGCACCGGATCTTGGTTATGACTTTTTGAGAAATGCTATTGCAGATTATGACTATAAGAGACTTGGAGCAGACATCAGTGCAGATGAAATTTTTGTCAGTGACGGAGCAAAGTCTGATTCAGGTAATATTGGAGATATTTTCTCTGTAGATAATAAGATTGCAGTGTGTGATCCTGTTTATCCGGTATATGTTGACACTAATGCTATGGCAGGAAGAACAGGTGAATATCTTGCAGATCAGCAGAAATGGAGCAATGTTATTTATATGCCTTGTACGGCAGAAACTAATTTTGCACCTGAACTTCCAAAGGAAACACCGGATATTATATATCTTTGCTTCCCTAACAATCCTACAGGTTCAACAATAACAAAGGATGAGCTTCAGAAGTGGGTTGATTATGCTAATAAAGTTGGAGCAGTAATTATATATGATGCAGCTTATGAAGCATATATTTCAGAGGAAAATGTTCCTCATACCATATATGAGTGTGAAGGTGCAAGAACTTGTGCCATTGAGCTTAGATCATTTTCAAAAAATGCCGGATTCACCGGAGTCAGACTTGGATTTACAGTAATACCGAAGGATCTTAAGAGTGGAGATGTTTCACTTCACAGTCTCTGGGCAAGAAGACACGGAACAAAGTTTAACGGAGCTCCATACATAATTCAGAGAGCAGGTGCTGCAATCTATACAGAAGAAGGACAGAAGCAGACAAAGCAGCAGATTGCTTATTATATGAAGAATGCCAAGACAATTCTTGAGGGATTAAAGTCAGCAGGATATACAGTATCAGGTGGTGTCAATGCACCATATATCTGGCTTAAGACACCGGATAAGATGACATCATGGGAGTTCTTTGATTACCTTCTTGAAAATGCCAATGTTGTAGGTACACCTGGTTCAGGATTCGGACCAAGCGGTGAAGGATATTTCAGACTGACAGCATTTGGTTCATATGAGAATACTGTTAAGGCATTGGAAAGAATTAAAGCACTTTAATTTAGTTATAATGTGCATATTTTAAATATTTCAATGTTTGCATAAATATAAACGGACAGACAAAATCCCTGAATGTAAGTTACGCTATATACTTACATTCGGGGATTTGTTATTGTAACAGGATTTTTGGCCGTTTACATTATGGATTATTTTATTATTATTGTTTTTATTATTATTCGATATTTTTCTCTGCCCAAAGTTGAAGAGCTTTTGCATTGGTGGATATATCGTCAAGGGATGATAAAATTTTCTTAAATTCATCCAGTTCGGAAATATCAACACGTCCGTCTTTTGATATATTAATTATGGATGCCCGTAACGATTCTATATCATTAAGAGAACCGAGAATTTTTAGAGAGAGTCTGTCAAATGAGTTAATTTCAACCTCTTTCATAGTGAGGCGTCCGATAGGACACTGGTCTGCACAGAAGTTGTAGCATAATTCAGGAGCATGATAGGCTTTTGCCATGGCAAGCACCTCATCAGCGTAGGGGATAACATTTCCCAATTCGATTCTTGCAAGTCTTGTTCTGTCAATTCCGATAATGTCGGCAGCACTTTCACGGCTTTCGAAATCAGAATTGCTCTGGGCTGCCTGAAAACGAGCCTGATAATATCTGTTATTTAATGCTTTTGTAGCTTTTTTCATATTTCCTCCTAGTTTGTGCAATTTGCTAAGGCATAAAATCATAATGGGCTTTTGCCACCTTAAGCTTTAATAGAAAACATGATCTCCGATTACGGTTCCACCTTTATCTACGGCACTGTTATAAACATGAAAATATAATGCGTTAGTGTTAATGTTACCGTTTAAAACTGTAAGGGCAGCTTCCACGCAGTCCTGCTTGGCACCTCTTGCTAACACAATTGCAAAACGTCCGCTGGCTATAGGGCTGAACTGTTTTGGTGAATATAAGACTCCTTCAATGGTATTGGCGAATCTTGGGTTGTTCACCCTGTTTATGACAACACTTCCTACTGCAACTTTACCTTCAAAAGGCTGATTTCCGGCTTCGCATTCTATTATGGCTGCAAGCATTGCAAGATCAGTAGCATCATAGGATATAGGTAAACCTGATATAACTGAGGATGAACCTGAACCGTTCTGCATATCCTGAATCTGGCGAAGTTGTTCTTCTAACATTTCCTGTTGTATTTTTCTTTCATACTCAAGGGCAAGAGCTTCAGCTTTTTCAATATTTTCCGAGTTAGTGTCAATTTTATCCTGCTGGGAAGATATAAGACTTTTTAATTCTTTCGAGTCCTTTTCTGCTTCAGCTTTGAGTGTATTGAGCTCACTTAATTCTGCATCAAGAGTGCTTTTTGATTCGTTTAACGAAACAATTAAGTCGTTCAACTCTTTTAGCATATTTCTGTCATAATCGGAAATACGCTGTATATACTCGGATTTGGCAAGCAAGTCAGGAAGGCTTTTGGATCCTAACAGTATATCCAGATAATCATAGTTATCTTTCTCATACATAAATTGAATTCTAAGCTTCATGGCATGATATTGCTTTGTTTTTTCATCTTCCATATTTTGAATATTAAGACTAAGCTGGTCAACCTCCGACTGCTTGGTACTAATCTGTTCTTCAAGAGCTGATATTTTAGAACCAATATCGTTTAGCTGTGTGTTAAGGTCTGATAACTCCCGGGAGAGTTCTTTCTGGTTATTCCGTAATTCCTCAAGCTCTTTATTATTAGCATCATAATCAGACTTGGTGTCGGCACGGGATATAATAGGCACCGGTCCGCCAAATAGCATTGTTAAGACAACTAAAACAACAGCAAATCTTTTGAAATGATGTTTTAAATTCATATATTAATTTGCCTTTCCGTTGGTGTTCGTATTTATTCAATACATTAGTATATGATATAAACCACTTGTAATGATAACCAAATATTTTTCAAAGATGTACCATGTATAGTACAAATTTATAAAATAATTATAAAATTTATTAAACAAAAACAAAGGTTTACCCACATAAGTATAAAATGAGGTAATTCAAATTGCAAGACTGGAAAGATTATGATATTGTAACAGCAGTTATTTAACACTTTTATGAAAGAAGAGGAAATCTATGCTTGAATTAAATCATATCAAGAAGGACTACGCTACAGGTGATACTAAGGTAACTGCTCTTAAAGACATTAATCTTAAGTTCAGGGATTGCGAATTTGTTTCAATTCTTGGACAGTCGGGATGCGGAAAAACCACAATGCTTAACATTATTGGCGGACTTGACCATTATACCAGTGGAGATTTACGTATAAATGGCGTTTCTACCAAGGACTATAAGGACAGGGACTGGGATTTTTACAGAAATAATTCCATAGGTTTTGTGTTCCAAAGCTACAATCTGATTCCACATCAGACAGTACTTTCAAATGTTGAGCTTGCCCTTACACTTTCAGGTGTATCTAAGTCGGAAAGAAGAAAGAGGGCTATAGAAGCACTTGAGAAGGTGGGATTAAAAGATCATATCAACAAGAAACCTAATCAGATGTCCGGTGGTCAGATGCAGAGAGTTGCAATTGCAAGAGCGTTGGTTAATGATCCGGATATTCTTCTTGCAGATGAACCCACAGGAGCTCTTGACACAGAGACAAGTGTACAGATAATGGATATTTTGAAAGAAATTTCCAAAGACAGATTGATTATTATGGTTACACATAATCCGGAACTTGCCTCAAAATATTCCACAAGAATTGTAAGACTTCTTGATGGTGTGATTACAGATGATTCCAATCCTTATACAGAGGAGCAGGTAAAGGAAGATATTGAGAGAAAAGAAAACGAAAAGCTCAAGCATCATACAGATATTAAAAAGAAAAAGAAAGAAAGAAAACCCAAGACTTCCATGTCGTTTATTACTGCTTTGTCCTTAAGTTTTAATAATCTTATGACGAAGAAAACAAGAACCATACTTACTGCATTTGCAGGAAGCATAGGAATTATCGGGATTGCCCTCATTTTGTCCATATCAAACGGTATTCAGTTATATATAGACAGAGTACAGAGAGATACATTGTCAAGTTATCCGATTCAGATTCAGGAAGAGACAATGGATATAAGCGGAATGGTATCCAGTCTTATGGGAGAAAATGAGGATAAGGAAGAGCATGAAGATCCGGACAGAATATACAGTAACAATATTATGTCAGAAATGCTTAATACCATGGTTAACGAAGTTCAGAGCAATAATCTTAAGGAATTTAAGAAATTTATTGAAAGCGGAGAGACCAATATTAAGGATTATACAAGTGCAATTCAATATAGTTATAATGTTCCTATTAATATCTATATGTCAGATACGTCTAATGGGGTAACACAACTTAATCCAAGTACATTATTTGATGCATTTTACGGAACGTCCACAAGCGGCACTTCTGCAGGCAACCCTATGTCATCAATGGGTGCTTCATATACCAACTCAAGTGTATGGTCACAATTGCTTGATAATCAGTCAGTACTTGATTCACAGTATGATGTCATTGCGGGTAGCTGGCCTCAAAATTACAATGAGGTTGTAATTGTGGTAGATGAGAATAATGAGATTGACGATTATACATTATATTCCATTGGTCTTAAGGATCCGGATGATGTGACAGAGATGTTTAAATCACTTATGGCAGGAAGAGAATTCGATGATGAGAACACCAGCTATTCTTATGATGACATTTTGAACACATCATTTAAATTGATTTTACCTACAGATTATTATCAGTATAATTCAAAAAAGGACATATGGGAGAATATGTCCGAAGATGAAAAATATATGAAATCTGTTGTTGATAATGGTACAGATATTAAAGTCGTAGGTATTATCAGACCATCGGAAGATGCAGTAAGTACTTCCCTCTCAAGAGGTATTGGTTATACAAAGGAACTTATGGAGTATATAATTGACGGGGTTAACAAAAGTGATGCTGCTAAAGCACAGCTTGATAATGAAACTGTTGACATATTTACAGGAATTCCATTTGATAACAGCAAGGATACTCCTATAACTATGGATGATGTTAATGCATATCTTGCAACACTTCCGGCAGAGGAGTCTGCCCAGTATAAGGCATATATGAGCCAGATGAGCGAGGAACAGATTCTTGAAATGTTCAAAGAGTCCCTGAAGGCAAAAACCACAGATGCAACATTTGAAGGAAATAAAAATATTCTTGGGATAACAGATTTGGATACTCCTTCAGAAATAGATTTATATCCTGTAAGCTTTGAATCAAAGAATGAGATTGAATCCATTATAAAGGATTACAACAAGAAACAGCAGGACGAAGGTAAAGAGGAAAATGTTATTAATTACCAAGATTATATTGGTATTATTATGTCTTCAGTAAGCACTATAATTAATGCTATTTCTTACGTTCTTATAGCATTTGTTGCAATATCCCTTATTGTTTCTTCTATAATGATTGGTATTATCACATACATTTCAGTATTAGAGAGAACAAAAGAAATCGGTGTGCTTAGAAGTATAGGAGCATCAAAGAAAGATGTTTCAAGAATATTTAATGCGGAGACTCTTATTGAAGGATTTGTTTCAGGTGCTTTGGGAATTATCATAACGTTGCTGCTTTGCATACCTGCCAATATGATAATAAAGAGCTTAACAACTATATCAAATGTGGCACAGCTTCCGGTTGCGGGAGGAGTTATACTTATAATTATAAGCATGATTCTTACTTGGATTGCGGGACTTGTTCCATCTAAGCTTGCAGCTAAAAAAGATCCGGTTGTGGCATTACGAAGCGAATAGAAATAATTTGTCTTTACGTCAAAACTTTAATGTGTTAAAATCTTAAAGGGCGAAAGCAAATGTATCAACAGATGTAAAATGCGCATAATGGGAACATGGAATCATTTGTTGGGAATGGAGATTGGGATGAATAATAAATTAAAGACACCGGCGGTAGAGCAGTTGTTTCAAGCTGTTCTCTGCCTTAAGGACGTAGATGAATGTTATGATTTTTTTGAGGATGTGTGTACCATTAATGAACTGTTGTCTTTGTCTCAGAGATTTGAAGTCGCAAGAATGTTGAGAGAACATAAAACTTATCTTGAGATAGCAGAGAAAACCGGAGCTTCAACAGCTACAATAAGCAGAGTTAACAGATCCTTAAATTACGGTAATGACGGTTACGACAAAGTCTTTGAGAGACTTGGGTTAGAATTGGATAAGTGATTGCACAAACAGGAAAAATAAGCCGCTTGTTGCACAAAATTGTTTATTTGTGCAACAAGCGGCTTAAAATTTTAATTGTGCAATTATCTATTCTTCTTTAGATTTATGCTTTTCACTTTTTCGTTCTTCTTTAGATTTTTTAGGTTCCTTAGATTCAGTTTTAGCTGAATGTTTCGCAGAATAATCATCAATGAGATTTTCTATAATATTCTTTTTGGTATATACGTCAAAGCTTAAAAGACATATCAAAGCAAAAAATTGAAGAAATTCTCTGTCTTCCTCATCTTCGATTTCGGTAAAATACTCTCTTGCAGCGTCTGATTTAGATGATACATCTTTAGAGAGAACTTCAAGCTGGATTTTTTCCATTGTATAAATTTCTTTATAAATATAATCCAGATTCGGTATGGAAGCCTTATCAAAGAACTTGTCCGTTAAAGGATTAAGCAGCTTCTGAATATCACTTATGGATATAATATTTTTTAAATAATAAATATAAGTAAGAATATATATGTGTTCTTTTGAATATTTTTTCTTTACAGGTGCAGGGAGAAGATCATTCTTAGTATAATTATTAATCATGGTCTTTGTAAGAATTTTATCGTCTTCCCGGCGTTTACCGTCTGAGAGGTGCTCATCCATAAATGTCGTTACCTGATCCATGTACAGGTTAATATTGGGAACATCTCCGGGTTTTATATAATTAAGCTTGGTGAGCTTTTCTAAAAGTGAGTTAATAAACTCCTGATTATCATTATTCATAAAAACTCCATTTCCAATTTGTACAATCACTATAATGCTTAAACACATTAAACATACACATTGCATTATATAGTATTAAAAACTATATATCAAGCATTTGAAAATAATAATTTTCCATAGAGGCTTTATATCTCAATGATAACAGTGCATTATTTGATATGTTTAAGAATGAAATGTGCATTATATGATATTTCATATTTTGAAATAAAATGTAAAATACAAAGTAAAGGAGGATGCTTTTAAGAGGATGACAAAAAAGCATTTGTATAGTGACTTTTTCATCCCATTGTTGTATAATCAAACTATCTTATTTTGAAAATTAAAGTGTCGGATAAAGACAGAACGGAGGAATTTAATATGGGAATTTTAACAAGATTTAAGGATATCATGAGTTCTAACATCAATGCACTTCTTGATAAATGTGAGGATCCGGAGAAGATGATTGATCAGTATATGAGAAATCTTGAAAGTGATCTTGGAAAAGTTAAGGCAGAAACAGCTTCAGTTATGGCAGAAGAGACAAGAGCCAAGAGAGAGCTGGATGAGTGCACAGAACAGATTAATAAGATGCAGTCTTATGCAGAGAAGGCTCTTCAGGCAGGTAATGAGGCAGATGCTAGATCATTCCTTGAAAAGAAGCAGCAGCTTGTTAAGACACAGACATCTCTTCAGCAGGCATATAATGTAGCAGCTGAAAATGCAGCTAAGATGCGTCAGATGCATGATAAACTTGTAAAAGATATAGAGGCCCTCGAGTCAAGAAGAGCAGCAATTAAGGCTACAGTAAAGGCTGCTAAAGCTCAGGAGAGAATTAATAAAGTAGGTTCAAGTGTTGTGGGAGCCAATAACAGTATGGAAGCTTTCTCTAGAATGGAAGCTAAGGCTAACAAGATGCTTGATGAGGCAAATGCTATGGCAGAGCTTAATAAATCATCAGAAAGTGCTGATATTGATAATCTTGCAGCTAAATATGATGCACAGCCTGTAGATACAGCAGTAGATGATGAGCTTGCAGCACTTAAAGCTCAGATGGGTATTCAGTAAATATTAATTTGTACAGATAGTCGGAGGATACTATGGGATTATTCAGTGGGCAGTTTGCCAATGTAGTTGAGTGGGAAGAATACAGAGATGATATGATTTTCTGGAAGTGGACTAACAGAGAAATCAAAAAAGGAAGTAAACTTATCATCCGTCCGGGACAGGATGCAATATTTCTTTATAACGGTAAGATAGAGGGAATATTTAAGGATGAAGGTGAATTTGATATTGAATCTCAGATTATTCCTTTCCTTTCTACATTAAAAGGTTTTAAATTCGGCTTTAACAGCGGAATGAGAGCAGAAGTATTATTTGTTAATACCAAGGAATTTAATGTAAGATGGGGAACTAAGAATCCTATCTCAATTCCTACACAGTCGTTACCTGGAGGTATGCCTGTCCGTAGCTTCGGTAATTTTGTCTTTAAGGTGAATGATTATATAAGTCTTATTGATAAGGTAGCCGGAGTTAAACAGATGTATGTTGTAGATGACATTAAGGAAAGGGTCATCGCTGTATTAGACCAGCTTCTTATGAAGTGGATATCCAAAGAAGGCAAAGATATGTTTAATCTCCAGGCAAATGCGCATGATATTGCCAATGGTATTAAGCAGGATCTTGATATGCAGATTTGCAAGCTGGGTATTGAAATTACAGATTTTAATATCGAAAGCTTCTCATATCCTGAAGAAATTGCTAAGATGCAGAGTAAAGCGGCTTCACAGGCTATGGTTGGTGACATGAATAAATATACCCAGATGGCTATGGCAGACAATCTTGGAAGCGGTAAAGGTTCAAATATTGCCGGTGATATGATGAATATCCAGATGGGAATGGCTATAGGACAGCAGATGATGAACAATATGAATATGGGAAATAACCAGACTGCATCTAATGGTTCAGTCAAATCATCCGGGGGAGCAATTCCTAAGTTCTGTCCTAATTGCGGAACACCTACCAACGGAGCTAATTTCTGTGGCAATTGTGGTAATAAACTTAGCTGATAGAAAAATCTGAAGGGATAAAAGCTGACAGGATAGAAATATCAGTGGAGGGGGTCAGACCCCATTAAAATTTTATAAACTTTTTGGGAAATAGTTTATAAAATTTTAATGGGGTCTGACCCCCTCCACTCTCTTTTGCAGATGAATATTAACGGAAACATTTACCGGAGATAAAAAGTTTTCCGGCATCATTGGTTCTTGTGGCGGAATCGGAGAATATTTGATAGAATAAATGAGTTGAAATGATGTATCAGATATTAACAGGATAAGATTATTCCGGAGGGTAATTTTAATGAACTTAAATGATTTAAATGATATGCAAAAACGTGCAGTCAAGTATACGGAGGGACCATTGCTTATAATTGCAGGGGCCGGTTCGGGAAAGACCCGCGTACTTACAAACAGGATTGCATATTTAATAGATGAATGCGGGGTCAGACCCTATAACATACTTGCTATAACATTTACCAATAAAGCGGCCAAGGAGATGCGGGAACGTGTAAATTCAACGGTTGGAGATATGGCGGGGGAGGTATGGGTCAGCACATTCCATTCCACCTGTGTAAGAATACTTAGAAGATACATAGACAGGTTAGGGTATGATACTAATTTTACAATATATGATACCGATGACCAGAAGAGTGTTATAAGGGATATATGTAAGAGATTAAATATAGATACCAAAATGCTTAAAGAAAAGACAATAATGAATGCCATATCAAGGGCAAAGGATTCTCTTACAACACCGGATGAAATGGAAATGCAGGCCGGTGGTGATTATAATGCAAAAAGAATTGCAGGTGTATATAGAGAGTATCAGAAGGTATTAAAGCTTAATAATGCTCTGGATTTTGATGATCTTATATATAAGACGGTAGAACTGTTTGAAAATGATGAGGAAGTTCTTGATTATTACCAGGAAAGATTTAAGTATATTATGGTGGATGAGTACCAGGATACCAATGCATCCCAGTTCAAGCTTATTTCATTGCTGGCGGGCAAATACGGCAATCTTTGTGTGGTTGGTGACGATGACCAGTCAATTTACCGGTTCAGAGGAGCAGATATTACTAATATTCTTAATTTTGAGAATACATTTAAGGGAACTAAGGTTATCAAGTTGGAACAGAATTACCGTTCTACCCAGAATATTCTCAATGCTGCCAATGCAGTTATTAAGAATAATATAGGAAGAAAAGACAAGAGCCTTTGGACGGAAAATGGCGACGGTGACCTTATTAATTATACCCTCTATGAAAACGGATATGAGGAAGCAGACGGGGTGGTTGAAAGTATAAGTTCATCAGTAAGGGACGGATGGAATTATAATGATGTTGCCATTCTTTATAGAACCAATGCACAGTCACGAGTGTTGGAAGAAAAGCTTATGATGAAAAATATACCTTACAGAATCTACGGTGGAATAAGCTTTTACCAGCGTAAGGAAATTAAGGATATTCTTGCATATTTAAAAACCATCGATAACGGCATGGATGGACAGGCAGTTAAGCGAATTATAAATGTACCGAAGAGAGGAATAGGTAATACTACCATTGACAGGGTACAGGAATATGCAGATGAAAATGAGATAACATTCTGGCAGGCATTGTGTGATATTGATAATATTGAAAGCATAAAACGTGGTGCCGGAAAAGTAGAGCCTTTTGTAACTTTAATAAGTGGTTTTAAGGCAAAGAAGGAATTTTTGTCAATAAGGCAACTCACAGAAGCTGTAATAGAGGATACTCACTATATGGAGAGTCTTGCGGAGAATGAAACACCGGAAGAGACTGAGGCAAGACAGGAGAATATAGGAGAGCTTATTAATAAGATTGTCAGTTATGAGGAAAACTGTGCAGCTAATAATACAGAGCCTACACTCAACGGATTTCTTGAAGAAGTAGCTCTTGTAGCGGATATAGATAATCTTGACGAATCTGATAATAAGGTAATGCTTATGACACTTCACAGTGCAAAGGGACTTGAATTTCCTATAGTTTACATGACAGGTATGGAGGATGGATTATTTCCAAGCTACATGACCATCGTTTCAGATGATTCAACAGAGATTGAGGAAGAAAGAAGACTATGTTACGTTGGAATTACAAGGGCTAAGAAAATTCTTCATCTTAGCAGCGCTAAAATGAGAATGGTCCGGGGTGAGACACAGATGAATAAGGTGTCACGGTTTATAAAAGAAATTCCGGATGATTATCTGCACATAGAAAATAACAGTAGTGGGTATAATAGGGGAAGAATAGCCTACGGTGGCAGAGAAGAAGGAGAAGAAGAGCCGGGGTACAATATAAGAGCCAATGCTAAAGCTGCGTTAAACAGATATGGAAGCGGTAAAGTTTCAAGCTACAAGACACCTGAAAGGGTTAAGATAAACGGAGGCAGCAGTGCCTCAGGAAGATATTCAGGAATGGGAAAGCCTTCATACGCAACAAAAACAAATTACGGTTCTAACAATAATACAAAAGTGGGATTTGGAAAAGAATTTCCAATGGATTTGTTTAACCTGAAAAAATCAGGGAAAGCTACGGATGAGAGAAAAAATGACGTGGAATATGAATCCATGACCCAAAGGGATACTAAAGCAGAAACCTCAAATGGTCTGGGATACGGAGTCGGCGATACGGTTGAACATGTCAAGTTCGGCGTTGGCAAGGTGATATCTATTGACAAAGCCACCAGAGATTATATGGTTACGGTAGAGTTTGAAGGATATGGTCTTAAGAAGATGCTTGCCGGATTTGCCAGACTAAAAATAAAAAAATCCTAAACTAAGTGACAACAAAATAATACTATGGTATAATTAACCCATCGAATACGTGAGCTTGAAAGGAGATATGTTATGAGTAGGGATAAAATTGATGAACTTTTAGCTGCAACAAAGTTGAGTGATATCCTTCATAAGAAAGAGGCAGCAGAGAAGAAAAAGAAATATAATGTTGCCATTATCGTTCTCGCAATTATAGGTGCTGTAGTTGCAATAGCTGCTATAGCATATGCAGTATACAGATACTTTACACCGGATTATCTTGATGACTTTGATGATGATTTTGATGACGATGATTTCGATGATGATTTTGATGACGATGATTTCGTTAGCTAGTGTGATTTTATAATCAAACCACCGGGTTCTGTGTTTAGGGCATGGACACCGGTGGTATTTTTTTGAGAGGATATAATAATTTTATGAAAAAAGGTAATACATATACAGGTTATGTGGAATATGTGGATTTTCCCAATAAAGCTTATGTTTCTGCACAGGTGGAAGAGGACGGAGTCAAGTCGGTTGAGACTGCTGTGGTAAAAAATGCAATTCCCGGACAGACAGTATCTTTTATGGTTAATAAAAAGAAACACGGAAAATGTGAGGGAAGGCTGCTGGAAGTTGTAAAACAGGCGGATTGTGAAAGCAACGAAAGATGTCCGCATTTCGGTTTGTGTGGAGGATGTGTATATCAAACCGTATCCTATGATAATCAGCTTAAAATGAAGGAAAAACAGGTACATAAACTGTTGTCATCGGTTATAGAGGGGGATTTTTGTTTTGAGGGCATAACAGGAAGCCCTGTGTCAGAAGAATACAGAAATAAGATGGAGTTTACTTTTGGGGATGAATATAAGGATGGTCCCTTATCATTGGGCCTCCATAAGAGAAACAGTATGTACGATATTGTTTCTGTATTAGACTGTAAAATTGTGGATGAAGATTACAGAAAAATTCTGGAATGCGTATTGGAGTATGCAGTACAGGAAAAACTGAAATTTCACCATAGAGTAACTCATGAGGGATATTTGAGACATTTGTTGGTGAGAAAGGCAGTAAAGACAGGACAGATTCTTGTGGATATTATAACAACCACTGAAGATGACCGTAAATTCAATGATTTGTCAGAAAAAATGCAGAAATTAGAACTTAAAGGCGAATTAGTTGGGTTTTTACACACATTTAACGACAGTTTGGCTGATGCCGTGATAAATCAAGGGACAGAGGTAGTTTACGGAAGAGATTACATTGAAGAAGAGCTTCTTGGACTTACATTTAAAATAACTCCATTTTCATTTTTCCAGACCAATTCTTTAGGGGCAGAAGTGCTTTACTCTAAGGTAAGAGATTATGTTGGATTGAAAAAAGAAGACTTAGATGATAACAGTAAACCGGTAATATTTGATTTGTACAGCGGAACAGGAACTATTGCCCAGATATTAGCCCCTGTTGCAAAGAAGGTTATAGGTGTCGAAATTGTTCCTGAGGCAGTGGAGGCAGCAAAGATTAATGCTAAGCTTAACGGACTGGATAACTGTTATTTTATAGCTGATGATGTATTAAAAGCTTTGGATAACATAGAAGAAAAACCTGACTTCATTGTACTGGACCCACCAAGAGACGGAATCAATCCAAAAGCGCTTGATAAGATTATTGCTTATGGTGTGGAAAGAATGGTGTATATCTCATGTAAACCGACTTCCCTTATCAGAGACCTTGAAATACTGCAAAGCAGAGGCTATACGGTGGAAAAGAGCTGCTGCGTGGACATGTTCCCAAATACGGTGCATGTGGAGACTGTTGTTTTGCTAACCCACCTAAAAGAACCCGACGATTTCCTTAGAATTCACGTGGACCTTGATGAATTAGACATAACAAAATCGGAAACAAAAGCAACCTATAATAAGGTTCGTTCCTATGTAAAAGACAAATATGACTTGCATGTACCAAATCTTTATATTGCACAGGTTAAAAGAGATTTTGGTATCATAGAAAGGGAGAACTACAATTTGGGTGATGGAAAGGCAAGAGTTCCCAAATGCCCAAAAGAAAAATATGATGCCATTGTGGATGCACTAAAGCATTTTAATATGATTGCATAATCGGTCGGTATAAAAAAGGAGAGACAGTATATGTTAGAAGAACAAATGAAATACTATTTCCAAGATAGTATAGTACAGAACTGGGAACAATTTAAGGAAAATGCTATTCAGTCTACAGACACTTATGAAGAATGCTATCGTAAAATTTCAAATGTATTTTGCAACTATGGACATCACGAAATGAAACCTTGGTTATACTTTAAAGATATCTTTGAGGATATTCCTAAAGCATATCGTATTCCTTTATTATTAGAACTACCATACCAATCATATAACATTGATTTAGCGGAGTTGGTTAATATGATTGATGAATGCTTGCAATCAGAAACAGAGGAAGAGCGAGAATATAGAATTTCCCGAAATAAAGAATTACTAAAGGGAAAGGCAAAGAAAAATAAAATCAAATTATATAGGGGAATAGCAGAAAACTATTTATTGCCTGAAAATGCTCTTTCATTTTCATTAAGTAAAGAAGTTGCTGAAAGTTTTTTAGAATATCATAATGCAAGACATAATAGTACATTTGGGTTTGTTTATGAAATGGAAATTACCATTGATGATGAAAGCATTCTCTATTATTCTAATGAAAGAAGTGAAGAAGAAGTTTTTTATTGGTCTGAAGATATTACATCAATACCTTTTATGATGGAAACAGGTATGAGTGATGATTTATATTTGACAGAAGATACATTACCTGACTATGAAGATGATTATGATATTATACGGTTTCCCCAAAATGATAGCAATAAGTAAATTGAAACATTAAAAGGTTTAAGGCATTGGTTGAAAAGACTACAATCAATGCCTTCTGTTTGTAAATTTGCAAGGCGGCTCTATATTTAGATGGTATACATCTTTAACATTCAACAAAGGTAACTCGCTCTATTACAGAATAATGTACAATTAAACATTGCTTTCAATATCTTTAGCATTGTTTACCCCTGCGCTCGGGTATACATATGGGATTAAGACTTTATGTCCTAAAAATACATTTTTTAGGAATGGTTCTTTTTGTATTGGGCATAGAAATCTTCTTTTTTCATTCCCATATCATGCCAAGGTCTTGGCCTGGTATCTTTGGGATAAACCTTCGCAATGATTTTATTTATGGTATCAACAGATAAGGATACTTCTTTTGCGATTTCAATATATGGCATACCTGTTAGGTATAATTTTGCTATTTTCACATAGGCATCTTCGTTGGATTTTTTCCCTTGTCTATATTTTTGGGTAACACGGGAAATTGTTCGATAGGAACAATGTGCTTGTCGGATAATTTCTGCTCTGTCAATGCCTTGCAAATACAAAGAACAGATTAACTCATCTCTCTTTTCTCTTTGCTCCCGTCTTATTGCTCTTTCTTCCTTTAACTTCTTTCTCTTTTCAGAATTATCCACAATACCATATTCGCCATCTTCCAAATTGAGCATAGTAAGAATGGTAGATGTTTTTAGAAATCTCATTCGATATTTGGTTTCATCAAGATAATTCGCATAAGCATAGTCCACCATAGACTTTAATCGTCTTTCAGGAAGTGGTACATCAAATTTTTGATTAAATGCAAGTATTTCCTTTAAGACTTCCTCGTATGGCATAATCACAAATAGTAAGTGTACTAAAACAAAACAAGTGCAGTTTCTGTTTTCGTGACCGGGATTTTGCCTTGTAGCATAATGGTCTTCTTGGTATTGATAGACTGCATTTATCATTTTTCTGTAGTGGGAAATATTATTACGGGATTTTCCTTTTTGAGAACCCTTAAAGTTTGGGTTGATATGATGGATACTTTCACGACGGGGACCTTTTGGTTCGTCATAGAATCCATATTCGTCAATGATTTTAGAAGTATCAAGATAACGGTAATCTGTTTTGGTATAGGTTACTTGCTTATGAACTTTTGTATTATAAGTTCCGGGCATACGATAGACTCCACTCAGCTTTTTTGTAGTGCCACTATCTAACTTGATTTCTATTTCTGGATTGTCGGCAAGAAGTTGGGAATGTTGTCGTAGAATTAATTCTTGCATTCTTTTGTGCATTAGCAATAACTTAAAGTTAATTGCCCGGTCATAGATATAAACAAATTGGAGACCCCTGCCACTATTTACACAATAATGATAAGGGAATGCTTCCTCTAAGGAAATTAAGGTATCAAGTTTTGCCTTGTAACTTGCGAGAGTCTTGTTTATGCGGTCTTGGGATATTCGCTTGTCATGAATGTCGATATCAATGACCGTACAGGTGGCAGCAAAAAAATTATCACTTCTTCGAGAAGTGCCTCCCTTTTTCTTGAGATAATGATTAGTGGTAAAATAGTAATCCATATTGGGAAGTATCTTAAAGGTTTTAAGGTATTCATTTAATTCGTGTCTTGCTAATACTCGTATGGTGAAAAACTTTTCTTCTTTGGTTTTTCCACAGAGAAAAATAATACCATCATAGTTTTCATCGTGGAAAACATCATTCCAAAATTCGGATACCTTGTCGTAAGGATAAGGTATCATTTTTTTATTTTCTTCGCTCATGTGCGTTCTTCCTTTCATAAGTTTGCAAAAACATACGAAATTCGAAAGGCCGATTGCAAATAATAGAAAGCATTGAGGAGGGTTATTTTTGACAAAGAAAAAAGAGTGGCAAAAACCACTCTTTTCAAGAATATGAATTTACAATTATATGCCTAATTCATCAGCCGTGAAATTAGAACAGAACAATAGATTTTGACAGTCTATACAATATCCACTTAGAAGAATTTCCCTTATTGCAATGTGGGTATTGGGCAGGATATCTTGTATCAATTTCTCACCATTATACTTAAGGTATGCAACAGCATCTTCTTCATTCAAGTGCACTTTACTAACGGTTCCGCACATAGGGCATTTCTTAAAAATGTACATTTCAGTCTCCTTTCATCAATAATCGCTTGGAAGCAACCAAGTAATGCAATGGTATTCGGGATTATAAGGTACATCATATTGCTTGTTGCTAATGCACCAATAGGTCAATCCCATACATTCGAATACTTGCAAATAATCTATGTTGGTGTTTTGGTATTTCTCGAACATAAGGGTATGGGATAGATAAAGAAGTTGTTGTACATCTAGTCCTTTGCTCTCTATTGCTTGAATTAAGGTAGGGGTTATCACTTTTTGTATATCCCCAAAATCGAAGTTGGTATCATCATATTCTTGCTCATGAATTGTTATCATTTCCTTTGTTATTGTCATTGTTACTGTCTCCTTTCGAATGAAAAATGATTTCTATTAACACGTAGAAAGCATGGAAAAAAAGGTATCCCAAAATCAAGTTCTTTTTAGGTATAAATTTGACAAGTTCCAAAGGGGATTTATTTTTGTATTCCTTTTTTATGAAAGAATATTGATTCTGTGACAGAATATAGTTTATTATTAATACACCCCTATAAGGGGGGACATGTTATTGTCTCTCTTCTTACGATAAAGCAGGAGTTTATCGTCAAAGAAAAGGAAAGAGTATTTTAGAACGACCGGTT
>JBJEMF010000150.1:0-1561 GCA_051879535.1 Lachnospira sp. | reverse complement strand
TAAAGCAGGAGTTTATCGTCAAAGAAAAGGAAAGAGTATTTTAGAACGACCGGTTAAGTGAGCCGGTCGTTCTTTTGTTGCAAAAAAAGTTGAAATATACATATTTTTTTAATTATGCTTTTACAGTCTAAATGAATTGTTCTAGGAGACAATAACAAAAAGCACCCATACCAATAACATTGTAAATTGTAAAATCAGGAGGACAATAACAGATGGAAAGGAGGAGAACAATAACACATTTTCCACACAACAGGTTGTGTGGTCGGTAATAATATCCCAATGATGGGTGAGTTACAATTTTCCGAATGGGTTAGCTGCCATTCGGTGTGAAGACTGAACAAAGTGATACCACATTCTCCATATCTATCTGTGGTATCTTTTACATAGTAGGCATAAAAGAAAAAATATAGTTGGCATTAACGAGAAAAGGTTGTGTAGGGGATTACCCCGAAGCAATCTTTTCTCTGATAATGCCAACTAAAAATGCTTACAAATAGAGAAAAGGAAGTGATTATTATCGCAAAAAACATAACATACCAAATGACGAGTGCTATCGACAATGGATTTAGACCCGGTATGGATAAACATAGCGACAAAAAACAAAATCATAATGAAAGCACTTATAAGATATATTCCTATAGTTCTCGCAGGGAGATGATTGACTTTGCTCATAGATTTGGAAAGTTCATCAGGGAAAATTACCCTGATATCCGACAAGTAAAAGATATCGGGATTGAACAAGTGAATGCATACCTTGCAAGCAAGGGAAATGTAACCCAAAAGACTATGCAACACGAAGTTGCCTGTTTGAACAAACTGTCTTTATGTTTGAATAAGAAGTTTGGAATATCCACCAATTTTACAACCGGCCGCATCGTGCCTGTAATGGAAGTGAAAAGAAAAAGAGATGTGGTGTTTGACAAGGAACAAATAAAAGGTCTGAAGGAGTATTTTGCCACCAAAAAGGATTGCTATTCCAAGACTGCTTTTTACATCGGGGAAAGATTTGCCTTACGAGCAAGTGAAATAACAAAACTTCAATATCGGGACATAGATTGGGAAAATAAGAAATTGCATATTATAGACAGTAAAGGGAAACGAAGTCGTGTCATAGATATAACCCAAGATGATATTGCTTTTCTAAAAAAGATAACCCAAGGTCTTACCGGCAAGGACAGAATCATTCCTCTGAAGCCGGATTCAATATGTGCATATCTAAATCGTGCCTGTAAGCACCTTGGTTATGATAATATAGTTATGGCAAAAACAAGTTATCACTCGCTTCGAAAATATTCTATATCGTGCAAATTGGCAGAGAAAGAAAAAGAATTGGGAAGTAAATTGGCTGCAAAGAAGTATTGTATGGATTATTTAGGACATGGGAAAAATAGGTCTGATTTACAATCGGTATATTTGCACGATATAGAATGATTTGCATTGTTACGACACATCACGAAACAAAACAAAATAACCCAAGATACAACGACTGATTGTATACTTGGGTTATTCTTCGTTTTGTTCGAAAAATGCATTGAAATCGCATTTATAGATTTTGGTCAAT
>JBJEMF010000149.1:0-1747 GCA_051879535.1 Lachnospira sp. | reverse complement strand
TCGACTTTGCCACATTCAAAAAATTCTCAGAGCAATTGGCTTGGGAAACAGAAGTCTGGATTGCCGATATGCCTGACCACATGATTCATCTTAATGGAGATAAATTTTTAGGACCAAGATAAAATTATTATAATATTTATGAAATACAAAATTATTCTTTCATCTTTACTTTTTGCGTTATTCCACATAAATGTTTTTGCGCAAAATGATTCCCTTCAAGCTGTTGATTTGGGGCTAAGCGTTAAATGGGCTAACATGAACGTAAATGCCATGGAACCTGATGATGCTGGCATATATTGTGCATGGGGGGATGCTCAAGGGGACAAGACATCGGCTAACGGTGACCATTACGTATCATCTGGCTTTGCTCTGTCTGGTTCGGCAAGAGATATAGCGACAATTAAACTTGGAGTTAATTGGAGAATACCTAATAGTGATGAAATACGTGAATTAATGACATATTGCATTTGGATATGGCAGGATAAAGGAAACGTAAAGGGGTTCAAAGTTGTAGGAACTAATGGCAATTCTATATTCTTACCAATTGCAGGATTTAGAGAAGGAACGGAAGTTAAATCAAAGAATCATAGTTCATACTACAGAATCGGAACAGGTGCAAAAAACGGTTCGAAATGTAACTGCCTTTATGTAGATAGTTGTACTGTTAGTTTGAATGCAGTTGAGACATATATAGGAACACTTATCCGCCCTGTACAAAGCGAGATAATTCGTAAAACAGAGGCAATAAAGCCCATTGAACCTTCGAATGGAGAGTTTATAGACATGGGGCTTTCTGTAAAATGGGCTTCTGTCAATATTGGGGCTACTGCACCCGAAGAATCTGGAGATTTTTATCAGTGGGCATCTACTGACAAAGATGTCCTTCCGTTAAACGTTGGTTGGGAAAGCGAAGAACGTCAACGAGGAAAGAGAGAACGAGATATTTGGAGCAAGAAATTATACAATATTGAAGGTTCTTCATATGATGTTGCAAGTAAACTTGGATATGGGAGAATGCCGACTTATAATGAAATGCAAGAGTTGAGAAGTCTTTGTACATGGATGCCTGTACAATATAAAGGGAAGGATGGTTACCGGGTGGTATCAAGAAATGGCAACAATATTTTTCTTCCTAAAGCAGGAGTGAGATATTTTGGAGAGTTCACAACAAATGAGGGATATTATTGGACGGCTACATATGTAGGAACTGGTGCTTATACTCTTATACTCAATAAAAAGATCAGTCTTGAATATGGAGGGTTAAGCAATAATGGTACTATTCGTCCCGTAAAATAATTCCATAACAATATTGCCAACCAATACAATAAAAAATAGCTATTCATTTGTAGCAGGTAATATTGCCTGCCAACTTAAAATTTGATTTAAAATGAATATTATCAAATTCATTCAGATTGATTACCGTTGGCACAGATGTGAATGTTGTGGAAGGAAATACACCTCGTTTACAAACGATTCATGTTGCCCAGAGTGCGAAAGAAAATGGAATGAAGAATGACTGAAATAATTTACTTATATTATTGTCATTAGCTTCAAGTAAAAACGACCGATTGTAAATAGACTGTTCTAACAATCTATATTGCAATCGGTTACTTTTTGTTTCTTAGAGCAATTTATCTTCTCTTCTCAACCCATTGCCTCGGCAAATCTCCCACAATATCCTCCAACTCCCTATCCACCTTGGATAGTTCCTCTTTGGACAAAGCATAGATGCAGTCAATCGCCAGTC
>JBJEMF010000148.1:0-1786 GCA_051879535.1 Lachnospira sp. | reverse complement strand
GTGGTCTCTGGAAATATAATGCTCGTTCAAGTTCATGAATCTGTTCTGCATCAAGTCCTTGGACATTGCATATCTCATAGAATTCTTTCTTATAATGTTCCTCACGGTCTGTATATCGATTGCGAATACGCACAGTAACTCCTTTTTCATTATACAACTTATAAAAATAGTCACCAAGAAATTCGCAACCAGCCTTTTGCATTTCATCTGATAGTTCGGAAATTGATTCCTTCACCTTTCCAGATTCCTTATCATCAGTTTGGTCGATTCGATTGCTTAGAAATCCTCTACGTTGGGCAAGATGATACATAGCTCGTCCAAGAACATAACGTTCACTTTCCTCACTAAGGTCGAGTTTCTCATGAAGACATACATGCCTGTAATAATATGGATTGCGACCGAACTTTTCATCTGTCCTCTGCCAAGAGAGGAATGCATCATCAAGTGGATATTGTTTCTTGACATGCCACAAATGTAACGCCTCGTCGGACAAAGGAGGACACAAGCCATATTTAATCAAGGCCTTCAAGACTTCAATCTTTCTTAGTCGGCGTCTGAAATAATGCTTTCTCGAGGACTTATACCCAGTACGTTCAGAAGCCTTAGATGATTCTATTCCTTTTTCTATCTTTACTCCCTCCTGAAAAATGAGACTTCCTTTCCTCACAAGAGAATATTCCCCCGTCTCGTTCTTGTCAACAACTGCCCAACCAAGGCTGTTGGTACCCGTATCTATACCCAATATTCGCTTCATAATAACAATGATTTTAAGTTTTCAGGGTGTAAAAGTAATCATTATTTGTTAAATATCAAAATAATTTGAGGGAAAACTTGCAAAATACAATATTTTTTAGTAATTTTGCACCCATAAGATTTTCTACATCTTATCACAATAAGGCTATATGCCGAAGGACTTTGATCCTACAAGCCCTCTTCGGAGGGCTTTTTTATATCTCATTTCCACATAGACAATCACCCAGTATTACTACTGCGAAATACCCTAAGTAATATCAACTATCCGAAGAATTCAGATAGATTACAACCCACTTCTTCAATAACGCAATATCAGAATGAATTACCTCCCATACTGTATTTGAATCAACATTAAAATATTCATGAACCAGAAAGTTTCTCATATTAGATATTGCACGCCAAGGAATTTCTGTATGGGATTCCTTGAACTCATTAGACAACATACGGGCAGCCTCACCTATTATCTCAATATTCTTCACAATGCCATAGTATCTCATGACATCTGATACAAGTTCTTCTTTAGTGAGAGCCCCTGCATGGATTTCAAGTCTTTCTATTGCCTCCATAATATGTTGAAGGCGGAATTTATCTTTGCTCGGCTCTCTCATAAATCAAAACTTTATCTCTATCGACACTGTTACGGGCAAAGTCCATCAAGCCTGAGTCTGTCACAAGGTCAACCTTGCGATTCAGCCTGTCTTGTATGTCAAGCAACATACCACTAAGTTTGAACAATCCTACGTGGGCAGACTTGTCAATGCTTATCAATATATCAACATCACTGTCTTCACGCTCCTCTCCACGTGAATACGATCCAAAAAGCCATGCTTTTACTACCGGCTGAGTGGCAAAATATTGCTGAATTATTGGTATGATATCAGTCATTGTAGAGTTGTTCATAATTCCACCTTTTTATTATATAATTAATAGATTATACAACAAGAGGTTGAAAATCTTACGATAATCAACCTCTTATTGTTAAGTCGGGGTGACTGGACTCGAACCAGCGACCTCGCGCCCCCCAGACGTGTGC
>JBJEMF010000147.1:0-26009 GCA_051879535.1 Lachnospira sp. | reverse complement strand
GTGCAATGAATATATTCTTAAAGCAGTGTGTATTAAGAGGAGGACTTCCTTTTAGTGTTGAACTGCCACAGTATAAGCCGGAAGTATTAGAGGCAATGGAAGAAGCAAAGAAAATCAGCAAAGATCCTAATACAAAGAGATACAGCAGCTTTTCAGAGGCTTTGGAGGATATTGATTAATGCAATATGAATTAATATTAACCGGGAAATTTAAGAAAAGTCTCAAGCTGGCAAAAAAACGAGGCTTGGATTTGAAACTTTTAGATAAAGTTATTACTATGCTGCAGAATGATATTCCTCTCGAGGAGAAATATCGTGACCATGAACTAAAAGGGAAATACCAGGGGTTCAGGGAATGTCACATTCAGCCGGATTGGTTATTAATTTATCTGAAGGAAAATGATGTTCTTACATTGACTTTAGTTGATACCGGAACACATGCGGATTTGTTCAATTTGTAGCGAAATATACAAAGGTATTTCATAGTGGTTTGAGTAATTGATGATACAAAGAAAAATTGACACATTTGCACCAACATGCAAACAAGCTTGCAGTTGGTGCTTTTACTATTTCAAATATTTTTCAAATAAAGATTTGTTAATTGTAAACTCGCATGTTCCCATAGAACCCGGTGCAACTTCATATTTTTGGAATACAATTACCAGGTTACCATCATTGTCAAAATAGAAATTTTGATTTTCATTGATTGATTCAAATTCATAAAATGATGTGGTGTTTTCACGTTTAACCCAGTATGTAATCTGAGGGTCAGCATCCATTTGTTCATTCATCTGTCGGATGATGTCATTGCTTATTAAGCCAATATAGTCATATCCTTCCACAAAGATATCAGAGAGAGAAACGATTTTTCCGGCTTTCTTATCTATATGATAAAAATGGTATTCCGTATTGCTGCTTCCCGCTGCATAGTGAAGTATAAGTTTTAATGTAAACCAGTCATTATTATTGGTGATAACCTGATAATCGATTTCAAGTCCAATATGCGAATCGGGCAGTTGTGCAGCACTTTCTTCATAATTTTTAATAACCGCATCTGTAAGTTGTTTAACATCCGCATTAATGTAATCAATCTGATCTTCAAAGCCTTCCTGGCTTTCTATCTGTGGAACATTAATACTTTCATAATGATAATCATTTTTTGTATCTTTTTTGTAAATTGTTGCGACTTTAAATAAGTTGCCTATAACCGGAATGTCCTGCATTGCATACGCAATGTCACGGTTTATGTTAGCCAGTATGATAACAGAGACAAGTACAGCAACAACAGTACATCCTAAGGCTGCACACACTTTGAAAATCCGTGGCTTTACTGATTTTATAGATTTTATAGATTTTATAGATTCTGCAGATTGGGTTTGGGTTGATGAAACAAGCTTTGATAAGGTTTTATCAAAATTATCTGATATTGTATCTGGTATTTCAGGAGCCTGAGAAATTAGGACCTGTCGGATTATTTTGTCTGATTTATTCATAAAAATCCTCCCGATTTAAAAGCTCTTTGAGTTTTTTTCTTCCCCTTGTAAGTCTTTGTTTTACATTGTCTGGGCTGATATCCAGTGCTTTTGATATATCTTTAATACTCATATTTTCATAGTAAAACAGGATGATGACAGTTCTGTAATTAAGATCCATAGAATTGATTATATTCCATAAAGTTTCTTTGGTTTCATAATCTTGTGAGCACTCAGAAATACAGTCAATATTATCAATATCAACGTTGTATTCACGTTGGTTTATGATGCGGTAGCACTCATTAGTCAGTATCTTATATATCCATGGCTTAAATTTTTCAGTGAATTTTAATTGGTTAATATTACGGTAAGATATTATCAGAGTATTTTGAAGAGCGTCGTCTGCGTCAGCTTCATTTTTTAAAATACTCATTGCCAAAGTATACATGCTGTTTTTTAATTCACTTACTTTTCGACAGAACCATTTATCTTTCTTGTTATCTGTCATAAGTCCGATCTCCTTAAAATGTTTATATCATTTTATTTGACCACAGCATTTGAAGCAATCCAATCAGTCCAGACTTTATAATATTTACCAAGAACATGAGTGTTATCGTATGTATAATCAGCACGAAGATTTCCTTTATCATCATCAAATAAAGGATTAACATCCAGATAAAAAATGGAATCATTATCTGCCAGCTCAGCTAATTTTCTGTTAAATATGTCAATATTGGTATTGTTGAATATTTCATCAGAAACAGAGCGGCTTTCAGATACGTGAAGATTAGCTTCGATATATATTATAACGCCGGGTTGACTGCTTTTTATTATGTCAATAAGTTCCTGAAACTTATTAATTGTCCGGTCAAAATCATAGCCCAGTTCATTTATTCCAAGCATAATGTAAACTTTACTATATTTATTCTTTTCAAGCAAGGATTTAAGGTCTGTTTTTCCCTGTTTTCCTACATTGATTTTTTGATTATATATTTTATAAATATCCATACCCGTGCTTGCAAAATATGTTGCATTATTTATTGAACCATACTCGCTAAGGCCTACAGTCCTTGAATCTCCAATAAATAGTGCATCGTCAAAATATTCGGGAGAAACACAGGAAAAGGAGTGGCTGTCTGTGTCCTGCGTTTCTTCCTCATGGGAACTTATCTCTGTGTCAGAGAGTTCTTCCGAATTAGAATTTTCTTCAGTTTCTTTAACTTCTTTAACAGTATCTGAGAAGGAACTTTCTATTGCGCTTTCATCCAAAGAACCTATGCCTGATGATTGGAGATGTGTTTTGGAGTATTGTGGATTTATCTTAGTTTCTTTTATTAATATTTTTACACCTATAAGTGTAAAGACTGTAAACAATATGGTTATTGCAATAAAAGTAAAAATGTTTTTAATAAGTTTGTACATATTAATCTCCATTCTGTATTTATAATTAAAATCTAAAGTATAAAAACGGATCATTAAGACCACGATACAGGCAGTAGATTGATGCTGCGATTATAATTGCAAGAACTGGAATAATCAAAACGGAATCCTTAATTTTTCTGTATATTTTCTGAGGAATTGTGGTGGAAAATAAAAGTCCTGCCACAAGAAGTATTCCGTAGGTCTGCCAATATTTTATAAAATCACCGCTATAGAAAGAAGCTTCGCCAATGCCTATAAGTCGTTTATAGTATATAACCAGAGAAGATAAATCGGATACTGCAAATATAAGCCAGGATAATGGAATTAGCAGAAGCATATACAAATGTCCTATTATGGGATTATTGTTAAGAAATTTTCCCAGACCTGTTTTTTCAAGAGAAATTATTATAAAAATTAATAACCCCCATAATATAAAGTTCCAGTCGGCACCATGCCAGAAACCTGTGAGAAGCCAGACGATAAGGAGGTTTCTGATGGTCTTTAATTTGCCGTTTCTGTTACCACCCAGTGGAATATATACATATTCTTTAAACCATGTCCCTAAGGTTATATGCCATCGTCTCCAGAAATCGGTCATTGTACAGGCAGTGTATGGATTGTTGAAATTTAAAGGAAGCGTAAATCCAATCATTTTTCCCAGTCCCACAGCCATAAGGGAATATCCCCAGAAATCAAAGTATATTTGGAAAGAAAAAGCAACAATTCCCATCCATGCCAAAGGCGTGGATATTGATTCAAAGCCTATGCTGTTAACATCCTGCCAAAGACTACCGATGCGGTTTGCAAGAAGAATTTTAAGTCCAAGTCCAATTATAAAAATTTTTATACCGTCAAAAAATTCCTTTCGGCTGTAGAATCGTTTATGAAGTTTATTTTTTATGTCAGAAAATTTAACGATAGGTCCCGCAATAAGCTGTGGAAACATCATTATGTATGTGCCCAGATTAATAATATTGGTTTCGGCAGGCGCTTTTTTTCTGTATACATCAATCAGATACGATACAATCTGAAATGTGTAGAAACTTATTCCGATAGGAAGTAACAGGTTTGCAAGTGGTAATTCTATATCGTTTCCGGTTATATTAAGAAATTTATTTATATTTTTTATGAAAAAATCGGCATATTTAAATATTGCCAGAATCAAAAAATTATATGATATTCCTAGGATAAGATATAGTTTTCTTTGTTTCCGGCAGGAATCTATTAATCTGCCTATAATGTAATTTACAGTAATTGATATAAGTATCAGTAAAATATAATAAGGTTGTTCAAGGGTTCCGTAAGCATAGAAAATGAGACTGAATATAAATAAACACATATTTCTGTATCTTTTCGGAGTTAAGTAGTATATTGCGAGAAAAAAAGGAAGAAACCATAATAAAAATTCAAAACTGCTAAAAACCATAAAATTCTCCATTGTATATTAATCTTAAAAGCACACTCACGAATTTGTTGCGTTTTATGTGCATCTAATATTAAGAGGGAAATAAATGATAAAAGGTGACAGATGTGTTTCTTTTTTAGGTGTATCAGTGTATAATACCAGAGTGTTATTTGATTTTGCATTTATTCGTAAAAATATATAAGACTTAATAAGGAAAGATAGATGATTAAAAAAAGAAAAGCTGACATTATATTGGTGTTATTTATATTATTGTCTGTTATTATTTTATGGCTCATTATAGAATTTGTTGTAAAAAAGAGCGGAAGCGATAACCAGGTTTTAATAAAGTCGGATGGACAGATTATTTACCAGCTCCCTCTTAATGTTAACAAGTCAGTTACCGTGGAAGGTTACAAGGGCGGTTACAATGTTGTTGTCATAGAGGATGGGAGAGTATCAATGTATGAGGCGGACTGTCCGGACAAGCTTTGCGTTAAAACGGGGAACATAAGTAAAACCGGGGAAACAATAGTGTGTCTTCCCCATAGAATTGTAGTCGAGATAAAAGGTAATGACAGAGAGGTGGATGATATTGTTCAATAACAAGAAAAAGAGAGGTCTGCGTACTTCCCACATTGCAGTGTGCGGATTAATGACGGCTCTTGCAATGATATTCTCTTATGTGGAAAGTCTTATTCCTATACCAGTTCCTGTATATGGGATTAAACTGGGAATAGCTAATATAGCCATTATAGCGGTTCTATATTCAATAGGATGGAGAGAAGCTGTAATTGTAAATGTTTTAAGAATAATCCTTACGTCATTCATGTTTGGAAATTTTAACAGCTTTTTATTCAGTATTGCAGGTGGAGTCTTAAGTATTGCAGTTATGATTATACTAAAACATACAAATGTGTTTTCCAGAGTTGCGGTCAGTGTAGCCGGTGGTGTGGCTCATAACATAGGACAGATAACTGCTGCAGTATTTATTATGGGAAGTACTGCAATTATTTACTACCTTCCCGTACTTATCCTGTCGGGAGTTATAACAGGAGTGGTAATTGGAATTGTTTCAGGAATTGTTATAGAGTGTATAAAAAAAGGGGGTCAGACCCCATAAAAATTTTATAAACTTTTTTGAAAAAGTTTATAAAATTTTTACGGGGTCTGACCCCTACCTTTTTAATTCTTATATTGCTGGAGAGATAACTCATCCATTGTTTTTACAACAGTGTGAGGGATTGGTTTCCACTCAACCTTTTTAAACAAGGCTACAATTGAAATAGGAATGTATGTAGCTATAAACAAAGGGAAAGAGAAAAGGTACATAATTTTTTTTCTTCCCGGAGCCAGAATCTTTTTCCACTCGGATATAAGTGTTATAAGTCCCACTACAAATAACATAATGTAGAAATTAACCAGACCAAGACATACAGCCATTAATGTAGGGCCTATCATTTGTTTGAATAAAACAGGATTTGTAGCACTACATATAAGCATTACGATGTTAACCAACATTAATCCCAACGTAAAGAGAGTGGCAGGAGCAAGTGTCATAAGCATATCATAGCATGATACAAACATACGTCTCTGCTTAAACATAGCCTTTATCAAATCTTTACCATACTTAAATAAAACCTGATAAAATCCTTTTGTCCAACGCATACGCTGGTTCCATGATTGTCTGAAAGTGGTAGGCTGCTCATCATAAAATACAGCATTTCCACAATAGCCGATTTTCTCGCCTTCAAGAATATTGGTAACTGAAAATTCTATGTCCTCAGTAAGAAGATTACATTTCCAGCCGTTGTTCTGTTTAATAATTGAACTGTCTACAAGGTAGCCGGTTCCTGAAACTGCACAGCTCGTCTTTAATATCATACGTGGATTGTTAAGATACTTAGCTTCTCTTAAGAACCAGAGAGAGTATCCGGCTGTAATCCAGTTAGTATCGTAATTCTTTGAATTTCGATAGCTTGTTACAACTCTGTATCCACTATCAAATACCTTGTTCATTTCACGAACGTAATTAACATCTATAACATTGTCGGCATCAAACACGAAATACCCGTCATAACAGGTATAATCTCCATTTTCCTCTGCCAATTTGTTAAATACATAATCCAGGGCATAACCCTTTCCAACTTTAACGCTGTCAAATCTTTCGTAAACAATAGCTCCGTGTTGTCTTGAAATCTCAGCTGTGTTATCCGTACAATTATCAGCTACAACAATAACATCAATAAGTTCTTTTGGATAATTCTGGTTTTTGATGCTATCTATTAAATTACCGATAACGGCATTTTCATTTCTTGCAGCTATAATAAAAGCATATTTGTGAAATGTTTTAGCCTCCTCTTCAAAATGTTTCTTCTTTTTTTCACCAAATAAGGCTACAATCACATAAAACGCTTGATAAAAATATAGGATCGTCAACATCATATAGATAAATGAGTTGATATCAGATACGATTTTCATTGCAAATTCCCTCTATGTTCAAAAATAAAAGTGCGTTAAAACATTTACAAACTTATATAAAGTTTCTTCACAGATTATATCATTAGATTTATTGGTGTCAATAGTTATTTCCTTTATTAATTCTAAAAAAATTGACAAAAATTTCTTTTATTATATTATATATATGTATTGTTGTGAAAATGTACAATACACAAGATTTTGTGGTATCATTTTGCAAAACACCGCTGTATGATACCTCCTTATTTATTATGTACACATCTTAATAATTCTATTTCTACTCTTAAATATATACGAAAGGAATCAGTATAATGTATAAAGAAATCTCTAAATTAATAATATATGGAAATTTACCAAGTGATAGTATTTTATCATCAATGGCTGATATATTCAATCGTTTTGATAATAACTTATCAACAAAAGAGGAATTAATCAGCGATATATATACCCAGTTAAAGCGCTTGCTGGTGGTTGCTACGGATTACGGCTTTGATGACAATTTATGGCATAATTATCTTACATTTTTTCTTATTACTAATGAGAATCCCTTCAGCATAACCTGCGAGAAGGTGGGAGCTAACGATGGAAGTGTAAATGAATTTGCTAAGAATGACTTTAAGGTATTTCTTAATCTTTTTAATTATGATTTCAGTCCTATTGAGGAAGCTCTGGGAATTAACTGCTTCAGCATAATTTCCAATTATAAGGCTATAGTTAAGAAAGAGCTGATGTATAATAAAAATGTCAGTGAGAAAGTTCAGGCTTTAAGCCGTAAATTGGAGCAGTCAAAGGATGAAAATGAGTTCTTTGTTCATATAACCGACTTTTACAAGGCCTATGGAGTGGGAATGTTTGGTCTTAATAAGGCTTTCAGAATTTCAACTGATGAGGGAAGACTGGTATTTAATCCTATTAATAATATGGATAAGGTTGTTCTTGATGACCTTATAGGCTATGAAATCCAGAAGAAAAAACTTGTTGAGAATACGGAAAATTTTGTTAAAGGAAGAAAAGCCAATAATGCACTTTTGTTTGGCGACAGCGGTACAGGTAAGTCCACAAGTATTAAGGCTATTGTGAATGAGTATTATGATCAGGGACTTCGTATGATTGAGATATACAAGCACCAGTTCAAGGATTTGTCAAATGTTATTGCAGCCATAAAGAATCGAAACTATAAGTTTATAATTTATATGGACGACCTTTCTTTTGAGGAATTTGAGATTGAGTATAAGTTCCTTAAAGCGGTTATTGAGGGCGGCGTGGAAACAAAGCCGGAGAATATCCTTATTTATGCCACCTCCAACAGGCGTCATCTCATTAAAGAAACGTGGAATGACAGAAGTGATATGGAAACTGATAATGGTATTCACAGGTCAGACACTATTGAGGAAAAGATGTCTCTTGTGAACAGATTTGGCTGCCAGATTAGTTATTCTAAGCCGTCCCACAATGAATTTTACGATATTGTTATTGGTCTTGCAAAGAAGAATAATCTTAATATGTCAGAGGATGAATTAAGAGCTGAGGCTAATAAATGGGAATTGAGCCACGGAGGAATATCAGGAAGAACTGCCCAGCAGTTTATAAATTATTGTCTGGGAATGGAGAAAAATCAATAATAAATTAAGGTTTTTATAAATCCGGAGCAACGGAATTAAATGAACAGAAACGGGGGATTTATGCTTTCATATATTATAGGAGAGTTGGCAGAAGTATTAGAAGATACCATTGTGATAGAAAATAATGGTATGGGATATAATGTTAAAACACCAAGCACCGTAATTAGCAATATGCCTGATGTGGGAGAGATGGTTAAGGTTTATACATATTTATATGTAAGAGAAGATGCAATCAATCTTTATGGGTTTCTTACAAGGGATGATTTGAATATCTTTAAGATGTTGATTAACGTGAACGGAATAGGACCTAAGGGTGCGCTTGCCATTTTATCTACCATTTCAACGGATGAATTAAGATTTGCCATTTTATCGGAGGATGTTAATCTGATAAAGGCATGTCCCGGAATTGGAGCTAAAACAGCCCAGAGACTTATTATTGACCTTAAGGACAAGCTTAATCTTAAAGATACATTTGAAAGTGCTGTTTCGAAAAATGTATCTTTATCGGATAACCATATGTCAACAGTTAATGATGCTATAGAAGCGCTGGTTTCCTTAGGATATGGAAATAAAGAAGCAATAGATGCTGTAAAGAAAGTAAGTGATGTTGAAAACAAGACTTCTGAGGCGGTACTTAAAGAGGCTTTAAAGAATCTGGCAATTATGTAAGTATAAATAATTATCAATAATGGGGTGGATTTATTTATGGAAAAGAGAGTTATTTCAACTGAAATAATCCCGGAGGATACAAAAATTGAGAATTCATTAAGACCTCTTAATCTGGAGGATTATATAGGTCAGGAGAAGGTTAAACGTAATCTTAAGGTTTATATAGAAGCTGCCAAGGAAAGAGGGGATTCATTGGATCATGTGCTTTTTTACGGGCCTCCCGGACTTGGTAAGACTACCCTGGCAGGAATTATTGCCAATGAGATGGGGGTTAATATTAAGGTAACCTCAGGACCGGCAATTGAAAAGCCGGGAGAGATGGCAGCAATTCTAAACAATCTCGCAGAGGGAGATATTTTATTTGTAGATGAAATACATCGTCTAAACAGACAGGTGGAGGAAGTTCTTTATCCTGCCATGGAAGATTATGAGATAGATATTATGGTTGGAAAAGGAGCTACAGCAAGGTCAATCAGACTTGAACTGCCACATTTTACTCTGGTGGGGGCAACTACAAGGGCAGGACTTTTGTCGGCGCCATTAAGAGACCGTTTTGGAGTGGTGAATCATCTGGAGTTCTATAATGTTGACGAACTGAAAAAAATAGTAATAAGATCATCCAATGTACTTGATGTTGATATTGACGAAGAAGGAGCTTATGAGCTTGCAAGAAGGTCAAGGGGTACACCAAGACTTGCCAACAGGCTGTTAAAGAGAGTGAGAGATTTTGCCCAGGTAAAATATGATGGACATATTACAAAAGATGTAGCGGATTATGCGTTAAATCTTTTGGATGTAGATAGGGAAGGACTGGACAGAAATGACAGACTCATTCTTTCAACAATTATTGAAAAATTTGGTGGTGGTCCCGTTGGAATTGAAACTCTTGCAGCATCCATAGGTGAGGATTCCGGTACGCTGGAGGATGTCTATGAACCGTATCTTATTCAGAATGGATACATTAACCGGACACCGAGAGGAAGGGTTGCCACAAAACTTGCCTATGATAATCTTGGTATTGAATTTCAAGAGTAGATATTGTATACTTGCAATAAGTCGAATCTATATATAGATTACGGGGAGGATGCATATGTCATCAAAGAATACAACAGAAGTAATAATTGGCGGTAAAGTATATACACTTGGGGGATATGAGAGTGAAGAGTATCTTCAGAAGGTTGCCTCTTATATCAATAATAAGATAACTGAATTCAGCAAGGACGAAGGGTTTAGAAGACAATCAGCAGAAACGAGAGCTACTCTTATGTATCTGAATATTGCTGATGATTATTTTAAGGCTAAAAAATCAGGAGACAGTTTATCACTGGAGATTGAGAGCAAGGATAAGGAAATATACGATTTGAAGCATGAGCTTATTGCATCTCAGATTAAGGCTGAGGCTGCTGCCAAGGAAATAAAAGAACTAAAGAGTGAGATTACAAAGTTCCAAAAGAATATAGTGAAACTGGAAACTGAACTTGCTAATAAATGATTTTGAGGGGCTGTCACACTAAGATATAGATTATGTTTATCATACAATTACGGGAATCGGAGTCAAAGTTAAAGGATATATTTAGATGTTTCCTGTGTTTGTTTTGTGATATTAAGAACATAATATTTCTTGGTGAGGCAGCTTATTTTTATACTTAATAATTACCTTTTAAAATTTTTGGTAAGCGGGAGTTGTATTTATATGGATGGTGATAAGAAGGTGGAGATTCTTGCTCCGGCAGGGTCTCTTGATATATGTAAGGCTGTAATTAGAGCAGGAGCCGATGCTGTTTATCTTGGGGGCGATATGTTCGGTGCAAGAGCTTACGCCGGTAATCTGGGATATAACGAGATGATAGAATCAATTGAATACGCTCATAGATTTAACAGAAAGATATACCTGACTGTAAATACACTTCTTAAGGAAGATGAGATAAAGGGACAGCTTGTAGAATTTATAAAACCATATTATGAGGCAGGACTTGATGCTGTGATTGTTCAGGATCTTGGTGTGTTAAGGCTTGTCAGACAACATTTTCCTGATATGGATATTCATGCCAGTACACAGATGACCCAGACCGGAAAATTGGGTTCCCGTCTGCTTTATGAGGCGGGAGCGTCAAGGATAGTAACATCCAGAGAACTTACTTTAAATGAGATAAAGGATATCCATAAGGAGTGTCCTGATATGGAGATAGAGAGCTTCGTACATGGGGCTTTGTGTTATTGTTATTCAGGACAATGTCTGTTAAGCAGTTTTAACGGCGGAAGAAGCGGTAACAGGGGAAGATGCGCCCAGCCTTGCAGAATGGCCTACACAACTTCTATTGATGGGGTAAATGTTAATTCAAAGGATAACAGATATGCATTAAGTCCCAAGGATATGTGTGCACTTGATATTTTGCCTGATATTATTGAAGCAGGAGTTTACTCCCTGAAAATAGAAGGACGCATGAAAAATGTTACTTATGCATCTTTTGTTACAAGCATTTATCGGAAATATGTGGACATTTATCTTAACGGAGGCAGAAAAAATTATTCTGTGGATGAGAGGGATATTGAACTGTTAAAAGATGTTTATAACAGGGGGTCTTTTACAAAAGGCTGGTATGTTGAAGGCAAAGGCAGCAAAATGATGTCTTATAAAAGACCTAATCATCAGGGCACAATGGCATTGGAAGTGGTTGATAATGCTCAGGGAAGAGTTACATTTACAGCATTGAAGGATATTAATCCTCAGGATGTCTTTGAAATAGACAGGGAACACAGTTTTGAAAGTGGTTCAAATGTTGTGAGTGGGGAGAAAATGGTTGTTAATCTCCCAAAGAAGTATAATCTTAACAAAGGGACAGTTCTGTTTAGAACAAAAAATGCCATGATAACAAGGTATGTACAGGAAAATTTTGTGGATTCAGAACTTTTATGTGATATTTCAATGTATTTTTATGCCCACTATAATGAAAAACTGCAGTTGACGGTAACATGCCGGGATATAAGTGTAACCGTGTACAAGGAAACTGTGGGGCTGGCTGTAAAACAGCCTACGTCAGCTGCGGATATTGAGAAACAATTAAGAAAGACCGGCGGAACATATTACAGGGTGGAAGATATTGTTGTGGATATTTCGGATGATATCTTTTTGTCTGTGGGACAGATAAAAAATATACGTCGTGAGGCTGTTGAAAAGCTGGATGAAGCTCTAATAAAACGTGGGAAAAGAATATATGAGACACCACAAAAAGATGATGAGAATGATTTTAACAGAAATACAAAACCGGATGTTGCAATATTAGTTAAGAATCACACAACGCTGAGGGATGTTTATGAATTGTGTTCATTGAACTTTTCGGACATTAAGAGAGTGTATATTGATTATACAGGGTTGATAAATCCCATGATTGGCAGTGATGACAGGGATTTAATCAGGGACATGGAAAATGAAGAGTTTAGCCGTATCCGGAATGGCTTTAGAGAATCGGGGGTTGAATTGTATTTTGCCCTTCCTCATATTCTTACAGAAGAAAACAGAAGTAAGTTTGAGAAACTCTTTGAGTACTATGAGAGTTTTGAGCCTGAAGGATATCTGGTGAGAAATATAGAAGAATTGTCAACCATAAGCGGAATCCTTAAAGGAAAGAACCCTGATAATACCGTTAATAATAATACTATAAGCAACAGAAAAATTGTCACGGATGCAGGTATATATATATTTAATTCATATGGAGTCGAGGAAATCAGGGAACTTACATTAAAATGTGGATTTTTAAACAGTACATTTACTCTTCCTTATGAGCTGAATAATACAGAACTTAAGAATGTTGCATACAATGACACTGAACTTGTGGTATATGGCAGGGTTCCCTTGATGATTTCAAAGCAATGTGTAAGGAAAACCTATGAACATTGCCACAAATGTAACGGAGTATCTGTACTTACAGACGAAAAAGGAAAATCTTATAACGTGAAAAATCTGTGCGGATTTTGTTATTCATTGATGGGAAGCGATATATTTGATATATCTTATGTTAAAGAGGTTCAGGATGTTAAGCCGGGTGTTATAAGATATGAAATTGAAAATGAAGATATATCACTTATAAAGAAAATTCTTAACGGTGAGAGTGGAATTGAATATTTCGGACATTTTTACAGAGGTGTTAATTAATGCAGAGTGTTTTACTGGAGTTATCAAAATACGTTTTCGCTTTTCTTATGGCATTTTATGCTTTGGCAGCATATAGAGGTATGACTATAAGAAATGAGATTAAAAGGAAAAGAATATATTATACACAGATATTTATCATGCTGGTGATACATTTTATGGGATTTCTTGTAATGTATATTATCTTTAATGATGTAAAGTATATAATACTGTATTTTGCCCAGCTGGTATATTTTATTGCGGTTATATTCCTTTACAATATTATATATCCTAAGGCATCCCGTCTTCTTGTGAATAATATGTGTATGTTAATGGCAGTAGGCTTTGTTATGATTGCCAGACTAAATTTATATAAATGCATTAAGCAGTTTGTAATTGCTGTAGCGGGAACGATTATAACGCTGGCGGTTCCATGGCTTTTAAAAACGGTAAAAAGCTTCAGAAATATGGGATGGCTGTATTGTATAACCGGTCTTGCGCTTCTTTTTGCGGTGCTTCTGGGAAATAAGGTATTCGGAGCTAATCTGGTTCTTACCATAGGACCGGTTTCCGTGCAGCCTGCCGAGTTTGTAAAAATATTGTATGTTATGTTCGTAGCATCAATGTTTAATAAATCAACTTCATTCGGGCAGACGGTTATTGTAACTTTATTTGCTGCATTACATGTTATAATTCTTGTAATTTCTACGGATCTTGGTGCTGCACTTATATTCTTTGTGGTTTATTTGATGATGATGTACATAGCAACAAGAAATGTTTTATATACCGGAGCGGGATTAGTGTCAGGTACTGTGGCCGGATTTGCTGCATATAAGCTTTTTGCTCATGTAAAAGCCAGAGTTACTGTATGGAGAGATCCATGGAGCCATATTGATGACAGTGGATATCAGATATGTCAGTCTTTATTTGCTATTGGAATGGGTTCGTGGTTTGGATACGGATTTTGCCAGGGAATGCCTGATAAGATACCGGTGGCAGAAAAGGATTTTATGTTTTCAGCAATAACGGAAGAATTTGGTCTGATTTTTTCAATTTCTTTACTGCTTGTATGTTTGAATAATCTCATACTAATGATGAATATTGCATCAAGATGTAAAACTTTATTTTACAGGCTTGTGGCTGTGGGACTGGGAGTGACATACGGATTTCAGGTGTTCTTAACAGTGGGAGGTGCAATTAATCTTATTCCTATGACGGGAGTTACACTTCCATTTGTAAGTTACGGGGGAAGTTCAATTATTAGTTCGTTATTTATGTTTGCATTAATTAATGGTATGTATAACATGAGACAGAGTGAAGGTGACAGATATGAAGAAAAAGAAGGATAATCTCAGAAACAGGGAAACTAACATAATTTCTTTTGTCTTTGTGGGATTATTTATGGTTATGATTATTTATGTGTGCATGTTTAATATAAAAGATGCATCTAAGGTGGTTAATAATCCCTATAATAAAAGAATTGATAATCAATCATCCAAGGTGGTAAGAGGAGATATTCTTTCTGCTGACGGTAAGGTTCTTGCTACTACGGAAAGTGATGATGAAGGTAATGAGACAAGGGTGTATCCCTATGGAGATATATATTGCCACAGTGTAGGATTTTGTTCTAACGTAAAGACGGGAGTGGAATCCTCAGAAAATTATTATCTTTTATCTGAATCGGAAAATATTTTTGACCAGATATCAACAGATTTGAGCGGTGAAAAAGCCAGAGGACATAATGTTTATACCACATTGGATTCAAAACTTCAGGAGGCGGCTTACTATGCGTTAGGAGATAATAAAGGTGCAGTTATAGCAATGGAACCCTCCACAGGAAAAATATTGTGTATGGTTTCAAATCCTACATTTAACCCTAACAGAGTGGACGAAGAGTATAATGAGTGGATTAATTATGAAAGTTCTGATTCGGTGCTTCTTAACAGGGCTACCCAGGGTCTGTATCCTCCGGGTTCAACGTTTAAAATACTCACTGCGTTGGAGTATATAAGGGAAAATAAATCCGGATATACGGATTTTGAGTATGTTTGCGAGGGAAGTGATTATGAGGAAGGTGGAACAATAATTCCTTGTGCAGACGGAAACGTGCATGGCCGTCAGAACCTTGTAAAAGCCTTTGCTAATTCCTGTAATTCATCATTTTCGTATATAGGAGCCAATCTTAACAAAAAGTCATTTATGAATTTATGTTATACATTTATGTTTAACAAATATATACCGGTAGATTTTGAATATAGTATGAGCTCCTTTGTTCTCAACGAAAATTCAGGGGTGAGCGAGTGCCAGGAGACGGCTATAGGACAGGGAAAAACCATGATTAGTCCTCTTCATAATCTTATGATTGTATCAACTGTTGCCAATGACGGAATAATGATGACTCCTTATATTGTGGACCGGGTAGAAGATTATAACGGAAGATGTGTTGAACAAACCACGCCTTCCAAGATAGATAATTTAATGAATGAAGAGGAAGTTGGGTATATTACAGAGTGTATGGAAGCTGTTGTAGATTCAGGAACAGGAACTGCATTCAGGTGGACGTCTTATGACGTGGCAGGAAAAACGGGTTCAGCACAGTATGATGAAAGCGGAAATATTCATTCTTGGTTTGTAGGTTTTGCTGACACAGATAATCCAACAATTGCAATAAGCGTTATACTCGAAGGGGGATATAGTGGAGTGAGCAGTGCACAATATGTGGCAAAAAAGGTATTTGATGCGTATTTTTCTTGATATATACAAATTTTGGTTGTATAATTAAACGGAGGAAACAGGATGTTTGAGGCAACAAGCTGTGGCGGAGTAGTAATATTCAGAGGGAAAATTCTTGTTCTGTACAAGAATTATAATAACAGGCATGAAGGCTGGGTTCTTCCAAAAGGAACTATGGAGCCTCATGAATCCTTTGAAGATACAGCCATAAGGGAAATTAAAGAAGAAAGTGATGCTGACGTTGTTGTTCGCAAGTTTATAGGCGAAACAAGTTATACTTTTAATGCAGGCGGTGACACAATCGCAAAAACAGTTCACTGGTTCCTGTGTGAAGCCAACAGTTATAACTGTAAACCCCAAAGAGAAGAGTATTTTTACGATGCGGGTTTTTATAAGTATCACGAAGCGGTGCATCTGCTAAAGTTCAACAATGAGAGACAGATTTTGATTGATGCATATAACTGTTACAATAAAATGAGAAAAGATGGTAGCTGGTAATAGGTAGCTTTAGGGAGAGGAAAGTTTATGAAATTATCGGAGCTGATTAATGGAAATCAGGTTATATTACAGGTTTCTTATTCTAATGACGTTCATGAGTTTAACAGCAGAGTTCTTGGATGTAAGGATGATGTTTTAATATTATCAGAGGTAAAATGCGACGGAAGAAGACTCAGAATGCCTCGTGAGACAGGAATTAATATTATATATCAGATATTTAATAAATTGTATATATGGAAGAATGTTTTGGTGGATACAGTTGCTTATAAGGACAGGATATTCTACAGAGTTAAGGATGCATCTGTTGAAAGCAAGTATTATAACAGAAGAGGCGCATACAGACTTGGAATTGACAAAGAACTTAATATAGAGCTCTTCTCAAGAGGACAATCTCAGGAGCAGAAGGTGTTTGTTAAAGATATCAGCGAATCAGGATTGTGTTTCACTTCGAAGACTAATATTAATCTGGATAAGAAAATCAGGCTTGTCTATGAAAGCGGTGAAGATACTTACGATATATCCGCGTTTATTATTCGTAAGGTGTATGACAGCAAAAGCGAGACTTATTCTTATGGTTGCAAGATGCCTGAGTTTAACGAGAAGCTGGGAGCTTTTATTATTAAAGAACAGATAAAGCGCAGAAGAGTTTCTGCTTAATATTTGGGGGAACGATGGGAACTATTAATTCAGTAAATATACTTGATGGCAATGTCTATCTGACAGAGAACGCATCTAATGTTGAAAGTACACAACAATATTCACAATTGAGTTTTGAAGATGTGCTTAATAGTCAGAAAACGGAGTCACTGGATGATATATTTCAGGATGTATCAAAAGAATATGGCGTAGATATTAATCTTTTAAGGGCAGTAGCTCAGGCTGAGTCAGGTTTTGATACTGAGGCTGTATCAAGCTGTGGAGCTCAGGGAATTATGCAGCTGATGCCTTTTACTTCAGAGTCATTGGGAGTTGAAGATCCTTTTGATGCGAGACAGAATATTACCGGAGGAGCGAAACTACTTTCGGGATTAATTGATAATTATAACGGAAATGTAACTCTGGCGTTAGCAGCATACAATGCAGGAAGTGGTGCTGTGAGTAGATACGGTGGTGTACCGCCATATAATGAGACTGTTAATTATATTGAGAAAATTAATAATATATTGGGAGGCGCTCTTTCTAACGATTCCAGAACTATAGATGGTGCATCTGCAACAGATTTGTCTTCAACTTCAGAAGTTGATGTTCCGGATATTTTACTGTCTGATGGAGTGAAGGAAGATTTTGGCGTGACAGTAGGAAATAATCAATCTTCTCTGTTGAGTTATGATGATTATTCAAGGGTTATGGATACATATAAGGAGATTTTGTCAAAACTTTTATCTTTACTTAGTCAGGACAGGGATTCTTCAAAGAGTGATGGTGTGTATAATTTCCTATCTGATAATGATTTAACTGATGATGTGTATGGCACTGATAAAATCATGTCACAAAATCAATCTGTTGTCATAGAAGAGGGGCATTCGTCATACGATGTTAATACGGCAAATGTGTACATGCTTAACAATATATCTTATGAAGATATAGCAAAAAATGATGCAATGAGTCTGTATCAGGCTCAGGCATCTGTGGTTAGTCCATTAGTTATGAAACTTCTGGATTTATAGCATTAGCGTGCTTTTATCAATAAAGTGAACACTGCCACTTAAATAATGCAGTGAAGAAACGAGGTGTATTTTATGAAGAATGATAGAATTAAGGTTACTTTATACAACAAAACGTTTAAGGAAATTGATATGAGTGATTTTTCTAGAATACCTGAAGAACTTTTTTCAAATAGAGATGATATTGTGTCTGTAGTTTTACCGGAAGGCGTGGAAGTGGTTAGTGCCAATGCTTTTGAAAACTGTAAAAGACTTGAGAAGATAGAGTTTCCTTCAACGTTAAAAAGAATTGAAAATGAAGCATTTCTTAATTGCTACAATTTAAAAGAGGCGGAATTTGATAAAAATGTTGAAGTTTCTGCGGACGCATTTAAGGGCTGTCTTAATTTGTAAAAGTCGGGATATTAGTTTAAAGTTCTTAATGTAAAGAGAGTACATATTAATATATTTCTTTAGAATAAAAGGATTTAAGCCGGTGTGATTGTAAATTAATCATATCGGCTTTGTTATTGTTACTGCATTTGTAATAAAATCTAATTATGAAATGCAGTAAACTTGACTTAGCAACTGTTGTAATATACAATTTCAGAAGTGGAAATACAGAACAGCCAAAGGCTGGTAAGATGCATTTATACGCAAAGACATGGGAGGATAAAATGAGTAAAAAAGAGACATTTGTAAGCTTAGAGCAACTTAAGGAAATTGATAAGACTTATCCTACACCTTATCATCTCTATGACGAGAAGGGAATAAGAGAAAATGCTAAGAGATTGAAAGAAGCTTTTTCGTGGAATAAGGGATATAGGGAGTATTTTGCGGTTAAGGCTACACCTAATCCATATATATTGAAGATTTTAAAGGAATACGGATGTGGTGTTGACTGTGCATCCATGACTGAATTGATGATGGGCTATGCACTTGACTACAAGCCGGAAGAGATTATGTTTTCATCAAATGACACACCGGCAGAGGAGTATGCCTATGCTAATAAAATCGGAGCGACAATTAATCTGGATGATATAACCCACATTGATTTTCTTGATAAAATTCTTGATGGAAAGTTTCCGGAGACAATGAGCTGCAGATATAATCCGGGAGGATATTTCCAGCTGGGTACATCTATTATGGATAATCCGGGAGATGCCAAGTATGGCATGACACATGATCAGATTATTGAAGCATTTAAGATACTTAAGAGCAAAGGTGTGAAGCATTTTGGTATCCATTCATTCCTTGCCAGCAATACGGTATCTAATGAATATTATCCGACACTTGCAAAGATTTTGTTTGAACTTGCAGTAGAGTTAAGAGACAAGACAGGCGCAGACATTAAATTTATCAATCTTTCAGGTGGCGTTGGTGTTGCTTATAAGCCGGATCAGGTTCCTAATGATATTGCCGTTATTGGAGAAGGGGTTCACAAGGTTTATGATGAGGTCCTGGGAAAAGCCGGTATGTCTGATGTAGCAATCTATACAGAACTTGGAAGATTTATGCTGGCTCCTTACGGATGCCTTGTAACGAAGGCTATTCATGAAAAGCACATTCATAAGGAATATATAGGGGTTGACGCTTGTGCGGCAAATCTTATGAGACCTGCTATATATGGTGCTTATCATCATATAACTGTAGCAGGAAAAGAGAACGAACCTTGTGATCATAAGTATGATGTAACGGGTTCTCTTTGTGAGAATAGTGATAAATTTGCTATTGACAGAATGCTTCCAAAGATTGATATGGGAGATTATTTGATTATTCATGATACGGGAGCACATGGTTTCTCCATGGGATATCAGTATAACGGAAAACTTAGGTCAGCAGAACTCCTTCTTAAGGAGGACGGAAGTGTTCAGATGATAAGAAGAGCTGAGACACCTAAGGATTATTTCGCTACATTTGATTTCTGTGATGCTCTTGATAAGCTTGATTTAAAGTAATATATAGTAATTGCAGACGGGGAATTCACATGAAAAATTTAAGCTATATTGCAGGTGAGATAACTAAAGGAAAGAATCTTGATGACAATCTTATAAAATACGGCACCGGAATGCAGTCTTTATACAACGGTCTGGCACATATGAAACTTTCAATGAATTATTATACTGTTGTAAGCATGATAAATGAAGGAGAAATCAAGGATGATAAATTCCTGGATTCTTTTAAGGAGTTTAATTTGATTTTATCGGAAGTATTAAAGGCTGAAGAAGGTAATTATGATTCTGAGTTAATTGACAGAATCCATAATCTTAGAAATTCCATAATCGGTATAATGGAAGTGGTTACAGAGTTCGTTGATAGATTAAGAATATACGAGTATGTTCTTAACAGAGTGGAATTTAAGTTCTCTGACAAGAAGTTTGATTATGATTATTATAATACTTACATGACTAATGATATTATGCATTATATTTTTGCTGACAAAGATAATGTGGCAATTAACAGCAAGATATCAGAGATTGTGGGACAGCTGCCGGTGAGAATGTCAAAGGCTAAGTTTTATGAGCACATAAAGGATGCATTTACTCTTTATCACGGAGCACAGAGAAAGACAATAGATGATTTTTATTACACATTAAGCACTAATGCCATGCTTAAAACTTCTGAAGGCTTTAACACAATGTTTCCGGAGGTTTATAAGATATATGAGATTTTAAAAAATGCCGATTACCGGAATATAGATGAACAACAGTATGATGCTCTTCGTAATGAACTGGATATTGCGGCAGGAAATATGACTGATATTGCAGATGCCTATGTGTTGTTGATTCAGATGGTGAATGATATTTATACAATATTACTCAGTGATATGACAGTTGGTACTGTTTCTGAGACTGAATTATCCAAAATAATTATTAATGATGTTATGGATTGTTTCAAATCTGGAGAAAATATAGAGCCAATAGCTGAAAAATTCACAGCATTTGAAGGTAAACAGGAGCATATTCTTGAGATAATCATGTCATCGGATTTTGCAACCCAGTTTGTTCTGGCAAATTACGGGGATACTCTTAAGGAACAAAGTCTGGAAGAATGTTATAGTCATCTTAATATTATATCTAAGCTTCAGTCAGGAAGTGATTTTGTGGATATAGAGGAGGATGGCGATGCATCTCAGGATATTCCTGAAGATACCTATGCTGATTCTGTGGCAGATAAGCTCATAAATGAGCTTGAGGAGCTGTTTAATGATGAAAACCAGATGATTAGGAGAGCTGTAATGGCTTCGGTTCTTTCTAATATACCTGTCTTTTTCAATAACACACAGGAAATTCAGGAGTATATTAATAATTCCCTTATTTCCTGCACTGATGAAGCTGAAAAGAAGGCAGTTGTTGAAATTATAAAGATGATTGTTAAGTAAAAGCTGTAGGGAGGAATTCCGGTGAAGTGGTATAAGAAACTTTATATTGGTGAAAAAGCAAAAAAAGAGAAATATAAAGTGTTTGGACACATAAAGCAGAGCCGCTTTTGCAGTGATACATTTTTAATAACATTATCGGAAAATCCTGATAATTTACTGGATATTTATTCGGCAAATGTTTTAAAGCAGCCGCATTTTAAAAACAGAAGATATAGAGATAATGTTTATGTGGTAGGACTTGCCAAGGGCAGGGATGAGGCTTTGGAACTTGTAAGACAGATAGTTGATGAGGTATACAAAGAGACAGGTGCTTTTGACATAAGACGTTATCTTAACTTTGGAAAGAAACTTTAGTTGGAGTGATTAATTAATGATTCACATTATATTGATGATATTAAAGATAATAGGAATTGTACTGCTGGGCATTATTGCTACAGCAGTTCTTCTTATTCTTGCAGTACTCTTTATACCTGTCAGATACAAGATAAAAGCTGAATATTACAATAGTGTGATTTCTGAAATTAAAGTCTCCTGGTTTTTATCACTGTTAAGACTTAATGTTAACTATAACAAGGAACTGAACGTAAGAGCCAAGGCATTGTTTTTTACTTTGTATACAAATTCTGAAGAAAAACGTAAGAAAAACAACAGGAATTCAAAAAAAGAAAAACAACTTACAGACGTGGAAAAGGATGATGTCTGGGGATACGGCGGACAGGATAGCAGCGAGTCCGGCAAAAGTGTAGAACTTTCAAAAAAAGATGCAGATGAAACCTTAAAGAAAGATAATTCTTTAAGGGGAGAAAATGTGTCAAATATGGATAATTCTTTCACAACACAAGATGAAAAAATTGAGAAAGTATCTTTTGTAGATAAAATAAAAGATATACTGAACAAGATTGTTTCAAAGATAAAATCATTGGTTGAAACAGTAATTAATGCAGTTAAAAAGGTTGATGGTGCCCGTAAGAATCTGGAAAATAAAATAAATGAAATAAAATCCGTGGTTTCAGATCCTGCAAATAAGGAAATGGTGAGATTTTTATGGGAACAGATTAAACTTTTTTTTAAGAAGCTAAAGCCTACAAAGTATAATATTTATCTGCATTTTGGAGACGAGGATCCGGAAAAAACAGCAAAAGTGCTCATGTACCTTTCAGTTGCATATGGGTTCATGGGTGTAGATATGGATATTGTTCCTGAATTTGATAAAAAGGTTATGGAAGGCAATATTTTTATGAAGGGCAGAATAACCGTGTTTAGTATACTTTTGATAGCTTTAAGGGTGTATAGGAACAAACAGTTCAGGAAATTATTTATTGATAATTAGTTTATTGTTTTGTACAATATATAAAGTATTAATTTATTAACAGCCATTCATTAAGGGAATTATAGTGCTTATTGAATTGGCGGAATGGAGTGGATTATGGCAGAGAATAATTTTGATTCAACTGTAGCATCTCTTTTTAAGGGAATGGACTCATTTTTATCAGCAAAGACTGTGGTAGGAGATGCTGTTACGGTAAAAGATACAATAATATTACCTCTTATGGATGTTTCATTTGGGGTCGGTGCCGGAGCCTTTGCCGGAGATAAGAAGAATAACGCAGGGGGAGCTATGGGTGGTAAGATGACTCCAAGCGCTGTCCTTGTAATACAGAATGGGGCTACAAAGCTTGTTAATATTAAGAATCAGGATACAGTTACTAAGATTCTTGATATGGTTCCTGATGTTATTGACAGAATTACAGGAAAATTCGGTAAGGTAGAAACTGACGAAGAAATTGATGAAGCCATAGAGAGTGCTTCGGATTTATAATCATCAAACATAGTTGTTGCGCATAGAATGTCCTAAAGACTATTTAGGGTATTACTATGTGTCGTATGTTTGGTTTTATTCTGTTTTGGATTGCCGTGGGAATGATTTTGGAAATGATTCTAAGCTGTAATTGTAATATTTTTTTTAATGTGTGTATAATTGTAGTGGTGATAATTTCGGGATATAATATGTTCTGCCATTGATTTTACGGGTTGATAATCTTCACATTTCTGAATATTTCCCATTGCTTTGCAATTTTGGCTACTATAAAAAAGTTGATTCTGATATGTAAGAGCAGCTTCCGTCTTGTAGGAATAACTTCCACAGGATGGAAGCTTTTTTAGTTTAAAAATATATATTGAAGTTTTTATATATGATATGATACTATAAGCATATAAGATGTGTTCGTGGAAAAATAATTGAATATAAGAACAAGTGTTAAGGAGGACAAAGTATGAAGAAAAAATTAACAAAGTTACTTTCATGTACTCTGTTATTGTTAATAGTGGTTTCGTCATTGCCTATACCAACATTTGCAATTGTAGAAAACATGAGTGAGGAATTTAAGTCAATCTTGAATAAGGACGGCAAGTTTGTTATGAATGCCGTAAAACCTGAATCTGAGGATGAAGCATATTGGCTCTTTAATGAGACTGAATATATGAATGAAACATATCCTGATTTTAGCTTTGATTCATTTAGTAATGATTATCAAACTTGTGAGATTTCCTATAAGTATGACTATACGACACAAACAGTACAGGAAAAACATGTGGTGGAGATTATTTATAATTATGACAAAACAGTAAAGTCCATGGTTGACGGCATGGTAAGTAAATTTCCGGCAGGAGAAGAATTTGACGGATATTACTTTGCTGTAAAAGATATGGAACTTTTAAGCTGGTGGGTAAACAGCGGTGACATTAATACAATGATTGACTATTCAGGTGAGTTAAAATCTTATATGAACTATAAGAATTTCCAAATTGACTGCCGGAAGGGAAATGATGAAGCATTTGTCACAGAAGCTTCAGGTGTGGCACCATTTATATATGATAGTATAACGTATAAACTGGTTACTATGGGAGTAAGGGGAAAACATATTATATATGTTCCGGATGAAACAGCAGCTACTAAGGAAGCATTAATGACGGCAGCACAGAAGAGAGTGGATGAGTACATTGGAGAAGGAAAAGCAAAGGTATCTTATGGGGGACAGGGAATCAGAAAGTACTATGATGACTTATTATCGGAAAAGATAGACAACTATACGGAATTGTTGAAACAGTGTGAATCAAAGATTGAAGAGTATGAAAGACTGCTGGAGTCAGATCCGGAAAATTATGATTATCAGACTGAAATGAGGCAATTGACTCTTAATAAGATGCAGTATGAAATGGAACTTGAAAATGCGAAAAATTACAAGACAGATGTGTTAGATGCATATGACAATGAAGGAGGAAAGTATTATTTTCTTCAAAGTGCAGCAGGTGACTACTGGTTTAATTTGGAAATAGGTGATGAGTCATATATGTTTATCGTTGTGGCAGATAGCGATGGTATGGTGAATCCTAAGTATAAGTCTTCAGATGTGGCTACGGATGTTACTGTAGAATCAACTGATTCATCTGTTCCGCTTGATACACGAATCAGTGTGAATGAGTTGAAAACCGGAAGCAAATACGAAGAAATTGTCAGCTTCCTAAATGTTGAAGATAATCAGACATACGACATTAATCTGTTTTCAAATTCATTGGATAAATATATCACAAAGCTTGCTGATGGTAAATTCATAGTTAATATACCTGTAAGTACAGAGTTTAAGGACAAGAATTTAATAGCGTATTATGTTGATGAAAATAAAGATATACATCGGTACGAGGTTACAGTTAAAGACGGGTACGCTTCTTTTGTTACAGACCATTTTAGTATATATACTTTGGCAGAAAAGAAGAGTATTGAAGTAAATGATGGTAAAGCAGAAATTTCGGATGAGACGGTAAAAGAAGCTATAGCTGATGCAGGAACATCAGATATGGTAGAAATTGTTTTAGACAATGTTGTTGAGGAAGTAACAAATATGCAGCTTCCGGTTGATTCACTTAGGGCTGTTGCGGAGGCTGATAAGGGACTGTCTCTTAAGATATTAAAAGTTACAGTGACATTGGATAAAAAGGTTTTAGAAAAGATTGTTAATGTGGCAGGGGCCAATGAAAATGTAGAAATCAAAATTAATGAAATAAATAAAGAAACACTGACATCTAAGCAACAGGAGGCAATTAAAGATAAAGAAGTTGCAGGTGTTATTTCGGCAGAAATTATTTGCAATAATACAACTATCAGTGACTTTAGCGGGGGTAGGGTGAAACTTCAGATACCATTTACACCTGCAGAAGGCTCAAAAGGCAGTGATTATAAGGTTCTGTATGTTGCCGATGATGGTATGATTGAAGAGATTGTTACTACATATAAGGATGGATGCATTGTTGTGGAACTGGAACATTTTTCAAAGTATGTGATTGTTAAATCAGATTCTTCAAGTGTAGACACAGGTGACAGCGGTAACATTTGGCTATGGAGTGTATGCCTCTGTGTTTCTGCTATGGCTATTGGAGGAATATGTATTTTATTAAGGACAAAGAATGAAAGCAGAAAAAGAATTTGAATTTATAAAGGGAGATTTGCAATTTGGTCACTTGTAAAAGTAAATTCCACTTTGTAAGACTTACTTCCACCTTGTA
>JBJEMF010000146.1:0-1796 GCA_051879535.1 Lachnospira sp. | reverse complement strand
TGATATGCCCCCTGTCAAGTAGACAGGTTAAATATCTAAAATGAAGTGCTGATGAACGACCGTACATATCGCAAATGTGCGGTCGTTTTTCTATGCACACCATTTTTCTTTATATTTCTCAATTCGTTTGTTCCGAGGAATAGTATATTCTCTTGGATGTTCGGCAGAAAGTGCTTCCGTTCGTACCTCTAGCGGTGTTTTGCAATGATATCTATCTTGAGGCCGTTCCTCACTATAAAATCTAATATAATCCGATATTGCAAATCTTAATGATGCCTCATCTGTTATCTCATACATTTGATACATTTCCGTTTTTATAATTCCCCAAAAACCTTCTGTTGGACCATTATCTATACAGTGACCAACCCGTGACATGGATTGTACCATTTCATGTTCTCTGAGTTTATTTTGAAAAATTTTACTTGTATATTGGAATCCTCTGTCGCTATGAAAAAGTGGTTTTGCCTCAGGGTTGGCAGCTATTGCTTTATCAAAGGTTCTAAATACCAGTCTGTTATCATTTCTAGTGCTGATTACATATGCAACAGGATATCTGTCATATAAATCAAGTATTGCACTAAGATACAACTTTTTGTTTTCACCCGGAATTTTAAACTCAGTCACATCCGTAGCCCACTTTTCATTGGGAGCACCTGCATAAAAATCTCTGCTCAACTTATTTTCTGCTATAGACTCTGGTGTTGATGAAACATATTTCTTCTTTTTCTTTCTGATCACAGAATGAATTCCCAACTTTTTCATGATCCGATGTACCCGTTTTGGTTTATAATCAGTATGGTTGAAATGATTAATCCAAGAGGTCATTCTTCTATAGCCCAGGATGTGATTGAAACGCTCATCATACTCCTTTATAAGCTCTGCCAATTTCATGTTTTCTGCTTCTTGTTCAGGTATCTTGCGGTTCAACCACTTATAATAGGCAGCTCTTGATATTTCAAGCTGCTTACACATCCATTTAATACTCCAGTTTTTTGTTTCATAGAAAAACTTTATCGCCATAAATTTAGAATCATAGCGAAGTTTTCCAAGCCTCACATCCTTTCGAATTCTTGTACTTTTTTTAACAGTTCGGCTAACATATCCTTTTCCTGCAGTTGTCGCTTTAATCGGATATTTTCTCTCCGAAGGCGTTCTAATTCATCTACTTCTTCATCCGTTTTATGGCGTCCTCGCCTATCCGTTAATCCTTCTTCCCCCTGTGCATCATACTTTTTTACCCAGGAATAGACCTGACTGTATGAGACATCATAAATGCTTGCAGTTCCTTTATAATCACGATTGTGATTAATACAGTAATCAACGATTTCTTTGCGTTCTTCAATGGTTGTTTTTCTTCGTGCTTCTGCCATATAGACCTCCCGATTAGGACAGTAGTCCTTAAGTTCTCTATTGGCATTATACAACAAAATCCATTGCCTAAGTGTTTCTTTTGAAGGAATTCCATATTTAGCAGCAATTGTTCTTAAACTTCCTTTTCCCTCGATGTAATCTTCAACCGCTGAAATCTTATCAGATGATAAATAATTTCTGTTTCCGCCAGGAGAAAGAAAGGCATCTACTCCATCTTGAAGATATCTTGGAATCCAATCAGTGATAATAGAATTGCCATCTTTGAAATGTACTCCATACTTATCACACAACTCCATTTCTGATAGGTTACCAGACAAGTACTCTTCACATATTTTTATAATTATTTCTTTGGAATATTTAGACATAAAAATCCCCCTAAGTAGATTTTGGTTATTTACCTTGTCTACTTAAGGGGAATCATATCA
>JBJEMF010000145.1:0-1798 GCA_051879535.1 Lachnospira sp. | reverse complement strand
TATAGAGTAAAGAATTTGTCAGTTGAATAAGAAAATAAAGATGAGAGTGAAAGAACTCTGAGGTATAATGATTTCGACCAAGAAAAAATATACTAAGGAGGATTCACTCTCATGGAGATTATATCATTATTAGAACTTTTAGTGAATGGTTTATTAGAAGCAGAGGAGAAATTTTATTGTAACCCTAAAGATTTTTATGTATTTGAGAAGGCAACCAAGGCCACAACAGATGCAGTTGCAGCAAAGTTTATTTCAACAGTTTTAAGCAGTATGAATGAGCAGATTTACAACTGCAGTTACAGGGAAGGACTATATAATGCCCAACGTACAGATCAAAGGAGCCTCGTGAGTTCTGTGGGTGATATAGCATTTGACTGTACGTATTATAAACGGTTATCTGATGAAGGGGGATATGTATATCTGCTGGAAGAAATGCTTGGATTAGGCCGGCATGAAAGGTTCACGGAAGAGGCAGAAGTAATGATGATTACGGAAGCACTTAAGACCAGCTATGCCGAGGCAGCAAAGGTACTTCCATCCAGAACAAAGATTACAAAAACCACAGTGATGAACAAGATCCATCAGATAGCCGAAGAGATTCCATATGTAGCTCCTAGGAATAAGAGGGAATGCACATATCTCTTCATAGAGGCTGATGAAGATCACATCGCAGAACAGCATGGCAGATATAAATCTAAAGATGAGAACAAGAGTTTTATAAGCAGACTTGCTTATCTGTATGAGTACAAAAGAGAGAGCCCCAAATGCAAAGGACGCAAGGAACTGGTAAATACGTTCTATTTTGGGGGACTGTATCCGGGAAGTGATGGAATAGAGAAGTTCTGGGGTAATGTAAATCATTTCATCGACCAAACCTACAATACCGAAAAAATAAAGCACATATTTGTCAGTGGGGATGGAGCACAGTGGATAAAAAGTGGTGTAAAATATCTTGATAAGGCGTTGTTCTGTGCTGATAAATACCATCTGATGCAGTATATAAATGCAGCATCAGGGCAGATGCTTGACGAAAAGGAACTGGTAAAATCAGAACTATGGCACCTGCTGTATAAACGGTCAAAAGACGGATTTAGTGATTATACGAGAGCAATGGCTTCATCGGTGGCCAATACAAAGCCGGTAACAGATCTGCAGACCTATGTGTTAGACAACTGGGCAGCTGTCATGCGAACCCTGCATAACGAAGTGATAGATGGCTGCAGTGCGGAGAGCCATGTAAGCCATGTGTTATCAGACCGTATGAGTTCGCGACCCATGGGCTGGAGCCAGACCGGAGCAGACAGAATGAGCAAGCTTCGTTGTTATGAACGCAACTACGGAAGAGAAAAGATAATTGACCTGGTAAAGTATAGCAGGGAACAGAGGAAACAGAAACGTACAGGCACAGATAATGAAATCGTTGAGAAAGTTAGTCTGCGGCAGATAAGAGCCGAGCATTATGACCAGGCCAAAAGCTATATAGAGAGAATCCAGGCAACGATGCCGGGGCAGACAGCAAGAAAGACAGCAAGAATAAGGACACAGCTTAGGCTGCTATAAACAGGTGCAGAAGCACACAATTAATCATACCTGCTTGATTACAGTGTATCTGCAGGAGAATGGGAGTCAAGGATGCTACGCACCGGAGGCTCTGTCTTTGACACCCATTCTCCTGCAGATAAAATATCAGCCAAGCAGGAATGAGTAATAGTGCGTGATACGCTTATTTTGACACAGAGAAGGAAAAAATGTATACTTGTGAAGACAAATCTGGAGAAATCTTTTATCTTAGGACTTC
>JBJEMF010000144.1:0-6835 GCA_051879535.1 Lachnospira sp. | reverse complement strand
TTATTTCTAATACTGAGATCTTGATTTGTCATCTTATCTAAATGACATTGGGGTCAGACCCCATTAAAATTTTATAAACTTTTAGAGAAAAAGTTTATAAAAATTTTATGGGGTCTGACCCCTTTCATGTTCTTTTTTATATTTTTCTCTAAGCTCAGCTTCTTCATCTGCCAGTTTTTTTCTGCCTCTTTTGCCAACATTGGAAATGATAACGAGAAGAAGTATTAATATTATTATAGGTACGCCGATTGTTATGATATTGGAAACAATTTCGCTAACCACAAAATTCTCAAATATTGATTTCTTCACCTCTTTGTATTGGGCGCTTTGAATAATGGATGTAATCATATTGTCCATATCTGAATTAACAACATTACTCTTTGACTGAACAGCATAAGTATATATATATCCCCTGATAACAGTGTAATATTTTCTCACATATACAGTTACGTTGTTAGAAACTGATTTTATATCTGTGACAAAATACTTAATCCCATTAATTTCTTTAATCTGTGAACTTTCCAAAGTCTCCTCTATGTTGTTATTATCGATAGACTCCTGGGAAGATACATATTCCTTAAACAAATTATCGAGTTCTTCATCATTTATTTCATTAAAATTACTTAATGAATCTGATGCTTTCTTTCCAAAAACAGCAATTTCATAAGCAACATCTTCAGGTACAGCTTCAAGATAAATATTATTTGCCATCATGCTGGATGTCAGCACTGTAGCATCTTCAACCCCCAGCTTATCCAGATACGAATTATTATTGGTTGTGCTTCTTGTAAAACTTATTAATTCCTTGGGAACATCTATTATCAAGTCAATTTCTGAAAATTTAAAAGTATTATTATCTGATGCAAATGTATTAACAGGACTTATCATTCCTGTTAAAAATATAATAACCGTGAGAAATGCAGATGCAAAAATAGACAACCGTCTCTTCATGTGAAACCTCCGAAAATATAGCATTTATAACTTTGAGTATAATAGCATAGCGCTTTACAAAAGGCAATTAAATTGGTATTATATTCTGGATTGTGTATATAAAATTTTTATAAATTTATTTGAAATGAGGTAAATTATGAGTAAGCCAATCGTGGCTATTGTAGGTCGTCCAAATGTTGGTAAATCAACTTTATTCAACGATCTTGCAGGCCAGCAGATTTCTATAGTAAAAGACACACCCGGTGTCACAAGAGACCGTATATATGCCGAAGTAACATGGCTGGATAAATCATTTACCCTGATTGATACAGGGGGAATAGAACCTGACACTAATGATATTATACTTGCCCAGATGCGTGAACAGGCTGAAATTGCCATAGAAACAGCAGATGTAATTGTATTTATTACAGATGTCAAACAGGGTCTGGTGGATTCCGATGCCAAAGTTGCTGATATGCTTAGGCGTTCAAGAAAACCTGTAGTTCTTGTTGTTAACAAGGTGGATAATTTTGATAAATTAATGCCTGATGTTTACGAGTTCTATAATCTTGGCATAGGTGATCCTATACCAATAAGCGCTGCTTCCAAGTTAGGCATCGGTGACATGCTGGATGAAGTAACAAAATATTTCCCGGAAAACTCAGACGGTGAAGAAGAGGATGAAAGGCCTAAGATTGCCATTATAGGTAAGCCAAATGTAGGTAAATCTTCAATTATCAATAAGCTTATGGGAAAGAACCGTGTTATTGTTTCCGATATAGCAGGTACAACAAGAGATGCTATTGATACAGTTGTAACATACAATAAAAAAGAATATGTTTTTATTGACACAGCAGGTCTTAGAAGAAAGAACAAAATAAAAGAAGAGCTGGAAAGATACAGTATTATACGTACAGTTGCTGCCGTTGAAAGATGCGATATAGCAATTCTTGTTATTGATGCCAATGAAGGTGTTACGGAACAAGATGCTAAGATAGCAGGTATCGCCCATGAAAGAGGTAAAGGTATAATAATTGCCGTTAACAAATGGGATTGCATTGAAAAGAATGATAAAACAATATATGAATTCACAAGTAAGATTAAAGACACATTGTCATTTATGTCTTATGCTGAAATAATATTTGTATCTGCCGTAACAGGCCAAAGACTTAATAAACTGTATGAGCTTATAGATACAATTATAGACAGCCAGACCATGAGAATTCCAACAGGTGTCCTTAACGAAATACTTACTGAGGCTGTTGCCATGAAGCAGCCACCTTCAGATAAAGGAAAGCGCTTAAGAATTTATTATATGACACAGGTTTCAGTTAAACCTCCAACCTTTGTTATGTTTGTTAACGATAAAGAACTCACTCATTTTTCATATACAAGATATATTGAAAACAGAATTCGTGAGTCCTTTGGTTTCAGAGGCACATCAATAAGATTTATTAACAGAGAACGCAAGGAGAAGGAATGATGCTTGAAAGAGTTATATGTCTTTTATTAGGTTATTTTGCAGGTGCTTTGGTTCAGGCAGGCTTTTGGATTGGAAAATTTAATCACATTGATATAAGAGATTATGGCAGTGGAAATGCAGGAACCACTAATACAATGAGAACTTTAGGAAAGAAAGCCGGTTTTTTAACTTATTTTCTTGATATGTTTAAAGCTGTGCTGGTTGCAATAATTATTCATTTCGTTTATGGCAACAATACAGAAACCGCAGAAATGCTTCTGATTCTTTACGGAGGCTTCGGAGTTGTCCTTGGTCACAACTTTCCATTTTATCTTAAATTCAAGGGTGGTAAAGGAATTGCAGCCACATCAGGAGTAGTTATAAGCCTTCTTCTGTTTCCAAAATATTGCTTTTTATTCACAATTTTTGGAGTTTCAACCTTTGCACTGGTAGTAATATTCTCAAAATACGTTTCATTAGGTTCTCTTGTAGGCATTGCCGGATTCTTTATTGAATTCGTTATATGGGGACAGATGGGACTTCTTCCTATATCCGGTCCTCAGTTAATTGAGAGTTATATCGTAGTATTTCTTTTTACTGCCTTAGGATTTATAAGACACAGCAGTAATATTTCACGATTAATAAAAGGAACCGAAAGAAAGATTGGAGAAAAGAAAAATAATGGCTAAAATAGGTATAATGGGTGCCGGAAGCTGGGGCCTGGGACTTTCAATATTACTTAATAACAACGGACATGATGTAACAGTCTGGTCTGTATTTCCGGAAGAAATAGAACAGTTAAAAAATGAGCGGGAAAATAAAAAATGTCTTCCCGGAGTAAAACTTCCTGAATCAATTCATTTTAATGCAGACACAGAGGAAGTAATTAAGGACAATGACGTTTTAGTTTTAGCAGTTGCGTCACCTTATACAAGATCTACTGCAAAACTTATGGCTCCTTATGTAAAGGAACATCAATATATCGTTAATGTTGGTAAGGGTATTGAAGAATCTTCGTTAAAGACTTTATGCGAAGTTATTGAAGAAGAAATACCTCAGGCTGTAGTAGCAGTACTTTCAGGTCCAAGCCACGCCGAGGAAGTTGGCAGGGGAATTCCTACCACATGTGTAATCGGAACCAAAAAAAAAGATGATGCAACATATCTTCAGAATATATTCATGAGTGATGTGTTCAGGGTATATATTAGTCCTGATGTCTTAGGTATCTGCATAGGAGGTTCTCTTAAAAATGTAATAGCTCTTGCCGCAGGTATTGCCGACGGTCTTGGATATGGTGATAATACAAAAGCAGCTCTTATAACCCGTGGTATAGCTGAAATTGCACGACTTGGAATTGCAATGGGGGCAAAAGCCATAACTTTTACCGGTCTGTCAGGAATCGGTGATTTGATTGTTACATGTGCAAGTATGCACAGCCGTAACAGAAGAGCGGGTATTCTTATAGGTAAAGGCTATACTAAAGATGAAGCAATGGCCGAAGTTCAGATGGTTGTTGAAGGCGTCTACAGCGCAAAAGCAGCTTATGCATTATCAAAGAAATATAACGTTGAAATGCCAATTGTAGAGCAGGTTAATCTTGTTTTATTTGAAGGTAAATCACCTTCTGATGGTGTTAAGGACCTTATGCTTAGAGATAAAAAGATTGAATCATACGATTCCGAATGGAACTAAATGTTTTCAGTAAGATAATAGAGGGGTGAGATATTATGGCACATTTAAAACATTTGAACAGAGCATATCTGTCAAAAAGATTGAAAGATGCTTTGGAAACCTTTGAAGAATACAGATATAATTTTATATGTGCGCCTACAGGATACGGCAAATCAATGGTTTGTCGTACATTTTTTAAGAACAATCCCAAGTTTACAATACTGTGGATTGATGCCAACACTAAAAAAGAAGTATTCTGGAACAATCTTTGTAATGCCTTAAAGATAGTAAACCCTTCTTACTCATCACAGCTTTCACTTATTGGATTTCCGGAAAGTGAAGATGACATTAATAAAATAAAAAATATTCTTTCATCCTTTCCGGCGGAGAAACCTCATGTCATGATTATAATTGATAATTTTGATAATTACATGAATGACATAATATGCAGGATTATATCCACATGTTATTCAGATAATTCCATGGGTATAAGATATGTATTTAATATTAGTGAGATACATAATCCGGATGTTATCAATCTAATCACAAAACAGGAAACCGGCTTTGTAGGAAAAGAATTGTTAAAATTTGACCATGAGGATATATATGATTTCTTCAGAATGAATGAAATTATTATTGACAGAGAAACCGCCAAGACAATTTACAACGAAACTCTTGGATGGCCTTATGTAGTAGAATTATATGTAGAAAGCAACAAGCAGGGAAATACATCAGTTCTATTAGATAAATGTGATGAATTTATAAATACAAATCTTTGGTATAACCTTGATGGTGAACATAAAGATTTTTTATTGAACCTTTCTATTTTTGATAAGTTTACCACCAGCCAATGCATGGCCCAGACCCTGCTTGATGAGCATACTTGTCTGTTATATCTTAGAAAAACACCAATAATTGAATATGATTCTCATAAAAAGGTTTACTATTTTAATCCGGTATTCTTACATTTTCTCAAGGGAATATTTAATCAGAAGCCTTTGAGTGAAATAAACGAAGCAACTCTTAGAGCTGCCAATACATACCTTAGCAACGGTAATTATTTTAATGCAATAAAGCTTTATAACAGTTGCGGTGAATATGAAAAAATATACACTTCCAATACCACATTGCGGAGTATATACGGATATATTATTAAAGAGAATAAGGATTTATTTTTTGAAATAGCTAATCACTACTGGGAGACAGACAAGCATGGTAATTATAAATTTTCCATTATTATATGCTTTATAATGTTTATGTATAATGAGAAAAATACCATGCAAAGTCTTATGAAAGATATACATAACGATATTGAAAATGATGATTCCCTTAATGATTCTGTTAGGGCCTCCCATTATGCAGAATTAGAGTTTATTAACGCATTTTCATCTTATAATGATTTTGCAAAAATGAATGAATCCTTCAAAAAGGTTGCATCCATCACAAAATCCCCTATAAATACGTTGGCAGGACAGTATCCTTTCACCTTTGAATGCCCATCTATTATGTCCATGTATCATAGGAAATCGGGTGCACTTGATGTTGAAATGCTAACCTTAGAGGATTGTGCTCCAAACTACTATCGAATAACCAACGGACATGGTAAAGGTTTTGAAGCACTTATGAAAGCAGAAGTGTTATATAACCGTGGTGAGATTGAAAGTGCTGAAATTCTCTGTCATAAAGCAATATACATGGCCGACAGCAGAAATCAACACAGCATTTATATAGCCGCAACATATATCCTTGCACTCATTTCCATATATCATGGAGCCAATGATGCTTATAAGGAATATATGAACAATATGACCCGTAAGCTTGACAGTACAGATTTTGTTTCAAGTCATATGGGAAAAATGGTTGATTTGTGCAAGTCCTTAATCTTTTCTAATCTTGGGGAACCGGATAAAATTGCCAACTGGCTTAAAGATGAGAAAAGCATTGAGGATAACACTAATTTCTTATCGTTGAGCTTTATTAATATTATTTTGGGGAAATATCTTATTCTCACTGAAGATTATCATCATTTTCTTGGCATAAGCGGACAACTATTGGGGCTTAGCAAAGTATATTCTTATATTGTTCCAAGAATATATACCTACATTTATCTTGCAATTGCCAACAATGAAACAGGAGAATATGAAAAAGCCCACAAATTCTTAACCGAAGCCCTGGAACTTGCAGTGCATGATAAGTTATATATGCCATTTGTACATAATTATTCATATATTGATTCTATGCTGGATGAATCAGGTGTAAGTAAAAATATGTCAGCCTTTGTTAAGAATATCCACAAATATTCAAAAACATATGAAAAGGGTGTAAAATCTATTAAAAAGGCAGGAAGACTTCTTGCTAATTATGGACTTACAGTAAGAGAGGCTGATGTTGCCAAACTTGCAGCTCAAAGATTAACAAATAAAGAGATTGCGGAACAATTATTCATCGCCGAAAGTACTGTTAAATCCAATATGAAAGTTATATTTAACAAGCTTCAGATTAACAGTCGTTCTGAATTAAAGAACTTTTTTGATTAGTATTATTAATCCCAGGCGCAAGCACGATATGCGCTGAAAAGACGCACAGGAATGGAGAATATTATGAGAGTGATTGCAGGTACTGCCAGAAGCCTTCCGCTAAAAACAATAGAAGGTACAGACACAAGACCTACACAGGACAGAATTAAAGAAACATTATTTAATATACTACAGCCTGATATTATTGGATGTAAATTTCTGGATTTATACTCAGGAAGCGGTGCAATTGCAATTG
>JBJEMF010000143.1:0-1804 GCA_051879535.1 Lachnospira sp. | reverse complement strand
AGTTAAATGTAAAGTTCTAACTTTAAAACCAGGTTGTAACATCGAATGTTCCAGTTGTCATTCTTATTTAGTAAAGGATGGCTTTACTCGTTATAAAAGACCATGCCCCTTTCTAAATCAAGGCAATAAACCAGAATTTGAGAATTGTCATCTTCAAAGATTAACATGTCCAAACAAGAATTGTCCCGCAAAAACTAAAAGTGGTAACAATGTAACGCATGTACTTTTGACTGACAACTCAGTACCAAGATATTCAGAGGCCTTGGAATATGTTGAAACAGCCCATTTATTAGATCATCTCATAAAAGACTACTACAAAAATCAATTACATAAACCTTCAAAAATTTCATATAAGATTATTATAGATATTCTTAAAAATTCATATAAGGAGAAGCTAAAGACACTGATTCTTAAATATAACGACGCCTGTTTACAGTGGATTATCAGAGAGTTTGTGCTGTCAGTCAGAGGGAAGAGACTGCTGAACTATGTAGAACTTATTTATCAAAATGCCAGTGCTTTAGCTAAATCGCATGATATCCAATGTAGTAACTGCAAGTATCCAAAAACAATAAGCCTTCAAAGTATTGAGCAAAAAATATCCAATTTCAGCGGATGGTTATCCAATATCTTTTTAATAAACTGCTCCAGATTTGTCAGAACTTTATCCAAATTTCCTAAATATTCACTAAGGAGGATCGCCTTTACAATAGGTACATCTCAGAAAACCTGCAGTTCATAATCGGTTTTGTTAGTGTTTTTTTATAATAAGGAATTTGAAATGACAAAATATACAAACGCATTATTAAGCGGTTGCAAGAATTCTGCTGATATGAAAATCAGAATTCTGTCTCCAATCCTCAATAACAATTTTTCCAACAAAAAGGAGTTTAATCAGAAAATAACTCAGATTGCCTGCGATACCGGCTATTCTAAAAGAACATTGATTAGATGGTATGAATCATACCAGAAAGATGGTTTTGAAGGTCTTGAACCTAAATATCCAAAATTCAGAAGCGACAGTCGTCTCTATATCAGGTTTGATGCATTAAAAAATGAAGCAAAGGCCATGAGAATGCAGGACCCTACCATCAGCGTTAACAATATTATCCAGTGTTTGGAATCCAAACACCCGAACATCAGAGGCATTATCAAAAGAAGCACACTTCAGCGACATCTGCAGGTTGATGGTTACAGCAGAAAGGAACTTCTAACAGAAAACGAACAGAACGGCAGGGCATTTTATTCAAGGTATAAGGTTGCCCATCGCATGATTCAGGTTCAAGGAGATATAAAAGAGCCTCCAAGGGGTGTCTGCGTTGATGAACAGGGTTTTCCTGTTACTCCGTATGTTCAAATCTGGATGGATAACTTCAGCAGGAAGGCGCTTACCTGGAAAATACATTATCATCAGACTTCCGATATTGCGCTTTCATCACTGCGTGAACTGATAGAAACTTATGGAATACCGGAAATTATTTTAACCGACCAGGGCTCTATTTATCGCGGAGCTGAAATTGAACACTGTACCCATGTTCTTGGTATCTCTCATAAACGCTCCAAGCCATACTGCCCGCAGTCCAAAGGTGCTTTAGAAAGATTGAACGGCACAATTGATGATTTATTCCGCTCTATAAAATTAATGAAGAACGTTAAATTTTCAATGTTCTGCGAACTGGTAAATCAAAGATTAAATGAATATAACAATACCCCTCACTCAGCCCTGCCTGTTTATTCGGGCTCCAAACATTTATATTCACCAAATGAAGCCTTTGAAAAAGATTTTCATCCTGTAAGAATAGCA
>JBJEMF010000142.1:0-1813 GCA_051879535.1 Lachnospira sp. | reverse complement strand
ATAGTCAAGACTACTCCAATTCCTTCACGGCAGTCCCAAATTCCTGCAACTATCCGAGCTATTCAAATGCCAACGTATTTCCCGCTGCACCGTCTCAACGTGCGACTGTAGTTGACAATAAGGATGAGCAGAAGTTAGGACGCATAAGAGTGCAGTTCCCATGGCAGAAAGTACAGGATGATAAGATGATGTCTCCGTGGCTCAGAATTGCAGTCCCTTATGCAGGCAATATCAAAGGACACCAATTTATTCCAGAAATCGGCGAGGAAGTAATGGTAGGCTTTGAAATGGATAATGCAGAAAGACCTTATATCATTGGAGCCTTATACAATGGAGGCAAAGGCAAACCCGATGAAGAATGGGCAGTGTCTAAGGATGAAAAAGGAACCACCAACAATATTAAGGCTATCAGAACACGAAACGGTCACACCATTTTGTTTAATGACAGAGGTGATGCTGGTGTAATTGAAATCTACGATAACAAAAATAACACATATCATATAACATTATCCGCTGATGATAAAAAAATCACGATATACTCTGCTGGTGATATAGAAATCAATGCAGATGGCAGTATATCAATGACGGCCAAGGACAATGTTAATATTAAGGCTAATAGTAATATTTCTGTCAATGCAGACAAGGAAGTTACTATACAAGCTTCAAAGGTAAAGGTAAGATAAGATGGAATATGTATGTAGTGGCGCAACGTTAAAATGTACAATGGGAACATCTTGTCCCCGTTTGAAAGCTACTCCAAAGAATGTGATACTCATGGGACAAGATCAGGCAAATATCGCAGACTATGTTTCCATGAAGAATATTCCAAGCTTTGGACGATGCCGTTCGTTAGGCTATCCGCCAACCGCTTCTGCAACGGCGGCAAACCATGGAAGACTGACACCTATGCCTTGTGTCCCTGGCACTTGTCCTAAATGGAGTGCTGTTGACTCCAACAGCCTCGTGTGTGGCGAACCAGCCTTGCTAAAACCTTCTACATTAAGATGTGTTTATGGTGGAACAATTTCCATTGTGTTACCTGGACAGAATAAGGAGATAAAGAAATGAGCAATCTTATAAAGGTATATATACTGTTCTTTACCTTATCATTTGTTTGTATAGGTGTTCAAGCACAAAGTAATTTTGAAAAGTTACAGAACACAACTCTACAGTATTCTCCAAATAAGAAGCAAAAGAAATCAAAACAAAAAGGTAATCCCCAACAAGATCAAATTGAACTAAGCATCAACGATTCGCTTTTTAAGGTGTTTGATGTAGATATAGATTTGACGCTTGGAGAGACTTCTTCCGATGTCTCTTGGGGAGATCCTGTAAAGAACCCACGCATTAGATGCAATAAGGCAAGCAACCTCTATGGACCCGTAAGGCACTATGCAGATGGAAGCATAAGATGGCATCGAGGTTTTGATTATTATGCGCCCAAAGGTACTCCTGTATATTCCGTCGGCAACGGAGTTGTTTCTTTAATCCAAAACCATCCGGATTATGGTTTGTGTGTGCTGATTACCCACAAAAGGCCTAAGGCAATATACTATTCTTTTTATGCCCACCTAAGTTCTATCTCTGTAAAATATGGTGAGACAGTAAAAAAAGGTTCGGTCTTAGGTAAGAGTGGAGTGACGGGAAATGCGTACAACCTTAGAGGTCAAGAAGAGCATCTTCATTTTGAATATCGTACAAGTCCTAAGCATGGAGATAGGAAACAATCGAATCCCAATGCAATAGTAAAAACAAAATTTTATAGTGCTGACCCTAAAAACAAATGGCAATCCAACGTAGGTGTCATAAAAAA
>JBJEMF010000141.1:0-26486 GCA_051879535.1 Lachnospira sp. | reverse complement strand
CCTGTATGTAACCATCCACAGAGTTACTTTGAAGTTCATGAGGAAAATTATTAATAGTGAAGGGGAGACAGGAGGGGGTCAGACCCCATTAAAATTTTATAAACTTTTTGAGAAAAAGTTTATAAATTTTTTATGGGGTCTGACCCCTCCCTCTTGTCTAAAGGAATTATAATACAGTATGTATCACATATCGTTATATTTTGATGACATAAGTAGAGAGTATCTTGCAAAGCTTATCAAAAATGCCGCTGTGGGGAGCGGCAATACATTTATGCTGGATAAGGAGATAGAACCGCATATTACAATTGCTGTTGATGAACCATTGAATGAACCGGGAATATCACAAGAAAGCATATATTCACGTATTAATAGCGGATTGAAAATGAAGACTGAGGTGAATGCTTTAGGAAGCGGCAGGCTTGATATATGCAGTATAGGATGTTTTAAACCGCATGTCCTATTTCTTCAACCGGTTTTGAACGATTATCTTATTGATATAAACAGACAGGCCAATGGATTAATGATGCATGAGAAGATGGCAGATGAATATAAGCCGGGTAATTGGATGCCTCACATAAGTATAGCTAAGGGACTTAGTGAGACTCAAATGAATCTGGCATTTGGTAATTTATTTGCTAATTTTAAGCGTTTTGAGGCGGAGGTTGTAAGTATCGGATTAAAGGATACGAAGGGAGTTCTGCCGGAATACAGATATATGCTTGGTTAGTCGGTCAAGATTAATATTATTGCATTTTTTTATAATCCCTTTGTTTATCATAAGTTTGACTCATAAGAGATTAATAAGTTTCACGAATTCAGGTGTTTTATAATCTGACCTTCTGACAATCCGAAATTGCATACACAGGGATACCATCCACCCCATCATTTACACTACTGTTTAATTCAATTGCCCGCAACAGACAGCCGCTTACCGCTTCTGCTGTAGCATAGATATATCGGACGTCTGTTTCAAAATCACCAGCCTGTTCCAGATATGTCTTATGACTTTTTTTCAAATATTCCACCATTGCCGTTATGGACATTTTATTTTCTTTTTTCACAGAAGATAAATAGTTTCTCTCACTTAAATATTCTGACAATTTTCTCTCATACAAGATATGCTCCGACAGGTTCCCTTCAAAGACCTGGTTGTGCGCAAGCGTATAAAAATCCTCCACGTAGTGGAGAATATATCCAAGCATCAGATACGAATATCTGTTATTCCTTCCATTCCTTCCCAGCTTGTACATCTTTTTGCTGATATCCTCAAAGGCACTCTCCCAGGTATGCCCTTTTAAATAGGTATAGAAAAGAATATCCGGTAAGATACTTCCTAGCAACAACCATCTTCTGTCTCTTTTCGGTAAGTACTCTGCAATTTTTCCTGTAACAAACAGATGGCTTTTCTTGTTCATTCCAGCCTCCTCATAATCTTAAAACTATCTTGTGTCTGTGTTCCGATTTCAGGCTTCCTCACTGCCTTTAGTGCCTTCTACCCTCACGGCATATCTGAACAATAGAATTCCTATCACAAACATCACGGAAATCATCCCCACACCCTTGTTGACGCTCCCTGTCAACTGAGAAACAATACTGACTACCGTTGTTCCCATAAAGGAAGCACCTTTACCGCATATATCCATGAGACCAAAATACTCTCCTGACTGATTAGCCGGAATGATTTTTGTAAAGTAAGAACGTGACAGTGCCTGTATACCACCCTGGAATATCCCCACAAAAATAGCCAGAATCCAGAACTGTAGCTGCGTAGAAAGAAAAATGGCAAAAACCGCAATGCCAAAATACGCCACAATGCATATAATAATCAGCTTTTCAGCTGCATATTTCTGTGCCAGCCTTCCAAATAGAATAGCAAAGGGAAATGCCACAAACTGTGTTAACAAAAGTGCCAGCAGAAGTCCCGTGCTGTCAAGTCCGAGAGCAGAGCCATAGGCAGTCGCCATATCAATAATGGTATAGACACCATCAATGTAGAAAAAAAATGCCAACAAGAATAAGAACACCTTTTTCTCCTTGTGTACATTCTGAAAAGTTCTTACAAGTCTTAAAAAGCTCTCTTTTATCGCATTAGGCTTCTTCTCCACATAGTATTTTTGTTGGTAAGTCTTTAATAAAGGCAGTGTCATGAAAATCCACCATGCTGCTGTGATTGCAAAAGCGATTGTCATGGACATCTCCATGGATATTCCGATAACGTCGGAACCAAGCACAATTACAAGAGAAATGATAAAAGGAACGCAGCTTCCTATATATCCCCACGCATATCCTTGGGAGGACACATTATCCATCCGCTCTGTTTTGGTGACATCTGAAAGCATGGAATCATAAAAAATTAGACTTCCCGAATATCCAATTTTGGCAATAATATAAATTATCAGAAACAGGAACCAATTTTTTGCAAATCCCAGACTAATACAGCCCACCGCACCGACCACAAGAGATATTGTAAATATTGGCTTTTTATATCCTTTTGTATCTGCCATGGTGCCGCATATTGGTCCCATCAAAGCTACAACCAAGGTAGCAATAGAAGATGCATAGCCCCAATACGCCATATAATCCACATCCGACAGTCCTGCATTCCCTGCCAGATAGTTAAAATAAATGGGCATGATTGTAGATATTAAAAGCATAAAAGCAGAATTTCCCACGTCGTACAGTACCCAGTTTTTTTCTTCCTTCGTCAATTTAAATCGCATCTTTGTTCTCCTTTTCCTCTGTTAGTTGTGAGCCAAATGTATAATTGTATATTTGATTCAAATTCTCACTACCTTTCAGATAACTTTGATATTTATGAATCAACAATAAGGCTAACTCTTTCGCCTCCTGATATAAGAACCATAGTTTCCTGGTACTGTCATCGCATAGGGGATTTTTTTGATAATTTACTATAAGTCCGTGCATTTCTTTATAATTTCCTGTCACAGTCAAAAGCACATTAATCAATAAACGTTTTACCCTAGAAGGAGCAATCAGCAGATTGTTATTTTTTATCATTCCCTTCAAAGCCTTGCGAACCTGTACACTATCTACCCCTTGGAAAAAAGCCTGTATCACCTCCGCATTTTCCATTGAAGGGACAATATGCTCCGTAAGCCTGTGCCTTATGGGATCATATCCATCCTTTACCATCAGCATTCTGTCAAACTCCACTTCTATCTCCGTGTGGCTCATGCCACTGGCTGCAATTTTTTTATCAATATATCCGTGGCAGGTCTCATCCAGTGCAAAATGACAGATAAAACCATACACGTAAGACAAATAAGCATCATTTTCCGGATGTTGCTTTATGACTTCAGCTGCATTTTTAAAAAACTCCTTTCCAGATCTTCCATGCATTGTATACCCTATCTGGTTAACCTGATTACTGAAAAGTGGATTAAAATAAAATAGAATATCTGGTCCGTGCAAACCAATCAGGAACAACTCCGGATATTCTTCCACTACTATCCTTTCCGACTCTCCAAGATTATTTCTTACTTCCTGTCCTATCCGATAATGTGCATAAGTTGATGGCATATATATCTCCTTTTCTTACGATTTTCAAACTTTATTATAATTTCTTTCTGTAAAGTAGAAACATCATAATTATGTAAAACTTGTGTTATTCTTCTGTAAAATAAAGTTATACATGTAAAATCGTTTTTTACGTATATTTTACAGCTCTGTAGTAGAGTTTACATTGCTTTCTTATAATCATCTTCGTCTGTGTAACTATAGGAATATGAATGTACCGGAATGTGGTACAGAATAAATTGGATATGGAGGAATGAAAATGAAACGAATAAGAATAACGAGCATTTTGCTGGTGCTGGCTCTGATGCTTACAACGGTTTCAGCCGTGTACGCTGGAGACTATACTCCGGTAGAAACCGGCGATACCCGTGTAGAAGGATATTACAATTCTACGGAAGCTCTACAGATAGAACTCGCAGGACGTTATAACTCTGGTGCAATGGAACCGAATGGCGGTAGTCTTGAAATTGTAACTTATAATTCGGCAAACGGATATGCCTATGCGGTAAGCGGTGTCAAGGGAAAAGTGATTGCTGTTTCCTTGAATGAGAAGTTAGACGGCGATAAGGCAGTAAATTTAAATGGTACGGAATATGATGTAAAAGCACTGGTAGAAGGCTTTGAATATGGGGATATTACCTCAGTTGCAGTCTCTCCTGACAATAGCAGACTTGCCGTAGCAATTCAGGCAGCGAATTACGCAGACAATGGTGTTGTTGCATTGTTCGCCTGTAATATAGATGGTTCTTTGGAACTTCTCTCTACTGTCGGTGTTGGCGTTCAGCCTGATATGGTGACTTTTGCAGGAAATGACACGATTCTGACAGCGGACGAGGGTGAACCGAGAGATGGTGCTGATGCAACAGATCCAAAGGGTTCTGTATCAATCATCACCATTGATAGTGCAAATAACATGAATGCCAATACGGTATATTTTGACAGCTTTGACGCAAAGAGAGAGGAACTTACATTCGTTGGTGTGCTTGTCCAGAAAGGAAGCCAGCCTTCTGTTGATTTTGAGCCGGAGTATATAGCTGTTGCAGGAAATACTGCATATGTATCTTTGCAGGAGGCAAATGCCGTTGCGGTCTTAGATATCGCTTCCGGGGTATTTACAAATGTATATCCCCTTGGATTCCAGAACTACGGAATTACAAAGGTTGACCTTGAGAAAAATGACAAGATTGAACTTAAAAATTATGAAAATGTGTATGGAATTAAGATGCCTGACGGCATATCAGTTGCTGAAATAGGCGGGGAAACCTATCTGCTTACAGCAAACGAAGGTGACAGTCGTTCTGACTGGCCGGGTTTAGACAACCAAGAAGAAAAAAAGACATCACCTACAGGCAATGTAACACTGGGTTCTAAGGTGGTCTGGTTTAACGCAAATCTGTGGGATGGGCTCGACAACGAGAAAGATTATGTATTTGGAGGACGTTCTTTCTCAATATATAAGGTGACTGCAAATGGTTTAGACCTTGTGTTTGACAGTGGTAGTGAGTTTGAGCAGGTAACTGCCGATAAATTGCCGGAGTACTTTAATGCTTCCAACGATAAGATAAGCCTTGATAACAGATCCGGTAAAAAAGGACCGGAACCTGAAAGTGTGGTCACCGGTACTATAGGTGGAAAGACATATGCTTTTATTGCCATTGAAAGAATTGGTGGGGTGATGGTATATGATATTACGGATCCTGCAAATACAAAGTTTGTCAATTATGTGAATTCCCGTGAATTTGATGAAGCTATCAAGGGAGATGTTTCACCGGAGGGATTGTGCTTTGTACCTGCATCAGAAAGTAAAACAGGGAATGCACTTCTTCTTACTGCCTGTGAGGTATCCGGTACATTGGCTGTATATGAATGTACATGCAATCACAGCGGTAAGCTTGTAAATGTGAAAGAAGCAACCTGCACAGCAAACGGTTATACAGGAGACGAAGTGTGTACGGTATGTGGAGCAGTCATTCAGGAGGGTAAGGTAATTCCTTCACTTGGACACAAGTTTGTAGATGGCAAATGTGTGAACAACTGTGGAGCGGTAATCAGTATTGGAGTAGATACACCGGATAATTCGGTAACATCAGATGAGCTCATTAAAGAAGAAGTTAAGGAAGTCACTGTTGTGAAAGATGAAAAGACAGAAGCATCTCTTACGTCTGTGAAGAAAGAAGCCAGTGAAGTGGCAACAGCTATCGTAACTGATACAGAAGCAGCAGCAAAATTGGTTAGAGATGGTGTCATCTCTGAAGAAACTGCATCAAATATAAAAAATGCAGTTGAAGAAGGACATGCATTGGAAATTGATATTGTAGTTAAGGACAAAACCGCTGAAACAACAGAAGAAAAAGCGATTTTTGCAGAGTTTACGGAGAAGGCTGTAAAAGAAGTGGGAACAGAAGCAAGAATACAGTTGTTAGACGTATCTGTTATCATAAAAGCAAATGAAACAGAACTCGGAGAACTTCATCAATTGAAAGAACCAATTACGATTACAGTTGCGATTCCGGCAGATATGAAAGTGAATGGTGGGCAATATGTAGTTTTAAGAAACCACAATGGTACTATCACCGCATTGGAAACTAAGATGAATGCAGACGGAACTGTTTCATTTATAACAGACCGTTTTTCAACATATGCAATCGCATTTGCTGAAGGGAATACAACACAGAATGATAATCAGAACAATAATGACCAGGGAACGAGTTCTTTCATACAAGCGGTAGAAACAGGCGATGAAAGCAATGTAAGGTTGTGTATCATATTAATGATGGCAGCAGTTCTGGCAATAAGCATGATAAAAAATATGGGAAGAAATAGTAAAAAGAGCTGCAAGGACATATAAAGATATATAAAGACATGTAAAGACAGAGGAAAAGATGGCTATAGTTGGTCATCTTTTTTTCTTTTGTGTGCAAAAGAAAAAAGCAGATGCAGAAGGAATGATGACGGTTATTAATTAAAGGAAAATTTATTTTTTGAAAGCGGGTGGATTAGACAAAAAGATGAGCATGGGCATTTCAAATACAATTTGATACGTTTGTCAACTTGATTTGTTGAGAATTTTGTATATAATAAAGAAAATTGATACGGAGTTTGTGAAGGATGAAGAAAAACTGTACCGCTGCAATTGTTTTGATTGCCTTGTTTAATTTCATATTTTTGGGAACGGAGTATATGTTTGATAACATGATGGCGTATGTAACCGACTCAAAAGGTGTTGTGTTAGCACAGAATTATGTATTGGGCATCAGCGTAGTGGGTTTCTTACTTTTTCCTGTTGTGAGCAGATTGACAAATGAAAGTACACAACGAATTATAACACTGGTTAGTACAATCAGCAGTGTTGTTTGTATTTTTGTTATTCAGCAGCATGAATCCTATGGAACAATTATGGGTTTTGGACTGCTCCTTTTTATATTGCTTGGAATGACGGGAAGCCAAGTGCATTTTATAGCATCCCGCGTAATTGGTAACAGCAGACATCTGGCTAAGATGATGGGAATTGCTTATGCAATGGGAATTCTCTTCCAATTTATAAATAATAATTGTGTTAAAAGTGACATGGTTCAGTCCATTGTTCTTTCTGTTTCATTAATTTGTTGCTTTTTCTTGACTGCGAAATTAAATGAAGATATAACTTTTCAAAAAGAAGAATGCTCGATGGAAAATACAGGAAAAATAGGGAAACTAATATTGAAGAACCCTATTGTAGCGGGGAGTGCTCTGGCAATAAGTGTTGTGCTGATGACATGTATTTTTTCAACATTGGATAGTGCTGTGACGCTTGTTCATGCAACGGGAAGCGTAGATATCGGCCAGTGGCCTCGTCTTCTTCTGGCATTAAGCGGATTGATTGCAGGTGTTTTATACGATTTAAAAGGGCGGCGGTATATGAATATAATGATGTATTGTGTCACCCTTTTGTCCACAATATGTGTAGTTATTCTTCAGATGGGAGGCTCATTTTTAGCAGGGCTTGTTGTCTTTTATCTTTCTGCAGGATTTTTTGTCGTATTTTTCACCGTAGGGTTTATGGATCTTTCTTACTATATGAAAGTTCCTGAACTTTGGGCAGGCTTCGGACGGGCAACGAACAATATTTGTGCTGTTATTACCGGAAATATGTCAGTAATACTGTTATCCCGGGAAAATGGAATGGCAATTATTATTACAGCCCTGGTTTTATTTGCATTGATAAGCGTATCTACTTTTGTTTATTCAAATCAGTTTGTAAATGAAAAGTTTGAAACAGATATAAAAAATATAACCGATGATGATAAAAAGTTTGAGGCATTTTCAGAAGCATTTTTACTTACGGACAGAGAGCAGGAGGTTCTCAAGATATTGCTGATATCAGATGAAAATGTACAGGATATCGCGGGGGAGCTGGCAATATCACGTGCTGCTTTATATCGTCATATCGGAAATCTCAATGAAAAGACAAATACAAAGTCCAGAATAGGATTGATTCAGTTTTATTATGGATGGAAAAGTATCTAAGTGACCGATACTGAGAAAAAAATAATAAGGAAAGGGAGTCAACACTTACAGGTATCATTTATGAGAAGAAGCTTTTTGATATTGATATGCCTTTTGTCTGCTTTTACATTGTTTGCCTGTGGCAAAGATGCGTCTGTGAAAGAAAATGAAGGCATAGCAACAGGTACAAAGGAGGAAGTCGTAGAAGATCAGATTCCTAAAGATTATGCTATGGCTATTGTTGTCACTATTAATCCAAAGGTAAAGTTGTATTTAGATTCCAATAGCAAAATTATCGGTGTGGAATACCTGAACGAGGATGCCAAAACAGCTTTTTCTGAAATTTCTTTTTCAGGAATGACTGTAGAAGAAGGCATGGAGAAGATTGTTGGGGCGGCTGTGGAAACACAATTTCTGACAGACGGAAAGGATGTTAACATAGATATTCTGGAAGTCAGAGATTCAAGCTGTGACAGCGCTTCAGTGTGTGAAGAGGCAGAGGCGGCAGCAACTAAAGCTGTTGCAAGTAAGAAGGTGAATGCCTCGGTTTCATCACAGGTGCTTGCCACAACGGAAGCTGTGACAACAGAGGCAGCCACAACGGAGGCTGCGATAACAGAAGCAGCTACGACAGAGGCTGTGACGGAAGCACCGGTTGCAGCAAATCCCTGCAGTAACTGTGGTGGAACAGGAAAATGTGATGAATGTTTGGGAAGTGGCTACAGAGGAGCCGGATATGCGGTTTCCTGTCCACGTTGTCATGGTTCATTGACAGAAACATGTATCTATTGCGATGCGGCCGGGAACAGCAATAAGCATGCCGGAACTTGTGATTTCCCAAATTGTATGGGAGCACATGTATACGCCTGCACTACCTGTAACGGCGGAACGAAGCCGGTTACTTGCGCAAGTTGTAACGGAAACGGAAAATGCAAGGTATGCGGTGGAAGTGGAACACAATAATGCATTTTCAACATATGCACTTGTGTATATGGATAATACAGCCGGTATAAATGATACCAATAAAGCACCGGATACTAATGTGATATGATACCTCTTAAGTAGACAAGGTAAATAACCAAAATCTACTTAGGAGGTATTTTTTATTTAATAGGATCAGGGTGTGAAAAGCCCTCTTTAATTTTATGCCTTAGTAAATTGCACAAAGAAAGTTGTTTGAATTCCATTGTCCTCATCTCCACAGCACAAAAGTCATTTAAACAATTTTTTTGTGGAAATAAGAGGGTTGCTTTCTTATATCACTATGGATTATGCTATATAATGATTTCGTCATTACTGGATAATTGCGAAACTGATTGGTGAAAAAGGAGAAGAGAATTATGGTAAAACATGTGATTTTGTGGAAGTTAAAGGATGAACTTACAGGACAGGAGAAGGAGCAGGTTAAAGCGGGAATTAAGGAAGGACTTGAAGGACTTGCAGGGCAGATTCCGGGACTTGTGGAAATAAAGGTTCGCACAGAGTGCCTTCCAAGTTCCAATGCTGATGTTATGCTGGATAGTACATTTGAAAATGAGACCGCTCTTAAGGAATATGCCGTACATCCAAAACATGTGGCAGTGGCAGACGGGAAGGTCAGACCTTATACGGCGGTAAGGTCATGTATGGATTACGAGATTTAGGAATTGATAAATTGATATTTTAGTATAAAACAACATTCAACATCATAGGAGGCCATAATGATGGAACATATTTCAAGAGATGACGCATTTGAATTATTAAAAAAATACAACAAAGATCCTTTTCACATTCAGCATGGGCTGACTGTTGAGGCGGTTATGAAATGGTACGCCAACGAATTAGGATATGGTGATGATGCAGAGTTTTGGGGAATCGTAGGATTATTGCATGATATTGATTTTGAGTTATATCCGGAACAACATTGTATTAAGGCGCCGGAACTCTTAAGAGACGGAGGGGTTTCAGAGGATATTATCCACGGAGTTGTTTCCCACGGTTATGGCATTACGGTGGATGTGGAGCCGGAGCACGAGATGGAAAAAGTGCTCTTTGCAGCAGATGAACTTACCGGGCTTATCTGGGCAGCAGCGCTTATGAGACCGTCAAAGAGCACTAAGGATATGGAACTTAAGTCATTAAAGAAGAAATATAAGAGTAAGGGATTTGCGGCAGGATGTTCAAGAGAGGTAATTGAGCGTGGAGCCGGGCAGCTTGGATGGGATCTTGAAAAACTCCTTACACTTACACTTGCAGCTATGAGTGATACAGAGGACACCATAAAGGAAGAGATGGAGAATATGTAAAAACTATTCTCCATTTATATTCGAAGGAAAGTGTTTGCTTTTCCTTCGAATTTCTACACTGCGGCAGGCTTCTATACTTTTGGCAATTAATGGATTCATTGAAAATTCTGACATTCCGGCTCTTTCGCAGATTTTTTTAGTCTTTTCTGCATCTGAACATTTTGAATATTCATTTTCTATCTGAGAAACTGCATTATATAGTCTTATAAGCATTTCTTTGCTGTCTTTTATCACCAGGCTGAACTCGTCATTGGTATACACATTATCCCATGCCGGACAATAGTACTGTATTCCTGATATATTTTCCAGTATATCAAGGCTTTGAAGGGTTTGTTCATAATCGGTAAATATAGGCAAATCATTTGCTACAGGTATTGCGTCTCCTGTAAAAATCACTTCATCATTAAGCACATATGACATAGAACCATGAGAATGTCCTTTTGTCGATATCCCGCATATTTTAATTCCGTCTTCGGGTTCAATGACATCCTTATCTTTCAGTGGTTCATTTACCGCCACGGATTGAGGCAGCAGATTAAAAAAATTAGGAATCGGACGTTCTGAAAATTGCTTTTGAATATCCTCTATCCAGGATAATTCTTCTACTGGTGCGTATATTTTGCAGTTGGTACGGTTTTTTGTTTCAGACGCTCCACCTATATGATCAGGGTGTGAATGGGTAAGGAATATACCTTTGATATCTGTCAGGTCTCTGTCCATTGACTTTAAATAATTTTCGATTAAGTCAAGTGTTCCGGAGACACCGCTGTCAATCAGATAGCAGTACTTACCTACTATCAGGTAAACATTAATATATCTTTTTATACTTGGTGTAACTTGGAATTCTTTTCGTATTAAGTGTACTTGGTTGGTTATTTTCATGTTTTACCTCATTTCTTTATTCAATAATTATTGCGTTACTGTTTACGGAATTCTCTCTAAGTGATGCAATTTGTCTATATTCTTCCGATGAAAAACACATTTCCAGTTGTTCTCTTGTATTAAACTCAATAATAATGACCCGGTTGGGCTTCCAATCGGAATTAAGTGGTGTAATTTTTTCAGAACGCGCAATATACCTGCCCTGATACTTATTCACAATGGGTTTGACAGCCTTTATGTATTCAAGATAATCGGAAATGTCCTGATACTCATCAAAATACGTAGCTACAACAAAATATACCATCCTGGTTACCTCCCTTCTTGCAAGTGTTCACTTGCATAGTTTATAAAAATTTAATGGGGTCAGACCCCATTAAATTTTTATTAAATTTTTATAAACTTTTCTCCGTACATATTCCATTTATAAAATGGTGAACGCTGCTTTTTATGTATTCTTTTGTTTGAAGTTCCGTTAAATCATCTCCAAATGAAGCTTTAAAAAATACAAATCCAAAATTCATTGCTAAAAATGATACTGCCAGACTTTCTATATCTTCCGACTGTATCTTATTCTGTTTTTGCTTTTCAGTAAAATATTTCACAAGAACTTTTTTAAAGGTATCAGGTATTTCCCGTATGATGTCTTTCGTTATGTCATATAAATCGGGAGAGCGAAGTCCCAAAGATATCTTTACCATTCTAGGTGTTACTTTTTTTAAATATACTTCTGAAAATGAGCATAAATCCTTTTCCAAATCTCCTGTATATTTAAAGTCACTTTCTTTAAGACAAGGATTCCATTCCGGCAATGACATGGCGGATGACACAATTTCTTTTTTACCCTTAAATTTGCGAAAGATTGTACATTCGTTGATTCCGGCTTTTTCAGCGATATCCTTTGTTGTTGTTGCTGTGTAACCCTTCTCCATAATCAACATCATAGTGGAATTTAATATTTTGATTTGTGTGTCGTCAAACATAATTTTTTATTTCTCCTGCATGCAAGTGATTACTTGCATTGTAATCCATAACAGTGATAAAGTCAAATGTAAAATCTAAAGTTGAATACAGAGTCAATTTGTAATAAAATGGATACATAGATACGAAGGTGTGTCGCGATTGCAGGCAGTTAATATATTAAGGAACTGACTGTGTTCACGGCACATTTTTCATATTACGTAAAATACGATAACGGAGGAAAGTTATTATGGAAGTTATGATGAGCGACATTATTAAAAGCCCGCTTTTGCTCATATTGATAGTAATCGGGTTGCTGTACATAGTGGGATTTTCACTTGTGTATTTGAAAAAAGCATGCAAAAGGTGTGTGGAGCTTGGAATCACCAAAGAAGAGATTAAGAAAGTTATAAAATCCAGCTGCGTTTTCAGCATTGTTCCAAGTTTGTCTATTGTGGTAGGACTGTTTGTGCTTATATCTGCACTGGGTACAGTATGGTCCTGGTGGAGACTTTCAGTTATAGGTTCATTATCATATGAGACTATGATATCGGGAAGTGTGGCAACTGCACTTGGCTTCGGTTCAACAGCGGAGATGCTTTCAAATGCTACCGGACAACAGTTTGGCGTTATTATGATACTTATGAGTATAGGAATGCTAAGCGGTTTTCTTATTCTTATTCCATTTGGTAAAAAACTTTCAATGAGTGTTAATAAGACAGAGAATTCAAGCGACTGGAAGCACGTATTCAGCGGGGTGTTCATGCTCTGCATGTTTGCTGTGTACATTCCGGTTCTTCTTATAGGTGACACAATACAGGCGTGTGTAATGCTTACAGGACTTGTGGTTGCTGTGGCACTTGGAATATTTGCCAAAAATCCGAAGCTTCGCTGGCTTGGAGACTTTATAATGGCATTTTCAATGATAGCAGGTATGGCATCTTCAATACTGTGGGTTAATCTGTTTGGTTAGGAATGTAGGAACAGTATGAAAAATCACGCTGATGCGCTAATTTTTCATACGGCTATTTGTGCTGCAGGCACCACAAATAGCTCTTACCGCAGAGCCAAATCTGACATTTGGCTCGCGATTCCTTCGGCACTAAAGTGCCTGCGGAATGGAGGTTAATATGAGTAAGAAAAATAAAATAGAGATGGACCCATTTCAGGCATGGTGTCATAGATGGGGAAGAGTAGGAACTGTTATAGCTTTAGCATATATGATTGCACTTCCGTTTATAGTTCTGGGAGTATACGGATGTATGCCAACTTTAGGAATGGTATTTAATGTGGCAACATTTGGAATTTTGCTTATATACATTCCGGTAGGATTTTCAGAAGCACTTACATATACACCGATACTTGGTTCAGCATCTTATCTCACATTTATAACAGGTAATATTATGAACCTTAAGGTTCCATGCGCAGTAAATGCTATGAATATAACAAAGAAAGAACCTAATACACCGGAAGGTGAGGCAATTGCTTCGGTTGCTGTAGCCGTATGTTCAATAATGACAATAATATTTCTTGCTTTAGCGGCGCTTTTGAGTGCCTGGATTAGTCCTATATTTGAACTCCCTGCTGTAAAGACAGCTTCAGGATATCTTATACCGGCGTTGTTCGGTTCATTGACATTAGGACTTTTTGCCAACACCAACACAGGTAAGAAGATTGTTAAAAATGGTATAGCGGGAGTGGTTCCTGTAATTGTAATAGTGGCTGTTCTTGCACTTATAGTAAGAGTTTCCAGTGGAGGTTCATTATTTGGTGCTGTCGGCTTTATAATCATAATTATGCTTCCGATAGCAATTCTTTCATCATGGATTATGTGGAAAAAAGGTCTTATTAAGGTAGTAGATAAGGAACAGAAGAAATAAGAAGAAAAGGGGAGTCAGTGATGATTAGATTTGCGGTAGTCGGAACAGGATGGAGAAGCGAGTTTTATGCCCGTATTGCCAAGGCACTTCCGGAGAAATTTGATATGGTTGCATGGCTTTGCAGAGGTGAAGAGAAAATGCTCCGGCTACAAAGGGAGTATGGAATTCACACAACCATGAGTGAAGATGAAGTGATTGACTTAAAACCGGATTTTGTTGTCAGTGCAGTTGACAAAGCAAGCATGAGCGAAGTGGTGAGATACTGGGCCAAGAAGGGAATTCCGGTGCTCTCCGAAACGCCGGCAGCACTTGATCTTGAAACTCTTAAGATTATGAGGAAGGAAATACAGGATGGCCTTAAGATACAGGTTGCAGAACAGTATTTTTTAACGCCTTCTGTTAAGGCTGTGATTGATGAGATTGATGCAGGTACAATCGGTGAACCGGTATCCCTTACCATTTCTGCCATGCACGATTATCATGCATCAAGTGTTATCAGAAGAATGTTAAAAACCGGACTTAGCGATGTGAGGATTACAGGAAAATCATTTTCCATGAAAGTGGCTAATACCAAGACAAGATATGAGACACTGACGGACGGCAAGGTTGTTGATAAAGAAGAGAAGCATCTTGTCATGGAGTACGAAAATGGTAAAGTGGCTTTTTATGACTTTATGTCAGAACAGTATCGCAGTCCTATCAGGAACAAATATATTAATATTCGGGGAACAAGAGGAGAGATAATTAACGATACCGTGTATTATCTGGATGAGAATAATCTGGGAGCGGTTAAGAAACTTCAGGTTACTATGCCCTTTGCCAAGGCGAATCTTTCGGAGGGGGAAGCTGCTGTTGCTGAGCTGATGATAAGGATGAAGGAATATGTTGAGACCGGAAAAGAAGCATACCCAATGGATGAAGCACTGTATGATGCGTACATTTCCATATTGATGGACAAAGCAGGAAAGTCTGATTTTGAGTCTGTGGAAGGTTCATTTGATATGATATAGAAAATACATCATAACAGGGTACGAGCTAAATCTGACATATGGCTCGGGATTCCTTTGCGGAATGGAGGTTAAAATGAAAATCGGAATTATTGGAATGGGAAATATGGGTAGCAAGTATGCTGCATTGATAGCAAAAGGTGAGATTAAGGGAATGGAGCTTGCAGCCATAACCAGAGTAAATGAAGAAAGATGGGAAGAGATAAAGGACTATGTGTCTTCTGAACTTGTAAGGGTTAATTCCGGAGATGATATGTTCGGGGAGATTGACAGAGGAAATCTGAATTTGGACGGTGTAATAATTGTAACCCCTCATTATTCTCATGAAGATTTCGCTATAAAAGCATTTCAACGTGGAATCAGCGTATTATGTGACAAGCCGGCGGGAGTGTATTCAAGGCAGGCGCGGAATATGATGAACGCTTACAATGAGGCTAAAGCAAAAAATACATCTCTTAAGTACAGCTTTATATTCCATCAGAGAACATTTCCTGTATATAAGAAGATGAAGGAGATTGTTGAGAGCAAAAAATTTGGAAATATTAAGAGGGTTAACTGGGTTATAACGGACTGGTATCGCCCCAATGCCTACTATGATACAGTGAGCTGGCGGGGAACATGGAAATACGATGGAGGCGGAACACTGCTGAATCAGTGTCCACATAATCTGGATCTTCTTGCCTGGATTTGCGGAGAACCGGAGAGTGTAGTAGGTTTCTGCAACGAGGGAAAATATCATCCTATAGAGGTTGAGGATGATGTTACAGCATATTTTGAGTGGAAAAACGGCGCAACCGGAGTATTAATTGCATCTACAGGTGAGGCACCGGGGGTTAACAGATTGGAGATAAGCCTTGATGACGCTTTGCTTGTTTGTGAAAAAGGTGAATTGAAAATCGGTGTGCTTGATAAGCCTGAAATAGAATATAGAAAGGGCAACGGAGATTTATTTGCAAAGCCGGTATATGAGTGGAAAAATATTGATGTTGAACCTGCTAAAGATTATTACAATAAGGTACTGGAAGGCTTTGCCAAAGGAGAATTTGTTGCTGAAGGTGATGAGGCAATAAACAGCTTATATATTTCCAATGCCATATATCTGTCCTCATGGAAGAACAGGAAAGTTCTTATACCTGAGCCGGGAAGTGATTATGAATTAGAATTCGAGAAAGAATTTGAAGCTGCCCTGGCAGAAAAAATAGCTAGGGATGACAGGGAATAGTACATAGAGATGTCATAGAATAGGAGAACTGCAGCAAAGCGCAGAATAACGCAAAATGTATGATGAATTGAAATTTATTAAGATAGATGAAAATATATCCTACATTTGTCCAACAGAGAACCCTCTTTCTGCAAATGTGGTAATAATCCAATGTGAGAATGGTATATGGTTATATGATGTGGGCAGCCACCCCGGTATACCTGAAATGTTGAACTTACTGAACCCTGATAAGAAGAGAGTAAATGTTGTATTATCGCATTTTCATAAAGACCATATTTATAATCTGGAGAATATAAAATATGACAAATTGTATCAGGGCAAAATGACCTATAGGTACACTAATGATGGAACGGTGGTAGAGAGTGACATTTTCATTGAAGATGGAGATGTCAGACTCCACATTTTTCCCATACCATCAAGCCATGCCAAGGGTTCGGTGGCTTTGGAGATTAATGAGACCTACTGCTTTCTGGGAGATTCTGTATACGCAATGGAAAAGGAATCCCAAAGGGTGTACAATGCGGGATTATTACAGGAGCAGATTAAGATTCTTAAGAAAATTACATCAAACAAATTTATGTTAAGTCATAAGGAACCTTTCGCCATGTCTAAGGATGCTGTAATTAAGTGGCTTGAGGATATATACAGCAGACGCGAAAAAAATGAAGCCTATATAAAAGCAGAAGGATGACAAAAAATGATTTTTCAAAATATAGATTTTCATAATGTAGAGGAAATAGAAAAAACGGATAAGGGATATGTGATGAGAAGATTGCCCTTGCATGTGCGGGAAAAGGTAAACGAGGGCGTTAAAAATAATATTTTTGGTACCGGAATTGAACTTAGGTTCAAAATGACAGATGGCGCCTGCGATATTATTCTTGCATCGGATTATCTTGCCGAGGCCCCTGTGGCAAGCATATTTTTTGGCTCTATTCAGGGTGGCTGGGAATATTCTACAAAAATGATATATGAAAATAAAACTGTAATTCATATTGAGTATCCTTCTAATCTGGAGAAGCTTGCCAAAATATCAAAAGATAATGAACTTGCTTTTTCTCCGGAGATTGTGAGGGTGGTTCTTCCGTATACTAACTGTTATTATGTTGGAGTTAAGGGGAAAGTTTTGCCTCCATCCAAGGAGGAAGTACCATCGGAAACTTATCTGGCGTATGGTTCCTCAATTACCCACGGAAGTTTAGGATTAATGATGCCATATTCGTATCCCTTCAGAATCTCACAGAAATTAAATTGTGATTATATTAATTTGGGATTTGCAGGCAGTGCCCTTATGGAGGAGGAACTCGCTTCTTACATAGTGTCCAGGAAAGATTGGACATTTGCCTCTGTGGAAATGGGCATAAATGCTTTAAGCGATAAAATATCCCTTTCAGACGAACAATTTGAGCAAAGAATAGATAGATTTACCAAGATACTGGGCAATGATAAAAGACCTGTATTTGCAACCTCAATATTCGGGTTTAACGGAGATAAACAGGAAAAAGGGGAACGGTTCAGAAATATTGTCCGTAAATACGCAAAAGAGAGATTAATCTTTATGGATGGATTGGATATTTTAAATGAAAGTAAATACATTTCCGCTGATTTGACACATCCTACCCTTGAAGGCATGGAGCAGATAGCAGACAGATGGGGCAGGGAAATGGAAATGTATCTACGTAATCAAAAAAGCATATAACATAATTAAAAATGCTTATAATAAAAGCATGCCAGCTGAGTTCGGTCGCGAAGCTCCAGCTTTTCCAGTATTGTGCTTATGTAGTTGCGGACAGTACCTTCGCCAAGAAAGACTGATGCAGCTATTTCTTTATTATTGAGGCCGTCTGCCACAAGGCGTATGATTTCATATTCCTTTGAGTTGAGGCCATATTCTTCAAAATCTACGGAGTCCTGCTTCTGAATAAGAGTAGGGATTTTGTTCATTATCTCATCGCCAAATACAGTCTGGCCATTGTAGACTGCTGTGATGGCAGGAGCAATTGTCTCAAAGGCCTGCTTTAATATGTATCCTTTGGCACCCATATTAATTGCTTTGATAATATACTCGTCATCGGAAAATGTAGTGAGGAGCAGTATCTTGGCATCCGGGTGTTTTTCTATAATAGTTTTTCCGGCATCAAGGCCGTTAAGACCGTCCATGCGGATATCCATAAGGATAACGTCGGGCTTAAGGGAATCGTAAAGATCAATTGCATCCTGTCCGTTCCGTCCCAGGGCTACGACTTCAATATCCGGCTGTGCTTCAAGAATTGTCTTAAGGGACAGTGAAACAAGCTGGTCGTCATCCACAATAATTACTTTCATGATGGTATTTCCTCCATATTTTTTATTATAGAAATAAGGATCTTAAATCCTGAATTTGTGGATATTTTAAGATTCCCGTTAAGACTTTTTACCCTGTCTTCAATATTGGTAAGTCCTATTCCGTTTTCAGGATTCATCTTAATATTAGTACCGTCGTCTTCGATTTGAAGCTGGTAAAATCCGGGGTGTTCCCTTACAAGAATATCCATTTTAGTTGAGTTGCTGTGTTTCAAGGTGTTGTTCACAGCTTCTTTTATTACGCTGATGAAGCAGTATTTAATATCTCTTGGAGTATGTTTTCCCATATCGTAGTCAAGAGAAATATCTAACTGGTCTATACCATTTATGATTTCACATATAGCGGAATGAAGGTCAATAGACTCATCATGAAGGTCATGTACACTGGAACGAATACTTGTCATGGCGGTGTTCAGTGTTTCATGTAAATCGTTTAAAGGAACGGTTAGAGTCTCATTTTTATTGATGGTTTTAATCGCCCCTACCTGTAAAATGGAACGGGTAAGCATATGTCCTACATTGTCATGAATTTCTCTGGCAATGCGGTTTCTCTCTTTTAAAGTCGCCATATAAATCTGAGTATCCTGATTTTCTCTCAGAGTGCGGTTTTTTTCCTCCACTATCATTTCATGTTCCTTTGAGTTATCTCTTAAAGCAATAAGTTTTTCCGTTAATTGTTCCCTTTGGCTGATTTCATATTGAAGGAGTCCGCATATCAGGCACAGGATAATTACATATATTGTAAATGATACGTTGGCAGTGGTAAAGGAAAAAAGAACGGCAAAACCAAGAAGTGCTCCATTATACCATAGTCTGTATCTGGATATGTTGTAGACAATCAATGGTAAAAAACATACAAGTTGAGGAATCAAAAATGCTGCAATGCAATATGTTCCATAGATTATGATAAATGAGGTACGTTTATAGTTATCTAATCTGCCTGTTACCATAAATGCAGCATCAAGATAACCCAGAATAAGAGAAAAAAGGGCAGATACCACCAGAGTTGCATCTACTTCAAAGCTATAAAGCTGCAACATTACACAGGCTATATATATAAGTAATCTTGATATGACACTGTTCATAATGGGTTAAATCCTCGTATAAATATTTTGCATACACATAGTGGATTATACACGAAAGAAGTGCTTTTGTGAAAGGGTGAAAAAATGACATTTGTCACTTTATATAAATGATTAAATTCACTGTTGTAAATTATTTGAAAAAAGTAATATATGATTGTACCGGGAAAACACGGGCAATAAACCATAAAATAATATGAAATGGGGAGAAAAACGATATGGAATATGTTATCGAAGTAAATAATCTTGTGAAAAGATACAAAGAACTGTTGGCATTGGACCATTTTAACCTTCAGATTAAGGAGGGAGAAATATTCGGACTTCTGGGGCCAAACGGTTCGGGAAAAACAACAACCATCAACTGCATTTTGTCGTTGCTTGGTTATGATAAAGGTGAGATTAAGGTATTTGGAAAGGATATGCGTCCGGACAGTTATGACATCAAGAAAAATATTGGTGTTGTTATGCAGAATGTAGCAGTATTTGATGAACTTACAGTTTATGACAATGTGGATTACTTCTGTGGACTTTACATAAAAGATAAGGATTTAAAAAAACAGTATGTGAAGGAAGCTATCGAATTCGTAGGACTTGAGGATTATGAAAAATTCCTTCCAAAGAAACTGTCAGGAGGACTTTTGAGAAGACTTAATATTGCCTGCGGAATAGCTCACAAGCCGAAGCTTATATTTTTCGATGAGCCTACGGTAGCAGTAGATCCACAGAGCAGAAATAAAATTCTTGAAGGCATAGAAAAGCTTAACAAAGATGGGGCAACCATTGTATATACGTCTCATTACATGGAAGAGGTTGAGCAGATTTGTACAAGGATTCTTATTATGGATAAGGGTAAAAATGTAGCCATAGGTACAAAAGATGAGCTTAAGAAAATGATCAAGAACACTGAAACCATATCCGTTGAGGTTTTGGGACTTGATAAAGATAGCATTGAGGGCATCAGCGCATTGCCACATGTATATGATGTAGCATATGACGAGAAGCTTTTGGTAGTCAGATACAGCGGAGGCAAGCACAATATTGTAAGACTTCTTGATTATCTGCAGAGCAGGGAAACTTCATTTGGCAGGGTATATTCAGAACTTCCTACCCTTAATGATGTATTCCTTGAAATTACAGGAAAAGAATTAAGAGATTAATAAGGAGGCAGATTATGTTTTGTCATAACTTAAAATATGCATTTAAAACCATGATAAAAAATAAAAGCGCCATTATATGGACAATGCTGTTTCCTATAGCACTGGCTACATTTATGTATATGGCATTTGGAAATCTCTTCGAAAAGGATGAAATATTTTCCGCAATCCCTGTGGCAGTGGTAATTGAGGCTGATAACGAAGGATTTGAGGCAGTTATAGAGGAACTATCAAAAGAGGGCGATAATCAGCTTCTCAAGCCTGAATATATGACAGATGAAGAGGCAAAAAATGCAATTAATGAGAAGAATGTTTCCGGCATAATGTATGTGGGAGAGGATATAAGGCTTGTTGTAAACGAGAGTACTTATCAGAATACAGTTTTAAAGACAATTATAGCCCAATATAAAAAGTCGGAGAAGGTTATTACAGAGATTGCAATGAAAAATCCTGCTGCTGTGTCTCAGGCGGTAAAAGATATGACAGGTAACACAGAGTATTTTGCAGAAAAGACACCAACTGACGGAAACCAGGATGTTTATACTACATATTTTTATGCAATATTCGCAATGAGCTGCCTTTTTGGTTCCTTTGCAGCAACAGAAAAAATCGCAAAAATACAGGCTAATGAAAGTGCCCTTGGTATGAGGAGATGTCTGTCTCCTAACAGTAAAATGATTGTGATAGTAGCAGAATTTGTTTCCATGCTTGTGGTTCAGTTTATTATTGAGATAATTACTCTCATATACCTGACTGCATTAGGTGTAGATTTTGGTGACAGGTATCCACAGATTCTGGTTATTCTGTTCTTTGGCTCATGCATAGGAATTGCCCTTGGAACAATAATCGGTTCCGTATCTAAGTGGCCGGATGGTATGAGATCGGGTATCTGCGTAAGTGTCAGTATGGCTCTTTCGGTTATGGCGGATTTATGTGCTCATGGTATAAAAGATACCATTGAACATACAATTCCTATCATTAACAGAATTAATCCTGCAGCCTTGATTGTAGATTCATTTTACGCACTTAACATATATGATACCTACGACAGATATATAAGGAACATCGCTACATTAGGTATTATGTCGGTTGTGCTTCTTGTAGTTAGCTTTTTGATGGTAAGGAGGAATAAATATGCAAGTCTTTAAATTGTATTTTAAGATTCTTAAAAGGCATAAAGGGCAGATGATAATGTACATAGGTATATTTGTTGGTTTGCTTTTCGGGATAATTATTCCAAATGCTGTTAAAAACGATGCATCAAAGTTTGAGGATTCAAAATGTAAATATGCAATATTTGACTATGATAACAGTGAATTAAGTGAGGCGGTGCAGTCTTATCTGGAAAATAAACATACACTTGTTAAGATTGATGATGATGAAATGGAAACTATCCAGGATGAGTTGTATGAAAGAAATGTTGGATGTGTGGTAAGGATTAAAGAGGGATTCTCAGAAGCATTTACAGATAAAAGTGCTGTAGGAAGTCAGGATAAAATCAAAGATTATCTGGAGATATATGCTATTCCTGATGTAAATAATACCCAGCTTTTTGAGCAGAACATTAATTCTTATAATGCAACTCTCTATACTTATGTTAATGCAGGATTTGGAATATCAGAAGCAATAGAAAAAACTAATGATGCTGAGAATATTGCAGTAAATGTGTCATTGCCTGAAGGTGGTGAAGTGGAGAGCCAGAGTCCTTTTATATATATGGCTCAGTATTTGGGATGGATATTTATAGCTATGTGCATTGTCGGTGTTGCTCCTGTACTCACTGTTTTTGACAGAAAAGAAATAAGAGACAGAATAGGCTGTTCTTCATACAAATTCAGTAGAATTAATATTGAGACACTGGCTGGTGTAATGGTTACAGGTGTCGGTATATGTGGAGTATTTGTGTTAGTTGCACTGCTAGGCATGAGAGAAGAACTTTTATGTTTCACAGGATTTTTACATGTGTGCAATATGTTGTGTTATATGATGGTGGCATTATCATTGACTTATCTTATCAGCAGAATTACCGCGAAACCTGATGTTATATCTGTTATGGGTAATATCATATCTCTGGGAATGTCATTCTTGTGCGGAGTATTCGTTCCCATGGAACTTCTAAGCGATACAGTAATTAAAATTGCGCATTTTCTTCCTGCATACTGGTTTGTATCTGCCATAGATGCAATTAAAAACTACAGCGCGGGAGATATGCCTACAATATTATCATATATGGGAATAGAACTTTTATTTGCAGCTGCCATCGTAGTTGTGGCAATTGTGGTATACAGAAATAAAAGAGTAGCATAAAGGTAGGGGAAGGAAGAGGGGGTCAGACCCCATAAAATTTTTATAAACTTTTCAGGGAAAAAGTTTATAAAATTTTAATGGGGTCTGACCCCCTCTACCTTCCCCCTCTCATTTAAAGTTTCAAAATTTAAAATTGCAAATAAAAAAATTATCGTTAAGGGAATTATGTTAAAAAGACAAAGAATTAATTCTGATATTTTGTTGCAGATATGTTTATGTGATTTTTAATTTAATAAATCTCAAATAATGCAGATATTTTTGGATAAATTATCTCTTGTCCTAATATGCCTCTTAGTTTATCATAAGCTAAGAGGTATATTTTTTGGATAGAAATTCCAGATTAAAACAAAGGAGAAAATTGGAGGGATTTATCTCCTGAAATAATGATAAAGTCGGTCATTATTAGACAGTAGTTGTTAAAGACAGTGACGGGTATACAGAAACAATTGTTACCGGATTTGTATGTAGTGACTGTGAAGTAACCAAATAAAATAATGGAAAAAGAGAAGGGCGGTAAAAGGATAATGTTATTATTCCATAGAAATGTTAAAAGTAAAGAATATATAGAAAACTACAGTAATATGTCTGTGGTGGATAGGCTGACTTATGAGTATACCTATTTTGAAACTTTTAAATTGTATGCAGACGCGTATCCGGCATGGGAAAAGCTGTCAGAGAAGGACAGAGACGAATTTACAGGATTTAAGGATTTTCAGAAACAGGTGAGAATGCTTGCGGTCGGAGATGTGATCGGTGCGGTAATTGGTGTATTTATATGTTATGGTTTATATGTATTACTGGGCAGATTTGGGCTGTTTTGACAAAAAATGTTGACGTTGAATGACCCGCCAAAACGGACAGCCTTGAGTGGCTAACATATTACCTATTAAATTTTAAACGGGTAGTAGTGCTTTAGCTTTTTTCAAATTCTTCCTATCTGCACAAAATGCATGTAAACCCTTGTAAATACTGGCTTTGAAGCAAATTTTCCCGTCATAGGCGTATACATTAAGGAGGGGGTTCGTCTACATTAAGGCGAGGGTCTGTCTACAAGAATTTACAAAAGGTTTATCCTTATCCGATTTTTTGGGGGATGGATGGTGTGATTTCCCTCTCTTTTAAACTTTCATAAAAGTTTCAAAAATAATTATTGAAATATCTCAATTATGATAATTTAATGATTATAATTTTTTTTCTCTTGTAAAGCCCTATTTTGCAGAAGAAACTAAATTATAATAATTTAATATAAATCATAAATTTTGAAAAAATAAAAAGTTTCAAAATTTAAAATTGCAAATAAAAAATTATTGTTAGTAGTTTTTTAAGTTCAAGTTAATAAAATTTAAACAAGTATTATTTTAGGAGAAACGAATGAACTTTTTATATTATATGCAGATAATCTTTCTAAATAAAGATAAATAGCCATCCGTTCGAAAAAACCGGATGGCTATGAGTGGCTAAAATATTAAATTTTAAACGGGTAGTAATAATTCCTTAGCTTCTTTCAAATCTTCGTCTGAAGCCTTGAGTAATTTTACAGCATCAGCCTCGCTACCGCCATTAGAAAGAAACTCAGCAATTGTATTTATCCTACCTTTTTCAAGACCTTTTTCAAGACCTTCTTCAAATCTTTCCATTCCACGCTTCTCGGCGTAATCCTCAACAGTTTTACACATAATTGCCTGACCTCCTTCCGTTTCTTTATAAAAATTAAATGCTTTGCTTGTCGCGAGTAACAAAGAGGTACCAGTGCACCTCTTTTAAACAATTATACGAATGAGCTAGACCACAAGAGTTTTTTCTAATAGTGATTTTGCGTCATCGTATTGTTTACGTGAAATATTAAGAAAATCACATGCCTTATCAATACTACCTAATTTATTTGCTGCAGTTTCAATGGCTTTAACTAAAGTTTCAGCAGCTCTTTCGTCACCGTATTCCTCGATAATCCGGCACATCCAGAATCAACTCCTTTCTTATTGTTCTCGAAGTAATCAAGTCTTTCGGCCAATTCCGTAAACTTTTCATCAGTAATTTCTTTTTTGTTACGTCAGTTGCCGTTAGTTGCAAAAGTAAAAGCAATATTTTATTATAGCAGCGTATATGTTGGATTAAAGGTGATTTTTTTATTTTAAAAACCATCAGAAAACCGCATAAAACTGTTTGCTTTTCTGACTTTATTATATCACAAATAAGGAAAATAGCGAATGTCTGCAAGACTTAATGCTATTTTTCTCATTTTAAAATCTTGCATGTACTCTTGCAAGTCCCAATTTAACGATAAAGAATCTATTATGAATGAGGCATTTCTTAATAGATTAAAAGCCATCCGTTCGTAAAAAACGGATGGCTATGAGTGGCTAAAATATAAAATTTTAAATGGGCAGTAATAATTCCTTAGCTTCTTTCAAATCTTCGTTTGAAGCCTTGAGCAATTTTACAGCATCAGCTTCGCTACCGCCATTAGAAAGAAATTCAGCAATTGTCTTTATCCTACCTTTTTCAAGTCCTTCTTCAAGACCTTTTTCAAATCTTTCCATTCCACGCTTTTCAGCGTAATCCTCAACAGTTTTACACATAATTGCCTGACCTCCTTCCGTTTCTTTAAAAAACTTAAATGCTTTGCTTGTCGCAGGAAACTTTTCGTTGTAAAATGCCTCTTTGTGTAACATAAGCTGCAGTAACTCTGACTTATCAGTACCATCAATAACGGATGTGTTGGCAAATATAATATCCTCACCATCATTTAAAGGTATGAAATTCTCGCCGGTTTTCATACATCTGGTTACATGGGTAACCGTCTGGTTATTGTGAAGGGCATCATATTCCGTGATATACACAATGGTTACATTTGGTATGTCAGAAAATCGGGTTCCTTTAGGTGTGTATTTTGATGTAATAGCAGAAGCATGAAATCTTGTCCTTGCCACATCATCATTGCACATTCCCTTTTGTACTTCAATATTTGACAATCCCTCATCAGTTTCACAAAGTGCATCAAGAATTATTTCTCTGTTCATGCTTTGAACAGTGCTTTGCGCAGTCACTTTAATAACTTTTAATGTAGGCTTATCAAGAAGTGTTCTAAGAATCTCCTGACATACATCCGGCTGCTCAGCCATCAAACGAAATAAAGTATCATCAATAATTCTCAAATATCAAGGATTACTCCTTATTAAATTTATGTAATCATTTCAAAATGATTACTGTCTGCACATAGGCACCTCAAAACAGAATGAAATAATTCTGCCAATTGTGTAAGTGATGCTGATTAACACAATTGTAATAATAAAACTGATATGTAATGACCTCTTGTCAAGTGCAAATTAACAGAAATCACCACAA
>JBJEMF010000140.1:0-27277 GCA_051879535.1 Lachnospira sp. | reverse complement strand
CTGAAAAGAATGCAGCAAATGCAGACCTTAAAGATTTACCTGACAACATCCTGGACATTCTTGGAGGAACAGATAAAGAGAAAGCAGAATCAGCTATTACTGCAGGTAAAGATATAAGCATCTACCTTGATGTAAAGGATGTTAAGGATACCGTAGCTCAGGAAGACAAGACAAAGGTAGAAGCTGCTCTTGAGGAAAAGGATAAGATAGGTATGTATCTTGATATCAATCTGTTAATGAAGGCAGGAGATGAGAATCCTTCAAAGATTAGTAATACATCAAAGGATATGACCATAACCATCAAGGTTCCGGAAAAGCTTATTAATACTAATGCAGATATTGAAAGAACATATTTTATAATCAGAGTTCATGACGGACAGGTTGATAAGATTTATGGAACTTATGATAAGGATAATAAGACATACACCTTCAAGACTGACAGATTCTCAACTTATGCTCTTGCTTACAGTGATGAAATTACACCAGAGCACGAGCATGCAGATTCAGATAACGATGGAAAGTGTGATGTCTGCGGACAGGATATGGGTTCAGGCAGTGGCGACTCCACAACAACAGGAGATGCAGCACATACAGCAGTGTGGTTTATCTTAATCATGCTTAGTGGACTTGGTCTGGTTCTCCCATATTCAAAGAGACACAAATGTGCAAGATAAGATGTATAGAAACAGATGCGCAGGATAATATGCGCAGGATAATATAGACACAAAAAAGCTTAAATATTTCACAATTATATATTCACATCCAAATACCCCTGAGGGTTACCTGCATAGGTTTATCTTCAGGGGTATTATCATTTTAAATTATGTGATATAATGAAACGAAATACGCAGAAACGGGGAATAATATGACTCAGCTTATTTATACAGAATTGGATTTTGTATGTGCAATTATATTATTTATAATACTTGATAAAACGCGTCTTGCTTATCTTTCGGAAGAACAGAAATGTTTTAAATGCTCTATTATATTGCTTATTTTTGTTTTGATTTCCGATGGTTTATCATGGGTTGGCGACGGTGGAACATTTTACGGTGCTAAGGCTCTTAACATAGCTTCTAATTATGTACACTGGTTTCTTGCAATGACTCCAAGCTTTTTTAGTATGATGTATTGTCTCAGGGTAATTGAAGCTCCCAGAAGAAGAGAGCTGGAGCTGGCAGCATTGATTCCTACAGCAGTAGCGTTTATTTTGATTGCCACCAATCCTTTTACAAAGTTCGTGTTCACATTTACGGAGAATAATATATATACGAGGGAACCATATTTTTTCATTGTCAGCATGATTCCATTCGTTCATGTGTTTATAGCCTTTGTTGAGGTTGTAATAAAGCTGGTTAAATCTCCGGGGTATGAGCATAAAAAATATGCCGTATATATTATTTACATAATAATGCCTTTTATTGGTACCATGATTCAGATATTGTTCTATGGATTTTCAACCCTGTGGCCTTCATATACAATTGCCATCGTAATATGTTATGTGTATATCCAGCATGGTAATGTTACCACGGATGAGTTGTCGGGACTGAATAACAGAAGAAGGTTTGATGTATACTTAAAATATGCCTATGATGCGGTTACAGAGAAGGATAATAATCTGTATCTGGTTATTCTTGACATAAATAAATTCAAACAGATAAATGATACTTACGGACATTCTGAGGGAGATAAAGTTATTGAAATTGTGTCCGCCGGATTAAGAGAGATAGCCTCAGACGAGAACCTGTTTGTGGCAAGAATCGGAGGAGATGAGTTTTCGCTTGTAGTGAATAATACCTCATCAGAGTATGTAGATAATCTTATTAAAGAGATAAGGACGATTGTGGCAGAGAAGTGCAGCAGAAGAAAACTTCAATACGAAGTTACAATTGCCATCGGTTATGCACGTGTGGATGGTACTAATAAAAAATCTACCACTAAGCTGTTTAATGAGGCAGATAAAAATATGTATGACAACAAGCAGAAAATGGGCGGAAGTATACATTAACGTGAATAAGCTGCTTAACAGAATATAAAAGATTTATAAAGCTTTTTTAAGTTGCGTTGACTAATTTTAGTTCAGTGTTATATGATTAGCGAAAACAGCAAGAGGTATGAGCCTATGTATGGTTATGTAGTTGTAAACAAGCCGGAGTTAAAATTCAAGGAATTTGATATATACCGCTCATATTATTGTGGTTTATGCGATGAACTAAAGGAAAGGTTCGGTAAGAAAGGGCAGATATCCATAAGTTATGATATGACATTTTTAGTATTGCTTCTTACCGGATTATACGAGCCTGAAACTACATTTTACCAAGGAAACTGCATCGCACATCCCTTCCGCAAACATGATGTAAGACGGAATGAGATTACAGGTTATGTGGCGGACATGAATGTTCTCATGACCTATTATAAATGTATTGATGACTGGGAAGATGAGAAGAAGGTGTCCCGTGGAATATTTGCATCCGCACTGTCAAAAGATGTTAAGAGAATTGAGGGCAGGTATCCCAAGAAGGCAGAGATTATAAAGAATAGTCTGGATAAGCTGTCACAACTGGAAAAGGCAGGGGAGACCAATATAGATGAACCTGCAAAACAATTTGGCAGAATTATGGCTCAGATTCTTCTTATGAGGAATGATGAATGGGAAGAGCAACTGGAAAAACTCGGTGATGCACTTGGACGATTCATCTACATTCTTGATGCATACGATGATTTAGAAAAAGATGGAAAAAAAGCGAATTACAACGTACTTTTATCAAGAAGAGAGAATAAGGATTTTGATGCATTTGTTGAAGCTGTATTAAAGTCTTTAATGGCAGAGTGTGCAAGAAATTTTGAGATTCTGCCCATAATAGAAAATGTAGGTCTTTTGCGCAATATTATTTATTCAGGCGTGTGGACAAGATTTGAAATTGTTAAGAATAAGAGACTTGGTAAGACAGGTATGGAGGATACATGACGGACCCGTATAGTGTATTAGGTGTGTCCAGAGACGCATCTGACGAGGATATTAAAAAAGCATATAGAACATTAAGTCGTAAGTACCATCCCGATGCCAATATTAATAATCCCAATAAGGATAAGGCAGAGGAAATGTTTAAGACTGTTCAGCAGGCATATAATCAGATTATGAAGGAAAAGGAAGGTGGTTACACATCTTCTGCCTACAGTCAGACACGAAGCGGCGCCGGAAGCTATGGATATGACGGGGATTACCAGAACAGAAGAAGTACAGGCGGTAATTATGATGATTTTGGCGGATTCTGGGGATTTGGCCCTTTTGGATTCGGAAGTTATTATGGAGGAAGCGGAAATTCAGGTTATGGACGTAACGCTTCCAATATGGACGGCAACGATGAAACTACAGTACATTTAAGGGCTGCAGCCAATTATATTAATAACGGCAGCTACAATGAGGCTATAAACGTGCTCAACGGGATGAAGGACAGGGATGCCAGATGGTATTTCTATTGTTCTAAGGCATACGCCGGAAAAGGAGATGGTGCAACTGCCATGGAATATGCAAAAAGGGCGGTGGAACTTGATCCGGACAATATGCAGTATCAGGTATATTACCAGCAGATGACCAGTGGCGGTTCATGGTATACAGGACAACAAAGAACATACCAGAGTCCGGCTTCAGGCATGGGCAACTGGTGTATGAGACTTATAATTCTCAATCTTATATGCGACTGTTGCTGGGGCGGTGGCGGACTTTGCTGCCCTGTAGGGCCAACGAGGTGAATTATTGTGTAACGTGGCATAGTAAGCGCAAGTGGAAAAAAATTACTTAATAAAAGTAAAAAAATTACACTTGATATTGACTGGAGAACAATTAGCACTTAAAATGTATGTCAAGGAGGAAATTACCATGCTGACTAAAATGTATCTTACAAATTTTCTTTCATTTAAGGAAAGAACTGAATTTGATTTTACTGCATCTAAATACTCTATCCTTGGAAGAACGAATGTATATGAGAATGAAATACTTAAAGGAGCATTATTAATTGGGCCAAATGCATCTGGAAAATCAAATGTACTTAAAGGTATTTCATTTATTATAAAGATGATAAAGGGAGAAGGTACGACTTTCGCTAGCTATCGATGTTTTTTTTCGAGAAATCCTATTACTACTGTAGAATATGAATTTGTTTTTGAAAACAAAAAAGTTTTTTATGTAATTGAATACAATGTTCAGACAAGTAGTATTTCAGAGAATTTGAAAATTGATGATGTTATTGTTTTAAAAAGAGCTGGCAACACCGGAGAATTAAGAATTGGCCATACAGTGACAATCGATGAACAGCTTGATAGCGAAACATTATTTTTGCGAACGGCATCATTTAATACTGGTCGTTTCCCACAAGAACCTACACTGAGAAAACTTATGGATTACTTACAAAATTCGTATATTGTTGATGGATACAATCTAGGTGCAACATATGGAAAGACTATAACTAGATATGTGGAGGAATTTGGCGTTGAAAAGATAAATAAATATCTTGAGAAGTTTAAATATGATTTCACTGTTGAGTATGGTTCTGAAAGTGAAGGTGCAGGCTTGAAAATTGCCATTGGATCTGATAAAAAAGCGGTTTTCTTGAAAAGAAAGAGTTTTCCTATTCCTAATGTTATTATTAATGAATCGCAGGGGAATCAAGTATTTGCCGATTTGTTGCCAAATTTGATTAGTGTTATAGAAAATTCGGGAATGTTGATTATTGATGAATTTGGTAATAGTCTTCATAATAAATTGTCAGAAAAAATTATTAAGTTTTTCATGGAAAGTGCGAAAAATTCACAAATTTTTATTACATCACATCATACAAACTTGATTTCTAATTCAGTATTTCGCCCAGACCAGGTTAATCTAATTTCTTTCCAAGATGCATCGGGGAGTAAGGTGAAGCGACTTTCACAATTCAAGCCTAGAGAAGCACAGAATTTGGAAAAAATGTATCTTGGAGGTATGTTTGAGGGTTTGCCGATATATGAAGAAATATAGAATTGATAAAACTAAGAATATTGGTAACGTAATCTTTGTTGTAGAGGGAGGGAGCCCAGAAACAGGAGGAACGGAACTTAGATTATTGAAAAAAATATTTGCAGATATTTTGGAATATGAAGTTCAGGAATTAAGACGAGGATGTGAAGAATTTATTGGATATGGAAAAAATCCTCAATTTCGTGTATTTGCATTGAATCTACCTAAAAATCAATTGACACAATTAACGGAAGATGCAATTGATGAGTTGTTTTGCCGATTAAGAGAAGAGTTCGGTGTTAAGCCGGAGGATTGCCCAATTTTCTATTTGTATGACAGAGACGTGCTTAGTTATAAACGAAATGAACTGAGAGGAAAATATGTAAAAAAATACACAGATCCTTATGGTACTGATGTTGGTGATCAGGGACAGCTATTATTAAGCTATCCTGCGATAGAAAGCTATCTTTTGTCGTGTATTAAGGATGATGTTATTGAGCTGTCATTTCCATTGGGGAAAGATGCCAAAGCTGCTCTTACACATGAAATATTTCCAGATGATTGTGTGGATAAGACAGATGTGCATTTGAAGACGGTTGATTTGGTCTTTTCAGAAAAAACATCAGAAGCAGAGAAGCGTCTCATTCATTCCATAAATGAAATGGATAATGGATTAGCGACAATGGGGGTTCAAGCATATGATTTGGATAATCTTGCACCGACATTATTGGAAGTTTATGATTATCAGCAACATAAATACGATGAAGAGGCTGTTTTTTCATTTCTTTCACTTGTTGGAATGGCATTGCTTGAATTAGGGGTTATTACAGAGTGCGGAGATGAAGCGGAGTAGTAATGAGAATAAGGAAAGTAACTATTAGGGAACAGTACATATGATACTGTGTTGTTCATATTTGTGATAGGGAATAAATTATGTAAAGGCAGTCCGCAAAAACGGGCTGCCTTTATTTCTGTTCAGCTTCCCATTTTTCAAGGTTGCTGAACAGAATGTCAAATTGTACCGGTCCCATATCAAGGACAAATTTATGGAAGGATTTAAGGTCGAACTTATCTCCAAGGCATGATTGGGCATGATTGCGCAATTCTTCAAAACCGAGAAATCCCAGAACATATTTACAGTAATTTCCCGGGTCGGCAATGAAGCTGTAGTACATTTCATGAGCTATTGAGGAATTGTTGTATCCCCATTTTTTAAGGAAAGCTGCAAGCTGATCTTCATTCCATCCGTAGTAATTGACTCCGATGTCGCCTTTAGCATATATGCACAGGATTGTTGCATAATTATCACTCATAAGAGTATTAAGTTCAGGACTGTTACTGTCTGCATAGTCATAGGAATGAACTTCTACATAGGATGCCCATCCCTCCACATATCCGCCTATTATTAATATCTGGCGGATGTAATCAGGATTTGTGGCAGCATAATACTGTGTCTGGTACAGGTGTCCCGGATATCCTTCATGGGCAAGTGTTGGATATATGTCACCTGAATCTTTATCTCCCGAATTTACATAAATAGAATTTATATTCAGATTATCAATCTGTGGTATGAAGTACATGGCAGGGCTTGCGTAATCTTCCAGAGCCTTGGAAATATACTTTATATCATAATTAACCTCAGGGATTTCAGGATAATCATCCTTAATACGTTTCTTTAAATCTTCCAGTATACCTGTAGGGTCGGTCAAATTAAATTTAAAGCTGTCAGCCTTGTCAATCAGCGAGGTATCTTTAATTAAGATGGTTTGCATGGAGGCCATGTAAGTACTCATGTATTTATCAACAAGTTTGTCGAAATCACTAACGGATTTAGACCAGCCTAAAGTTTCTGCCAGTACACTTTCAAAATATTTCTGACCGTTAGGATAATTGCACAATCCCCCTTTATATTTGTTGGTTCCCTTAAGGGATGTAAGTCCATCTATAAGTGCCTGATACCCCTTTACAACATGGTTAAGCACGGCAGCCTTATTCTTTTCTTTGTAATTGTTTCGCTCATCATCTGTAAGACCCTGGAAAGCGTCAATTTTTGCATTAAAGCTTGGGATAAACATTCCATGAGATTCATCTTTAGCAGAGCTGATAATAGATTTACATGATTCTATAACTTCGTCTGCAAGAGTGTCTTCCATAAAGTAGCCGTTGCTGCTTCTAAGCTTTTCGTATTCAATCAGATTTTCAAAGAAACCGTCCACATCTTCAAGAAGTGTTATATATTCATCAATATCTTTTTTCTCAATAAAAGGATATTCCTCAAAAAGAATAGGCAGCTGAATCTGTATTCCTGTGGTGGTGGTCAATTGGGAACTAAACAGATACAAATCACTATATTCAAGTAATGTCTGGAGGTATTGCAACAGATAATCGTAGGTAATCTGTTGCTTTGCAGAAAGCGTATTTTTGTCAAAACTCATAAGACGGTTGATGTAACCGGTAATATCCGAAGTGTCATCCAGAGAATCAAAGTCATATCTTCCAAGAGTTACATCATAATCTTTTATTCCGTAATTCTCAGGATGTTCAATAAATGCGTGGAGAGTCATGCAGTCTTCGCTGACAATTTCACAGAAGAATTCTTTAGTAAAGGCTGCAAAATCTTCGTTGTCTTCGGAACAGTAGCTTTCCGAAATGTATTCTTCGGAATTATCCGTATTTTTCTCGGTATTCTTAAAACTACATGAGCAGGTACTGAATGTTAAAATCAGCACCATTAACAGAGCTATTATTTTCTGCAGGTATATAGTTGGGCGTTTAAAACTTTTCATAAGACCTCCTGATTGTGCGCATTTTCCGGAAGCGGTGTGAAAAAACGATATATGGTTTGCGCTATATTAAAAAATTGTCTACTGTATAAGAATATATCATATTTTATAAAAGAATGTATGGAAAATGTCTATTTTCTTGACATTAGGCTTTTTTTTTTCTATGATTAGTCGTATTGATTTAATAAAAAAATAGGGAAATTATGTATATTTAAAAGTATGCATATTTTAAAGAATTTGATTCCAAATTTGCCCGATAAAAATAAAGATATGGAGGTAGTAAGATGCCACAGAATAAAGGACCATTTTATATGACTACTGCAATTGCATATACATCAGGTAAACCGCATATTGGTAATACCTATGAAATTGTGCTTGCAGACAGCATTGCAAGATTCAGACGTCAGGAGGGTTATGATGTATTCTTTCAGACCGGTACGGACGAGCATGGACAGAAGATAGAGCTTAAGGCTGAGGAAGCAGGCATAACTCCAAAAGAGTTTGTTGATAATGTCTCTACAGAAATAAAGAGAATATGGGATCTTATGGACACATCTTACGATAAATTCATAAGAACAACAGATGCGGACCATGAAAAGCAGGTTCAGAAGATATTTAAGAAGCTTTATGATCAGGGAGATATTTATAAGGGAGCTTACGAAGGTTTGTACTGTACTCCGTGTGAATCTTTCTGGACAGAGTCTCAGCTTGTTGACGGAAAATGTCCTGACTGCGGAAGGGAAGTTAAGCCTGCAAAGGAAGAGGCATATTTTTTCAAGATGAGCAAATATGCTGACAGACTTATTGAACATATTAATACACATCCTGAATTTATTCAGCCGGTTTCAAGGAAGAATGAAATGATGAACAATTTCCTCCTTCCGGGACTTCAGGATCTTTGTGTATCAAGAACCTCATTTAAGTGGGGTATTCCGGTTGATTTCGATAATAAGCACGTGGTTTATGTATGGCTTGATGCCCTTACCAACTATATTACAGGTATAGGTTATGATGCGGATGGAAATTCTTCAGAACAGTATAAGAAGTACTGGCCGGCTGATTTACATCTTATCGGAAAAGATATTATCAGATTCCATACTATATATTGGCCTATTTTCCTTATGGCATTGGGTGAACCGCTTCCTAAGCAGGTATTCGGTCATCCTTGGCTGTTACAGAATGATGGCAAGATGAGTAAATCAAAGGGAAATGTTATTTATGCAGATGACCTTGTAAATCTTTTTGGAGTAGATGCTGTTCGTTACTTTGTTCTCCATGAGATGCCATTTGAAAATGACGGAGTAATATCATGGGAGCTTATGGTGGAACGTATGAATTCCGACCTTGCAAACACATTGGGAAATCTTGTTAACAGAACAATTGCCATGTCTAATAAGTATTTTGGCGGTGTGGTTAATAAGACAGGCGTTGTGGATGAGGCAATTGACGGAGATCTTAAATCGGTTGTAACATCCACAAGAGATAAGGTTCAGAATAAAATGTCTACACTTCATGTTGCTGATGCTATCACAGAGGTGTTTGCATTGTTTAAGAGATGTAACAAGTATATTGATGAGACAATGCCTTGGGCGCTTGCTAAGGAAGAAGATAAGCAGGACAGACTTGCAGAAGTATTATATAACCTGGTTGAGAGTATCACTATTGGAGCTAATCTGCTTAAGTCATTTATGCCGGGTACAACGGATAAGATTCTTGCCCAGTTATATCCTGATAATGCGTCAGCTGGAGTAAGAGACTTTGATGATTTAGCTACATTTGGTTTAAGAGAGTCAGGAATTAAGGTAACAGATACTCCTGAGATTCTTTTTGCCAGATTAGATTATGAGAAAGATCTTAAGGATAAGGTTGAAGCTATTCAGGAGGCTCAGAAAAAAGCAAACGGAGTAGTGGAGTATCCTGTTGTTGAGAAGAAACCTGAGATTACATTTGAGGATTTTGAAAAGATTCAGATTCAGGTTGGAGAGGTGCTTAAATGCGAACCTGTTAAGAAGGCCAAGAAACTTCTTTGCTCACAGATAAGAATCGGTGAGGAAGTAAGGCAGATTGTTTCAGGTATTGCTAACTATTACAAGCCTGAAGAGATGGTTGGAAAAAAGGTTGCTGTTATAACCAACCTTGCACCTCGTACAATTTGCGGAGTTGAGTCCCAGGGAATGATTCTTGCTGCAATGGATGACAAGGATAACCTGTCAATTATGACAGTCGATAAGGATATCATTTCGGGAAGCGAAATTGGATAATTAATAGAGAGGGTCAGACCCCATAAAATTTTTATAAATTTTTTCTTGCGAAAAATTTATAAAAATTTTATGGGGTCTGACCCTCTTCCTCGTTACTCTATCAAGATGGCACAGTCAGCCTGTATATTCTTAAGTATTGTAATCATGTCATCTTCAGGAACGGACACGCATCCTGATGTGGGCATTCCATTAGAACAGTGAAGAAATATGGCGCTTCCCATGCCCGGAATGCAGTCTGTGTTGTAGTTAATTGAGAGTACATAGTTGTAACTGTCGGGATAGTCGATTATATGTTCAGCACTGTTCCAGTTGGAAGCAGGGACATCCCGGGTTGTCACAAATTTATTGTAGTAGGAAGAATTCACATCATCCACCCAGTAATAGGTGTCATCCACCTTAGTATAATTACGGGTTGTGTCGGGATTATCTTTAATTCCAAAGGCTGTACCCAGTGTATATAACCCACGGGGAGTACGGCCGGAATATTCACTGCAGGTTCCCACGCCCTCTTCCCCCACAAATCCTGTTGTTGTAAGAATTGTTGCCCAACCATTTTCAGTCTTTGTGTACATGGTGACTGTTGCGGTTGTACCTGATGACGACACTATAATTAACTGGTTATATAGGGCGGCAGCAGGCAGGGAGGAAACATCAAATTCTGAGGACTCTGTGGGTTGCGACGATTCTGAGGACTCTGTGGGTTGCGACGATTCTGAGGACTCCGACGGCTCCAGGGTCTCCGTTTCATAGGTTTCCTCTATTCCCGCATTTTCAGTTGTGTAATTGTCAGCACCATTAACACCGGATTCACATTCCGTGATGCTTTCTTCATGGGAATTGCCAGTGTCAGCCCCATTTCTTGAACAGGCTGACAGCACTGTTATAGTAAGAAACAAGGGCGCAATAATAAAATATATTAAAGGATTTTTCTTCATAAATATTGTTCCTTATTAAATTTAAAATCTTTAGTTTAGTAAACCGTACTTGCATTAAACATACAGCTTATTATATCATAACTTTAATTTGAAAACATTGTCAGATGAGAGACATTTGGCAAATATCAGGGAGAATTAAATGAGACGCAAAGGATTGGTAATGATTCTGTTTATAACAGTTATTTTTGCAATATCAGGTTGCGGAAGGGCTGTGGCAGAATCCAACAACAATATAAATACAGAGATGAGTCACAGGGAAACGCAGGAAAGCGTCACAGCCACAGAGGAAGAAACAACACCTACGGCCACGGAGCCTGCAACCTTGCCACCTGTGCCAAAAGATGATGATTATGTGAAAATAATCGATTACATTCCTGACATAATAATTGATTTAAGATATGCAACCCCTGATAATTTTACAGGGCAGGTTATCTATGATTTTAAGGAAGGTTATTTAAGATACGGAACTGTGAAAAAACTGGCAGCAGTTCAGGAGCAGTTAAAAAAACAGGGATTCAGACTTAAAATATGGGATGCATACAGACCATTTTCAGCCCAGGAAAAATTGTGGGAAGTGTATCCCGACGGAAGATATGTAGCCAATCCTGCTTATGGCATGAGGGCCCATAATTTAGGCGGAACGGTGGATATAACCATGGTTTCCCTCGATGGCACTGATATTGACATGCCTACGGAGTTTGACAACTTTTCCCTGCTTGCTGACAGAGATTACTCTGATATAGATAATACCGATGCAGTAAAAAATGTAATGATTCTCCAACAGACAATGTACGACAACGGATTTGTCGGAGAAAAGGCTGAGTGGTGGGATTACACCGACACCACCTCTTATGAAGCGGTGGATTTTAAGCCGGAATCATAAGTTTCCAAATTATAAAATGACAATATGTGGGAGTTGGAAGAAATGAAGATATTTGAGACTCATGCTCATTATGATGATGAGTGTTATGATAAAGACAGGGACGAGTTAATAAGCTCGATGTTAGGGGATGAAGGAGCTGTTGATTATATTATAAATGTGGGAGCAAGCATCAGGGGATGTCATGCTTCCATGGAACTTGCAGATAAATATGAGAGAGTTTATGCAGCAATTGGAGTTCATCCTGATGATATAGTTAATCTTGGAAAGGATGAAATGGAGTGGTTGAAAAATTGTGCCCTTCATAACCCTAAAGTTGTAGCTGTCGGTGAGATTGGGCTTGATTATTATTATCCGGAACCGGAAAAAAGTTTACAGGTTGAGAAATTCAGGGAACAGTTATCTCTTGCAGTAGAGGTTAATAAACCTGTAATTATCCATTCAAGGGATGCATGCAGCGATACTCTGGAGAGCATTAAGGGAGAAAATGCGCAAAAGGTTGGGGGAATAATTCACTGCTATTCTTATTCAAAAGAGGCTGCCAGAGATTTTCTTAACTTGGGATTCTACATAGGAATAGGCGGGGTTCTCACATTTAAAAATGCGAAAAAGCTGGTAGAAGCAGCACAGTACATCCCTATGGACAGAATCGTTCTTGAAACGGATTGCCCGTATATGGCACCCGAGCCACACAGAGGAACGAGAAATTACTCTGAAAACATTTTCTTTGTAGCAGAAAAACTTGCCGACATAAAAGGATTGTCAAGGGAAGAGGTTATTGATATAACTAATATGAATGCAAGGAAACTCTTTGGAATATAGACGAGTGGGGATGAAAATGAGCGATAACAGATATAAAAATGTAATGCATTTGGGAAATCCAACCAACACAATAGCTGTGCTTAACAGATATGGATTTAATTTTCAGAAAAAATTCGGACAGAATTTTCTTATTGATGAAAATATCGTGGAGAAAATAGTTCGGGAGGCAGGAGTTACAGAAGATGACTTTGTCTTAGAGATTGGACCGGGAATAGGAACCATGACTCAGATTCTTTGTGAGAATGCAAGGGAAGTGGTTGCGGTAGAGATAGATACCAAGCTTATTCCAATACTCACACAGGATACTCTGTCTTATTATGACAATGTAACGGTAATTAATGAGGATATTTTAAAACTGGATATTAAGAAACTTGCAGATGAAAAAAATGGAGGCAGACCTATTAAGGTGGTTGCCAATCTGCCATATTATATAACTACACCTATAATTATGGGGCTGTTTGAGAGTAATGTGCCCTTGGACAGCATAACAATAATGGTTCAGAAAGAGGTTGCCGACCGTATGCAGGTGGGGCCGGGAACTAAGGATTACGGAGCACTTTCCCTGGCTGTTCAATATTATGCAAAGCCAAAGATTGTGCTTAATGTTCCGGCAAGCTGTTTTATGCCAAGACCTAATGTGGATTCAGCCGTCATTAAACTGGAAAGATATGACAAGCCGCCTGTTGAGGTTAAGGATGAACATCTTATGTTCAGGATAATAAGAGCCTCATTTAATCAGCGAAGAAAAACCATGTTAAACAGCGTGGGAAATTCAGGAGAGGTAAATGTATCCAAAGAGAAATTATCGGAAGCTTTGGAAAAATGCGGACTACCTCAAACTGTAAGAGGAGAGGCTCTCACATTACAGCAGTTTGCCCAATTGACTAACACAATATTGGAATAAATTATAACCTTCATTCATAGGATTGCGGTAGGGTAATCTATGGATGGAGGTTTTTAAATGGCTGATTATCAGAGATTTGTTTCATACATTTATTCATATCCCGGCGGGGTTAAGGATAAAAATGTGGGATTTGCAAAGGCGGAGCTAAGAAGCGGGGAATTTAAGCTGTCGATAAACTTAAGAGGTGTATATACTGATACTCCGGAAATATTTAATGTATATTTTCTTGTGGACAGAGATGACAGTATTCAGGGGAGATATTATCTTCTTCCTGTGGGAGAATGTCTTGTGAAAAACGGAATGGCCATTTATCAGGGCTTATTCAATGGCGGAAATATTGACGGGAGCGAATATTCATTTGATGATATATGCGGAATAGGAATTGCAAGAGAGGATGACAGATTTTATATGATGTTCTCCATGTGGGAGGATAACGACATCAATCCCGAAACTGTAGTTATTGGAAAAAAAGGACATAAAAAGAAGACAATAAAAGATGTTAACTCAGAGCCGGATATTCACGAGGAGCCGGATATTCACGAGGAAGCGGATGCTCACGAGGAAACAGATACTCACGAGGAAGCGCATACTCACGAGGAGGCAGAACCGGATATACAAGCTGAAGCAAGGCAGGACAATGAAGCTGAGATAAAGGATGAAATTTCACCGAAAGCAGCAAGTCATAAAGAAGCAGAATCGGGGAATGTTTCGGAAGAGCCGGAAAATGATGTAGTAGAAGCTTTAGATAAATCTGTACTGGCAGCAGAGAGTATATCTGAGAAAGGGAAAGAAATATCTAAGAGTGTGTATCAGGAAGTAATTACGGAACAATTTGTAAAGAATCAGCTTAGTAAAAGGGAAGAGGAAAAAACAATCTCACCTTATGAAATATTATTTATGGAGGCAGATTTTGTAGACGCATTTGATGATGATTATTTTTATGACTGTATTGAGATTTCACCTGAAATATTATTGAAAAAAACAGACATTGACAGAGATATAATTAATAATAGTTTCCTTGTGCATGGATTTTATAATTTCAGACATCTGCTGTTCGGAAGAGTCCGTGATAATGGAAACAATACAAAATACTTCCTGGGAGTTCCGGGAATGTACTGCAACAGAGAAAGATATATGGCATCCATGTTTGGTTTTAATAACTTTAAGAAAAGTCATAGAAGTGACTATACAAATCCTTACTTTGGATACTGGTATCAGGAATTGTGAATATAGGCAAATCTTAGGTGATCTTGGAATACTCCGTTGATTTTAACATAGGAGTGGGCGATGCCTTCATCAATAAATCCAAGCTTTTTGGCAAGCATAACAGAAGGAATGTTATCAGGATGAATGTAGGATTCAATTCTGTGCATTCCTTTTTCCTTGGTCATAATTTCAATTCCGTGAGAAACCATGGTGTATCCCAGATTCTGCCTGCGATAATCCTTGTCAATTTTATAGCCTGTGTCACAGGAATTAAAAGAACCGGTAATTATGTGGGAGAAGGAAACGGTACCAAGAATTTTTTCAGGCTCCTCCTTCTTGATTTGAAAAAATCGGACATGGCTTCCTTTGAGAAAGGCTGTCATCTCTGCTTTGAGTATAGATGAGATGAATTCTTCGGTATAGAAATTGTCAGGCTTTTCAGGTTCGTACTTATCAAAGTCACAACGGTTGCGGAACAGAAAATCAAGAACCGGCAAAGCATAGGATTCATCAAGAATTTTTAAAGTCATATCGTCGTAAACATATTCGAATTTCATTCATTAGCTCCCTGCTTAGATTTTTTTTTTAACTCACGAAGTTCTTTGAAAAATGAGGTGAGCATCCGGGAACACTCATCTTCCAGTACTCCTCTTGTGATATCCGCCTGATGATTAAAGGATGGAATATCAAGAATATTAATAATTGAGCCGGCACAGCCTGCCTTTGGGTTCATGGAACCGATAACAACCCGGGGGATTCTTGCCTGAACTATAGCTCCGGCACACATCTGGCAAGGTTCCAGAGTGACATACATGGTGCAATCTTCAAGCCTCCAGTCGCCTATTGCTTTACTGGCTTTTTTGATTGCAGTAATCTCAGCATGCCCAAGAGTAGTCTTATCGGTATTTCGTCTGTTGTAGCCCCTGCCTATAATTTTATCATCATGAACAATAATACATCCAATGGGAACTTCAGATAATTTATATGCTTTCTTGGCCTGATTAATGGCAAGTTTCATATAGTGAATATCTTTATCTTCCTGTTGTTTTTCATTATCTGCATTATTCTGGTTGACCCTTTTCATTGACATCCCCCGGTTGTTAATTAGTTATTATTAATAGTTTTAGATTCAAATACAGTTTTATATTATTTTAAATTATAGAATTGTATTAAATATTCTAAAAGATTAGAAACCTCTGCGGTTGTAATCCATGTCAATCTGGTTCATTGTCTCACAGAGCTTATGAATATAAACAAATGGTCCTACAACGATAAGAGAAGCCAGTACATACCAAAGCCAGAATGATGAAGCACCAAAAGATGTGTTAATTCCTCTTGCACGGGCTTCGTCACCAATTCTTGCAGATACTTTGTGGAACCACACTATAGGTGCTATACCACAGGTAAGCCAGCTGAAAAGAAAAGTAATAAGACAGTAATGCATTGTCTTCTTGCCGTCACGTCTTGATGCAATAAGGTTAATATCCTCTCCAAGGCTTGAAAAGAATGCGATTGAATAGATGCCACAGGTAATAAGATTAAAGAGAATAAACTTCAATAAGCCACGGTCACTCTTTAACTGTGGAGCACCGTAAGGTGGCATATTATACTGAGGCTGTCCGTAATATGTAGGCTGTCCCTGCTGTTGAAACTGTTGTCCCTGTTGCTGATACTGCTGCTGGAACTGTGGTTGTCCCTGATTCTGGAACTGCTGCTGGAACTGTGGTTGTCCCTGATTCTGGAACTGCTGCTGGAATTGTGGCTGTCCCTGATTCTGAAATTGCTGATTGTCGTCCATATAAAATCCTCCTCATATTAGCACGTATTTGAATCATCTAAGTGCATTTTCAGTATAAGGCAGCACACTCATATTATCAAGAAATTATGTCGGAAATTATCGAAATATGTCGTTGTATTTGATGGCTTAAAATAAGGTGCAAACCTTGATATAAAACATGGCTCAAACCTTGACAATATCAGTGCTAAACAAGTATAATTAGAACACCGTGCAGCCGGGGAGTTAGCGGCACCTTGTACCTGCAATCCGCTATAGCAGGGGTGATGTTCGGCAGAGGGTGAGCGTTTATGGAGCAGCCCGGCATAAGTGGTGATGACATTTGGGTCTTTCGCAACAGAAATTCATGAATCATGTCAGGTCAGGAATGAAGCAGCATTAAGTGAAAGCTTCTGTGTGCCGAAAGGGTGCCTGGATCGAGCTAACTGTGTCGGTAACGTCTGTGGGCAATTGTTCGAAGCCGGACGCACGGTTTTTATTATTTATTAAGATTAGGGTGTCAAAAGCCCATTATGAAAAACGTGAGCGGCAGATTGAACAAAAAAGATTGTTTAAATGACTTTTGTGCTGTGGAGATGAGACTCTAAAAATCGTGGAAGCCTTTGCTGAACACGATTTTGCCCTAAGAGGCTCATGGGAACGATTAGCACAATGGAATGCAAACAACTTTCTTTGTTCAATTTGCCAGACCAAAAAATTATAATGGGCTTTTGACACCCTAATCTTAATAGGAAAAATGCAAAGAATCGTAAGAAAGGAAATGTTATGTCTTATCAGGCTTTATATAGAAAATGGCGTCCTGATAACTTTAATGATGTTAAAGGACAGGATCACATAGTTACGACATTAAAAAATCAGATTAATGCAGACAGAATAGGACATGCGTATCTTTTCTGCGGAACGAGAGGTACAGGTAAGACCACTGTTGCCAAGATTCTTGCCAAGGCGGTTAACTGTGAGCATCCCGTTGATGGGAATCCCTGTGGCGAGTGTCCTACATGTAAGGCAATTGCAGCGGGAACATCAATGAATGTTATAGAAATAGATGCTGCATCAAACAATGGTGTGGATAATATCCGTGAAATCAGGGAAGAAGTTCAGTATTCACCTACGGAGGGAAAGTACAAAGTATACATAATCGATGAGGTTCATATGTTGTCTATAGGAGCATTTAATGCACTCCTTAAGACTTTGGAGGAGCCCCCTTCTTATGTAATATTTATATTAGCTACAACAGAAGTGGCAAAGATACCTATAACAATTATGTCACGTTGCCAGAGGTATGATTTTCACAGAATTACCATAGACACCATCGCAGGCAGATTGAGTGATCTGATGAAAGCTGAGAATATCAATGTAGAGGATAAGGCAATAAGATATGTTGCCAAGGCAGCAGATGGTTCCATGAGAGATGCGTTGAGTCTGTTGGATCAGTGTATTGCATTTTATCTTGGCAAAGACCTTAAATATGAAAATGTTCTTGATGTACTGGGAGCTGTTGATACATCTGTTTTCAGCCGGATGTTGAAGACGATAATAGATTCCGATGTGTCGGGATGTATGCATTTTATGGAAGAACTCATCATGCAGGGAAGAGATCTTACACAGTTTGTTAATGATTTTGTATGGTATCTCAGAAACCTTCTTCTCATAAAAACAACGGATGACGTGGCAGGGATAGAGGATGTCATAGAGGTTTCAAGGGACAATCTTGAGGAATTAAAGGCAGACTCACAGCTTATCGATGTGGAAAGTCTTATGCGTTTTATAAGGGTGCTTTCCGAGCTTTCCAATGAGCTTAAGTTTTCTACTCAGAAAAGAGTTAAGGTTGAGGTAACATTTATTAAGTTAATGAGACCTGCCATGGAAAATAAAAATGACTTCTCAGATATACTTAGCAGATTATCTTTACTGGAAGGGCAGGTATCAGACGCATTAAACCGGATTAAGAGCGGTAATGTGGTTATGTCCTCAGGGGAAGGAAATGCTGCACAGACTGATGACACCGGGAAAACGGATGAAAAGCCGGTTGTTAAGCGTGTGTATGATGCGGTGCCGGAGGATATAAAGCAGATTGCAGGGGAATGGGATTCAATAATTAATTCCATAGATGATGATCTGGTGAAGACAATTCTTAAGGGTAGCAGGGTGACGCTTACTGAGGATAGTCAATCTCTGGAAATTATGGTAAAATCAGAGACGTCTTATGGTATTGTCAGCAAAGAAGATACTATTCAAATGATAGAGAATTTTATTGAAGAAAGAACAGGAATATCTGTCAGGGTTATATGCAGTAAGATTGAGAATGATGAAGAGTTCAATAAAAGATATGTAGATTTTGCTGAAATGATTGATATGGATATAAAAGTAGATGATAAGGAGGAATTTATCTAATGGCTAAGAGAGGTGGTTTTCCGGGAGGAATGCCTGGTAACATGAACAATTTAATGAAACAGGCTCAAAGAATGCAGCGTCAGATGGAAGAACAGCAGGCAGCTCTTGAGAGTAAGGAATTTACAGCAACTGCGGGTGGCGGTGTGGTAGAAGTCACTGTAACAGGAAAGAGGGAAGTAACTAAGGTCAAGATTGACCCGGAGGCTGTGGACCCGGATGATGTTGAGATGCTGGAAGATTTAATTGTTGCGGCAACCAATGAAGCACTTCGTAAGTGCGAGGAAGAGTCACAGGCTCAGATGTCTAAAATTACCGGAGGTCTTGGAGGATTAGGCGGAGGCTTATTCTAATGGACATTTACAGTGGACATATTAATAAATTAATAGAAGAATTATCCAGGTTACCAGGGGTTGGGGCTAAAAGCGCCCAACGCCTGGCATTTCACATTATAAACATGCCAAGGTCAGAGGTGGAAGGGATTGCCAATGCAATGCTTGATGCAAAGGACAATGTGCGTTACTGCAAGGAGTGTTTTACACTTACGGATGAAGAGATATGTCCGATATGCGCAGACCAGAAGAGAAACCACAAAGTTATAATGGTGGTGGAACAGACAAGAGATATGGCGGCCTATGAAAAAACGGGCAAGTATGACGGAGTGTATCACGTACTTCATGGTGCAATCAGTCCAATGCTTGGAATCGGACCCGGAGATATTAAGTTAAAGGAGCTGATGATTCGCCTTCAGGGAGATGTGGATGAAGTGATAATAGCCACTAATTCTAATCTTGAGGGAGAAACAACAGCCATGTATATCAGTAAAATGATAAAGCAGGCGGGAATCAAGGTTACAAGAATTGCCAGTGGAGTGCCGGTAGGCGGTGATTTGGAGTACATAGATGAAGTCACACTTCTTCGTGCTCTTGACGGACGTACAGAGCTGTAAAAATGTGACTTTAAGTTATACGAGGAGATGATGTAATGGCAGAGAACATGATGGGTGATATTATTGCGGATCACCGTGAAAGAATGCTCAATTTAAAAAAATATTATCCATTTTTCAAGCTCATAGATATTTCCTTTGCCCAGTACAAAGATGGCAAATATGAAATACTTGATATGGGCTATATTGTAATGGCCATTTTACGTTTCTTCATAGAGGAGAATAACTTTAAGGAGAAAGATGTAACTTATCCCGAATATCTGGATTTCTTAAGCCAGCTTTTATCAAGGGATTTTGGGCTTAATCTTTCCCGGGAGGAAAGCAAGGACATTGCTGATTATATATTTGACAAGATTAAGAATGAGGGACGTCCTTTTGAATTCTCATATTTTGACCCGGTGGAAAAGAAAAAGAGAATATCCCGGATGAAGATAATAGAGAGCTCAATTCGTGAAAATGTGGTGTGGTATTCCATAAGTTCCGATGCTATAGAGTTTTATCTTGATACCAAGGAAATCAAGGATGAGAGTAAGATTAATGTGTCGCAGCTTCTCCTTGAAAAAATGATTAACTCCCGGAATTTTAAGGGAGGTGTAGAGGTGGTTGAAAGAATAAATGAGGAAGTCAGCCGCCTTAAGCTTAAGAAGAATGAAGTGCTTACCATACTTGCAGGAGATGTATTTGCAGGAATTGAGGCTTATGAAGAATTTGTAAGAACCGGTATGAAGTGGTTTGAGGATGAGGAAAGATTATTTAAGAAAAATACTGACCTCATTACAAAGGCTATTGAAAAGCTGGAGGGTTCTGCAACAGCAACAGAAAGCTACTATAAAACCGTCAACGAGATACATAATCTGGAAAATCAGTTAAAGGTGGCTATGAACAGACATTCAGAGCTTCTTCGAGATTGTACCGATATGCAGAAAATGACGGACGAAGCTGTGAGAAAAGCTAAATTGGGAAGATTGAGAAACCACATGGATTTCACCACAGCGCTTTCTGATATGATTAAACTGGATAATGCGGACGCTTTGGTATATCTTCTTAATCCTTTATTTAAGCCTAATATCAGGAAAACATTTAATGTTACTGTAATAGATGATGCTCTTACAGTAAAGCCGGAGAGATACGAGAAGAAGGAACAGGTGAGCACGGATAAACCGGAAGAAATAATATTTGATGATGAGATAGAGGATAAGAGAATCCATGATAACTATATATTTGTCATGAGTAATCTTCTGGAGTGTTTGAAAAAATCGGACATGATTACATTGAAGCAGTTTAATGAGCTTATGAGCAAGGCTTACGGAGAATCAATACTCAGAAACGGGGATTATTATTCCTTCTTTGTTAATCTGTGTCAGAAGAATGAATATGTAATTGGTGGAGAAGGGATGAAGTCTGATTCTTTTCTGGATGATATTTTAAAGGATGGCTTCGCAGGAAAGGATAAGGTAACATTTTCCATTAACAAAATGGGGGATGACAGAATACAAATTTCCGAGAATATTGAAGTTACTAACGTGGAGTTCATGGTGGTTTAGAGGTGTAGGTACTTATGGAAAACAGAAATCTTGACAGAGCTTTGGATATAGTATCAAAGCTTATTATGGGGGAAGATATTAACGAATCGGGGAGCAATTCCGCTCTTTATCAGGAGTATAATACCAATGCTGAGGTGTACGATATCGTTCATATGTCCCTGAAAAAGTTTAATCTTAACATTTATGAATATAACAATGGTCTTTATGTGAGTACAGGGGATAACAACAGGGTATTTGGCTATTCCAATGAAGAATTGCGCAAGGAAATGGGTCTTAAGGTTAATAAGGAGTTATACCTTGCATATTTTGTTATATACAATATAATTACGGAATTTTACTCAGACACCATGAGTTCTACCTATGCGGAGTTTATCAGGGTTGAGGATGTCATAAACAGTGTTGATAAATCTACGGTGGGAATTATAGACAGAACCCAGGGACTTATAATGGATGATATAGAAGAGAACAGTTTTAAGCAGATTGCGTTAAGCTGGGATGAGCTTCCGGTGACTACTGTGGAAGACCAGTCAGGGTTGAGAGCAGCAAGGAATTCCAAGTCGGGTTTTGTAAAGACAGTACTTAATTTCCTTGTTTCCCAGAAACTTTTAATGGAATCATCATCCAGATTTTATCCTACAGACCGTTTCAGGAGCCTGATAGAGAATTATTTCGATGACTATAAGGGACGTTTTGCACAACTGATGAATGGAGGTAACAATGCCACAGATTAACAGAATCAGGGTTAACAATGTTAAATACAATTTTGGTACACAGTTTTATGACGATTTTATAATGCGTTTTAACTGCAAGAATACAATATATGATCTTGCCAATGGTGGTGGTAAGAGTTTACTTATGCTGCTTCTTTTACAGAATATGATACCTAATTGTACCCTTGACGAGAAACAGCCTATTGAAAAGCTTTTCCGCCAGGGCAGCGGCAATACCTGCATTCATTCACTGGTGGAGTGGAAGCTGGATTCATGCTATCAGAAGGATGGTTTTAAATATATGACAACCGGATTCTGTGCAAGAAAGGGAAGACAGTCTGAAGACGAGGAAGAATTAAGCGCAGCAGCTGCAGGTTCCGGCGCCGGTGTGGAATATTTTAATTACTGTATTTTTTACAGGGAATTTGGTGATAACGATATAAAAAATATACCTCTGTCCTCAAATGGAGAGAGAATAACCTACAATGGTTTAAAGTCTTACCTCAGAGATCTGGAGAAAAAAGATTTCAACGTGAAGGTTCAGATATTCGACAGAAAGGGAGATTACCAGACCTTTATAAGTCGTTACGGAATATTTGAAAGTGCATGGGAAATTGTAAGGGGAATTAATAAGACAGAAGGACATGTGAGAACATATTTTGAGTCTAATTACAAGACCAGCCGCAAGGTAGTGGAAGATCTCTTTATAGAGGAGATTATTCAGAAATCTTACAATAACAGGCTTTCAGTAGATAATGATGAAGGCAGAATGGCAAAGACTTTACTTGATATTAAGGATAAACTTATTGAACTTTCAAGGAAACACAACCAGATAAGTTCTTATGACAGTCAGATTGCGGCTATAGATAATTTTAAGGAATATATTGATACTTTTAGAGAATTTTATGAAAGAAAAGAAAGTCTTCAAAAGCAGTTATATAATCTTCTCATTGCTGCCAAAGCAGCCTGCAAGGATAAAGAAGAGGAAGCATCAAAACTGGAGCAGTTAAAGGATAAAATGACCGGAGAGCTCTTCAGGGAGAAGGAGGCTATAGCTGTAGCTGAAATTATGCTTGAGAAGAAGTCTCTTGCCGGAATGGAAGCTCTTGTACAGGAAACAGAGAAGAAGAAAGAACAGAAGGGCAGGAGCATTGAGGAATTAAAAAAGAAGATTGCATTGCTGGAATCAGCCAATGATTATGATGATTATATTTCCTACGAAAAATCATATAAAGAAATATCGGTGGCCCTGGATAACCGGTTAAGGCAGGAAGATGATATAACCGGGGAACTTAAGTCTTTGGCAAAGCTTTATAAGGAGATTTATGACAGGGATTTAAGAAGCGGGGAAGAAAAGAAAGCAATTGCTGATAACAATGTTGTAAGAAGCAAGGTTTCCATGGAAGACGCCAAGTCAGAAATGGAACAGGCACAGACCCAGTGGGCATTGTTGTCAGGTTTTAAGGAGCATATAGAGGAGAGTATTAAGAACCTGGAAAAGGAACTTAATGTTTTAACATCAGAGTATGGAATTCTTGTTGCGGATAATGCCCATGAGGATATGATGTCTGTAAAAGCTGAGATTGATGAACTTAAAGAGGGACTTGATAAAGCTCTGTCAAGGAAAGATGAGACAATCAGAAGCATAAGCAGATGTAATGAAAAAATAAATGCAGCACAAATATGCATTGACATGCTTAAAAATCAGGCTGAAAAACTAAAGGAAAATAACATAAGCAGCAAGGACAATACAAAAAAGATGGAGCAGATTGTTTCGGTATACGGAGCGGAGCCGGGCAATGGGCTAGATAAGGTGATTCTTGACGCTTACCGCCGCATGGAAAAAGATTATGATGAAATTTATCATGAGGTAAGCAGCCTTGAATCATTCATAAGTAATGCCAAAGAAGGGACTTATGTGTGCAAGGACAAGGAGAGAGATAAGTTTAAGGATTATCTTGTTTCAGTATACGGCGATGATGTGGTAGAAGGACATGAATGGTTCAGGGAACTCAACCCGGGACAGAAGAGAGATGTCTTAAAAAGAGCACCTTTTGTTGAGTATGGATTTATCATTAAAAATGATTTTGACAGGGTGAAAGCTGATGAAACCATAGGAAATTACGGACGTGGGGCCAATGTATATCCTGTTATAAGCGAACAGGTGCTTTATGATACCAAGCTGGAAGTCAATAAGGACCTTATTGTGTTCGGACTTAAAGATATGAATTTTCTGAGGGACGATGCAAGACTTGAAACGGAGATAAAGCTGGCTAAAGAAGAACTTGAAACTGCCACTGCTTCTCTTGAAAAATGTGATGACAGGATGAAACTGGTATGGTCTGACTATACATTTGTTCTGCAGTATAATGCGGTTTATAAAAGTGCAGATTTAAGCGGGACCATTAAGGAGATAGAAAACCGTATACAGGAAGAAAATCAGATTATTCTTGATTGTGAGGAAGAACTTAAAAGCCTTAGTGATATAAGAAACAATCAGGATTATGAAATAAGTAATCTGGAAACAAAGAAAAATCAAGGGGAAAGGCAGTTTGACGGATTAAGTCAGGCATCAAAGCTTAATGAGAAGCTTACGCAGGCTTACAAAGATTTGAAAGAATCGGACATTAAGAGGCAGAAAGCCCAGGCATTGAAAGACGAGCTTGAGGATAAATATAACAGCTTATCAAGGGAGTATGCAGAAGCGGTTAATTACGCGCAATCTATCGAAGATGGCTTGAATAAGATTAAATCCTCATGGGAAAATGATTATGCACCTTATTATGATGAGTCTGTGGAAGTCCATGCCAAGCTGTTAGAGTATGCAGATGACAGTGAGGGAATATCAGGAAGGTTCTTCGGATTAAAGAGTGCACTTGCCGGAAGAAATTCGGATGTGGCAGATAAGGAAGCACTTTTAAATTACCTTAAATCATCCATGATTAAGTGCAAAGAATCCATTGAATACAGAGACTGTGATTTTGAAGCTGTTAAGACAATGTTTGAAAAAGGCGAGCTTTCAAAGACAGAAGGCAGAATATTAAGGGAAGTTAAGGCGGAATTGACAGCACTTCTGAATGCTTATGAAAGTGATGATAAGGAGTTGGAGTCACAGGAGGCACTTTACAACAGGCTTGAAGGTAGTATTGCTCATGGAATTAATCAGATTGAGGAAAAGTATGGGGAGTACCGGGAGTTTGACTGTGATAATCCGGAGAGCTTTATCCAACAGCATAAGGTGTTAATAAAGAAACTTGAGGAAAATATTAAGGCACAGGATTCCAGAAAGAAAGCAATTGCCGACACTCTCAGGGAACTTCTCTTATGGGAGAGAGATCTGGAGAGAATTGTCAGGGATGCCGGAATGGAAGTCATGGACGAAATCACAGATGAAACGGTGATTTCCAAAGATGTAAAGCTTTCTGATTATGAGGCGGTTTCTAAAGATTACTCATCTTTAATCAAGCTTGAATACAAAAAGACAGAAGAATTTACAAAGAATAAACAGAAGCTTATAGATTTGCTTACAGGATTTGATGCATCGGATTTGGCAGCAGAGATTAAGATTTCCATGAGTTTTCCGGAAAATGTGGAAAAAACGGAGATGCTTATCAAATCCCTTACGGAAACCAACACATTTATTGAGTTGGAAAAGAGCAGAATCCGTAAGGGCATTGAAGATATGGAGCGTATTAAGGATAATTTTGAAAATAGATGTATTCAGATATGCTGTAATATAAAAACTGAATTGGACAGACTTCCTAAAATTTCAAATATTACCCTTGATAATGAGCAGATATCAATTATCGGGCTGCAGATTCCTTATGTAAAGGAAGAGCTCTACAAGGAGAGAATGGCGTCATATATTGATGAGACAATAGTTTTTGCCGAGAGCTTTAAAGACACTCAGGAAAGGCTTAAGTATATAAGAAACAGGCTTACATGGAAACGTTTATTCTCTGTTATTGTAACGGATATGAATTCAATCAGGATTAATCTGTACAAGAGAGAAAGAATTAAGGATCAGAGCCGGTACTTAAGATATGAGGAGGCAGTAGGCTCAACAGGTCAGTCCCAGGGTATATATATTCAGTTTTTAATAGCTGTCATTAATTATATATCTAATATGAATGCTGTTAATCTTGATGGTGGAGTTGTAGGAAAAACAATTTTTATTGATAATCCTTTTGGAGCTGCAAAAGATATATATATATGGGAGCCTATATTTAAACTTCTTGCGACTAATCACGTACAGCTTATTGTACCTGCAAGAGGGGCAACACCTGCCATAACAGGAAGATTTGATGTGAATTATATTCTTGGACAGAAACTGGCAGATAACAGGCAGCAGACGGTGGTAGTTGATTATTACAGCAACACCAAGGAATCTGAACTGGAATATACCAGAATGGATTATGAGCAGGCTGTATTTGATTTTTCCAATATGTGATTAAGTAAGAAAAGTTTACAATGATGTTTTGCTGTGATAAACTTATAGCGTGTATGTATGGAGATTACACTGTGATATGAGAGGTTAATTCATAGAAAAGGTGGAGGTCCTAAAAGTGGATAAATATGAGTTTAATATAAAGCTGGAACAGATAAAAAAACTGGCAGCTAAGAAGGAATATAAAGAAGCATCAGCCATAGCAAAGACAATGAGCTGGAATAAGGTAAAGGATTGGGCAACTCTTGCAACAATAATTAATGTGCAGGAAGCCGCCGGAGATTATGAGGAGGCCAGAGATATGGCAATCTTAGCTTACAACCGTAATCTCGGAGGAAGAAAACTGGTATATAAACTTACTGAATTCTTCATAAAGGTTGGAGATTTTGAAAATGCCCATGAGCTTTATGATGAATATGCCAAGATTTCAGCTCATGACGTTAATAAATATATTCTTCTGTATGATCTCAGAAGAGCTGAGAAGGCATCAGATAACGAGCTGGTTGAGATATTGGAGGAATATAAAGAGCAGGAAATAGACGAGAAGTATATGTATGAGCTGGCAAAGCTCTACTATAAGACAGGCCGCAGGGAAGAGTGCGTAAAAACTTGTGATAATCTTGTTTTATGGTTCCAGGATGGTATATATGTTGAGAAAGC
>JBJEMF010000139.1:0-27414 GCA_051879535.1 Lachnospira sp. | reverse complement strand
ATTCAAGGAGTTTCAGGTATCTTTCCTTTGGAGTAATGTCACGCACTCCACATGCACCGTATGTGCAAACTGGTCTACAGGCTGGACTTTCACAGTTTTATAGCCCTCTTCTTCAAGAATAGCCAAATCCCTTGCAAGGGTGGCACTGTCGCAGCTTACGTACACTATCCTTAAAGGCTGCATATCCGCTATTGTACTAAGCAAAATTTGGTCGCAGCCTTTTCTTGGAGGGTCCACTACCACTACATCCGGATGAATACTCCTTTCGGCATCTTCATCTCCGGCAGCTGCCTTCATTTTCATTTCATCATAAAATGCGGGAACCACCTCTTCTGCCTTCCCCACAAAAAATTCCGCATTTTCAATTCCATTAATCTTTGCATTATTTCTTGCATCTTCTATTGCCTGAGGAACAATTTCCACCCCATACACTTTTCTTGCTTTCCGGGCGAGAAATAAGGATATTGTTCCTATTCCGCAATACATGTCCCACACTGTTTCACTTCCGGTAAGTCCTGCAAATTCCAAAGCCTTCCCATAAAGTACTTCTGTCTGGGCCGGGTTAACCTGAAAAAATGAAAGTGGAGATATCTGATATTTTATGTTCCCGATATAATCCTCTATATATCCTCTTCCATACAATGTTTCGCATTTCTTTCCAAGTATGACGTTAGTATTTTCCTTATTGGTGTTGGCAACAACCGACTGAATATTTATATTCCTGCTTCTCAGCTTAACCAGCATATCTACAAGAATTTCTGCTGCCTTTTTATCAATATCATCACTGTTAACCACTACGCACACCATGCACTCATCAGTGTGATATCCCGTTCTTACAAGAATATGACGCACAAGACCACTTCCGGTCTTCTCGTTATAAGGTTCAATATTACACTTCTTCATCCAATTTTTTATTGTCTCAAGAATAGCACTGTTCTTTTCTGAGCCAATAAGACAATCGTTACATTCTATTATGGAGTGTGTCCTTCCGGCATAAAATCCGGTTACAATATTTCCGTTCTTATCCATTCCCACCGGATACTGGGCCTTGTTTCTGTACCTGTAAGGTTTCTCCATACCTAAAACAGGCAGAAGCTCATAATCTGAGATTCCGCCAATTCTTTCTATATTACCTTTTACAAGATTATATTTATATATTAACTGGGCTTCATAAGACATCTCAAGTATCTGACATCCGCCACACTGTCTTGATACCGGGCATTCAGGCTTTACTCTGTCCTTTGATGGTTTTATTATTTCCATCAGACGACCATACCCATAACTCTTCTTTGCCTTTATGATTTTTGCTTTTATAACATCTCCGATTATGGCATCTTTAACAAAAAGAGTATATCCGTCAACCTTGCCGATACCTTCCCCGGATGTTCCGCAATCATCTATTGTCAGTGTTACAATATCGTCTTTGTTAAATATCATATTTTCTCCATTCTCATACTGTCAGATTGTGGTTCTCCTAATGTTAGAATCAAGCCATCTGTTAAATCCTAACCAGTCATTACTGTCTTTAGACTCAAAGGCTTCCCTTAATGTCTCCAGCTTTGCATCCATATTGTCTGCCATGGAGAGAGCTACTGCTTCTGCTATGGCCGGTTTTTTAGGAGACCCATATTCCAATTCCCCGTGATGAGACAATATGCAGTGTCCGATTTCACTGGCAAGTATTGCAGGAAAATCTTCTATTGTTTTTATTTTTTCCATAATCATCTCGTATCCCATCACAATATGACCTATGAAATTACCCTCATCCGTGTAATCATTTCTTGGAAACTCCGACAATTCCCTCACTTTTCCCACATCATGAAGCATTGCACATGTCAGAAGTAAATCTCTGTTAAGATATGAATAATTATCACTTATTTTACTGCATAATCTTGTTACGCTTAAACTGTGCTCCAACAAGCCTCCTGAGAATCCATGATGAACTGTCTTTGCCGCAGAAACATTTTTAAATTTTGTGATAAACTCCTCATCTTCCGCAAAAAATGCTTTAAGGAGACAATTCATATATGTATTGGTAATACTGTTTATATAACCTGTCAATTCAGCATACATCTCATCAATATCATATCTTGAAGAAGGAATATAATCCGACTGTATATATTCATCCTTTGATGCAATACGAATCCTCTCGATTTTAAATTGCAAAGCACCGTTATAACTTACTACCTGTCCCGTAACAGCAACATAGTCGTTAACGTCAAAATCTCCTATTCCCCCGGAATTAACATCCCATATCTTGGAATCTATCTGACCGGTCTTATCTATAAGTATTACATTCTCATATTCTTTGCCTGTTTTGGTTAAAGCCGTAGACTTTGATTTACAAAGATACACATCCGAGATTCTGTCTCCGTCTTTAAATGTTTCTATATAACGCATAACTTCCCCTTTTCATCATTATTATCTGAAATACTAATCCATCCGGGTTCTTACAATGACATCAAAAGATACATTAATATATCCTTCCTTGCCCTGTCTCTTAACCGAAACGTTCATGGTCTGACCATCAACGCACCTGTATAGTTTCTCACTAAATGACTGAATTGTCAAAATAGTTCCGTGATCCACTGCCGTAATTACATCTCCCGGCTGAAGTCCTGCCTGATATGCAGGAGAATCTCTCTCAATCTCGGAAATGTATATGCCTGTAGGCAATCCGTATTTATCAGATAATTCACTGGTAACATTTTGTCCCTTTATACCAAAATACATTGTCACCTGCTGATTTATCATTTTTTCAATTATGGACTTCAAATCTGAAATTCCCAGCGCCTTCAATGTAGTTTCCGTTACATCTGACTCAGCAGTTATCCCCACTACATTACCCAGAGAATTGAACAAAAATACAAAATCATCCTCCATCTTATTAAGATTGGTATCTATTAACTCATAACTGTTATCCAAACCATTAATGGAAGTAATATTAGTTACTGTGCCGTAATCCACTGCTCTGTTAGAACCATACATTTTTCCCGCTGCAATAACCAAATCACCCTTTTGCAGCTTATAGGAATTATCCATTATGGCAATATCCAGAGATTTCTTCACCTCTTCGTCAATTCCCCCATCATTGATACTTATAATGCTTATTCCTGTATCCTTGTCTGAGCACACAAAAGAAGCCATAATTTCTTCTTCTCCCGAGAATTTCACAACAAGCTTCGGACTTTTATCAGTAAATTTTTTAGATGTAAGTATAAGGTATCTTGAATTGATATGTCCTACAATCAGCCCGCTGGTAGACAGATTATTATTCTGGTTTTCCAGGTAAGCTTCATAATCCGTGCCGATTTCCCTGTCTTCCACTGTTACAATGCATTTTTGGGCGCCATCAACCTTCTGCCTTAACATATTCATCACCGTATCATAATCCCTTTTAAGGTCTTCTGCCGTTATGAATCCATCATCCCTGGTCTCACCCTCATCTGCCAATTCATATTCGTCCTTCTGAAATTCAATTACATCTTCACTTTCTTTCTTCACAAAAAGATATTTCTCTGCCACAGGGACGATATATATATCCGTAACTACCAGCACCACCATTGATACAATGATAAACAGCACAAATTTTGCAAATGATATTATTTTTCTATACTTAACTCTGGTACTTGGAATAATTTTCTCCGTATAAAGGGAATATTCCTCATTTTCTTTATTTACATTATTTATATTTTCTTTATTTATATTTTCTTCTTTTATGTTTTCCTGATTTATTTTTTCATGCTTCTTATCTTCCATGTTTAACCTCATATAATCAGTTTTATCTCAATATACACCTTTAGAGTGTACAGTATTATTATGAACAATTTATGTCATAGATGTAAATTATTATCTTCCCATGTGGTTTTTTTTAAGCAAATACTGTAAAATGTAACTGTATTATGTACATTTTTATATAAGTCGCATGACGGAATGAGGTTAATTTTGAATAAAAAAGCTTTTTCCACTTTGGAATTTAATAAAATAATAGATAAACTTATTTCTTTCGGATGCTCTGACGGTGCCAAGGATATGCTTCATAAACTTGAACCCATGACAGATATTAATGAAATCAACTTATGTCTTGATGAAACCAATGATGCTCTTTCAAGAATTTACCAGAAGGGAAGCATAGACTTCTCCGGCATCAAAGATATCCGCAGTTCCATAGCAAGACTTAAGGTAGGCAGTTCCCTCAATGCAAAGGAATTGCTTAACATTGCATCAGTGTTGGAATGTTGTGCACACACTAAGAATTATTACGAGTACAGACAGGACTCCCTCACATCTGTTATTGATACGTTAGATCCGGTAACTTTACTTCTTAACAGCATCAAAAAATGTATTATTTCAGAAGACGAAATAAGCGATGATGCCAGTTCAACTTTAAGGGATATAAGGCGAAAGAAGAATCTTGCGGGAGACAGAATTCACACAGAACTTAATAAGATTATCAACTCACCTTCCTTGAGAACTTATCTTCAGGATTATGTAATCACGACGAGACAGGGACGTTTCTGTGTTCCCGTCAAGGCTGAATACAAATCTTCTTTCCCAGGTATGGTTCACGATCAGTCACAAACAGGTGCAACCTTGTTTATCGAGCCTGCTGCCGTTGTTAAACTGAACAATGACATCCGGGAACTGGAACTTGCGGAGGAAGCTGAGATTGAAGTCATTCTGTCTGATTTAAGTGCAAAAGCTGCCGAATATACAGACCAGCTTCTCACAAATTATGAACTGTTGACAAAACTTGATTTTGTGTTTGCCAAAGCTCTGTTGTCAAGACATTTTCACTGTAGCAGACCTGTAATGAATGACAATAACATAATTAATATTAAGAAGGGACGCCATCCGTTAATTGATGAACATACAGTTGTTCCCACTGATATTTATATTGGTAAAGATTTTCAACTGCTTATTATTACCGGTCCCAACACCGGTGGTAAAACCGTATGTTTAAAGACTGTGGGGCTCCTTACTTTAATGGCTCAGTCAGGGCTTAATATCCCTGCTCTGGACCACTCGGATATAGCGGTATTTAATGAAATATTTGCCGATATAGGAGACGAACAAAGTATTGAACAAAGTTTAAGTACATTCAGTTCACACATGACTAATACCGTCAAGATTTTGGAACAGGCTGATAATAAAAGTCTTATTCTGTTTGATGAGATTGGTGCAGGAACCGACCCTACAGAAGGTGCTGCACTGGCAATTTCCATCCTTGATAATCTTTTTAAGCGGAAAGTTACCACCATAGCAACTACCCACTACAGCGAAATTAAGGTATACGCCCTTACAACAGAGGGAGTCTGCAATGCCTGCTGTGAATTTGATGTAGAATCTTTAAAACCAACTTATAGGCTTCTTATCGGAATTCCGGGAAAGAGCAACGCATTTGCCATATCTAAAAAGCTTGGTCTTTCTGACGATATTATAGAAGATGCCACCAGACGCCTTAATTCTGAAGACGTACGTTTTGAGGATCTTGTTTCTGATCTGGAACACAGTCGTATTACCATTGAAAAAGAGCGAGAAGAAATTCAGTCTTATAAGGCGGAAATTGCGAAGTTAAAATCCGAACTTCAGACAAAATCCCAGCGCATTGATGAAAAGAAAGAAAGCATAATAAGAAAAGCTAACGAAGAAGCTGCTCTTATTCTTAAGGATGCTAAGGATTACGCGGATAAAACTATTAATGCCATGAATAAACACGGTCTGACCGTTAAGGAATTGGAAAAGCACCGCAGTGATATTCGTGAGAAGATGAACAAAAAACAGGAAAAGCTCAAGGTTGAACCTTCGAAAGTAACCTCTCACAAAGCTCATGATATTTCTGAGTTTAAAGAGGGAATGCATGTAAAGGTTCTTACCATGAATGTTGTAGGTACTGTTTCATCTGTCCATAAGTCCAAAAATCAAGTATCTGTTCAGGTGGGAAGTCTTTCAACCAAAATGGATATTAAGAATCTTGCCATCCTCACCGGTTATAAAGATCCGGAAGAGCCAAAGTCTTCAAAGGGAACCGGGGGCTCCGGCAAAATCAAGATGTCCAAATCTTCACAGGTGTCAACAGAAATTAATCTGTTAGGTTACACCGTAGATGAAGCGGTGGCAGTCCTGGATAAATATCTGGACGACGCTTATATAGCAAAACTTCCACAGGTAAGAATTGTTCACGGCAAAGGCACCGGTGCCCTTAGAAGCGGTATAACCTCTTATCTTCGTGGTATATCATATATTAAAGATTTCCGTCTCGGCCAGATTGGCGAAGGCGGTGAAGGTGTCACTATTGTGGAATTTAAATAAAAACAAGAGGAGGAATATATGGCTGCTAAACAAAGAATATTAATTGTTGATGATGATGAAAATATAGCTGAGTTAATCTCTCTGTATCTGACCAAGGAATGTTTTGAAACGAAGATTGTTTACGATGGCGAAAATGCTCTTGAGGTTCTGCCAAAGTTCAAGCCAAATCTTATTCTGTTGGATCTTATGCTTCCCGGAATGGACGGATATCAGGTATGTCGAGAAATAAGAAAGATTAACGACGTTCCTATAATAATGCTGTCTGCAAAAGGCGAAACCTTTGACAAAGTCCTTGGGTTAGAACTTGGCGCCGATGATTATATGATTAAACCTTTTGATACTAAGGAGCTCGTAGCGCGTGTTAAGGCCGTTCTCAGAAGATACCGCCTTCCTCATTCAAACGGGTCAGATTCCGGTTCATCACGCTGCATCTCTTATCCTGACCTTATTATAAATCTGGATAATTATTCTGTAACTTACTATGGGGAAACGCTGGAGATGGCTCCAAAAGAGATTGAACTTTTATACTTCATCTCAGCCTCTCCAAATCAGGTATTTACAAGAGAACAGCTTCTGGATAATATATGGGGTTATGACTATATCGGAGACACAAGAACTGTGGACGTTCACATCAAGCGTATTCGTGAAAAAATAAAAGATCATGAACACTGGGCTATTGAGACAGTCTGGGGTATTGGTTATAAATTTGTTTCAAAGTAACAATTGTTTATCAGGAAGGGTTATGTACCATGAAGTCAAATATGCTGTCAAAATTCATCGCAGTCTATATAAGCGTTGCAATTATTGGCTTTATAGCTGTTTCATTTATATGTTACAGAATTGATTATAAAAAAGTATATCAGTCATATTCAGATGCTCTCTATTCTCAGGCTAACGATATATCAAAAAGATATGGTAAAGACTATTTTTCATCTGAACATTTATCAACTATAAATGCCCAGCTTGAAACCATTTCAAAGCTTAATGACACCCGTATCATGTTCATTGACCCAACCGGTGATGTTCTGCTTGATACAGGTTTTAAAGGAACCCCGTCAGATGATAATATTCTTTATACCATTGATGATTTTGACTATTCCAACCTTAACGGTAAGCATTCACAATTCAGCGATTTTTATGGTGTTTTTAATGAAAATGTATTAAGTGTCTATTCACCAATCAACAAGAATTACATTTTGAGAGGTTATGTGGTTATTAATATGCCTGCCAGCGTGATTGAAAACAGGGTATATCTCACTTTCAACACAAACTATTTAACTCTGGCCATTGTATGTCTGTTGTCCCTGTCATTTCTGGCTCTGTATTTTATTTACATACATATACCAATCAACGAACTTACAAAAGCCACTAATGAATACGGCAAAGGTAATCTTTCATACAGAATCAATTCAAGACATAATGATGAGATAGGAAAGCTGGCAATATCCCTTGATTATATGGCAGCAAAGCTTAATGAGATGGATCAATACCAGCAGAAATTTTTATCTAATATTTCCCATGACTTCCGCTCTCCCCTCACTTCCATTAAAGGGTATCTTGAAGCCATACAGGATGAAACCATACCACCTGAAATGATTAACAAATATATTAACATTGTCTTATTTGAAACGGATCGTCTTACACGACTTACCAGCAACATTCTTACCCTCAATGAACTTGACCCTAAAACGGTACATCTGGAATTATCCGTATTTGACATTAATTCAATTATTAAACACACCATAGAAACCATGGAAGGCAATTGCAAGAAGAAGAAAATAAAGTTTAGTCTTGCCTTTGCAGGAAGTACAGAAAATGTTAAAGCTGATAAGGGAAAAATCCAGCAGGTTATATATAATCTCATTGATAATGCCATTAAATTCAGCCATGAAAATTCTATAATATACGTTACTGTTAAGGAAAAAGGCGATAAAGCCCAGATTTCAATAAAAGATACGGGTATAGGAATCCCTAAAGATGATATTGATAAAATATGGGACAGATTTTACAAATCAGACTCTTCACGAGGCAAAGATAAGAAGGGGTCCGGTCTGGGGCTTTCCATTACAAAAGAAATAATACAAGCTCATGACGAACATATTGATGTTATAAGCACAACAAATGTAGGAACGGAATTTATATTCACCCTTCCTCTTGCCAAAGATGATAATTAGAAAATTATAATTAGTTTAATTCTTCCACTCCATATTATGGAGATGCCCTTCAAGATTCATATGGGCAAAGTTTTGCTGGCGCAAGGCTTCATAGAGCACAATTGCAACAGAATTCGATAAGTTAAGAGACCTTATATCTCCTATCATAGGAATTCTGACGCATGTATCTTCATGATCAACCAGAATTTCCTCGGGAATTCCTGCACTTTCCTTTCCAAACATAATGTAGCAGTCATCCTCATAGGTGACCTCAGTGTATGTGTGGTGTGCTTTTGTTGTTGCCATATATATTTTTGCGCCGGGATTTCTTTCAAGAAAATCCTCATAGTCTCTGTAAACAGTTACATCAAGTTTATCCCAGTAATCAAGTCCTGCTCTTTTTAGCATCTTTTCATTCAAAAGGAAGCCCAGAGGTTCAATAAGGTGCAACCGTGCCCCTGCAGCAACACAGGTTCTTCCGATATTACCGGTATTCGCCGGCATCTCCGGCTCATGTAATACAATATTAAGCATAATTAACCTTCACTCTTTACTGCTATGTCAAGTTCCATAGTAATGTCACCCTCAACACTAAGAGGAATGCATATATTCTTAGTATATGATTGAGAAATCTTCATAGCACCACGACACAATGTTGGTGGTGTAATATCTATGCCAATACCTTTGGTTGAAAGAATGGTTGCAGCATTACCCATAATCATGTTACCCAACTCACTAATAGCACTTGTAGCCATTTCATCCAACTCATTAACAGGCATACCCATCATCATCTTAGATGCTATCTCAAGAGCCTTTTCATAGCCAAGAGCGATAATCACCTGACCTCTCATCTCTCCTGTAACACCAATCATAATAATGACGGAATCCTGCTCAAATTCAGTTGTCTTAACATATGGTTTGCCAATTTTCATTTCTGTCTGACAGGCATCCTTCATAATACTTGTGGCCGCCATTAAAAATGGATTGATGCATTCTACGTTGATTTCAGCCATAAATTACCTCCTCGGAGTTCTTATAGTTTGTTAATAAACTGTTGTATCCTTTGTAAGCCTGTTTTTAAATTCTCTATAGAATAAGCATAGGATATTCTTACAAATCCCTCGCCGCTATCACCAAATGCCGTACCCGGCACAACAGCTAATTTCTGTTCTTCAAGCAACCTTGTTGCAAATTCTTCCGAAGTCATTCCAAACTTCTTAATGGAAGGAAATATGTAAAACGCTCCGAATGGTTCAAAACACTCAATGTCCATCTCCTTGAAAGCGTTAACTAAAAATCTTCTTCTGCAATCATAAGCTTCCACCATCTTCTCCACCTCTGTATCGCAGTTCTTCAAGGCTTCAACTGCGGCAAACTGACTGGTGGTCGGCGCACACATGATTGCAAACTGATGAAGTTTCGTCATCTGGCTTATAATCTCTTTCGGTCCGCAGGCATAACCAAGCCTCCACCCTGTCATGGCAAAAGCTTTGGAAAATCCGTTAATTGTAACGGTTCTTTCCCTCATTCCCGGAAGACTTGCTATAGAGCAGTGTCTTCTTCCTCCGTATGTAAGTTCAGCATATATTTCATCTGAAATTACATATAAATCGTGTTCAATTATAACCGGTACTATCTCTTCAAGTTCTTCTTTAGTCATTATAGCACCTGTGGGGTTATTAGGGAATGGCAAAACTAAAATTTTTGTCTTATCGGTTATACTCTCTTCCAACTGTTCCTTTGTAAGTTTAAACTCATTTTCCGCCTTAAGATTGATAATAACAGGCGTGGCATCCGCCATGATGGCACAGGGAAGATATGACACATAACTTGGCTGTGGTATAAGAACCTCATCCCCCGGGTCCACCATACATCTAAGGGCAATATCAATAGCCTCACTTCCCCCTACCGTAACCAGGGTCTCTCCTGCCGGGTCATAAACAACTCCATACTTTCTGTGAACATAATTACAAATCTCCTGTCTAAGTTCCATAAGTCCTGCATTGGAGGTGTAAAATGTCCTACCTTTTTCCAGTGAATAGATACCTTCTTCCCGCACATTCCACGGTGTATCAAAATCCGGTTCTCCAACTCCCAATGAAATCGCATCCGGCATCTCATTAACAACATCAAAGAATTTTCTTATTCCCGATGGTTGAATATCAACTATTTTTTTGGATAAAGCATTTCTCATGGCGTTACAAGCATCCTTTCATCCTTTTCATCTGACTCCAGAACAATTCCATAATCCTTATACTTCTTTAATACAAAATGTGTTGAAGTACTAAGGACAGAATCGAGAGGTGATAACTTTGTAGAAACAAACTGAGCAACGGCTTTCATTGTCTTTCCTTCGATAATTACGGTAAAATCAAAACCTCCTGACATAAGATAAACCGATGTAACCTCATCATACTGATAAATTCTTTCTGCGATACTATCAAACCCAAGGCCTCTCTGTGGTGTCACCTTAACTTCAATAAGGGCTGTAACCTTATCTTCTGTTGTTTTATCCCAATTTATAAGAGTGTTATATCCGCATATAACGTGTTCCTTCTCCATGTCCGCTATCTCATTGGCGACTTCCGCCTCCTGCATTCCAAGCATAACCGCCATATCTTTAAGATCAATTCTTCCGTTATTCTCCAGCATGTTAAGGATTTTTTCTCTCATAATGTTGCACCCTTTCCAAATAATTTATATATCTCATCCTGTTTAGGTAAATCCATAAATCTTATTTCGTCATTACAGCGGATTATTTTCTGTTTACCCTCTGTAACTTTGCCTATTACTGACGCTTTAATTCCATAGGCGTTTAACAGTTTAACTATATCACATCCATTATCAGATGTCACCAACAAACATCCCAAAGATTCCAGTTCGTAGGGGTTAATATTAAACAATTCACATATCTCTACAATTTCCTGTTTTACGGGGATTGCCCTAAGATCAACGTCAATTCCTGCGCCACCCGACTCAGCCATATCCCACAGTGCTGCAAAGATTCCTCCTTCCGAAACATCATGCATATGGACACTGTTATCACTGTTTGCTACCACTTCTGCTATATCCCCTATAAGCATATCTTTCTCATCTCCAAGGGCCTTATCAATAACATCCTGTGGTAATACTTTCAGTATTTCCTCCTGCTTCATTTCAACAATCTGACGTACTCCGCTGATTCCTATCCATCTTGCCGCCACAATATCCTGTCCCGGCTTAACCCTCGGTCTCGGTACATTTTCTGTCCCCAGTGATGTAACTGTGACAACAGGCTGATTTACCCTGTCACTGACTGTTGTGTGTCCTCCCAGAATGGGAATTCCTGCAGTTGCTGCCTGTCTTTCAAGTTCTCCCACAATTTCTTTTAGACGTATTTCCCTTGCTTTCTCATTAAGGATTACACAATCAAGAATCCCCACCGGACGGCCTCCGGCAGCATATATGTTGTTAACCGCCCTGTATACCGCCATATATCCGCAAGCTACACTTGAAAGTGCTGCATTACTGTCTCCCACTGTAAATCTTGATGCATCCTGTCCCAAATATGGCTTTTCGAGCTTTTGCTCCCCTCTTCTGCGAAGCAGTTTAAATACCGACCTTGATAATATTGTATCCGAAACTTTACCTGATTTCATATGTTCCTACCTCTCCAAAACAATATATATGAGCATTCTGCATCAAATGTTAAACTTGTTACCTTAAATTTTTCATTGTATAATATCTACTATGTGATTGCGAAACATAAAGATTAGGTCAAATGTTTCGTGTACCATATGTAGTTTACAGGAACATAGAGAATGCCATAGGTATAACCATTGCAGCAATCAGAACTAATATAATTACTGATGTGAATATTCTCTTTGTCTTTTTGTTATTAAAATTAATCATGATATGCCTCCATAAATATAAAATGTATGTGGCAGGCACGAGGAATATACATGCGCCTACTATTGCCTTATTTTATAATAATAATTTGTCTTATTCAACTTTATATTAAGAAAAGTGACCGTAATCAACAACAGAAGCTGGATAGATTCTGGGAGAGAGAACGACGTGCCAACGGGGTTCGGAAAAAAGACCTGAGCGGGCTTGACTATATAGTAATTCCTTATGAATTCACAGATACAGAGAAATATCCTTCCCTTCGTAATCTGACAGACAATAATTTTTCCTGCAAACGGGCATATGAAACAATATGCACATTAAGAGAGAAAAAAATAGTTAATCTTACAGGAATAAGTAATACAGATTTAAAGCTTAATTATGGTGTAGCCAATCTCCCCGTCCTGACTGAATACGATGATAATTTTACGGAACTGGTAAAATCTCTTCAGACTATAGGACATAATCTGATTGAAGCCGGTGATATACAAACAGCCCAAATGTTTCTTGAATTTGCCGTATCCGTGGGCAGTGACATAAAACAGACCTATTCGGACCTTTCACTAATATATTCCGGTCAGAAAGAAACGGATAAACTGGATAAACTTATAGTTTATGCATCCGCACTTAATTCCCTCAACAAGGATATAATCATCAATGATATTAGGCAGTTGCAATAGTTAATCCCAATATTACTTACCGTATTCGGAAATAATTTTATCAATGGTTCTGGATGCCATGCTTTTTGTCATCTCCTCCACCGGTATTTCCAATTCTATATTGTGTTTTTTAATTAGAGCATTGACATACTTTTTCTGGGCAGCCGTTATAGGGCTGTCCTTTTTTACGCTGTACACCAGTGTATTTGTAAATTCAAACCCTGAATCATCAGGTTTCTTTTCGTACATTTTCCAGTAAATACTGCTGGAACTCATGGCATCATCCAATGCCCTGTGGGAATTGCCCGGGTCAATTCCAAGGTAACTACATAGATAATCCAGATTTTTATGTTCCAGTTCCGGATATATCCGCCTTGCCATTTTCAGGGTATCAATACCATTGCAAACCAATTCATATCCGTTATTAACTGCCGCTTTCTTTAAAAAGCTATAATCAAATATGACATTGTGTCCCATTATAGGATAATCACCGATAAACGCTATAACCTCGCCGATAACATCCTCTATTCTGGGTTTTCCTTTAACATCTTCATTGGTAATATGTGTTAAATCCTGAACCCGTTCCGGTATTTTAAATCCCGGATTGATAAGGGTAGAGTACTTATCAGTAACTCTACCCTCTATAACTTTTATCATTCCGATTTCTATAATTCTGTCACCGGCAGGATTAACTCCCGTAGTCTCCAAATCCAGTGCAACATAATCTTTAATCATAATTGTTCTACCTTTTTCTTGTATCTGTATTACACAGACTTATCCAAGCTTTTTTCTTCTTAAATAATCTTCACCTATTACATTTCCTGCAACTGCAAGAAGATTTGCATCGATATTAGGCAGTTTTGAATGCTGCTTTTTTCTGTTAAAAGACATAATGCAGGCATTATTGTTATGTAACCTTGTCCCCACTATAAACTGCATAGCCTGAACAATCCCCATCTCTTTATAAGCTTTATAAAATCCCGGAGATTTTCTTTCCAAAAATCCGATATTTTCAATTACCTTAATACCATCTTCCCTAAAATCATGAATGTAATTGTCCTGTTTCAGAAACTCACCCTTGTCTTCTCCCACAGGTTCATCTCCGTACATTACATACCTTGTCTTTTTTTCCTGATCGTATAAAAATATACTATCCAGTTCAAATGCAATAGATAGCTTTTTTAATGCATTACTTCGTTCCTCATCATCTCCAAACATATACTGCTGAATAAATTCGTTGACAATATTCATCTTCATATATTTGTAAAATGCTGCATCATCCTGTTCAATAGCTTTCCCTTGTTCTATATACTGAGAATGTAAATCCTTGTGGAATATAATATATCTGTCTTTACCCCTCTCCTTAGCAAGATAAAGCATCTTGTCTGCAATCTTAAAAAGCGTATCATAATCCTTTCCATCCTGAGGATATGTTGAAGAACCTATTGAACAGGTAATCTTATTAATGTTACGGGGATCATCATGATACAAAAAAGCAATATCATTCTTTATTGTCCTTAACACGCTTCTGATAGACTCATTATCTTCAAGCTTCTCCATAACAAGAAACATTTCATCTCCGCCGATTCTTCCGCAGATGCCCTTGTTTCCCACCGCATTTTTAATAATATCCGCAACCTTATGAAGCACTTCATCTCCGAACATATGGCCATAAGTATCATTTATGGATTTAAAATCATCCACATCAATAATAGCTATGGTTACACTGTGGTTAGGCTTTCTGTCAATAAGCCTTCTTGCATAATTCTCTGTAGCCTTTTTGTTAAAAAGATCTGTTCCCGGGTCTCTTATTTCCTCTGTAAGAACAGATTGAAAATAGGATACATTATCTTCCTTTCCAACAGTATTAATAATTCCAATTACCGTTTTTTTACCATTGGAATCAGTTATTGTGCGTCCTTTATATATTTTTCTTTCTGACTCTCCTTCACTGTTGCGCTTAAGGCTGACACTTCTCGTAAAACTTTGTTCACCGCTGCGGATTGCTATGCATAAGCCGTCATAATCGTTAATCCGGTTTTCATCCGACTCATCCTTAGCTAATTCCAGCGCTTTCCACTCTTCAAGCGGACCCTCAAAAAAATTAAGATTCTGCTGACTGTTTCCCGCAATAAAAACATTCATTTTGTCGTCATCAATGTCATAAGAAAACATAACACTGCCTATAAGGCTAAGATACTCTGCCTGATACTCTATGCGCTCTCTTAATACCTGATTCTGGGCACAAATGGTATCCACATCCTTAAATACCAGATGATACATTTTCTCTGAACTTTCCACGTTCTCTTCTTCGGTGACTGTCACTCTCATGAGATGATAATCATCATCACAATCCTTAATCCTGAGTATCTCAACATTCTCATCTTTATTGCCTGATTGCTGAATAGCATACTCCAGTTTTTTCACATCATCAGGATGCAGGAATCTTGTAAATATCTGATTATACAATCCTCCTATGAATGAATAAAAACTGTTATCAGCTTTTATTATAATCATATATTCATTGATAACCGCCTCGGCACTGCCTTCATTAAACGCGACACGTTTACTCATACAAACCGCACCTTCCTTTTATCCGCAAAAAACATAACGCAACTCTGAAATATTTTCAGTTAACATTAAATTGGTCTTTTAAACCTGAATTCACAGCAAGACTCTTAATAAGTCTTAAATTAAAAAAAGCGGGTGATGGGAATCGAACCCACGTATCTAGCTTGGAAGGCTAGTGTTCTACCATTGAACTACACCCGCATATAGAGGAATAACCCCGTAAATGCCTAGAACCGGAATCGAACCAGTGACACGAGGATTTTCAGTCCTCTGCTCTACCGACTGAGCTATCTAGGCATATTAAAACCATATTTTGAAAACTCCCCTCCGTATTTCACCGGAACCAAAGCAGTTGTTAGTTTATCATAACAACGCACAAGAAGTCAACAAATATTTGTTTTAATTTTTCCCGAATTCCTCCGGATGTTCTTCTTTATATTTTTCATAAAGATCAGGTCTGTATTGAGACGTTCTTTCCAACGACTTTTCATGTCTCCATGCATCTATGTTCCCATGATGTCCTGAAAGTAACACCTCCGGAACTCTGCTGCCCCTGAATTCCACAGGTCTGGTATACTGAGGGTATTCCAGCAATCCGTCAGAAAAGCTTTCTGTCCTTGCTGACTCTGAATTATTAAGCACTCCTGGAACAAGTCTGGAAACCGAGTCGATAACCACCATTGCGGCAAGTTCTCCTCCTGTAAGAACATAATCCCCTATGGATACATAGTCAGTAACCACATTTTCCAATGCTCTCTCATCTATGCCCTCGTAATGTCCGCAAAGAATTACCAAATCTTCCTCTTTTGCCAGTTCCTCTGCCATAGACTGGGTAAACCTGTGTCCCTGAGGGGTCATATATACAACTCTTGGTTTTTTTCCAATTTGGGAAACAACACTTTCATAAGCATCACACACAGGACCGGGCTGCATGACCATTCCTGCTCCGCCCCCGTAAGGATAATCATCAACTTTCATATATTTGTTATCTGAAAAATCTCTTATATCTACAGCATTAATATTCAATATACCTGCCTTGATTGCCCTGCCTGTGATACTTGTATTAAGTCCGTCTCTTATCATGTCCGGAAAAAGCGTCAATACATGGAAATTCATTACTTTGTTACCTCTGCAATTGAATTAAGTAAGAATGGATAATATCCGCTCTTAATATCATAACCTCCTGTAGTATATGAAGATCCCAGGTATCCGCTTCCATCCTTAAAGCATGCAGCAATATCTACATAAGTGACTCCCATTGAAGATGCCTTATCGGAAAGACTGCTGTTAAGTTCATCAATTCCTGACTGGGTAATCTTCACTGAAGATCTTGACTCAAAAGACTTTGATATTGGAAGCACCGAAATTACGTATATCTTAGCTCCCGGAACTTCGCTCTTAATTGAAGATGCTAAAGTTTCTATTCTTCCTGCAATGTCTGAACCACTTCTCGTTCCATAATTCAAATCATTTAATCCAAGCATTATATATACCTTGGATGGATTTTTCCCTTTTATTTCTCCCACATAATCCAAAGCTTTATCTGAGGTCATACCATTATTGGATACAACCTTATCATCCCCAAGATATCCATATCCGGAAATACCGCTAATTACTGCATCCCCCAGGAATACCGCGCCATCATAAGAAGATGCACTTGTATATTCTGTCTCTGAAGCTTCTCCCGATACCTTAACTGTTCCGCCTGCCGGCGCCTGTGTTGTTGGCTGAACTGCAGCAGTTGTAGGAACAGAGGTTGTGGCCTCCTGTGATGTTGTAATGTTCGCTGATGTTGTCATCTCCTCTGTAGCTGTTGTTTTATTGTGATTTTTATTATCAGACTGGGTTTTATCCTTTCCACAGCTCTTGATTAATACTGTGCAGATTATAGCAATAACTAAAACTACCGCTGCTCCGATAATATAATTTCTATACTTATTCCACATTCTCATTCTGCGGTTAATCTGTATTTTTTCTTTTTCGTCGTTATTAATCTCTTTTGCCATAGTTTCCTCCCAGCAAATTCTTTTAATTCATTTTACCACTTCATTCGCCTAAGCACAATTGCCGATGTTTTTCTAAGCCCGATATCAAGCCATCCATCCTTTAGATGATATCCCTCCCTGCTGGTTGTATATCCACCTTCGAAGGTAGCTATTATCTGTTCTACATCGTCATCAAGTCCCAGTCCGATTTCCCATGCCGGAATTCTGGCTCTGACCTCATCCTCACCATTATTTACAATTACAATAACAGCGTCATTTCTGTTAAATCTACCGTAAGATATAACATTTGGAGCGGAATAAAGCTGCTTATATGAACCGGTCTTTAAAACCTCATTTTCTTTATGAATTTTAATTATATCCTTATGAAACTTTATAAGCTGTTTGTCTTCATGTCCCCATGGATATGTTCTCCTGTTATCCGGATCGGTAAAACCGCAGACGCCTGCCTCATCACCGTAATAAACAGTTGGTGCCCCCGGCCATGTCATCTGTATAACAACAGCCTCCATAAACACCGCCTTATTAACATTTCTGTCAGCCGCTTCCGGCCCTAAGTTATTGGTTCTTCCCACCACTCTGTTAGTTCTCGTAAGAAATCTTGAATGATCATGATTAGACAGCTCATTCATGGATATAGCATAAGCCTGCCCACCCATTCTTGACATATTATGATGCATTGCTCCGAAGAAATAGTCAGGATTTCCCATAGAATCCGGTTTGCTTTCATCACTATGCTTCTCCATACCTGTGAGAAACCATGTAACAGGCTCCATAAATGCATCATAGTTCATGATGGTATCCCATTGGTCTCCCTGCAGCCAATCATAGGAATCTCCATAATTCTCGGCAAGTATAATTGCCTCAGGATTGGCCTCCTTTACCACTTCTCTGAATTTTCTCCAGAAATTATGGTTATATTCTGCACTATGACCCAAATCGGCCGCAACGTCCAGACGCCATCCGTCAACGTTGTAAGGAGGCGAAACCCATTTTTTAGCAATTCTTAAAATATATTCCTCCAGAAAATCAGATTCCTCATAATTAAGCTTAGGAAGGGTATCATGTCCCCACCATCCGTCATAGGAACCGTTGTCCGGCCACTGGTTACTATAAAACTTAAAAAAGCTGTGATACGGACTCTCATACTTCTCGTATGCACCCACTTCATATTGTTCACTGCTTGCACTGTAAATATGCTCTCTGTCAAGCCACTTATTAAAAGAACCGCAATGGTTAAATACTCCGTCTATAATAACCTTTATACCTCTCTTATGGGCTTCCTCCACAACATGGGCAAAAAATTTATTGCTTGCCTCCAGATTTTTCCTGTTAGTCACTCTGTCAAGGTATCTTGTGGCATGAGTATTATCCTGATCTCCATCCTTAAGTACATCTCCATTATCCGAAACAATAACTCCAAAGTGAGGATCTATATAGTCATAATCCTGAATATCATACTTGTGATTAGAAGGCGATACAAACAGGGGATTAAAATATATAACCTCAATCCCAAGATCACAAAGATAATCCAATTTATCCAATACGCCTTTTAAATCTCCGCCGTAAAACTCTCTGATTCCTACTTTGTCCGGATACTTGTTCCAGTCCTTAACCTGACAGACATGTTCGCCAATATAGCTGTATTCATCATCAAGAACATTATTTTTCTTGTCACCGTCACAGAATCTGTCAACAAATATCTGATACATAACAGCGCCTTTGGCCCATTCAGGAGTTTTAAATCCCGGCATAATCTGAAAATTATAATAAGGGTTAAGGTCTTTTGTGGGACCAATCTGGTTGTAGTAACATACCACCTTACCTGATTCCACCTTAAAATAATAAAACAGTTTTTCTGTTGTTACTTCAACCTCTGCTTCATAATAATCAAAAATCTGTTCTCCCCTGACCTTAGTCATAGGGTATTCCACATTATTAATATATATATAAGCCTTGTCCACATTAAATCTGCCTGTTCTTAACCGAAGCTTTACCGTGTCACCTGCCATTGGCTCAGCAGGCTCTCTGTACTCCTCCGTAACATCCGAAAAAAGCGCTCTCATATTAAGCGTTGGTTTCACGTTATTCATATATAACAGCTTCTTTTTCCAAGGCTCTAAATTTTCTACCGTTCCGCTAAATATCATATAAGTCCCCGTTCTTGCACCATATGCAATATAATCCTAAGATTATGGTTATACACCTTAGCATTAGTTATAACTAATTTTATAACAAAATCTTTCCCAATTCAATAGACTGCACTTAAAAAGGACAGTCTTTAGGACTGTCCTTTTGGAGAAGGTATTTCACTTATTATGGGGTGTAGCAAAAAAATATATAATGTATTGGGGGTTTTTACATTGATTATAATATCATTTTATACAGCATCAGTGTTCACAAACCTTACAATAATTATTCTATTTTTTTATGCATTATGCCCAATAAAATTGTATTTATTTAATACAATCCATCAAAAAGTGCCTCAAACTCTTCTCTTGATATCTTTTCCTTCTCAAGAAGGAGATTAGCGCTCTTCTCTAATACATTCCTATGCTGGGATATGATTTTTTTAGCTTTCTCATAACACTCATCAATAATCTTTTTAACTTCGCTGTCGATTGTCCCTGCAATATTCTCTCCATAAGGTCTGGTCTGTGCAAGGTCTCTTCCTATAAATACTTCATCATTGTCCGTATCATAATTGATTAATCCCAGCGTATCTGAAAAACCATATTTAGTAACCATATCACGGGCAGTCTGGGTTGCCTGCTTGATATCCTGTGACGCACCTGTTGTAATATCGTCAAAGACAAGCTCCTCAGCAACTCTTCCCCCGAGGCTTACAATAATATTCTGAAGCATCTTTCCTTTTGTATTAAACATCTCATCACGTTCAGGAAGTGGCATTGTGTAGCCCGCTGCCCCTAATCCTGTTGGAATAATGGATACTGTGTGAACAGGACCCACATCCGGAAGCACATGGAACAAAATAGCATGTCCCGATTCATGGTAAGCTGTAATCTTCTTTTCTTTTTCAGAAATAATTTTACTCTTTTTCTCTACACCTATACCAATCTTTATGAAAGCTTCCTCCACATCCTTGTTGGTAATATATCTGTTTTTGCCTTTGGCCGCATTGATAGCTGCCTCATTAAGTACATTTTCCAAATCAGCACCGGTAAATCCCGCTGATGTTCTGGCCAGTTTCTCCAAATCCACATCATCACCAAGTGGTTTTTTTGATGCATGAACTTTAAGTATATCAAGTCTTCCCTGTACATCAGGTCTGCCTACTGCTATCTTTCTGTCAAATCTTCCCGGACGCAGTATAGCAGGGTCGAGAATATCAATTCTGTTAGTGGCAGCCATAACAATGATTCCTTCATTAACCCCGAAACCATCCATCTCTACCAGCATCTGGTTGAGAGTCTGTTCTCTCTCATCATGTCCGCCACCCATTCCGGCTCCTCGTCTTCTTGCAACGGCGTCAATCTCATCAATAAATATAATGCATGGGGCATTTTTCTTTGCTTCTTCAAAAAGGTCTCTGACTCTTGATGCACCCACACCAACGAACATTTCCACAAAATCAGAACCAGATATGCTGTAAAAAGGTACGTTAGCCTCACCTGCCACTGCTTTTGCAAGAAGTGTCTTACCGGTTCCCGGAGGTCCCGTAAGAATCACGCCCTTAGGTATTCTGGCTCCCAGGCTGGTATATCTTAAAGGGTCTTTTAAGAAATCTACTATCTCTTCCAGCTGTTCCTTTTCCTCGTTAAGTCCTGCAACTTCTTTAAAGGTTACTTTATTATTCTCACTGTTAATGAGTCTGGCTCTGCTCTTTCCAAAATTCATCATTTTAGAATTGCTTCCGCCCCCTGCCTGACGCATCATTATCATCATAAAGAAAATAATAACTACAAGCAATACGCCCATTGGGAGTATTGTCGTTAATAATGTGCTTTCTTTCTCCACATTTCTCATATCATATCTGACATTTTCATCTACAAGATCATTCTCTATACGTGTAACATCAGAAACATAAAAGCTCTTAGGAGAATTATTATTCTTAAAATTCACAACAACGACTCCGGTTGGAACCTCTGCGTTCTGCTTAATTACCACACTCTCAATTTTATTGTCCTTAAGATCCCCGGTAAAGTCTGTATACGTATAATCACTGCCGGTATTATTGAGTCTGGCAATGTACATAACCACCATAGCAATAGCAAGAACAATTATCAGGTATAACCCTATACCGCCAAACCTGCTGCCCTTTTTGTTCTCCATTCTTAACCTCCGTAATAATTTTAATTTGTTTACTCATTCATATGAAGTGATCCGATAAACGGAAGATTTCTATATCTTTGATCGTAGTCAAGTCCATATCCCACCACGAATTCGTCAGGAATACAGAATCCGTTATATTTAACGTCAATATCAACTTCTCTTCTCTCCGGTTTATCAAGAAGGGTACATATACATATATCCTCCGGATTTCTTTCCTTAAGCATAGGAATAAGCCGGTAAAGTGTATTACCTGAGTCAATAATATCTTCCACCACTATGACATGCTCCCCTGCAATATCTTCATCCAGTTCCTTCTTAATCTCAATTACACCGCTGGATACAGTTCCGCTTCCATAGCTGGATGTCTGCATGAAATCTATCTTTACCGGTACCGTAATTCTTTTGGCAAGTTCGCAGCAAAAGAATATACTACCTTTAAGAATGCAAATAAGCTTAAGTTCCTTGCCTTCATAATCTCTGCTTATCTGCTCTCCTAATTCGCTTACTCTCTTTTCAATATCCTCTTCTGAAATTAACACACTAATATTATGTTTGTTATCCATAGTACCTCCGTTTCTGTTAGCATTTTACCGTTAAATATATGTCTTTAACCAATGTCAACGCTGACTACCAGCACCTTTGATGTATCCTTTTCTACGAGCCGGCTCTCACCTCTTCTGACGCCCACAGCCCATAATACTTCATTATCACTGCATAACATAACAACATCTTTTCTGAATCTTTGGGGAACCTTTCTGTCTATCAGCTCTTTTTTCATTTTTTTGAGGGTTCCATCCTTTGATATCCTGATTTCGTCCCCTGTCTGCCTGGTTCTGACATTCAATGTATGGTTTATTCTATCATAATCAAACATCTTAGCATAGGCATTGTTGTAATATTTTATGCTATTTTCATTATTATCTTCCAGCTTAAAATATATACCCTTCAGAAACACATCCGTTTTGCCTTCAAAATATATTTTTCTGTTAATTTCAACATACATGGGGTCTTTAAGCTGAGACAAATCAACATCTATGTTAAAACCATTTTCTTCCTCTATATCTTTACTTATTCCCTCATCCTTACAAGCCTTTTTTCTTAGCAGAATCCCATCCTGCTGCCGCAGGGCTGTTATGGAATAAGCTACATCAACACTCTTTCCGGGAAAATCATTAACAAGTTGCTCAATCATATCCACATGAACGGAATATATATCTTTGGCACTCCCGGACATTTCTGCAAGGCACCTGTGGATTACAGCCTTACGAATCACTGATTCTTCCCCTGAGAATTTATCAATGTAAATAATAATTTCCGCTCCCTGTCTGCAAACGCTGTTGTTGTATGCTTTTTGTGCCTGTTTATCAACATAATCCCAGACTTCAGAAACATTCCTTGAGAGACTTGCAATATTATTTACAACGCCTTTATTAACATGCTCTTCCAGATAGGGAATTACTACATTTCTCACCGAATTTCTGGTGTAGTCATTATCAAAATTAGTCACATCCGTTACATAACTCTGATTGTGTTCCTCAAGGAATTCCTCTATCTGCCTTCTTGTGACACACAGCAGCGGTCTTACAATATTATCCCTCACGGGTCTTATACCGCAAAGTCCCTTAACAGATGTACCTCTTGCAATATTCATAATCAGAGTCTCTGCCTGGTCATTCTTGTGATGTGCCACGGCAATCCGGCTTTTTTCATACTTTCCCGCCAGTTCTGAAAAAATTCTGTAGCGCTCTGCTCTTCCTGCTTCTTCAACTGTCTGTCTTCTCTCTTTAGCAAGTTCTTTACAGTCTATCCTATAGCAGGAAAATTCAATTCCAAGCTCATCACATATATTCCGTGCAAAATTTTCATCATTTACAGCTTCCTGCCTGATTCCGTGATTAATGTGAACACCATGAAGGACAATCGGCAGATTATTGCTTTCCACATACTCCTTAAGCACCATTATTAAGCATACAGAATCTGCCCCTCCGGATATACCCACAACTATATGACGGCAGTCATCAAACATCTTATTAAATTGGATAAAATCTGTAACTTTACATATTAATTCATTCATAAAGAAATTATATTATCAATTCTCATAGGTGTCAAACAAGCCAAATACCAGTACCGTACAATCATCAAAGGCAACCTGGCTGTTATATTTTAATGATGAATTAAGAATTTCCTGGGCAATGGCTTTGGGCTTTTTGCTTTCTACAGCATTAATTATTTCCACCATTATCTCCTCTTTGTTAACCCCCGGTATATTATCCAGCACTCCGTCACTCACCATAATGACGTAATCCCCGTTATACAGTTTTTTTGCGGTACAGTCGTAATCCACCTGCTCCAACACCCCCAAAGGAAGTGTGGATGACTTGATAATCTCAACCCAATTATCCCTTTTGATGAATGTGGAGACTGCTCCCATTTTAATGCAGTGAAGCATCCCCGACTGACAATCCACAACACTCATGTCCATAGTTACCGGATTCCCCATTCCTCCCCCTGATATATAGGCCGAATTAATGAGGTCTATGGCTGTCTTTTCTTCAAACCCTGCATCAATACAATTTTCCATTAATTCAATCACCATGCGGCTCTCAATATATGCCCGTTGTCCGCTTCCGCAGCCGTCTGCAATTGCTGCCACCATCTTACCACAGGACAGATTGGAAATGAGAAAATTATCTCCATTAAGATTTTCCTTTTCCTTACAATGTCTTGCCGTACCGGAAAGTATCCTGAATCTGTCCTCCTGATGATACACATACTGCTGGTATCCTTCATTTATTACAAGTCTGTTGTCCCGATCCGAATAATAACCGCATTTTCCAAGATCACACAATATGCTCCTTAGCTTGCGCTCTGAAATGCACCCCTTACCAAGGGTCTTTGCCATAACAATCAACTCTTCTTTTCCGCTTTTGTCAGAAATCACGTTAATATCTTTTATAACTATTCCGCAAGCCAGCCCTCTGGTCGTAATCTGTCTCGCTCTTTTGCTGGTCATTTTATTAGAACTCATGTGCATTAAAGTACAATCGTCAAGTATATCGGCAACTAAAAAAAGTTGTCTTTTGAAGCTTGGACCCTCAACGGATGCATTTTCCTGCATCACGTCACCTGTGGCGCACTCATAGGCCTCTCCCAGGCGTCTGAAAGTCTTTGCTGTCTCAGACAACTTACTTATCGTATATGTCATACATAACTCATCATCTCTGCCTGCCATAATCACCTCTCACTGCGGCTTGTAATATAAGGCATATACCGGTTTTGCGCAGTTTAAACCTACAGCATCTGCTGTTACGCCTCTATATGCGAATACCGATTATATACCTGTCTGCAGAAAAAATGTGTCACATTGTGTCACGTATAACATGTTATTTATTATTACTTCTGAATACAATCTCATCAGGGTATATTAATCCAAACTTATCCTTTGCCATCTCTTCCACAAATTTCTTAGTCTGGATATATTTTTTGTATTCATCAAGCTCTTCAGTCCTTTGATTTTCCTCATCAATCTGCCTCTCAAGTTCCTGAATCTGAGCTGTGTACTCATCATTTTTCTTAGCCAGAGATTTTTTCCCGTTCCACAAAAGAACCCCAAGTCCAAGCACAACAACAAAAGCAAGGATCATCCCGATGGCGGAAGATCTTCTCTGTCGTTTTCTACGTTGTTCCCTTTCTCTTTTTGTTTCGAATTTCATAAGCTCTCCATTTCTGTTTCCAATAACCTAAAAGCATTGTAATTGCCAATTTAAGTTTTTTCAATGGAATAAGTATAAATTTCATAAATTTAGCAGCATATTTAATGTAATATTTACCAAGCATTCTGCACCAGATTATACCCCCCAGCACCAGCCCGGACAATATGAAGAAGCGCATAATCCCATTGTTTGAATGCAAACATGACACAAAACATACAATTGATACATATACCCAGTATATAATATCTTCCATCCACAATATCCATAAATGCCTGTGTGGAAACACTCGTCTTATTACTCTTATAGAATCATATTCCAAGGCAAATATTCCGCCTAAAATCACTGCCTCCAGAAAAGTCCTGCACTCCCATGTAATCAGCTCCATATTATCTGAAAAGCCTGCTCACAAAGGATTCACCTTTTCTCCGGACATCTGTCGTCTCTGTATATACAAAGCCGTCCACACGTCCGTCCACATCCAGTTCTCCCTTTTCTACCGACAGCTTATTCACGTGAAGTCCTTCGCCCTTTATGGTTATCATTCCATAATCCGACTCAAGAATCACCTTGCTCGGCTCAAAGGAAATAACATCTGTAATTCCGGTAAATTCAACTTTTTTACGGTCTTCCATCCTTAGTGTATGCGGTCTTTTTACCCTCTTTGTCTCTTCCATCCTTCACCCTTTCTGCCATATCAGGCAAGCCTAATCACTTGTCTAATATATTACGGTAAAGGTGAAAATATTCCTGAAATCTGATATTCATCCTTCAGACAGGACATATTCAGATATATTCAAACATTTCTTTTGCTTCTTCTTTTTTCACTACATCTTTAACGTCTGTAACCTTGACTTTGACATTTTTATTGCCAAATGCAATCTCTATTATATCTCCTGCTTTAACCTCTGTTGATGCTTTGGCAACCTTGTCATTAATCATGACCCTTCCTGCATCACAGGCATCATTAGCTACTGTACGTCTCTTTATTAATCTTGAAACCTTTAAATACTTATCTAATCTCATTTGTTCCTCCAAAATTTCTTTAACTTTCCATATGCCTTCCCAGAAAGTTTGCGGCTGTTTTCACCATTTTCTTTTCACTTTCCGTAAACTTATGTCTGCTGTCCAAGGATACCATCATTACAGCTCCAAGAACATCTCCTTCACATATTATCGGACAAATCACTTCTTGTTTGAACTCCGAATCCTGAGTTATTTTAACAAATGCTTCGTCAGTATCCGAAGCCATAACACTTCTCCTGTCCTCCATTGCATTGTTAAATTCTTTTGACACCTGCTTTCCCATAAGCTTTTTCCTGTCATCTCCGGCAGCTGCAATCACTTGATCTCTGTCTGTAATTCCCACTGTCATTCCCGTGGCATCTGCCAATGAGTCGGCGTATTTATTAGCAAAGGAAGAAATTTCTTCCATGGGTGAATATTTTTTTAAAATAATCTGTCCTTCCATGTCAGTATATATTTCCATGGGATCAGTCTCCCTAATCCTTAATGTCCTTCTTATCTCTTTTGGTATTACAATCCTTCCCAAATCATCAATTCTTCGCACTATTCCCGTTGCTTTCATATGGTAAAAACCTCCATTTATATTTTACTTATGCTTTCTGTAATTCTAGTATCTGTAAATGGTGGAATTTTATACCTAAACTTCGGCTTTTATAAATGCTTAATTAAAATGCACAACTCATTCGTATATTTGTATTATATCAAAAATTTGATTAATAGCCAGAATATAATCATGCATATGTGTAATAGATGGAGTAAATTTATTGTTAGTTGGGATAAAAAAGAGAACCCTTATGAAGTG
>JBJEMF010000138.1:0-1904 GCA_051879535.1 Lachnospira sp. | reverse complement strand
CTGGTGTCTATTAATTAACATCATGGATTCTTAATTGCTTCTTGGCAGCCATGATTGTTAATTAATAGACGGGCATGAAGTTTAGGTTGTTGGAAGTCCGAAAGTATAACCATAATGAACTCAATATGAGATTTTGAATTTTAAATATCCTAATATGAAGGAAAAATTAAATATATTTATTATTTTCAGCCTCAAAGTTAGCAATTGATAGCAATTCATCAAAAGCCTCCTCTTCGTTTTCAGTTTTCAATCTAATTCTATGCCTCTCTCGCTCATTATTAACATACACTTTCCATTTCCTTTCACACGTATCATAAAAACATCCTATTGTAAAATCAGCTAAAACTTCATCGCCAATCTCCAACTTCCACTTTCCCAATTTACATTGCAATTCTTCTTTAATTCTCATAAATTCTTTTTTATTCATCTACACTACCTCAATTTATAATTCCTAATCGTTTCATGGTACTTCCGTTAAGTGGAGTAACATATTGCCCTGCTTCTCCAGACATATCTCCCCACGAAGCTGCTGTTCCTTTTAACCCATAAGTGATATCAATATTACTTCCTATAGCATCTGCCGTATCCTCAATAAAATCATTATATGTATTTTGCAAATTTTTAAAATATGATGAATCAACATTCTCTATTCCTTCCTTAGATAATATTGTATTCAATCCATCTATATCTCCATTTTTTATTGCATCAATTTTATCAAAATACATTGCATTGTTAAAAGTTCCTGTATGATAAGCCGCTTCGTTTTCTACATAAGGAATTACTCTTTCACTATATGTGTATTTACCTGTTGATGGAACATCTGCAAAATTAGAACCCCCATATAACCATATCTATCCCAAGTATCAAGCAACCCATCCGTTCTTGAAATAGATTTAATTGTGTTTTCATCAAAACCTAGTTTAGGATGCCATTCATATAGTACATTTCCCTTCGCATCAAAACATTTTACATACTGAATATCACTTGGTACATTTATATCAGCTTTATAATTCGAACTTTCAAACAATTTTTGTAATTCGACTATTTTCTGGGTATCAGTCAAATCACTTCTCATACCAATATCGCTTATTGCTTTACTAAAATCAGCATAAGAGTTTATACCACTCTTGACATTAACTCTTTACACTTATAATAATCCAAGCAGATGCTCCTACCCCGAAAAATGAATACACTTCTCAAAGCAGACCTTTACATCTGCTTAAAATAATATCACATATTTGCCATTATTACTATACAGTTTCGCCAGCATTTTCCACTACTGGCATTCGGTACTCTGTACCGTTCTTTAACATTCCATAAATAATACTGATTAATCGTCTGGAAATACAAATCAGTGCCTGCTGACTGCTCTTACCCTCTGCCTTACGCTTCTCGTAATACGCACGCACTACTGGATTTCTTAGTGTTCCTTTTGAGGATACCTGCACCATCTGAATCGCAAGAAAGTAAATCGTAGCTTGTAATCTTCTATTACCCTGCTTTGTAGCAAAATCCTTACCTTTCCCACTGGATGATAAATGAAGTGGTGCAATACCAGCAAACTGTGCCAGTTTATTGGCATTAGCAAAGCGTTTGATATCACCGATTTCTGACAGAATCTTTACTGCCGTGATGACACTTACCCCTGGAATTGTTGTAAGTGTACAATGAAGCATTTCATACATCTTCTCTAACATCTTATCGACTTCAGCCAGCTGTCTGTCATAATGTTGTAAATCACTGACAATACTAAGAGTCACCATATCTCTGGCGTCTTGATAATCGATATTTTTTACTTTATCACCAGCTACCGCATTTAAGATATTTTCGCAGGTCTTGGTGGAACACTTGTTATGACTGACAGGAACAAGTTCCTCACGCAAATCCTCAACAGTCTTACCCTT
>JBJEMF010000137.1:0-7283 GCA_051879535.1 Lachnospira sp. | reverse complement strand
AAATCTGACATTTGGCTCGCGATTCCTTCGGCACTAAAGTGCCTGCGGAATGGAGAAAAGTATGACTAAGAAAAAAGTTGTTGTAGGTATGTCAGGCGGCGTTGATTCCTCTGTTGCTGCGTATATTTTAAAGGAGCAGGGGTATGATGTAATCGGCGTAACAATGCAGATATGGCAGGATGATGCCCTGGAGACAACCGAAAACGGGTGTTGCGGCATAAGCGCTGTTGATGATGCAAGACGCGTGGCAGGACAACTTGGAATCCCGTACTATGTAATGAATTTCAAACAGGAATTCAAAGAAAATGTTATAGATTATTTTACGAAAGAATACACCCTTGGGCGTACTCCAAATCCGTGTATAGCCTGTAACAGATATGTAAAATGGGAATCGCTTCTTAAAAGAAGTCTTGATATAGGTGCGGATTATATAGCCACAGGTCATTATGCCAGAGTAGAAAGACTTGAAAATGGCCGTTTTGCCATAAGAAATTCCGTTACAGCCAAAAAAGATCAGACTTATGCTTTGTATAATCTGACACAGGAACAATTATCTCATACTCTGATGCCTATTGGTGATTATAATAAAGATGAAATAAGAGAAATAGCCCGCAGAGAGGGACTAATGGTTGCCCATAAACCGGACAGTATGGAAATCTGCTTTGTTCCCGATAACGATTATGCCGGATATATTCAGAAGAATACCGGGTATGTTGCTAAACCCGGTAATTTTGTGGATGTTAACGGAAATGTAGTAGGAACACATAAAGGAATTATTCATTATACGGTAGGCCAGAGAAAAGGGCTGGGACTGTCCATGGGACATCCCGTTTTTGTTGTGTCATTAAGACCCGACACCAATGAAGTTGTTATTGGCAGCAATGATGACGTATTTAATAAGACTTTGTACGCTAATAAGCTTAATTTTATGTCTGTGGAAAGAATTAATGGCGTTATCAGGGCAAAAGGTAAGATACGATACAGCCATGATGGTGCTATGTGCAGCGTAAGAATGATAGATGAAGATACAATTGAATGTGTATTTGATGAACCTCAAAGAGCTGTTACTCCGGGGCAGGCATTAGTTTTGTATGACGGAGAATATGTGCTTGGGGGCGGTACCATAATTTAGCATGGGTTATTCAGCATGGGTTATTCAGCATGGCTTAATATATATTTTATAAATCATATCAAAATAGTATGAAAAAGCTTGACATTTGGAGTCCCTGACATATAATTATTTCATACAAAAATGATATGCTATAGAAAAGAGGATGATTATGAACAAAGTGATTTATATGGATAATGCTGCTACAACAGCGGTAAAATCTGAAGTTGTTGAGGCTATGCTTCCATATTTTACAGAAGGGTATGCTAACCCTTCAAGCGTATATAGTTTTGCACAGGGTGTAAAAAATGATATGGAACAGGCAAGAGAGACTATTGCTAATCTTCTGGGGGCAGCTAAATCCAACGAAATATATTTTACAGGAGGCGGAAGCGAGTCAGACAACTGGGCTCTTAAAGCAACAGCAGAAGCCTTCAAGGATAAGGGAAATCATATTATCACAACCAAGATTGAGCATCATGCCATTCTTCATACATGTGAATATCTTGAAAAACACGGTTTTGAAGTAACTTATCTGGATGTTGATGAATATGGTCTTGTTGACCCTAAGGAATTTGAAGCTGCAATTAAAGACACAACAATACTTGCAAGTATTATGTTTGCCAATAATGAAATAGGAACAATTGAACCTATAAAGGAATTGGGAGCAATTGCCCATTCCAAGGGAGTTTTATTCCATACAGATGCTGTTCAGGCATTTGCTCACGTACCTATTAATGTTCAGGAGATGAATATTGATATGTTAAGTGCCAGCGGACATAAATTCCATGGACCTAAGGGTATTGGATTTTTATACCTCAGCAATAAGGTCAAGATTAAATCCTTTATTCATGGTGGTTCTCAGGAAAGAAGCAAGAGAGCGGGCACACACAACGTTCCGGGTATCATAGGAATGGCAAAAGCCGCAGTGATTGCTCATGAAAATATGAGTGAGAATATTGCTAAGACAGAGAAGATAAGAGATCATATTATTGACAGAGTTCTTGCTGAAATTCCATATTCCAGAGTTAACGGCGACAGAACAAAGAGACTTCCGGGAAATGTACATTTCTGCTTCAGATATATAGAAGGTGAGTCAATGCTCATTATGCTTGACCAAAAGGGTATATGCGGTTCTTCAGGTTCTGCATGTACATCCGGTTCACTGGATCCTTCCCACGTTCTCCTTGCAATTGGTCTTCCTCATGAAATCGCACATGGCTCTCTGAGACTGTCAATTACAGAAGAGACAACCCTTGAAGAAGCGGATTATGTTGTTGATGAATTAAAGAAAATTGTAGAAAGATTAAGAAGCATGTCTCCTCTTTATGAGGATTTTATAAAATCACAGAAATAATTACGGAAGGGGTCAGACCCCATAAAAATTTTATAAACTTTTTGGCAAAAAGTTTATAAAAATTTTATGGGGTCTGACCCCAAAATTCCTTTCAACGAATCCTTCATCGTTCTCACCAGGTATTCTATTACTTCCTGTCTGTTTCGCTCCTTTCGATTTTTTATCCAGTCAACAAGAACTCCTGCCAAGGCTTCAGTATAAAAGAAGCAAATAAATTTCTTATATTCCTTATCCAATGTCTGTCCCATTTCTTTTTCAGCACCGTCAATAATTGAAGATACTAATTCAATAAAATCCGTGAAAAAAAATCTTTTCATCTCATCACGACCCATAGCATCGTAGGCACAGCTTATAATGTAATCATTTTCCTCTATATAATCCATTATGAATAAGATTGCCTCTTCATAATCTACCACTAAATTAAAATGTTTTACCACTTCTATAGCCTCATTTTCAAGCATCCATTTTAATAATGCACATATATCTTCAAAATGATAGTAAAAGGTTTTACGGTTAACCCCACAATTAGAAATAATTTCGCTGATGGTAATTTTGGAAAAGCTCTTTTTTCTCATTATGTTTTTAAGAGACTCTGCAAGAGCCTTTTTAGTATTTAACGAAGTAATTTCATGTTTCATAAATATCCCCTCCGGTTTTGCACAATTATTTTTGCATAAATTCATTTTTTTACACATTTATTATACATTTGTCCATCAACCCTACAATGGATAATATTTGTCATTTGACCATCAAATTGAAAAATTTGTCCCATTTTTACACATTTGTTGCACATTTGCCCATTCCATTAAAAAAAAGAAACTATAACATTGTAAAAGACACTCAACAGTAACAGAAAGTGAGGCTGATTTATTATGAAAAAATTTTACACAGGAGTGGTAAAACATAGAAAGGTTATTACAGTTTTATTCTTAATATGCTTTGTGGCGTGCCTGTTTTTACAAAATCTGGTCTCGGTAAATTATGATATGAATGATTATTTACCTTCAGATGCAAAATCAACGGTTTCTTTAGATGTAATGCAGGAGGAATTTGACGGAGGCATTCCCAATGCCCGCGTAATGATTAGTGATGTTACAATTCCTGAAGCATTGGAATATAAAAAGAAGATTGAAGAAGTTGAAGGAGTAACAGAAGTCACCTGGCTTGATGACGCTGTTGACATTACAACTCCAATGTCAATGCTTGATAATGACACCTTAGAAAATTATTACAAAGATAACGCAGCTTTATTCAGTGTAACCATAGAAAAAAAATATCGTATAAGTGCTGTCTCAGCTATCAGAGATATTATCGGAGATGATAATGCCATGACGGGCAGTGCAGTATCAACAGCCCTTGCCACCATAAACACTGTATCAGAAATTCAGAAAATCACAGTCATTGCAGTTTTATTTGTAATGATAGTACTGATACTTACAACAACGTCATGGGTTGAACCATTTATCATACTGGCGGGTCTTGGAATTGCAATTATGCTTAACAATGGAAGCAATCTTATTTTTGGAGAAATTTCCTTTGTAACAAATGCCGCAGGCAGTATTTTACAGCTTGCCGTATCCCTTGATTACTCTGTATTTTTGGTTCATCGTTTTGAAGAAAGCCGTAGGGAGACGGAAAATGTTCATAACGCAATGATTGATGCCTTGTGTAAATCCACAACTTCCATCCTTTCAAGCGGTCTTACTACTGTAATCGGATTTCTGGCTTTGGTGCTTATGCAGTTCAAACTGGGACCGGATTTGGGACTTGCCTTGGCAAAGGGAATAGCTATCAGCCTTATTACTGTATTTCTCTTCATGCCGTCATTAATACTTATTACATACAAATGGATTGATAAAACAAAACATAAATCATTTGTTCCGAGTTTCAACGGGTTGGGAAAATTTGTCCGCAAAATATCGATTCCCATGATGTGTATCTTTGTGATATTAATCATACCGTCTTATCTGGCTTCAAATGCTAATTCTTATTATTATGGTTCCTCTTGTATTTACGGAGAAGGAACAACTTATGGAAGAGATAAGACAGCTATTGAAAATATTTTTGGAAAAAATGATAACTATGTTCTGCTTGTTCCAAAGGGAAATAATGCCACAGAAACAGAATTATCCAAGGAATTAAAAAACATTTCTGAGATAACCGGTGTCATATCCTATGTCGATGCGGCAGGTGCCGAAATACCGGAAACATATTTGGACGCTGACACACTCTCCCTGCTTCAATCAGATAATTACAGACGTTTTGTCCTGACAGTAGATGCAGACTATGAGGGAGAAAAAACCTTCGACCTGATAAGACAAATAAGGGAACTGGCAGATAAATATTACCCGGGGGAAACTTATCTGGCTGGTGAAGGAGTGAGTACATACGACTTAATGGATACCATAACAGAGGACATGAAAAAAGTTAATATTTTAGCCATCGGAGCGGTGTTTTTTGTTTTGCTTCTTACAATGAAATCAATATCAGTACCTGTTATTCTGGTATTGAGCATTGAAACAGCAATCTGGTTAAATCTGTCCGTTCCGTACTTTTCGGACAGTCCGGTATATTACATAGCGTATCTTATAATCAGTTCTGTTCAGCTTGGTGCGACAGTTGACTACGCTATTCTAATGACAGAACGCTACAAAGAAAACAGAAAACTGTTAGCTAGAGGAGAAACAGTTATACAGACCGTATCAGATGTTGCAGTATCAATACTCACCTCCGGAAGTGTACTTACAGTGGTGGGACTGCTTCTGGGTTATATCTCAACAAATAAACTTCTGGCACAGCTTGGTATTTTCGTTGGAAGAGGCGCCATATTCTCCCTGTCTATAGTGCTGCTGGTATTACCGGGACTGTTGTATGTATTTGACAGGATAATAATAAGTAGGAAGAGAAAGATACAGGAGGAAATATCATAATGAAAAATATAAAAAGAATAACATCTTTGTTTTTGGCAGCTTTGCTTAGTATAACATTTATTCCTGTTCCAGCATCAGCTGCACAGGATAATACAATGAAAGAGGAAGTTGTCTATATCAACTTGAACAATGACGGTTCCGTAAAAGAGATAAATGTAGTTAACATATTTGAATTAGATGAGAATGGAACTGTTATTGACTATGGCAGCTATGAAAATCTTCGTAATATGACCACAACAGATAATATTGATTATCATAACAACAGAGTTTCAATTAACGCAGACGCAGGCAAATTGTACTATGAGGGCAAACTCAAGGGAAACGACATGCCTTGGAATATCTCAATTAAATATTTTATGGACGGAAAAGAGTATTCTGCCAAAGATATTGCAGGAATGAGCGGAAAACTTGAAATAAAAATGTCTGTTAGAAAGAATGAAAAATGTGATAATTCATTTTTTGAAGGCTATGCCCTCCAGACCACATTTACACTGGATACCAAGAAAGCAACAGATATTAAAGCAGATGGTGCTACCCAGGCTAATGTGGGAAGCGACAAACAGCTTACATATACAATCCTTCCAAATAATGAAAAAGACATATATATATCCGCAAATGTCCAGGACTTTGAGATGGAAGGTATTTCAATTAACGGAATCCGCATGAATTTAGATGTTAATATAGACGATTCTTCATTACAGGAAAAAATTGACGAAGTCATAGGGGCAGTTAATGAAATAAATGACGGTGCTTCACAGCTAAGCAATGGATTATCTTCCATAATTTCTAATAACAGTCAGCTTACAAGCGGTGCGTGGTCTGCATTTGAAGCATTATGCAACGCTGCACAGACACAGTTAAACCAACAGCTTACACAAAATGGGTATGATTCAGTAGCCCTGACTCCATCAACATATTCCCAAGTTCTCATGGATTTACTGGTAAAAATGGGAGCAGAGGCAGTTTATAACACAGCATATAATGCGGCTCTTGCCGAAGTTACCTTACAGGTGGAGTCACAGGCTGATACATTGTATTCCGGGTATATTAAATCACAGGAAGAAAACATATATCTTGCATATATTGAATCACAGAAAGATTTAATATATACCCAGGCAGCAAGTCAGGCTGTTGTCCGGTCACTTGTAGAAAACTACGGGTACAGTGAGGAAAATGCTTACGCATATCTTCAAACTAATGAAGGACAGCTTATGGTTGCCAACGCACTTGCACAAATGACAGAAGCCCAAAAATCACAAATTATAACAACTGCCGTAAACTCACTTACCACAGAGCAGAAGGACTTGATATTACAGGGTGCCAAGGATTCCCTCACAACACAACAAAAGGCAGAAATCCGTAACAGATATATTGAACAGATAATGTCCGGCGAAGAAGTTACATCTAAAATTAATGAAGCTGTAAAAGCCGCAAATTCTGCAGCAGCAGATATTTCAGCTCTGAAAGGACAACTTGACAACTATAAATCATTTTACAACGGCCTTGTAGATTACACTAATGCAGTAAGTTATGCGGCTGAAGGAGCCAGTGAGCTGACAGCAGGAACCGGTAGGTTCGCCCGAGAAACCACAGATATGGAATCCCGTATGGATAGCGAAATAAATTCAATGACAACTTCCATAACAGGTAGTGATGTACAAACTGCATCCTTTGTATCAAAAGAAAATACAAACATCAAATCAGTACAGTTTGTTATCAAAACTGAGAAAATTAAAAAAACTAACGTAGAAAACGTTTCCCATGAAGAACCTAAAAAACTAACATTCTTGCAGAAACTACTCAGATTGTTCGGTTTATATTAAAGAAGGAGTAGGGTCAGACCCAATGTCATTTAGATAATGACTTAAAACAAAATTCAAAGGACTGA
>JBJEMF010000136.1:5437-27820 GCA_051879535.1 Lachnospira sp. | reverse complement strand
TTGAATTTTGTTTTAAGTCATTATCTAAATGACATTGGGGTCAGACCCCATTAAAATTTTATAAACTTTTTCCAAAAAAGTTTATAAAAATTTTATGGGGTCTGACCCCTTCCTTTTAATATTCCCGGTAATATAATTAATACAATTTTCCATATCTGGTTTTTTTCATGTTTTATGTACATTTTGAAGAATGAAAAACCAAAATCCAACAGCATGATAACACCCAGAGCAATGGCAAGGGGTGTACTTATTTTTTCCGGTATCATAGCCAGATGATCCATTATAGGCGTAAAACATTTTCCCATAAAAAACGTAATAAATAAAGCAAATCCTGTACTAGTGGGAACTGACGTAAATTTTGTAAAATGAAGGGGAATATTATTGTAATTCCAGTAAACAAAACCGCATAACTTTTCAACTGTTGTACCAAGAATTATCTCGCACACAGAAACGATCAAAAACATCAGCAAAAAGTATAATAAATACTTCTTCTTTCTATCTTTAATCTTTCCCGAAAATATAAGGGTATCAGGCGTACCTATAACAGCATATAAAACTATTATGATAAGACCGTATCCCAGCAAAAACGGAAAATACATATTGCGATTGTTCATAAATCCTTTTGTAATGCCTATAAATATATTTTCAGAACACCATCCCATAAAAGAAACCAGTGCAATCATTAATACTATTGTAGATAAATTATATTTTTCAAGGTTATTTTTAATATTATTCATGGTCACCTCTTATATTTCTCCTAAATAAAATCATTTGTAAAAAATACAGATGCCTCACCTGTTTGTGGAAATACACACGTATATTCAAAATCAAAACATTTCTCATATTACTTAATTTTCTTAAGTAATTCAAACAATTCGTAATTATACCATATTCACAAAGTTAATGCACTAAGTATATCAAATACATCAGGTATATTTAATGAATATTTATGTAAATATATGGTTGTATCTTAATTACAGAGATATATAATAAATGTGTCTATAATTAACGTTAACCCTGATGGAGATTGTCATGAAAGATAAAATGTTGAAAAGCAAAACGAAAATTATTAAGCCCATTAAAAAACCTGACAGATTATCATCATATTTTAAGGCAGATATCATAACCCTTATGATTATTACTTTCACCGGAATTGTATATAACGTGGGAATGACAGCATCACCTTATTTTGAGGGAAGACTGGTACAAAAGCTATATGAGTGTTTTGATGGTACTGCTACATATAAAGACATGATTATTCTGTCCCTTATTTATATTTTCGTAATTATAACAGTACAATCTACCAGGGCTGTTAAACGATTTTACACTCGAAGATTCAGCAACAATACCAGCCGCAATATGAGGCATATAATATACAACAGCATTATCAATAAATCAGGGCAGGAACTTACCTCTGACGGATTGGGAGATATGATGACAAGAGCCGTTTCCGATGTGGATGATTGTGCGGAAGGAATGCGCAAATTCACAACGGAAATATTTGATACGGGAGTTGTACTTATATCATACATTGTAATGCTTATCATCTACGACTGGAAATTGACCCTTATATCATGTGCATTTGTTCCCATTGCCTATATCATTGCCTCAAGACTTAAGGTAATGGTAACAAAATTTAATGAAACTTATAAAAGATATGCAGGAAAACTCAATGGTATGACCTATGACAGAATAAGCAACGGATTAACCTTCAGGGTATTTGGAAGAGAAGATTGTCAGGACAGTACATACGCAGATTTTCTTGATGAATACGAGAAAAAAGCAGTCATTGCCAATATGTGGGAAAGCACCATGCAGCCTATATACAATATTATAGCAATGATGGGAGTTATCCCTATTATATATTTCGGAAGCAGAAATATAATGGGAGCCGGCTGGACTTTGTGGAATATAGGCGCATTTACCACTTTCATTTCATGCTATACCAAAATGGCCCTTAAAGCTTCTAAATCCGCAAAATTGTTTAACTCTGTTCAAAAAGCCTACGTTTCATGGAAAAGGCTGAAACCTTTTATGCAGGAATATATTGACAATGATGAGAATGAAAATGTTGTTGATGTTAAAATGCTGGAATTCTCCCACGTTAACATTAAATACAAAGACAGTGACGAATATGTATTAAAGGATGTTACATTTTTCGCTGAAAAAGGACAGATTATCGGTGTTACAGGTGTTGTGTCCTGTGGTAAATCCTCATTTGGTAAACTTTTTACGGGGGAAACCGTATATACGGGAAATGTATTCATGGACGGTCTCCAATTGTCTGACCTGTCGGAAGGACAGATAAGCGAAAGAGTTTCCTACATGGGACATGAACCGGAACTAATGAGTGCAAGCATAAAAGACAACGTCCTTATGGACAAATCCGGCACAACAGATGTTTATCTTAAAAATTGTGAATTATGGGATGAAGTTAATATCATGCCGGACAAAGAGAACACATATGTGGGGAACGGCGGTTTTGCCCTCTCTAAGGGACAGCAGTCAAGAATTGCACTGGCAAGAACCTTATGCCACGGAAAAAGTATATATATATTGGACGACCCATTTTCATCAGTGGATAAGAATACAGAAAATCAGCTGTTTAATAATATAAAAGCTGTGGCAAAAGATGGAATTGTTATACTTATTTCCCACAGATTAAATCATTTTCCTGAAATGGACAAAGTTCTGTTCCTGCAAAATCATAATGCTTTCTTTGATACTCATAAGAATCTATATGAACAAAACCGTGAATATGCAACATTGTACCAAATGCAGACTGGAGGTGGCTCAGATGACAGAATGTAAAAATGTTGCTTCCGTTATTAAATTTACAATTAAAAAATCAGCATTGTTGTCTGCCGGAACCCTGTTCATAATAATTGTTGCGGTTATATCAGCGCTTATTCCGCCTCTTATTCTGGAAGATATTGTGGACAACCTTGCAAATGGAAACCCTATAGATTTAATTACAGCCCTTATATATTTTATGTTTCTTGTAATTGCAGGAATAAGTGAATCACTGCAAAATGTATTTATCACTGTAGTGGGACAGAAGATAACAAAAAACACCAGAAAAGCCATGTGCAACAAATTAAGTCGTCTTCCTTCCGACTATTACGTGGAAAATGAGACAGGAAAGGTTTCTTCAAAATTTATTAATGACGTAAATGCGCTTGATTCCCTTTTTACAAACGGAATTATTGATATGTTTGCTGACGCTGCCAAAATTATCAGCATTATATTTGTAATATTTGCAAAAAGCCCGGGACTTGGAATTATAATGCTTATTTTAATTCCCTTCATATTTCTTATGACGAGGATATTCCAAAAAAATATGCTTTCTGCACAAATCAGTAACAGAAGAGCAATTGAAAAAGTGAATAATCACGTTCCTGAAACCATAAAAAATATCAGGATGATTCGTATGTTGTCCAAGCAGAAATATATGGAAAAACAATATGACGAATACATTCAGGAAAGCTACAGAGCCATGGATACATCCAATCTTTATGATTCCCTGTATTCTCCAATAATTAACGTAATAAGCAGTGTGGTAATTGCAATACTGATGATTTTTTCATCTATGGGTACCCGTTTTTCCACATTTTTTGGCATAACAGTAGGAAGCGCAGTAGCTATTATTGCTTATGTAGGTAAAATATTCAGCCCTATCGAGAGTATTGGCATGGAAATTCAAAATATTCAATCGGCAGTTGCTGCAGTAAAAAGAATTGATGAGTTTCTTAGTGAAGAGGAACAGGTTAATGAGAAGATAGCAGCAGCACCGGAATTGCTTGAATCATCACAATCAATTAAATCATCACAATTACTTAAATCATCACAATCTCTGACTGCATCAGATACAACATCTTATAATATTGTATTTGATAATGTGACATTTTCATATGATAAAAAACGTGACGTAATAAAAGATTTTTCTCTTATTATAGATGAAGGCAGTACTGTTACCCTAACGGGAAGAACAGGAGCAGGCAAGAGCACTTTGTTCAGGCTCTTACTCGGTTTATATAAACCCGACCGGGGCAATGTCTTTATTGGTAACAGAAATGTGCTAAACATACCTGATTCTGAAAAGAGGAAACTATACGGTTATGTACAACAGCAGTTTTCAAGGGTAGATGGCAGTATAGCACAACAGATAACTCTCTTTGATGACACATTTTCCCGGGAAGATGTTATTGAAGTATGTAAGATGGTAGGATTGCACCATAAGATTTCCGGATTAGAAAATGGGTATGACACCCATATTGGTGATGCAAAATTTTCCCAAGGAGAATACCAGCTTTTATCAATTGCAAGAGCTATTATTGCCAAACCAAAAATTCTTCTTTTAGATGAGATTACTGCTGATCTTGACGGTGAAACAGAGCAGCGGGTACTTGATGCCGCTTTCATGGCTGTACAGGGAAGAACTGTTATCTCTATTTCTCACAGATTAAATGAACGTGTTAAAGGTACTGTAGTAAATATATAAATAAATTCCGAGGTATTTCTTACAGCGGGGCATGGGACTTTGTTTTTTCCTCCCATGCCCCGTTTGTCACTACATCTCTCACAATTCTTCCTTGCAACGGGGCATGGGACTTTGTTTTTTCTTTCCATGCCCCGTTTGTCGCTACATCTCTTCTGATTCTTCCTTGCAGCGGGGCATGGCGCTTTGTTTTTTCCTCCCATGCCCCGTTTGTCACTACATCTCTCACGATTCTTCCTTACAGCAGGGCATGGGACTTTGTTTTTTCTTCCCATGCCCCGTTTGTCACTACATCACTCACGATTCTTCCTTACAGCGGGGCATGGTGCTTTATTTTTTCCTCCCATGCCCCGTTAGGCACTACGTCACTCATAACTCTTCCTTACAGCGGGGCATGGCGCTTTGTTTTTTCCTCCCATGCCCCGTTAGGCACTACGTCACTCATAACTCTTCCTTGCAGCGGGGCATGGGACTTTGTTTTTTCCTCCCATGCCCTGTTTGTCGCTACATCTCTTCTGATTCTTCCTTACAGCGGGGCATGGCGCTTTGTTTTTTCCTCCCATGCCCCGTTTGTCACTACATCTCTCACGATTCTTCCTTACAGCAGGGCATGGGACTTTGTTTTTTCTTCCCATGCCCCGTACTCATGCCCCATGCCCCGGAATTCACATGAATATATGGAATTCCACATATTATTTGGAATTCCATATATTCATGTAAACTCTATATATTCTTTGAAATTCCAAATAATTTTATTTTTGTACTTGCATATTAATACCAACAGATGTAATATAATAATCGTATGATGTAGTATTAAATACTACATCAAGAGGTTTTAAAATCATTTATTATAGCAACATATATTTTTTGCGACCCGGATGTATAAGAATAGCTAGGAATAAAGCTAAGAACAAACTTAATTTAAACCTAAAACTAAAATTAAACATTCAGGGCAGTACAGGGAGGAATTGTTATGGAAAAAATCAAAAAAAATATCACACACATCAAAGACCCGGGAAGCGCAATAACTCATTTTATTGGAATGCTTATGGCAATGTTTGCAGCTTTACCATTAATTATTAAGGCGCTTTCTGCACCGGACACTATACATGTCATATCTCTTACAATTTTTATTGTAACCATGATTTTGCTTTACGCAGCCAGCACTACTTATCATACATTTGACGCAACTCCAAGAATTAATAAAATTCTTAAGAAGCTGGATCATTGCATGATATCGGTTATGATTGCAGGTTCCTACACTCCTGTATGTCTGGTAGTGCTTCACAATACAACAGGCTATTGTCTGCTTGCACTTGTATGGGGAATAGCAATTGTGGGAATTATATTTAAACTCTGCTGGGTTAACTGCCCAAGATGGGTTTCATCAACTTTATATATTGTCATGGGGTGGGCCTGTGTACTTTCCTTCACCCAGATTATTAATGCCCTTCCGACAGCAGCATTTGTATGGCTGTTAGCAGGGGGTATTATTTATACAATAGGCGGCGTTATATATGCATTGAAACTAAAGGTATTTAATTCCCACCATAAATACTTTGGTTCCCATGAAATATTTCACCTTTTTGTAATGGCAGGCAGTGTATGTCATTTTATAATGATGTTCAAATATGTAGCTGTTTTTCCCATAGGATAAAATTTACGATTGAAATATTTAATCAGGTATTTTAAATAAGAATTATTTTAAATAAGAATTTAAGTTAGTATTTCCATTTTTGTCTTGACAATAAAATTTGCGGAATTTAAAATCATAGGCGTTGATTTTGACACAATTATTGAATATTATATTAGGCAATTGGAGAACCGATTGGTATAAGATGTGGTTTTCCAATCCCCTAAAATCATATAAGACAAAGGAAAAAATAATGTTGTACTCTGATATTGATGCTATTTCCCTGGCGGCTGTTAACAAAGCAGACATATGTAACAATCATCCCGTAAAATACTTTATTCGTTCAATTATGGCAGGATTCTATATTGTGGTAGCTACTATTCTGTCCAACGTGACAGGTGCTGTATTTTTCACTACCTATCCTCAGATTGGAAGATTCTTAAGTTCGTTATTATTTTCTATAGCAATTGTTCTTGTTGTATTCTTAGGTGGTGAGTTGTTTACAGGAAATAATATGATTATGACCATGGGTGTTTACACCGGAAAATGTAAAATATCAGATATGATAAAGACATGGGGCATAAGCTACGTGGGAAACTTTGTAGGTGCATTTGTCCTTAGCTCAATGCTTGTGTTAAGCGGTGCATCCAAGAATATACTTACGGATTATTATAACAGTTTTATATATACAAAATTATCAGCATCTTCAATGGAATTGTTGCTCCGTGGAATACTCTGTAATTTTTTGGTTTGTCTTGCTGTATATACAGGAATGAAATTGAAAAGCGAAAGTGGCAAGATGATAATTATGTTCTGTGTCATAACAGCTTTTGTCATAGCCGGTTTTGAGCACTGCGTGGCCAATATGGGAACATTTACCATTGGATATATGCTCCTGGGTGATATAGGTACATTATCGGTTATAAAGAGTCAGATTCTGGTTACAATAGGCAATATTGTGGGAGGTGCCTTGCTTTTGTCCCTTCCTTTAAAACTTATGAGTGACAAACACTAGAATATTTTCAGGAAAACGGGGATTAACATGAAGGATAATTTAAGAAAGCTTGCAGGTTATTACAAACCTTATATTGGTACATTTATAATTGATATGATATTTGCCATGATGTCGGCAGCTGTGACTCTGGTTATTCCCATTGTTGTCAGATTTATCACATCAAACGTAATATATATGGAAAAAAATGCTGCCATTCAGTCTATTATCGTACTGGTGGCAGCTCTTGTTGTGCTTGTTCTTCTGCAGGCCGGATGCAACTATTATATCTCCAATTACGGACATGTTATGGGTGCCAAAATAGAGTATGATATGAGAGCAGAGATTTTTGAACACTATCAGAAGCTTTCTTTCATGTTCTATGATGACCAGAAGGTGGGACAGCTTTTATCAAGGATAACCTCTGATTTATTTGATATAACCGAACTTTTACATCATGGTCCTGAAAATATAGTTATTTCCCTTGTTAAAATAATAGGTGCCCTTATAATACTGGGATTTATAAGTCCGTGGCTTACCCTGGCAGCTTTCATTCTTGTCCCATTTATGCTTGTATATGCGTACCGATTAAACCGCAAAATGAAACGGGCTTTCAGGCGTAACAGGGAAAAAATAGCAGAAATTAATGCAGGAATAGAAGACAATCTCTCAGGCATAAGAGTTGTCAAATCCTTTGCAAATGAAGATATAGAATGTGAAAAATTCAAGCATGGTAATGACGCATTTCTTGATGCCAAGAAAGACAGCTATCATTACATGGGAAAATATCATTCCGGTCTTACCGCATTTACCACAATGATTAATGTCATGGTAATAGCAGCAGGTGGTGTGGGAATAACAGCAGGTCTGATAAACATCACTGATTTTATAACTTTTCTTTTATATATAAATGTGTTCACTGACCCTGTAAAAGTACTTATAGATTTTACGGAACAGTTTCAGAACGGATACTCAGGATATGAGCGTTTCCGCGAGATTATGGATATCGAGCCTGATATTAAGGAAAAAGAAAATGCTGTTAAACTTGAAAATGTAAAGGGAACAATACAGTTTGATAATGTATCTTTTAAATATCATGACGGAGGCAGTGAGGTTTTATCCGATATTAACCTTTCTGTGGATGCAGGAAAATACGTTGCCCTTGTGGGAGCATCAGGTGTTGGTAAAACCACCTTATGTTCACTTATACCACGTTTCTACGAAATCAGCTCAGGAAGGATATTAATTGATGGAATTGATATCAAAGACGTAACCTTAAAAAGTCTTAGAAATAATATTGGTGTTGTGCAGCAGGATGTTTACCTGTTTATGGGAACAATCAAGGATAATATCCGATATGGAAAACCTGATGCTACGGATGATGAGATAATCCGGGCAGCAAAAAATGCCAACGCTCATGACTTCATTATGTCCTTCCCTGATGGATATGACACCGATATAGGTCAGCGTGGTGTGAAGCTTTCAGGTGGCCAGAAGCAGAGACTGTCAATTGCAAGAGTATTTTTAAAGAATCCTCCAATTCTTATATTTGATGAAGCTACATCTTCTCTTGATAACGAAAGTGAGCAGGTAGTTCAGGAATCCTTGGAAAAACTGGCTCAAAACAGGACTACATTTGTAATTGCCCATCGATTGACAACCATTGAAAATGCAGAGGAAATCCTTATGCTTACTGAAAATGGAATCGAGGAGCGTGGCACTCATAAAGAGTTAATGGAACTTGGAGGAGCTTATGCCGCCATGGTTAAGGTTCATGAATCTTGACTATAGAACGTAAAGCAAGTACAATCGACTAGATGTTAGGAATACTTACGGTTGGCAAATAATAATCTGCCGGATGCAGGAAGGAAAACAGCCTGCCATGTACAGGATAAAAAACAGCCCGCCGGATGTGAGAAAGGAATTTAAAATCATGGAATTATGGGATATATACGATGAAAATAAACAAAGAACCGGACGGACAATGAAGCGCAATGACTGGATATTAAAGGACGGAGAATACCATCTTACAGTTCTCGGGGTTATACAAAGACCGGATGGCAGATTTTTAATTACCCAGAGGGTCATGACCAAATCCTGGGCACCGGGATGCTGGGAAGTATCCGGAGGAGCAGCAATGGCAGGAGAAGATTCAGCTGATGCCGTACGCCGTGAGGTTCTGGAAGAGACCGGAATTGACGTAACAAACGCTGAGGGGGGCTACGTATTTTCCTACAGCAGAGAAAATCCCGGCAAAGGGGATAATTATTTTGTAGATATATATAAATTTAAAATGGATATAAAGGATGAAGATATACATCTTCAGGAGGAGGAGACTTTAGGATATAAATTTGCCACTCCGGAAGAGATTAAAGCTATTGCTGATAAGGGGGAATTCCTCCATTACGACAGTATTAAGCAGGTATTTACCATTGATTAAAAATGAATTTTAGGTTTATTTATATTTTCATGAAGAGAGGCTTTTGACATTTACAGTCAAAAGCCTTTTTTAGTTGCTTTGTGGGGCTGTTTTATTGCTTCTTGATATTCCTTTTTGATGGAAGATATGTGGTTATTGTGGTATTATTTAAGCAGGCTGGACTATCTGTAAATTAAAATATGGATTGTATATGTTGATGTTACCACTCGTGTCGTCCATGTTACACAACGTTTCTTTTCATGTTCTGGACATTTTGTTACTTTCGAATCAGCCAATTGGCAAAAAAAGAAAGGACATAGAAAAATGAAGAGAAATGAAAAAATTAAAGAAAATGGAAAAATCGGAAAAATTGAAAGAATTTTATTAAGTGCAGGAATAATTTTGGTGGTAGCATTTGGAATCTGGACATCATTAATACAGCTGGTTGATGTTCAGCCTGTGGGACAAAATGGAACAAATATCGGATTTGCGTCACTTAATTGCCGATTTCATGAATTAACAGGAGTTCACATGGCAATTTATACAATTACCGACTGGCTGGGGTTGGTACCGCTGTTTATTTGTATAATGTTTGGTGGAATGGGACTTGTTCAATTAATCAGGAGAAGGAGTCTATTTAAGGTGGATCTTGATATTATCATTTTGGGAATATATTATATTTTTGTAATTTTCGGGTATATGATTTTTGAAATGATTCCAATTAACTACAGACCAATTCTAATTAATGGATTTATGGAAGCATCCTATCCTTCTTCTACGACGCTTCTTGTGTTAAGTGTTATGCCTACCTTAAATTTTCAGGTGAAACGAAGGATGAAAAATACGATAATAAAAAATGTTATTAATACATTTTCAATTTTGTTTTCCTTATTCATGGTAATTGGGAGAACTGTTGCAGGAGTACATTGGTTAACAGATATTATCGGCTCAGTTATTCTAAGCACAGGCTTATATCTGATTTATAAATCAAGTGTTTTATTTTTTGATAAAAAAGCGAAAGCATAATTTTTTGAGGAGGAGAACCTTTGGAATTTAACGAAAAACTACAAGAGTTAAGGAAAAGCAGGAACCTTACTCAGGAAGAACTGGCGGAATCTTTATATGTATCCAGAACTGCAATTTCGAAATGGGAATCAGGCAGGGGATATCCCAGTATTGATTCATTAAAAGCGATTTCAACGTTCTTTTCAGTCTCCATTGATGACCTTTTATCGGGAGAAAAACTGGTATCTATTGCAGAAAAGGAAAACAAATCTAATATTCAAAATATTTGTGATTTGCTGTTTGGAATTGTTGATTTAATGGCCATAACTCTGGTAATACTGCCTCTGTATCCAAATATGGTTGATAACTATATTTATTCAGTAAATCTATTTGCCTACACTCAGACAACACTGTTTAATCGTTTGGTATATTGGATAATGTTTGTTGCTCTTATTGTGATTGGTGGATTAAAGATTCTGCTAAATCAAATGAAAATAGAAAAGGGACGGAAAACTATTACGGCTTTTTCCCTGCTACTTAGTATTATCACGGTATTGTTCTTGGCGATGGCAAGGGACCCCTATGCAATAGCAATGGCTTTTATACTGTTTATAATAAAGGGAATGCTGGTTTTGAAAGGAATGCTAATTTTAAAAGGAATGTAGTTTATTATGAATAAATACGTTAAGAATTTAAATCGAATTGAATTTGTTGTAACAATGGCTTGTACAGGAAAATGTAAACATTGTTCGGAAGGAGAGCATACAAATTGCACAGGTCATATTGATGCAGATATTGCAGTAAAAGCAATTCGTGATGTATGTAAGAATTATAAAATAGAGTCTTTAATGACATTTGGTGGAGAACCATTGCTTTATCCGGAAGTGGTTTGTGCGATTCATAAAACAGCGACTGAAATGGGAATTGGAAAAAGGCAATTGATTACAAATGGCTTTTTTTCACAGAAGCATGAGAGGATAAGAGATGTTGTTCAGAATCTTGAAGATAGTGGAGTAAATAAACTGCTTTTATCGGTGGATGCATTTCACCAAGAAACAATTCCACTTGAGCCGGTAAAATATTTTGCAGAGTGTGTGACAAAATCAAAGATTGACATAAATTTAAGTCCTGCATGGCTCGTTAGTAAAGAAGATAACAATCCGTATAATGTAAAGACCAAGGAAATAATAAAAGAATTTGATTATTTGAATATTTCTCTCGGTTCAGGAAATGTAATCTTCCCAAGTGGAAATGCACTTAAATATCTTGGAGAATATTTTAGTGATGAAATTGCATTTTATAGCCCATATGATGAAGACCCGAAAGATATAAGGGCTATTAGTTTTTCGCCTAATGGGGATGTTTTGGATGGTAATGTTTACCAAGAAGAAATTCTTGATATCTTAAATAATTATCAACCACATAATTGATATTTAAATGCGAAATAATAACCGGTGGATAAAATTAGAGGATACCAATGGGATGAGATATATCCAACAAGGACGGATTTTGCCAACGGATACGTAAGGCGTGGGCATGCAGATTGGAGAAAAGGACGATTCTTGTTGATGGAGAAGAAAATAAAAAAATAGATATCTTCAGATTTACCAAATTAGAGAAATTAGATCGACAAACCAGAATTTGATGAGGTGACATTATGACCAAGGGAGAAATGTGGAATAAATTTTTTTCAAAAGGAAAGCCATATGGAAGAAATCTTTCGTAATAATCAATTGAAAAAAGCGAAAGGAAAATAAATATGGAATATGTAACATTGAATAATGGAAATAAAATGCCTATGGTTGGATTTGGAGTATTTGAAATTCCAAAGGAACAGACAGCAAGATGTGTGTATGAGGCTTTGGAAGTGGGATATAGGCTTATAGATACAGCTCAAGCTTATTATAATGAAGAACAGGTTGGCGATGGTATCCAGCAGGCAATACAGAAACTTGGTATCAAGAGAGAAGATGTTTTTATAACAACTAAGGTGTGGGTAACCGAGTTTGGATATGAAAACACAAAGGCATCCGTACTGGAATCATTGAAAAAATTAAAATCGGATTACCTTGATTTAGTACTAATTCATCAATGTTTATCAGATTATTATGGAGCATATCATGCTTTGGAAGAGTTATATGATGAAGGTAAAATTAGAGCAATAGGAATTTCAAATTTTAGTGCTGAACGAATGGCGGATATTGCTACATTTAATAAAATTGTACCGGCAGTAAATCAGGTAGAAACACATTTGTTCTGGCAACAATATTATCTTCATGAATGGATGGAAAAATACAATATTCAGCATGAAGCTTGGGGACCATTGGCACAGCACAGATTAAATGAAATTATGCATCATCCAATTGTAACCCAAATTGCTAAAGAACATGGAAAATCGCCCGCTCAAGTAGCGTTACGACAGCTTGTTCAACGAGGGATTGTAGTTATTCCTAAAAGTGCTCACAAAGAGAGAATGAAAGAAAATCTTGATGTTTTTGATTTTAAACTGACTACGAAGGAAATGATGCAGTTGAAAGAACTTGATGAAAACAAGTCTATGTGGGCAGAATATGATAATCCAATGATTGTTCAGTATGCAATGTCTGAAGAGTAAAATTCCAATTTGTAAAGGAAGTAATTTCATGAAACGCTTGGTCATATATGTACATGGTAAAGAAGGCAGTGCGGAGGAAGCGAAGCATTTTCAGTCTCTATTTGCTGAAAGTGATGTTATTGGTTTTGACTATAAATCGCAAAATCCCTGGCAAGCCAGAAGCGAATTTTCCGATTTCTACGATTTGCACAGCAAAGGGTATGATTCTGTCATTTTGGTAGCAAACAGCATAGGAGCTTTCTTCTCGATGAGTGCTCTTGCAGAAAAAAAGATTACCAAAGTCTTTTTTATTTCGCCTATCGTAAACATGGAAAAATTGATTACGGATATGATGATTTGGTCAAATGTTACGGAATACGAACTTTGCAACAAGAAAGAAATATCTACAGATTTTGGAGAAACATTATCTTGGGAATACCTGTGCTATGTACGAAAACATCCGATTAAGTGGAATATTCCAACCTACATTTTATATGGTGCAAATGATAATTTGACTTCCATAGAAACAATATCAGAATTTGCAGAACAAATAGGGGCAATTCTCACGGTAATGAATGACGGAGAACACTGGTTTCATACAGATAATCAAATAGATTTTCTTGATAATTGGATTAGAAATTCCATATGATAACTCCCAATTTGCAGAGCATGATTATAAAATATCAGTAATTTGGAGGAGATAACTTGAACAAAGCCAAAAGAATTATAGACAATATAGACAAAGAAAATGCCATTGCAATTTGTTCCAAAATTGGATTTATTGACGAAAAGGCGACTCCGCTTAAACAGGCAAGGTATATTAATGACATTTTGAATGTTACCGAAAAAATGAATATATGTATGACTAATACCATGCGTAAATGTGGTGGTTGTTGTCTTTCTGCAAATGCTGTTAAAATAGCCAAGAAACTTTACGCAAAATCTAACAGCATTACTGAGTTTCTAAATCTTCTTAATGAGGCGGATATTGGTGGAAAAAACTTACACGTTTCCGGTGACAAAATAATAGCTATATATAAAAAATGCTATTGTAATATCCCTAAAAAAATTGATAATCTTAATAAAAATTATTGCGAATGTTCTGTAGGATGGTACATGAGATTGTTCTCTGAAGTTTTTGAAAAGGAAGTTAATGTTGAAATCGTTGATACAATTGTTAACGGTGCATTTGAATGCACATTTGAAATTTCCGGTTTTTGATAAGATAGAATCTAAAGTTGTAGATATAATTAATTCAAATCTTGTAATCCAAGGAGAAGCACTAATGAATTCTAAATTAGTTAGAATTGGACTTGAAGAAGCAAAATTGTTATGGGAGATGCAGGTGGAAGCATTTCAGGGATTATATAAAAAATACCAGGATACAGAAACCAGTCCTGCAGCAGAAAAAATCGATAAAGTGATTATGCGATTAAAACAACCATTTACATATTACTATTTTATTATGATTAACGATGTTAAGGTGGGTGCAATCAGAGTAGTTGATAAGAAAGAAAATGAAAAACCCAAAAGAATATCTCCAATTTTTATAATGGAGGAATACAGGAATAAAGGATATGCGCAGATAGCTATAAATCTTGCAGAAGAAATACATGGCAGTTCAAATTGGGAGCTTGATACAATTTTGCAAGAAAAGGGTAATTGCTATTTGTATGAAAAATTGGGTTACCATAAGACCGGAAAGACGAAATCTATTAATGATAAAATGACATTAGTTTTTTATAAGAAAGATTAAGTGTAAAAACGCGTAACCCAACAACATTTTCCAAATAAGGAAAATATAAAATTTTTAAAAATAATTGGAGAACCAGAGTATGAGTAAAAAAGAGAGACAACTTACACCTGCTGAAAAGAAGCGAAAAGCTGATTTTGAAATAATATGTGAAGAGATGGAGAAAAAAGGATATTCTAAAAAAGATTTAACGGTTGGTGTTTTGAAAGCAAATATTATGGCTTTCATTATCATGTTGCCATTTATGGCAGTAATGGTTTTGATTTACGATTCTATTAACAGTACCGGTGAAATGGTTATTTCTTTGAAATTTAGTATATTATTATTACTTATATTATTGTGTCTGGTTGTTCTTCACGAATTAATCCATGGAATCACTTGGGGTATTTTTGCAGAAAAACATTTTCATTCCATTGATTTTGGAATAATATGGAGTGCTTTGACTCCGTACTGCACATGTTCAGAACCGATGAAAAAATGGCAATACATATTAGGAGGCGCTATGCCTACACTGGTCTTGGGCGGTGGAATTGGCGTGGCTGCAGTGGTGACAGGTCAATTTATATTGTTACTATTGTCGGAACTCATGATTCTTTCAGGTGGTGGCGATTTTCTGATTATCCTGAAAATATTGTTATACCGCACTGATAAGAAAGAAACAGTGTATTATGACCATCCTTACGAATGCGGTGTTGTTGTATTTGAAAAATAGATTAAGACCCAAAATGATTTTGAATAGGAAAGGATGAGTATATGGCGAACATTATAACAGGTTGTAGAATACTATGTAGCATTCTTTTGCTATTCGTTCCTCCCTTTTCTACCATATTTTATATTTTGTATTTAGTGGCTGGATTTACGGATATGATTGATGGAACCATTGCAAGAAAAACAAATACCGCCAATGAATTTGGTTCCAGACTGGATACCATTGCAGATATTGTATTTGTTATGATTTGTATGGTAAAACTGCTGCCTGTTTTGACAATTCCTACCTGGCTTTATATATGGATAGGTGTGATTGCACTTATAAAAGTTTTCAATATAATATCAGGATATATCGTTCAAAAGAAATTTGTTGCAAAACATACTATTGTGAATAAAATCACAGGTGTTGTATTATTTATACTTCCATTGACGCTATCAGTTGTGAATTTGAAATATAGCGGAGGTTTTATCTGCATAATTGCATTTTGGGCTGCCATACATGAAGGATATTTGATAAGAATTGAAAATCATAAAATAAAGGGTTTGTGAAATAAGAATTTCTCGATTTGAGTACACTATTCTGCCCAAGCAATCAAAGTGATTCTCTATGGGTAGATAAATTACGGACTATTTAAATTTTTCTCTGCCCGGTGCTACTTATAATTATTCTATGGGTAGATAAATTACTTTCATTTACTCTCTATCACAAGCTTTTCCATAAAATATTCTGTCCAAATTAGTATATAGCATCTTTTGGGGTAGAAATAACTCATTATTTTTCTCTAAAATTCTGCTCAAATGATTATAAAACAGCTCTTTGGGCAGAAGCTTCACATCATTACAGCACCTTTTCTTACTATTCGAACTAGAATCTCTAATGAGCTCGGTCAATCCCAAGTTGTAGAGCCTGAAAATTAGAAATTGGAGGAATAAAAAATGTTGTTCAAGATAATTGCATTGATAGAAATGGCAGTATTTTATATTTGCTATTTTACAAAGATGTATGTGCAAAAGAAAAAAGGCATACAAACAGACCAGATGGGCATAGGAAAAACTGGTTTTGTGAAGTTTATTGAAGTAACATTAAAGATTATGACTTGTTGTGTTCCGCTCGTAGAGATAATCAGTATCTTTGCAATACAACCAATGTTTTTGGGGCATATTCGTTGGGTTGGTGCAATTATTGCATGGATTTGATTTTCTTTACATAGGGATACTATGTATGTTCTTCAATTGGATACTCTTCATTATTTCTTTATTAACTATGATTATGTTTCATCTTCAAATTGTAAATGTTGAAGAAGAATTTCTGGTGCAAGCTTTTGGTGATGAGTATATTGCTTATAAGAAGAAAGTACATAGATATTTAGGAAGAAAAATTTAAGCTCCCATTTATCAAAGATATGAAGGGAATAGTTTGAAAAAAATGTTACAGGTATTGTGACAGAGGATGGTGACAAAGATGAGTATTGAGGCAACAAGAGCAGGTTTTGAAGCTAGTTTTGAGGAAGCGGAATTTTATAACAAGCAGACACAGGATGAAAAGCATTTAAAAGATATTTTGGCAACAATTAATGTCAAACCTGGAATGAGAATTTTAGACCTTGGTTGTGGAAGTGGATATTTGACATTTCCAATAGCAAAGATAAATGAGGATGCACATGTTATTGGTCTTGATATTGTAACAGATACCTTGGAAAAAAATACGGGAAAGGCATTGGAAATGGATATAAAAAATCTGAAATTTATTTCGTATGATGGTATTACTTTTCCGTTTGAAAATGATTCCTTTGATTTGGTTGTTACAAGATATGCCCTTCATCATTTTCCGCAAATTAAGAAGAGTATTCGTGAAGTGGCTCGGGTACTCTCATGCAATGGTCTATTCTTTGTATCGGATCCCAGACCGAATGATTGTGATATAACAAGATTCGTAGATGATTATATGCAGCTTAAGAAGGATGGTCATATAAAATTCTACACCAAGGATGAATGGGTGCAAATATGCAGAGATTGCAATATGAATTTAATTCAGTCATTTGATTCGGAAATTCGTTTTCCAAAGAAAAAGAGCACGGCAGAAGGGTTCGAGGAGGTCCTTGCAAGACACGAAAAATCAATTATTGACAGTTATCATCTTACACAAACAGAAGATGAAATTTGGGTGACGGAACAGGTGAATAATCTTTTGTTTCAAAAGCAATAAGGATTACCATTGCACCGGACATAAGGCTTTTGATATTATAGAAACGGAGGAAATTAAAATGATTAAAGTTAGATTATCAATAAGTGATATAAACGGATATCAGACAGGAATTCTTCCTGATAATGCTGTAAAGATAGAAACACCTCAAAGTATGGATGAGATGATGAAAAAGTCGGCTCCTATTGCAGGAATACTGTGCATGCTACTTTTTGTTACTATTTTATGCAAAACTATATTATGTGGGGATATCGTTATTTCACCACTGTTTATTCCTGTTGGTTTTATAATTGGATTTTTATTGTTGATGGTGCATGAATGGTTACATGGAATTGTATATCCTAAAGAAGCTAATGTAACAATTGGAAAGATGAAGAGGAAAATGACATTCGTTGCACTTGTATCTTATCCATTAAAGCGCTTTAGATTTATTATAATGTGTTTATTACCCTTTGTACTTGGATTAGTACCATTGATTATCTTTATTTTTTGTCCTGCTGAATACAGAATATTTAATGGTATAATGTTCGGAATGGCATGTGTGGGAATGGTTTCACCTTTTCCCGATGTATATAATGTGATTATGGTGCTAAGAAAAGCAACGAGGAACGATGCAATAATGTTTTATCAAGACGATATGTACAAAATATCGTAGACTTCTATTTTCAGTGAATTCTGTATAGTTGATATAAAGGAGATAAGATTATGATTTTTGAAACTGAGAGATTAATTATCAGACCATGGACAATAGATGACGCAGAAAGCTTATATGAATATGCAAAAGATCCTTTGGTTGGCCCTATTGCAGGCTGGCCGGTTCATACAAGCATTGATAATAGTAAAGAGATTATAGAAACGGTACTGTCTGCAAATGAAACCTATGCCGTATGTCTAAAAGAAGACAATATAGCAATCGGTAGTATTGGCCTCATACCTCCGGCACAATCACATACAAAAGTAGCTGATGACGAGATTGAGATCGGATATTGGATTGGAGTACCATTTTGGGTAAAGGGTCCATGTCCATTAATGGGAGATGTTCGTACAGAACATTTTACGAGAATTACGAAAGAACAATGGCAGGAAAATAAAAAATAGTGCGATATTTATTAATACTCATTCGCCGGCTTTTATAGAGTTATATAAAAAAAAATCAGAATTTTGTGAACGAAAGAGAGCGCGTATAGTATGAATGCTGAAACAATATTTGGTTTTGTTATTATATCTTTTGTAGCTGTTATTATGGTTATTATTGGTCTTGTACAATTTAATAAAAAAGAAGAGCCGGTTGGATTTTATAATGTAATTGACCCGCCGAAGAAGGAAGAGATTACAGATATTCTTTTGTGGAATAAGAAACATGGGATGATATGGATAATTTATGGCATATGTATTGAACTTGGATTTTGGATGGGAATTGTAATGCCTAATGAAGTGTTAGAAATAGTATTCACGATTGGTGGTGTTATAATCCCTTTACCAATTATGATTTTAAGACACAATATGCTGGAAAGAGAGTATAGACGAAGATAAACTCCGGTTTCCAGAACTGACAAATAACAATTTGTCTAGTTAAGAAAATAGAATTGCGGCGATAAATCTCTTTTTACATAACCGGGAAAATCCGGAGTCATGGAGGAATATTAGGAACTAATAGTTAACAAGAAAGGAAGGCAATGCAAATGATTAAATTATTTACAGACAGCACATGTGATTTAAGCAAGGATTTACTTGAGAGGTACGATATTTCTGTCATACCCTTATATATTCAGTTAGGTGATAAGAGTTTCAAGGACGGTATAGAATTATTACCGAATCAGATTTATGAATGGGCAACCGAAAATAAAAAGACACCTAAAACCTCCTCTCCGGACTTAGAGAGCGTGATAAGTGCCTTGTCTGAATTTGACAATGAAGGAACGGAAATTATCTATACGGGAATTTCAGAGTCAATGTCATCTACAATCAGTGTGGTTCGACTTGCTGCGGAAGAATTAAAATATGCCAAGGTATATTCTATTGATTCCATGAATCTTTCCACAGGAATAGGATTGCAGTTACTCAGAATGGGAAAGTTACGTGAAGAGGGATTATCGGCTCAGGAGATAGTTGACAGAATAACAGCAGACAGGTGCAAGGTTAAGGCCGGATTTGTAGTAGATACATTAGAGTATTTATACAGAGGGGGAAGATGTAATGCAGTTACAGCTTTATTTGCATCTGCATTAAAAATCAAACCGGAAATTGCCGTTACGGATGGACAGATGGTAGTAGCAAGGAAATTCAGGGGAAATATACATTCTGTTATTGAAAAATATGTTGATGGATTAAAGGAAGACATCAGTAAGGCAGATGAAGAACATATTTTTATCACTCATAGTGGAGGAGTTGAAGATATAGCAGAAGAAATAAAATCTCAAATAGAAGCCCTGGGGTATTTTAAAGAGGTTCACATCACAACGGCCGGCGGTGTTATTGCATCTCACTGCGGTCCAAAAACTTTAGGGGTACTGTTTTACAGCAAATAGCAGATATTTATTAATTGCACTTCCCACCAGTCTCCAGAAAGCAGTTCCTGCAAATAAGTTAAGCTATCTGTAATTAAACAGTAATTTTATGCCACATTTTTTAACAAAAAATATATGAATATGTGCGTTTTGATTGATAGATATATGGATACACCCGTTTTATAATTATGTTAAGAATTATAGAAAAGGTGGTACAATTATGAGAAAAACCTATATCGATAATATCAGATGGATTACCGTAGTTCTGGTAGTTATTTACCATGTTATTTATATGTTCAACGGCGTAGTAACATATGGTGTAATTGGACCTTTTACAGATACCCAGTATCAGGATGTATATCAGTATATTGTTTATCCGTGGTTTATGCTGCTTTTGTTTGTAGTATCCGGTATGAGTTCAAGATTTTACCTCAACAATCATTCCGGTAAAGAATTTCTTAAAAACAGAACAGTAAAATTGCTGGTTCCTTCTACAATTGGTTTGTTCGTATTCTGGTGGATTATGGGATATTACAATATGTTAATCAGCGGGGCATTTGAAAGTATGTCTGCTGTACCAAAGCCAATATTTTACATAATCATGGCAGTGAGCGGCACAGGCCCGTTGTGGTATATCCAATTGTTATGGATATATTCGCTGATTCTTCTGCTTGTTCGCAAAGTAGAGAAAGACAAGCTGTACAAAATCTGCGAAAAAGTAAATGTTCCTGTTTTGATTGCTCTTGCACTTGTGATTTGGGGTGCTGCTCAAATTCTTAACACCCCAATTATAGTTGTGTATAGATTTGGCATATATGGCGTGGGATTCTTTTTAGGATATTTTGTTTTTTCTCACGACAATGTGATGGCAAAACTGGAAAAGTGGTGGATTGTCTTGTTACTTGCAGCTTTTATAATCGGAACAATATTTGTGGTCACCTTCTGGGGTGCACCATATGCCGAGCATGAAGTATTAGACACCTTCCTGTGTAATTTATATTCATGGATTGCGGTATTAGCAGTTCTCTCATTTATGAAAAAATGGGGCAATTTTAATAATTCATTTTCAAGATTTATGAGTAAAAAATCCTGGGGATTATATTTGTTCCACTACCTGCCACTTTCCATATGTGCATGGTATTTACATATTTATACAACACTTCCGGCCATAGTAATGTATTTATGCGTTGGAGTCGCAGCATTTATCGGAGCCTACGCATTTTATGAAATTATCAGCCGTATACCTGTTTTAAGATGGTGTGTCTGCGGTATTAAAAGTAAAAAATGATAATTACAGTATTAGGAGCATTGGAAATCGAGTTCTGGGGTATCAAAAGAAAAAAAAATAATTACAGTATTAGGAACATCGGAAATCGAGTTCTGGGGTATCGGAGGAAATATTAATCTTTGCGGATAATTTAGGGGGATTTTAATGTTTGCGGATAATTTAATGGAATTAAGAAAATTTCATAATATGTCTCAAGAAGAACTGGCAGAAAAAATCGGTGTTTCCAGACAAACTCTGTCTAAATACGAGACCGGCGATTCACTACCTGATATAGAAAAATGTAAAGCATTGGCTGATGTTTTCGGTGTATCGGTAGATGATTTAATCAGTTATGAGAAATCAGAAGGAATGGGGCTTGCATTACCGCCTAAGGGAAAGCATATATTTGGAATGGTGAAGGTGGGTGACAAGGGCCAGATAGTAATTCCAGCTAAAGCGAGAAAGATTTTTCATATTAATCCCGGAGACAATTTGATTATTTTGGGTGATGAAGCCCAGGGACTTGCTATGATAAAAGAGAAAGGTCTGCTGGAATTGCTTCGCTCAGCCAAGAAAAATATGAGTTGATTTTATATTTTGTTGTATTAGCAATGTACATCTTAATATTTGTGTTATGCATTTTCTTACATATATTGTACCTTTTTATATTCATATTGTACATTCATATTGGCGGGGCATGGCGGCTTTATTTTGCTCTCCATGCCCCGTTCGCAATGGTGCCATAATCATAATATACGTAAAGCGGGGCATGGCGGCTTTATTTTGCTCTCCATGCCCCGTTCGCA
>JBJEMF010000136.1:0-5337 GCA_051879535.1 Lachnospira sp. | reverse complement strand
ATATACGTAAAGCGGGGCATGGCGGCTTTATTTTGCTCTCCATGCCCCGTTCGCAGTGGTTCCATAGTCATAATATACGTAAAGCGGGGCATGGCGGCTTTATTTTACTCCCCATGCCCCGTTCGCAATGGTGCCATAGTCATAATATACGTAAAGCGGGGCATGGTGGCTTTATTTCGCTTTCCATGCCCCGTTCACAATGGTACCATAATCATAATATACGTAAAGCGGGGCATGGCGGCTTTATTTTGCTCCCCATGCCCCGTTCGCAATGGTGCTCAGATTCTTAACACAACAATTATATCAATTCTCCTCCTACAAGATAGAAAAGAAAGAACTATTATGATACAATTTTGAAAGATTTGAATTTTAAATTTATAAAAGAGTTATAAAAGGGTTATAAAAAGATTTATAAAAAGAATAAAATTAGGAGGATAAAAAATGGCAATAGAATATAAAAGATTAACCAAAAATGAACTTGATATCTACATTGAAATGAGAATAAATCAATTAAGAGAAGAAGGCGCGACAGAGGATATTGATTTAACGCCTGCATTAAAGGACTATTATAACCGTCATATGGCTGATGGTACATTTATTTCCTGGCTTGCCATAGACAACGGAAAAATAATTGGTACAAGTGGAATGTCATTTGTAGAAAAACCCCCGTATTTTGGATGTCCAAGCGGAAAGATAGGACTTGTGTCAAGTATGTTTACCAATCCTGATTATAGACGAATGGGAATTGCAAAAGAACTTTTAGATAGAGTTATTGAAGAAGCGAGAAAATATGGATGCGGAACGATTCAGGTCACAGCGTCTGATATGGGTGTAAAATTGTATTCAGCTTATGGTTTTGTTCATAATGACAAGTTTATGCAATACAAACTATAAAAATCATGTAAGATAAAAATTTTACTACAGAGGGACATAATCTTATGAAACAAGTATTTAAAAAAGTATTTCCACAGACGGTACCTGTTATGGCAGGATATATATCTTTGGGAATTGCATTTGGATTGCTTCTGCAATCTATAGGATATGGGCCGATTTGGGCATTATTGATGAGTGTGTTTATATATGCCGGTTCAGCCCAGTTTCTGGCAGTTGAATTATTGGCGGCTGGGGCAACATTACCACATGTGGCTCTACTGACTTTATTATTAAATTTCAGACATTTGTTTTATGGATTGTCCATGATAGAAAAATACCGTGGTACAGGAATAAGGAAAATATATTTGATATTTGGACTGACTGATGAAACCTACGCACTTCTAACAGGATACAAGACACCTGAAGGATTAAGCGACAAAAAATATTATCTGGCAGTAACTCTAATGAATCAAATATACTGGGTTGTTGGATGCGTTCTTGGCTCTGTAGCAGGAGGTCTGATTCCATTTGACACAACGGGAATTGATTTTGCCATGACATCCCTTTTTGCGGTACTTGTAGTTGAACAGTGGAAAACCAATAAAAATCACATTCCTGCTTTATTAGGATTTGTTGTAACCATTGTAGCACTTTTTATATTTGGAGCTGACAGTTTTCTGATACCTGCACTTATAGTCATGTCATTTGTGCTATTGTGTATTCAAAATAGGTTGAAAATGGAGGAAAACAATGAGTGACAAATATGTAATTATGGTGATTGCAGTAATGGCAGTTGTAACTATGTTACTCAGATTCCTGCCATTTATTGTATTTGATCATGGAGAAAAATTGCCGGGATGGATTTCCTATTTAGGAAAAGTTCTGCCACCAGCAGTTATGAGTATGCTTCTGGTGTATTGCCTGCGAAGTGTAAATCTAGTTGGCGGAAACCACGGATTCCCCGAACTGATATGTGTGATAGTAACAGTGTTGCTGCATAACTGGAAGCGCAACACCCTGTTAAGCATTGGCGTTAGTACGCTGTTGTATATGGTGCTGGTTCAGTGTGGAGTGTAAGTGGCTATTATGAATTGCATGAGATAGCGTTTTAAAGTTTTATCAGCAAAATAAGTAATCACTGGATTTGATTTTAAGGAGATACTAAAATGCCAAAAGCAGTATACAAGTTCCAATTTGGTTATATTACCATGAAATATGAAGACGATGTTCTGTTATCACTTATTTGTACGGAAAATGAACCAGATACCTCATTTGAGAACAATACAATGTCCGATTTCTTCAATAAAGCAACTGAGAATAATGTAATGTCCGATTTTTCCAATAAAGTGTTTGGTCAGATACAGGAATATTTACAGGGAACAAGAAAAACCTTTGATGTAAACTACAAATTATCCGGAACCAATTTTCAATTATCTGTATGGAAAGAGCTATTAAATATACCCTATGGGGAAACAAGAACTTACAAAGAAATTGCCGCCGCCATAGGCAATGACAGAGCTGCCAGAGCTGTTGGAATGGCAAATAACAGAAATCCGTTACATATCATAATTCCATGTCACCGGGTGATTGGTGCCAACGGAAGTCTGACAGGATATGCCGGTGGGTTGGATATGAAAGAAAAATTATTAGAACTTGAGAGACGGAGGATTTGATATGGCTTTTAATTTTAAGAAAGAGTATAAAAAATTTTATATTGGATTGGAATCAGTAGATATAAGGAGAAAACAAAATGAAAATTGAACCAGTGAAATTGGAAGATGCTGAAGAACTTCTTTCAATATATGCTCCATATGTTCAGGATACAGCAATATCATTTGAATATGAAGTTCCATCTCTGTCTGTATTTCAGGACAGGAAAGCATATGACTTCCCAAAGAGGATGACAAACATCTGACCAAAGACAGCTATTATTTTCATGAAAAAATGGGATTTCATACTGTAGGTACCTTTCACAATAGCGGATACAAATTTGATACATGGTACAATATGATTTGGATGGAAAAAATCATAGGAGAACACCAAAATCATCAGGCAAATGTCAAATTTGGTGAATGGATTAAAATTTTATTGAAAGAAGATGAGGAATAATGAGTATTGATGCAACAAATTAACATTGAATATACATAAAGAAATATAAATCAAAAAATGGGGAATTTTAAACTTTATGCGTAATTTATCCAATTATTTTATTGAAGGTCTGCAAGGGGCAGGCAAAAGTACAATGGTAAAAAGACTTTCGGAGCAATTACCGGAATATAAGGTATTTCGTGAGGGCGATTACTCTCCTGTAGAACTGGCATGGTGTGCATATGTTACAAAAATGCAGTATCAGGGTATTCTGAAACATTATCCATCTATGGAAAATGATATTGATAGTAAAACTATTGTAGAAGGAGACCATAGAATAATCTGCTATACCCGGATTCTGACTGATATAGTTGGTTTCCACAAGGATTTGGAACAATATGAAATCTATAACGGAAATCTTGAAAAAGATTCTTTCGAAAAAATCATATTAGAACGCTACGAAAAATGGAATGGACAAGGTCAAATTTTCGAGTGTTCCATTTTTCAGAATATTATAGAGAATCAGATACTTTATTTAATGATGTCAGATGAGGAAATTCTGGATTTCTATTGCAGACTCAAGCAGGTTCTTTCCGGTAAACAATATCAAATCATTTATCTTGATGTGGATGACATTTGCAGTACCATTGAACTGATTAAGAAGGAGCGCTCTGATGAAAATGGAAACGAATTATGGTTTCCTCTTATGACCAGATATGTTGAAGAGTCTCCTTATGGAAAAGCGCATTCACTTAACGGGATGGAAGGTCTCATAATACATCTTGAGAGAAGAAAATCATTAGAACATCGTATTATAAATGAGATATTCAAGGATCATACGATTATCGCCAAATCAAAAGATTACAATCTCAAAGAGTTATTGCTTATGTAACATGCAGAATTAATATTATTTTCATAAAATGTGAGAATATAAGCATAACACCCTCATAAAATGTGAGAAATACGGTACACACCTATGCCATTACAACGGAGGAAAATATGGACATTCGTATAGCAAAAAAAAGTGACCTTGAAATAATTAAGAATATTACACATGATACAATACGGGAAATATATCCACATTTTTATCCGGGAGGGGTAGTTGATTTTTTCCTGAATCTGCATAGCTCAGAAAATATCTTGAAAGATATTGAGTTGTCCAATACATATTTAGCATTTTGTGACAAGGAATATGTAGGGACCATTACAATAAATGAAAATGAAATAAGCAGGTTATTTGTATTGCCTGACCATCAGGGAAAAGGGTATGGAACTGCATTAATGGATTATGCAGAAGAAAAAATATTTAAATCCTATTCTGAAATAGAATTACATGCGTCATTATCAGGGAAGAAAATGTATATAAAACGAGGATATACAGAAAAAGAATACCGGTGTAAAGAACTGGAGAATGGTGACTGGATATGTGCAGATATCATGGAGAAAATGAAATGATAAGCATGGATTGGCTGGTGGTCTGATGAAGCATTTGCGCTTTCCGTTATCCCTTCGATTCTGTTTTTATTTATCGGAATTATGAGGAAATCTGTTTTATTGACTATGACAGCCGTTATTTATGAAAAATAGTACAAAATATCCCCCAATTTTGAAATAGTTTCGAGATACATTTACAAATAATTTTGAAAATACAACATAATTCTGATATGATAATTGATGAAATGGAGGTACTTGCAATGCAGATATCCAGTAGATTTACAATGGCAATCCATATGTTTGCCTGTATAGATACATTTTCCGATCAAAAGATGACCAGTGATTTTATGGCAGGAAGTATCGGAACCAATCCGGTTATTATCAGAAAGTTGTTACAGCAATTGAAGGCTGCAGGACTTATAGAAGTTTCAAGAGGAACCGGAGGTGTAGTAATAACAAAGCCATTAGGTGAAATAACCTTTTTGGATATTTACAGAGCAGTGGAGTGTACACCGGATGAGGAATTGTTTCATTTCCATGAAAATCCAAATCAGAACTGTCCTATTGGAAGAAATATTCATCATGTTTTGGATGACAAACTTGCAAGGGTACAGAATGCAATGGAGAAAGAACTTGCCTCTATAACGCTGGCTGATGTGAAAAAGGATACAGAAATGTGGGTTGCGAAAGAACAGTAAATCAAAAGCTTCAGATTAAAATTCTGGAGCTTTTTTTTATAATATAAACTGATGTAACAAAGAAAGTTACATTTTTTGATGTAACTATTGACATTACATCAAAACAGTGATAGTGTACTAAATGAAGGATGTAATCAATATGGTTACAATAAAACACAGGAGGTACTTATCATGCAGAAAGTAGTAGATTTTTTAAATGCAAATCCAGTTCAGTATCTGGCAACAGTAGGTAGAGATGGAAAGG
>JBJEMF010000135.1:0-27970 GCA_051879535.1 Lachnospira sp. | reverse complement strand
TCCTACAAGGTGGAAGTAAGTCTTACAAAGTGGAATTTACTTTTACAAGTGACCATATCTCAGTTTGTAGTTACTAAATACTGTATAATCTAATTGTTTTTCTTTCTGCAATCTGCCAATAACAATATACGGCATAACATTCTGTGTTGCTGCAAACCTTTTTATTGACTCAATCTCAAAATTATTTTCATTAAGAAATACCTGATAATCTGTCTCTGAAATCAACTTATTCCTTGCGAATTCGTCAGCCGCTGCCTCTTTATCAACGTCACTACCATCATCAATGAATTTTGAATTTTTGCCAATGTCTCCATTCACTATATGACCCAGTTCATGAAATAATGAAAACCAGAAAATATCTGCGTATGCATTTCTGATAGTAACAACCATCTGATATGAGCCGTCACTCCTTGGTGCAACATACCCTTGAACCGGAGCTCCTCTGAAATTTTTTACAACAGAAAAGTCGATTCCATATCGTGAAAATAATCCCGTTAATCTCCCTTGAATATCTGATTCCCGGTCCAGCATAACGCTCTTAATCTCACCAACAAGATTGTCGACTTTGTTAATTGAAAATGCCCCCTCAACGTTTCTATTCTCACTGGCAATCTGACACAGTCTAATCCATGCCCCTAAAACATAAGGATCTACACTTGCTGCTTTAGACATTCTAAAAGCCCCAGCCGGAACCATTTCTCTTACATTTACAATATTACTAACCTTAAGCGCCTTTCTGAGAGAAAGAATAGATTGCTCTTTCTTTTCACCAACAGGCATTTTCCCTTTTTGACGCAAATATCTTACAATATCCTTTAATGATTCCCGTGCAGTTCTCTCCTCATCAGTTATTGTGTTCTCCTCGTTTGCTTCCAAAAGTTCAGCATCATAATTTGCCTGCAAATTTAGCCAAAATAATTTAGGTACTCCTAAAGCATATTCCAGAGCATACGCAAATTTCGCTGATATGTCTTTTTTCCCGGAAATAACATTACTAACATATGCCGGAGAGACCCCTGTACTTGCTGCTAATTCAATCTGTGATATACCGCGGTCTTCTAACACATCTGCTATTGTCTCTCCCGGATGAATAATCAATTCACGGGATATACCAGTTTTCTTTACATCCATGGTAGTCACACACTCCTTCCACTTTAATAACGCATCACCCTCTTTTTTAAATTAACCATTTGGTTAATTTAATATAGCATTATATTAGTACCAAGTCAATGATTCTCTTAATAACAAAATACCCCTGAGGAGAAACCTATTCAGGTAACCCTCAAGGGCATTTGGATGTGAATATATAATTGTAAAATATGTAGGCTTTTTTATGTCTATATTATCTTGTGCATCTTCTCTTAGCATATGGGAGAACCAGTCCAAGTCCGCTGAGCATGATTAACATAAACCATACTGCTGTTCCCGCTGCGTCTCCTGTTGTTGTTCCTTCGCCTGTCTTTGGTGTTTCATCTACAACATCAGTTACTGCAACATCCTTATATACAATAGCGTATGTTGAGAACTTATCTGTTACAAATGTAAATTCTCCTGTTTCACTGTTAAATGTGCCGCCTAATGTTTCAACTGAACCATCTTCACCGTGTAATCTGATTATGCTGTATTCACGATTCTTAGTGCTATCGGTATTAATTAATTTCTCAGGTATCTTGATTGTTACCTTGATATCAATTCCCGGTTCTGCTACTGTTGTCTGCTGTGTACCTACCTTCTTGAAGAGTGTTGCATCGAAGTAGGTAATATCAAGATTATCATTTCCTACTGCCTTCTTTGCTGCATCTTCAATCTTTGCCTTATCTTCCTGGCTTAAAGCAGTTTCATCTTTACCATCAATAGAAACCCATACCTTTACCTCTACAGTACCATTTGCTATAGCTGCTTTTTCTTCATCACTGAAAATCTTAGAATCAGCACTGACAAAATCTGATTTATTATTATCAAGAGTTGCTTCTTTAATTGGAGACGTTTCTGTTACTTCTGCCTCCTTCTCAAATTTTCCGTTATCATCTGCTGCAGGTATGTCTCTGTACTTTACACCACCGCAATCACAGGTTGCTTTCTGTCTGTCACCATCAGTAACCCAGTCTGACCACTTGTGTTCGTGTGTATCAGCTGGCTCTTCCGGAGTTTCAGGGTCTTTTCCAGGGTCAACCGGATCTTTGCCCGGGTCAGCAGGGTCTTCCGGAGTCTCAGGGTCCTCAGGTGTAACCGCCTGTGTTAATGTAAGGACATCTGACAACAGCTCATATTTATAATCAGTTCCTGCATCCCATATTGCATGGCAGCGGTAGTCACCCGGCTGTGCCGCAGTTAAGGTATTCGTATTTTGTCCCTGTAATGCTTCTGTATCATTAGGAACAATGAGTTTTACAATGAGTTCTGCATCCTGTGGAACTCCCGCTACATAAATTATGAGTCCATCAGCTTTACCACTAAAATAGAGCTTGCCGTCTTTGACTTCTGATTCAAAACTATTCGGGTTCTCCGAAGCCGAAACAAAGAAACAATCCTTGTATTCTTCTAAAGAGCCCTTTGTATTTTCAATAACAACCGTGCAATTTTCCTTGAAATCTCCAATTTGAAACATTACACCATACATGCCTTCTTCAGGACCCATAGCTCCCGGTTTCCATACACCATTTTCATAGCTTCCCACATAACAACGGTAATTTTCACCTGGAATTAATACACCTTCTATACCAGCAACGTTAAGTTCATATGCTTTTTCTCCTGCCTTGTACCACTGGAAGCTTACACCTGTATTATCGCTGACTTCTACCTTGGTACTATCCACAGTTGGCTGTGTTGTGATTTTGCGCTCATTGAATTTTACCACATACTTACCATTAGCTTCTTCACAGTGAACTGCATATTTTGTATCTCTGGCTTTCAGCTTTGCGCTGTAATCAGCATCACAAGTGATTGCGCCTTCATATTCAGTAGAAGGAACATCCATAGTGAGACTCTGGGTTGTCAATTCATCCATATGTAAATTTACCTGAGCTGTATATGGCTCATACCTATAACAAAGTGTTAAATCGCCACATTCAGATGTATGGTTAAACTCAATATTTCCTTTGAGCGTCACATCAACCGCTGCATTTCTTGAGTCAACATTTATTCCACTATAGCGAGTATTATATTTTCCACCGGAAACAGTTAATTTATTATCTTTGGCGGCTACGGAAGTCATGTAAATTGCGCTACCCAGACTATTTTTATCAGTACCTTCAAATATGCAGTCAGAAACATTCACTTCTCCACCTTTTACACTAATACCACCTGAGCAATTAAAAGTAGACCCGGAAATATTAACACTGCCATGGTCTGGCGTGGTAATTGAAATACCATCATTTTTATCCCAATTAAATATGCTATCAGTTACAGTAATATTTCCAATAGTCTTATCCATATCTGTATAAATTATCTTACCGCCACCATCAAGAGAAGAACAATCTACTGTAAAAGTACTATTGGCTATATTTATATAGCCTGTTTCCTTTAAATGAATACAAAATCCCTGGCTGTCAAACTTAACATTTTTCACTGTTAAGTTACCGCTATCTTGTACACGTACAAGTGGATACTCATAATAACTACCTTGCTTTTCTACCAGCGTTACATTCTCCAAGGCTAAAGACCCACCATTTTGATTAATCAATACTCCTATTGCTGTACCGGCATCTATTTTGCTTTCCTCATCGCTACAGTTTGTGATCGTAACTCTTGCGCTATTATCAGTTGTAATGATATTACTATTATTTGTACAAATATCATGTCCATTTAAGCAGATTGTAACATCAATATCCCCGGTGACATGTAAAAACTGGCTCTTTTCACTTGACGTCACATCACCAGACAGATAATAATTACCTGGTGTTGTGATTTCATGCTCATAACTATCAGTTCCGGAAATAGTTGACAAATCTATCCATCCAGAAGCATGTCCACTGTGGCCGTCACCTGCATATACATTTCCCTTTTCTACCCCTGCAATTACAAGCATAATTACGGAAAAAGCTACTAACACGCCAAGGGCATAAAATCTCTTTCTGCATTTTTTCGTCATATTTAGATCCTCCTTTTCTTACCTGACTAATCTCAGATATTTAATTTTACGAGACGTTCTTTCAATATCTGCATTGGTATTAAAGGAAAAGTAGATTCAATACCATGCATGATGTTTTATTGAGCTATGATATCATATAATCGGATACTAAATAGGTACTAATCTGACACTCTCAGCGAAGAATTTGTCACTTCTCCCCAACTGTACTGTGTCATATATTCACCATGATAAGCATTAATCCCTGTAGGTGTACCCTCAATCCACCCATAATAGTCACAATCAATTTTATCTTTGTAAATTCCCATTTGTCCCCGTTGGATGCTGATAATATCCTGACATCCTACAGACTTTAATGTTTCCATTAAGTCACGTTTGGTCTTCTTCAAATACGAATAATGATTCCCATCATCCTCCCATAAAGTCGCTGTAATTTCACCATTTGTGCACATAGTACCATTCCTATCAACAAGATATGCAAAGAGTTCTTTTGCTTTTGCAGACTTAAACTTTAAAGTATGTCCATCAACATAAACTTCAAAATTTCCAAAACACTGTACCTTTAACTTATCACTCTTTTCTAATTTGACCGGATTTCTAAGGTTCTCCAGTTCTTCTACTATCTGTTCTGTCGTAACAGGCTTTAAAATGTAGCCACTACAACGAATTTCAGATATTGCTTCAAATATATAATCACTATATCCGGTTACAAAAATAATGTTAGCATTTGGTCTTAAGAATTTTATTTGTCTTGCCAAATCCATTCCGGTCATTTTTCGCATGGAAATATCTAAAAATGCAACATCTATCTTATTATCCTGCACATATTTCAATGCTTCCGTTGGACTTTTAAACGAGATGACATCTGCATCCGGCTTAGCCTCACTGATACATCTGCACAATCGCTCTAACATTAATTTCTCATCGTCTACCGCAAGTATTGTAATCTGTCTTGACATTTTACACGCTCTCCTTTGGTATCTCAATCGTAACCACTGTTCCTTCTGACAGTCTGCTTTTTATATGTAATGTGCCTTTTGACATCAAAAATAATCGTTGTTCCACACTGCTAAGTCCCAAATGATTTTTTTCATCACTCTTTATTTTGTCCAAGTCAAAGCCGATACCATCATCCGAAATCACAATTTTATAACAGTCCTCAAGTTCCTCTGTAACGATATCAATATGACACACTTCTTCACTTCCCATCATACCGTGCTTCACACAATTTTCAACAAGTGGCTGTATTGTAAGGGATGGCAACATAAAATCCTCCACTCCAATATGATAGGAAATATCAAATTCATCTTCAAATCTAAGCTTCTCAATCCATAAATATGTCTTCACATGTTCCAATTCTTTTATGAAAGGCACCGGCTCCTTGCTTTCCAGCGAATGCAGATTCACCCGGAGATAAGATGCAAAACGATTCGATGCCTCCTCTGCCATAAGGGGGTCCCTATGACATAACTCACTAATTGTGGAAAGGGTATTGTAGATAAAATGTGGTTTGATCTGCGACACCATCAGTTTTGATTGTGTTTCAACAAGTTCAGTTTTCTGCTGACTTATTATTTTTTCCTTTTCCACATCAATCTGAACATACATAATAAGTATAATTACTGCAAATCCCATATACAAAATGGATACATTATATAATACCCCTAATATATCAGTTACAGTACTTATAGTCGCATAGCAAATATAAACAATACGTTCATTAAAATCTATTTTTTTCCAATTTAACATAATTACAAGCAAGTCAAAAATAGCAATAAGCATTCCGGGTACCTGACTCCATATAAAATACTGTGAATGCAAATACCCTTTATCCGAAATTGTAAAAAACAATCCATTCCATTTTGACATTACCCAAAGCAACCCCATCAAAGTACATATTGCTAAGGGTATGTAAATCATCCATTTTGTAAATTTCACTCTGTCCTTCACTATTTCAATAATATACAGATGCATAAATCCAACCGCAAGTTGGAAAGAAATGTAATCTACAAAAAGGCATATTTCAAATGCAACCGATTTATTAGAATATGGCAATAAATACCATGTAAAAGCATCTGCTATTGAACAAACTAGAAAAATATATATAAGCATATGCAGATTTACACTCATCTGTTTTCTGCTATTTTTCCCTCTTACTATAATAAAGAATACCATCGTTAACATCACAATAGCCGCTGCAATATCAATCGCTGTATTAAATGCTTCCATTGACGATAAATTATTCATTTTCCGCTCTTTCTCAATATTACTATTACACTGGTTCACACAATCTTAAATCAAATTAATAGATTAGCAATAGGCTTTTGACACCCTGATTCTTTTAATACCCTGATCCTTTTAACAAATTACACAAGGCAGCCCCTAAAAGATATTTTCAGAGCTGCCTTGCGTTATCTACACATATTTAATTCATCCCGGGTTTGTATTTGGGGTTTGTTTATCCCGGGTTTGTACATATCGGCTTTGTCTAATATATAAATCGGCGTGACAGGATTTGAACCTGCGGCCTCGTAGTCCCGAACCACGCGCTCTACCAAACTGAGCCACACGCCGAAATGTTTGTAGCTCGTCTATTGTATACCACAGTTTATAAAAAATCAATCCTGTATAAAATCTTTTAATGGCTTGCTATATCATTATTCTTCGCATAGCATGAACGCAGGACTCATTCTTTCTATCTCACCACGACTAATGCCATATTTTCTGGCAAGTACCTGCCAATTTCCTCTCACAATTGTTTTTATTTTTTGATCATCTGTATTTGATACTGCCATACTAAACACAATACGTTTCCAACCAACATTGTCATAGCTGATGAGAAATGAATTCTCTGTTCTCCAATTCTGTCAAAACGCTTAACTAAAAATGTTGTTCCTAATTTGGAGAACTTAGTGGCTTTTGCTTCTGGAACATTTAATCCACACATAACTGCCAAATCATGAACAACCAGCTCCCACGCACCAGAATTAAAATCATCATGTTTTGATGGAAACTTTGCAATCCAAAGAGAACCATCCAGTGCCATAACTGAAGCTTTAGGTCTCGCTCCTCCTAGAGAAGAACCCGGCGCCAGTAATTGCTTCAACCACTTTTCATCAAATTCTGTATCGTCATTTTCAAAAGCAATGGATGCTTGTTCCAGTTCTCTGAGTGATGTCCATGGAGGCGTTGCATATTCTTTATCCTTTGAAAGAAAATCACCATCAATATCTGTTTTAATGCGCAATCCTCCCATTCTTGCTTCGTCATATACACCTAAAAGATAATCGCTTTCTAATAATTTTCTTGGTTTTTCCTCAGCTTTCTTTGCACGAAGTTATTCCCTTCGCTTCATCAGCCTCTTTCCCCAATGGTAATGCTTTAACCGTTGTATCTATATCCATAGTCGCTCTCATATTAATACCCACGATAGAAGCCACTAACATTCCGCCTTTTAAAATGAATTTATTTCTATAATTCGAAAGTGACACCCTTTCTAAGAAACGTTCCATCATAAAGTTTCGAATTAATGTCTGCGCAACATCACTATTTCCACCAGAAAGATTTTTTACTTTGTCTTTCAATTGTTTCGCTGTATGAATCATGCCATTACCTCCACATACATCATGACTTCATCCCGAATTCCAAGCTTTACAGCATAATCCACCAGTAATGTCAAATTTTTGTCTTTCGATGACATATACTCCTTGATTGCAGTTTGATACAACTGCACTTCATATTTCTTTCTATCCTTAATCAGGTCACAAATACATCTTTCTTTGTTATACAATCGTACTAAATTTCCACTACTAGAAGGCATCTCACAAGATCCCATTTCTAGAATGTCCAAATTTACATAACGAACCTCTTTGTTCCTGTTTTTGATATGCGCAGCATTATATCCGATTGGAACTGTAAAGCAGATATGGCTATACTCTCGATCAATTAATCCATGCAGATACAACGCTGTTTCACCAGAATAAATAATATTTTTATTTCTTTCTTGTAATACAAACAATTCATCTGGCCAAACATCATCTAGAATATAAATTCCATGTGCAACCTTTTCCATTTCATGATCTTTAATATATTTAGAAACAGATGGCTTTGATACGCCAGCATTTACAGCCTTCGATATGATCAAATACCCATTATCTTCTTCAATTAATTTTTCCAAAATATCTGACTTTGTCATTACCATCCCTCCATTTTTTACTTTTACGCTTAAATTATATCATTATTAAGAGCGAAAGTAAATTGCATAAAAATGATATCTTATAAACTATAGTATGTCATTCCAAAGCTCAACTTATAGCATTTGGGTAGTAATGAATTATATTTGAGCACTATGTGCTTGATTGGTCTGCTTTTATATTATATGTAATGCAACATCCATTAAACGCTTTTAAATATTTTCATTAAAGAATCCCTTCTTATATGAGTATTCTCCTCTGTAATTTGATGCGTTATATTCAGGATACTTGTCGGGATCATATACATTTTCCTTCGGGGCGTCATCCTGTGTATATATATACATTGAGTTATAATCCCAGGTCACGATTTCATCTCTTGCATCGCCATACAAATCTATTGCTTCCCCGCACATGGTAGGGTGCCCGTCATCCGGGAATTTTACCACCTGTACTCCGTTTCCATCAATCATTCCGCCTCTATTTACATCTGCATTTAAGAGAATAAAATCCTGTCCGTCTCCCGTCCAGTTAACAGGTGTGAGCAGATTTCCGTTAAGCTCATTTTCCATTTCCCATACAGGGTTGCCTTCGCTGTCGTAAAAATAAATTATTCCCTGATGTCCCCAGAAGTTAACCACCACCATCTCGTATCCTTCTTTTTCGGGACAATAATTGGCAATGCTCACTCTCTGGGCATGCCCTATTCCATCCTTCTTTAACAGATTTCCCCCAAAATCACTGATTATGAAGCCTTCCTTTCCGGCTACGCAGGCAAAATATTTTTTACCCTTATTGTCACCTGATACAAACATACCGGGAACAATCTCATCTATATGGTCTTCTTTCACAGGCATAGTCCATATCTTTTTGCCGTGGCAGTCCAGCATATTATAGCCCACAAGAAGCTCATCATGTCCGTCTCCATTAATGTCAATGGCAAAGGGAAAATGCCCCGTATTCTTATCGCTTTGAAAATGCCACATTACTTCAAGGTCATCATTGAGTGCATACACTCTGCAATAGCGGTCTTTAATAAGAATATCTCTTGGCTTATCCAGACCTCTGAAATTACATATTCTTATTCCATCAGGATTAATTCTGTCAAATGCATACACTTTATCAGGAACGCCTATAATACTTCCGTCTTCCTCAGGTGTTGAATAAGGACTCTTAGCACGTTTCTTTACTTTTCCGGTTCTTCCGTCAAGAATGAGAATCTCAAAGTTTTTGGCTGTGATTACCTCATCGTATCCGTCTCCGTCAATATCATATATCTGCATAGGCATATCAGCAGATATTGTACCAAGCTCCGTATTGGTTGTAGGTTCTCCATGCTGCCAAATGACATTACCATCCAGATCTATGGCAGTAAGGCAGCTTATAGTTCCATACGCATCACGATTGACTCTTTTCTGGCACTGTGCCAATACAATCTGATACTGATTATTGCCAAGAAGATGTCCGAACCTTACCTGTCTTCCGGTACCAAAATTCTTTAAGTCAATCTTTTTTATAAGCTTCATTTTAGGATACTTATTCTGTGCCTCTTCACATTTTTTTGTATACTCATTTCTTGCTTCTTGAATTTTGGCAGCATTTTCTTCATCAGTTGTTACATTAACATACTCAAACTGGGCAGGTATTGTAGCTGTTATAGCCACTTTACCACCCTGTCTTGCGTACTCTGTGTATGTGTCGAAATACTGTTTTCCATCAACAAAACATACCACATGATTATCCTGAACAATTACCTTGAACTCATAGTAATCATCGCAATTATAATCAAAAGGCTTACTCTCTATTGTCTCAATCTCTTCTTTATGTCTGTATTCAAGCTTTAACTGTCCATCCTCGAATATAAGCACCAGAAGGTTGGCTGAATTCTGACAGCAAAATCCAACTCCCGCATTACCCCATTTTGTTGTAAACATGCGAAGCTTTGCTTCAAGTACATAGTTTTTCCAAAAACGGTCTCCGCTTGTGAGCATTGGAAATGTCCTATGGGGCTTATCGTTCCGTATTCTCATCTGCTCCATATAATGTCTGCCGTTATATTCTGTTATAATCCATGAAGCTCCCTGTCCATTATATGTATGGTTGCAGACAGGATCATTCCACGCACCCCTATATCCGGGATATGTAATGTAATGATACTCCCCCATTGCCGAATGATTCTTGTCATAAGGGAATTCTCCTATAGGAAAATTCATAAAATCTTCTTTTAATAAGTACATATTAGTCTCCATTCTTCTGCTCTTGTTTGCTCTGGCGTTTCTTCTTCTCTTGCTTGCTCTGGCGTTTCTTCTTCGCGGGGCATGGCGCATTGATTTTGACTCCCTTGCCCCGCTCTCTGCCGGTATTCGCTTCTTTTCACTTCTTCGCGGGGCATGGCTCATTGATTTTGGCTCTCTATGCCCCGCTCTCTCCCGGCATTCGCTTCTTTTTCCTTCTTCGCGGGGCATATCTCCTCGATTTTGCCTCTCATGCCCCGCTCTCTGCCGGTATTCGCTCAATTTCCCTTCTTCGCGGGGCATGGCTCATTGATTTTGGCTCTCTATGCCCCGCTCTCTCCCGGCATTCGCTTCTTTTTCCTTCTTCGCGGGGCATATCTCCTCGATTTTGCCTCTCATGCCCCGCTCTCTGCCGGTATTCGCTCAATTTCCCTTCTTCGCGGGGCATGGCGCATTGATTTTGACTCTCTTGCCCCGCTCTCACGCTCTCTATCTTACTACCTTACTATTTTACAACAAGATATAACTGTCATGAACAAAGGAAATCTCTCCTACAGAACCTCAACCAATTCAATTCTAAAGTTAAGTTCTTTACCTGCCATCTCATGATTTGCATCAAATGTAATGGTTGTTTCATCCTTTGCAATCACTTTCACAGGGAAGGACTGTCCGTATTCATTTGACAAGTATACCTGCTCCCCTATATTTAATTCCTCACTTCCGGGCATCTGGGCAATTTCTACCTCAATTATTGCCTGTGGGTTTGGAAGACCATATGCCTCCTCCGGCATCAAATGGACATCTATAATCTGTCCTACTTCCATATCCGCAACAGCCGCATCAAAACCCGGAATCATCATTCCTGTTCCACATACAAATTCCAATGGTTCTCCACGATCATATGAAGAATCAAATTGTTCTCCATCATTAAAAGTTCCTCTATAATGAGTTCTTACTGTCTTTCCTACATTTCGTCCTTCTAAGGTGAAATGCGGCCCGCATCCGCCATGACATCCACCGCATCCGCCAGTGCTGCAAGATTCCTCTTCTTCATAACCTCCGCATGAGTGACCATCTTCGTGATGTCCGCAGGAATGACCTTCTCCATGGTGGTCACAGTTAACTCCTGCTGATACCAATTTGCCTTTTAAATAAGATTCAATAACTTCATCAGTATCACCTTGTGCTCCCGCGCATATTTCTATTCCGCAATCTGCAAGAGCCGTTGCAGCCCCGCCGCCGATGCCTCCACATATTAACACATCAATTGTGTGGTCTTTCAGAAGACCCGCCAAAGCTCCGTGTCCAACTCCGTTAGATTGAATTATCTCACTGCTTACTACCTTCCCATTCTGGATTTCATACACCTTAAATGCTTCTGTTCTTCCAAAATGCTGAAAAACATTTCCGTTGTCATATGTAACTGCTATTTTTGCCATATATTATATTCCTCCTAATCTTACTTATATCAATTATCTCACAACTAAAGCCGCGGACGTTCCCGATACTCTAAACAAAATCCTTACTATCCAACACTATTGTGAAAGGGCCATCATTTTCCAGAGAAACCTTCATATCAGCCCCGAATTCACCGGTTTCAACCCTGTCAACTCTCTCGCGGCACATAGAAACAAATTTTTCATAGAGTTCCTTGGCCAGTTCCGGTTCACAGGCATGTACGAAGCTTGGTCTGTTGCCTTTTCTGCAATCCGCATAAAGGGTAAATTGACTTACAACCAGCATTTCTCCCTCCACATCCTGAAGGGACAGATTGGTTTTTCCTGCTTCATCGGCAAATATTCTCATCTTTATTATCTTATCCACAAATTTCGGCAGCATATCCTCACAGTCTCCCTCTCCTGCTCCGAACAGGATAAGAAGACCTTTTCCGATACTTCCAACTGTATTCCCATCTATTGCAACATGGGCATGATTGACTCTTTGTATTACAAATCTCATAATTTCCTCCAGAATTCTTCACCGATTCCTCGATGATTTCTCGCTGATTTCTCGCCAATTCTTTGCCGGTACCTCACCAAATCTTCCCGAAAACAAAGCAAAGCCGCCGCACTGAGAATATACCCCGGCGCGACAGCTCTGTAATAATCCAACAATTAAAGTGCTTTAACAATAGCATCATAGAGTTCGTCATACTCTTCAAATGCCTGAATATCAGGATAATCTTTTTTAATCTGCTCTGTACTTCTAAATAAGAATCCTGCCTTGCTGGCCTGAATCATTCCAAGATCGTTATGGCTGTCACCGCTGGCGATTGTCTCGAAACCTACTGACTGTAACGCCTTAACTGTTGAAAGCTTTGACTGCTCACAACGCATTTTAAATCCTGTAATTTCTCCATTTTCTGCTACTTCAAGAGTATTACAGAAAATTGTAGGCCATCCAAGCTTCTCCATGAGAGGCTTTGCGAACTGTGTAAATGTATCACTTATTATAATAACCTGTGTTGTCTCCCTAAGCTTATCTAAAAATTCCTTAGCCCCCGGAAGCGGATCAATCTTTGCTATTGTCTCCTGAATTTCCTTAAGTCCCAGACCATGTTCCTTTAAAATTCCCAATCTCCAGTTCATAAGTTTGTCATAATCCGGCTCGTCTCTTGTTGTTCTCTTAAGTTCAGGAATTCCACTTGCCTCTGAAAATGCAATCCATATCTCAGGTACTAAAACTCCCTCTAAATCCAAACAAACAATATTCATACTCATTTTTTTATTTTCCTTTCATGTAAAAAATTTTAGAAAACATTATGTTCAGGTACTTCTTCTATGAACAATCATGTTCTCATGTTTTCTTAATATAATTATTTTTCAAATACGGCAATATCCTTTAAATGCTCCGGTATCTGAATGTGCTGCGGACAATTTTTCATGCACTGTCTGCAATTAATACAATCCTTGGCAGCCCCTCTATTGTATACCACTCTGTTGTGATACATGTTAGAGAAGTTGTTGTTTATTTTGTAATTATTATAAACACCAAAAAGCCCCGGTATGTTTATATTTTTCGGGCAAACCTCCATGCAGTATCCACAAGACGTACATGGAATAGCTGTTTTCCTGTTTATAATATCCACAACCTGTTTCAGGATTGATTTTTCTTCTTCCGTAAGAGGGAGGGGATTCTGCATTATTGATATATTCTCTCTTACCTGCTCCAAATTGCTCATACCGCTGAGCACCATAAATACATTATCAAGTCCCGCAGCAAATCTTAATGCATAACTTGCAGGAGATGCTTCAGGATTATAATCCTTGAGAAGCTTCATTGCCTCCTCCGGAATATTTGCCAATGTTCCACCCTTAACCGGCTCCATAACAATCACAGGTTTGCCATGTTTCTTAGCTGTCTCATAACATTTTCCTGACTGAATTATCTTATTATCCCAATCAAGATAATTAATCTGGAGCTGTACAAAGTCCACCTCCGGATGTTCTGTTAAAATGCGGTCCAGCGTGTCTGCGTCATCATGAAAAGAGAAACCAAATTTCTTTATCTTTCCCTCTTCCTTCTTTCTCATGGCAAACTCAAAACCGTTAAATTTTGATGTTAAATCATATCTGTCACAACCCATATTGTGCATTAAATAATAATCAAAATATCCGGCATTGGTTTTCTCCAATTGGAGATCAAAATACATTGGATATTCCTCTGCTGATTTGACAAGGACTGTAGGCATTTTATCGGCAAGAATAAAACTGTCTCTGTCATACCTGTCTACCAGAGCCTCTCTCACTGCAAGTTCAGAAGCCTGGTCGTGATACGGAAAGGCAGTATCAAAGTAAGTAAAACCTGCTGCCATATACTCATCCACCATCTTCTTTACAAGCTCTATATCTATAGATTTCTTATCCTCGGGATTAATAATGGGAAGCCTCATTGTTCCGAATCCAAATTTTTTCATAAATACTTAATCCTCTCTCTTGCTGCCCCAGAAAAAGAGTGCAACTGTTCCCGGTCCTGTATGACTTCCAATAGTTGTGCCTATGTTATTGATTAAAACCTTTCCGTCTATCTTAGGGAATTTCTCCTCTATCATACCGGCAAGCACTTCGGCATCCTCTCGGCAGGCAGACATAGATATGTAGCACTTTCCATCATAATCAAGACCCTTATCAGCAAATTCTTCCATCTTCTTTACTGCTGCTGCCATAGCCTTTTTCTTGGTACGAATTTTTTCTCTTGGAATAAGCTTACCATTATTATCAACATTAAGAAGCGGACATATATTTAGAAGATTTCCCACAAATCCTGATACCTTGGAAACTCTTCCGCCTCTTACAAAAAATGTAAGATCTGTTGTGAAGAACCAGTGATGAACTCTAAGTTTATTTTCCTCAACCCAATTATAAAGCTCATCTATTCCCATTCCTGAATCTCTTAAATCGGCAATTTTATCCATAAGGAGTCCGAAACCTGAAGATGCTGCAAGGGAATCCACAACATATATCTTACGGTCAGGATATTTTTCAGCAAGAGTCTTCTGAGCAATAATTGCTGAATTAACTGTTCCTGATATTCCCGAAGAAAGCGAAAGATGAATTACATCCTTTCCCTCTTTAAGGAACTGTTCAAAATATTCCATATACTCTTCCGCATTAATCTGGGATGTTGAAGTTGAAGCGCCATCAACCATTGCCTTATAAAAATCATCCATATTCATGGTTTTTCCCAAATCATCCTGGTACCATTTTCCATCCAGCTCATAATGGAAACAAATGTAATGTATATCTCTCTCATTAAAATGTTTCTCGGACAAGTCCGCTGTTGAACAGCAGCTAACTACATAATCTGCCATAATCTCCTCCGTTCTGAAAGTAATTTCAACTACTTTGTTATACCTATAGCAGGTCAAAAATAGTTTCCAAATATAATAATATATAATACCCAGATGATTATAACATAACAAGAAGTTAAAAATATATCTGTTTTTTTATTTCTGCATGATTTTCTTTACTGTTCACACCCCTGCCGTACCACAAAAAAGAGCTGTTCCACTTGATATATCAATAAATAATCACAGCGAAACAGCTCCAAAATATAACTTCTGAACTTTATTTAATCAAGGCGTCTGCAAGAGCTTCCATCTCTTTAACAGTCTCATCTTTCATAGTTGACTTGATTGTGACAACCGGCTCAACAATCTCACATTCCTTATAGCCCTCAACATATGCTCTCATAAGCTTTCCTGACATAGGCGCCCAGGTTCCGTTCTCTATAATACCAATTTTTCTCTTCTGATAATTCTTTATCTTCAGATGATACAGAAAATCTTCCATACATGGGAACAAGGCTGCATCGTAAGTTGGTGATGCAACTATAAGCTTATCATATCTGAAGGCATCTTCAATTGCCTCTGCCATATCATCCCTTGAGAGATCAAATAATGACACCTTCTGACCTTTTGCTTCAAGGATTTCAGCCATTTTCTTTGCTGCTTTAGCTGTGTTACCATGAATTGATGCATAAGCAATAGTAACACCCTCATTCTCCGGCTTATATCCTGACCAGATATCATACTTCTCTATGTAACGTCCAATGTTTTCCATAAGAATCGGTCCGTGAAGAGGGCATATTGTCTGAATATCCAGAGCTGCTGCCTTCTTTAAAAGAGCCTGAACATTGTTACCATATTTTCCGACGATATTCATATAATAACGTCTTGCTTCACAATCCCAGTCCTCATCAGTATCAAGAGTTCCAAATTTACCAAAACCGTCTGCCGAAAACAGAACCTTTTCAGAGCTCTCGTATGTAACCATTACCTCAGGCCAATGTACCATAGGTGCCATAACAAATGTAAGAATATGTGAACCCAGTTCAAGAGTATCTCCTTCCTTAACCTCAACCTTACGGTCAGTTAAGTCAATATCAAAGAACTGTGGTATCATGCCAAATGTCTTGGCGTTGCTTACAACCTTAAGAGATGGATACTTATCACATACTTTCTTTAAATTTGAAGCATGATCCGGTTCCATGTGGGAAACGATTAAATAATCAGGTGTTCTGCCTGCAAGCTCTGTCTCAAGATTATTAAACCACTGGTCAGTAACTCTGGCATCAGCTGTATCCATAATAGCTATCTTATCATCAAGGATAAGGTATGAATTGTAAGACATTCCGTTTGGAACTTCATACTGGCTCTCGAACAAATCAATATCATGATCGTCACATCCAATGTAACGAATAGCGTCAGAAATAGTAACTTTACTCATTGTTTAAATTCCTCCTGTTATTCACGTATTTGACTTGTTAAATATATCACATTTTCCTTGATACCTCAACCTTGTATTTAATTAATAGTTTTGACCCAGTCTTTTACTTCTGATTCCGATACTCCCGAATTAAATCTCTTGCCTTCAAGCCAGTTTCCGGTTCCTGCTGCCTCTTTAAGAAGAGTGCCGCTTTCCCCCAAACCTGAACTTGCGGATGTGCAGAAAGGAACTACTGTCTTTCCCGTAAAATCATTTGCCTTAATAAAATTGTTAACAGGCCATGCTGCAATTCCCCACCAGATAGGATATCCAATAAACACAGTGTCATATTCCGCAAAGTTGCTGACAGTGTCAGCAACCAGCGCCACATTTCTTTCTCCCGGATTATCATGTTCACGAGAGACACGGCTGTTTTTATCATTCCAATTCAAATCTGCATCGCTGTAGGGTGTTACCGGCACCAACTCAAACAAATCCCCACCGGTGGCAGAAGCAATATACCGGGCTGCCTTCTTAGTATTTCCCGTTGCTGAATAATAAGCCACCAATGTTTTCCCCTGGGATACCTTGTTATAATTATTATCGGAATCTCCTGAGTTGCTATTCTCCTGTTTGTCGTCTTTATTATCATTTTGAGTAACATCAGTATTTTTCGAATCATTTTTCTGATTTCCTGTACCTGAAGTTGTGCAAGCTACCATACTTATCATTAAGATTAAGCTTAAACATATTGCGAGTATTTTCTTCATTAATTATCCTCCTATTTTTACTTCTACCAGTTGCTTCATAATTAGAAATCTTGCTACTTTTACCAGTTCTTCTTTTCCTTTGAGGAATCATGCTGCTGTTTACGCTTTTCAACCATATCAACAAACCACTCCACCATATTAGGGTCAGAATGTGAAAAGAAAGAGCTTTCATTTTTATCAAGAGCTGCTATTGCTGCCATATCCTCATTGGACAATTCAAAATCAAAGACATTGAAATTTTCTTCCATACGCTGAACATGAGTTGATTTAGGTATTACAACGACTCCCCGCTGAATATTCCATCTAAGCATAATCTGAGCTGTGGTTTTACCATATTTTGCACCAATTTCAGAAATGACAGGATTGTCAAATGTACCTCCACGTCCTTCTCCAAACGGTGCCCAGGCTTCCAGTTGTATATTGTACTTATCAGCCCATTCCTTCAAATTCTTCTGCTGGTTGAAAATATGTGTCTCCATCTGGTTAACCATTGGCTTAATCCTGTTGAAAGATGCAAAATCCACCATACGGTCTGCATAGAAGTTTGAAATTCCTATTGCACGTATTTTTCCCTCTTCATACATTTCCTCCAACGCCTTCCACGCACCATAGGCGTCTGAAAATGGCTGGTGCAGAAGCACTAAGTCCAAGTAATCTGTCTTAAGCTTACAAAGAGATTCCATTACAGACGCTTTTGCCTGTTCGTAACCGTAATGTTCAATCCAGACTTTAGTCGTAAGGAATATTTCCTCTCTGGCCACCCCTGATTTCTGAATAGCTGAACCAACTTCTTCCTCGTTAAAATATGATTGTGCTGTGTCGATGTGTCTGTATCCTATTTTTAAAGCATCCAGTACACATCTTTCACATTCTTCTTTGGTAACCTGATATACACCGTATCCTAAAATAGGCATTTTCACTCCATTTGATAATGTAACGTATTCCATTTTTGTTCCTCCATTCCGAAAACATAATCCTTTTCATCATAAATAATCTACCACTATTGGATTTAACTTTTCTCTCTCTTATCTAAGCCATTTTTCAATATCATTTTTGGAATTTTCTACTCTGCCGCCTTGAATTGCAAGACCGTTTTCCACATTTGCTCCGGGACACAATTTTTTAATATCACTGACACTTCTGCCCATACCGCTTCCCTCATGTGTACAGAATGGTTTTATTGTTTTTCCGGTAAAATCATAATGTTCCAGGAAGGTAAATACCGCCATAGGCATTGTACTCCAGTAATTAGGAAATCCCAGATAAATAATGTCGTACCCATCAATTGTATTAAGATATTTTTTTAAATCGGGACGTGCATTTTGCTTGGGAAGTCTTACCGCTCCGATAAGCTCTGCCCGCTCTGCCAGATATTTGCGGACACCCGGATTGGCTTTATCCAGTGTTCCCTTGCTAGTGACAAAGGCAACAATACCGCCCGGTCTGACCTTATCCAGAGCCTTTGCAAAGAAATAATCATGGATACGGAAGTTGTGCTTTGCGTACTTCTTATCATAGAGCTTGAAGTCCCCAAAGGGGATATTACCCACCGCCACATCAAAGAAATTATCCGGGAACTGTGTTTCCTCAAAGCCGCAGACCTTGATTTTGGCATCCGGATATAAAAGCTTCGCTATTCTTCCGGAAACAGAATCCTTCTCCACTCCGTAGAGCCTGCTTCCTCTCATTTCCTCCGGCATTGCCCCGAAGAAGTGACCGACACCGGCGGAAGGCTCAAGGACGGTTCCCTGCTTGAAACCAAACTGTGATAAGCCCTGATAGATTGCCTCAATAATTTCCGGCGAAGTGTAAAAGGCTGTAGTAACAGACTCCCTTGCATCTGTATATTCGCTGTCTGTCAAAAGGCTCTTTAGTTCCTCATATTCCTTTTTCCAGTTCTCGTTCCTTTCATCAAAGGCTTGCGGAATACCACCCCAGCCCACATACCTTGCAAGTATTTTCTGTTCCTCGGCGGTGGCTGCCCGCCCCTCCATTTCAATCTGCTTCATCAGGCGGATGGCTTCCACATTCCACTGATACCTTGTTTTCTGCCCGGCTTTTGGAAGCTCCGCTGCTTCAAAGCGGAAGTTTTCAGCTTTCTTCCTGCTGTTTTGGATTTGCAATTTATCCTCAAACTGCTTTTCCAGAGCAGACTTCTTTTCATAGGGCATTCCGGCAAAGTCTTTTTCATACTTTTCCATGCGAGCCTTATCCGTAAACAGTCCTGCCCTCACAAGATATTCCATCACGCTGTAAAGCTGTTCGTAGGTGACGTTTGTCCGCTTACGTTCCCCGTTTTGGTTCTTGTAATCAACCAGAAAACTGTCCGGGTTTGAGATATACTCAATCAGCCCATAGGCATTGTTGTGATAGGCAGTCCTGTCCTCCCCTTCGCCCGCATAATGGTTGACGATACGGTTTAGAAAATAGAGCTTATCCGACTTTGGCAGACCGCTTTCATGCACCATCTGTAAAAATGGCTGAAACGGTTTCATGGAAGAACAGTCCTGCACATAAATCTCGACTGCTTCCCTAAGCTCCTCCTCCATTGCCTCCACCTGCTCTAAGGCTTTGGGATAGGAAGCATTGAAAACCGCAGGCTTTATGATATTTCCACTCTGGTCTATGACTTCCCCCTCTACCTTCTCTATGGGTTCTGTCTGCTGTACCTGCGGCTCTGCTTCACTCTGCTTTGGCTCCTCAATCTCAATCGCTTCAAAGTTCGGCTCCTGCTGCATACGCTCCTTGTATTCATGGTATATATCCATAAACCAAGGCATTGCAGCAAAGGACTGAGGACTCTGACTGAACTTGTCAAATACCTCTGCCGACAGATAATCGTCCTCCTCTATCATGTGAAGGATCAATGACGCACAGTAACGGTAATCTTCCCGGTGTTCTCCCCTTGTACCATCCGGCTTTGCGAAAGAAACGGTAACGCCCTCTTTATCCCTTGTGATGCGGCTCTCCCCGTAAGGACCACCAACCGTATCGGACATGGAAAAATCTTCTCTTTCCTCCCCATAAACCGTAGCCAGAAACTCTGCCTTTTCTTCTATGGAAAGGTTGGTGGTAAAAATGTCATACAAAAGGCTTTTCACGGAAATGTACTGTATTTCCTCATTAAAGTATGCTTTTAATGCTTCCTGCCACAGTGACTCCTCCTGCTTTGCCGCTTCATCTTCGGTCTGCTTCACCGTCACAAAGGTTTTGCGGTGGATAAATTTCTCTTTGGTAAGGTCGATACTGGAAGCCGCATCATGTTGAAACTGTGCCAGATCCTGCCACTGGATACGCTCATCCCGTCCAAACTGGTCAAGCTCTAAGCAGTTTTCTTTGATATACTCATACGCAGCCCTGCCATGCCACAGGTTTTCTCCGTCCCCGGCAAGAAGTACATCGTAGGTATCATCCCAAGTAACTTCTATATCTTCCCTGCCCGTTGCTTTCAAAATCCGTTTCACAAGTTCTACACGGCTGTTCTGATGTTCCCCGGCAGTTTCAGAAAGAAATTTTTCGGTATCTTCCTGAAAAGGTAAAATCCCTGTTACAACCTTTTTCTCCTCCGCAAGCTCAGCAAACTGTTCATATTCACCCCTGCTTAGAAATACATCATCTGCAATCATGCTTTCGATGTATGCAGTACAGTCCTGCCAGTCCAGTTCTGTCCGCCACTTCGTGCCGGTTTCATCATAAAACTCTACAGAAATGCCCCATTCGTGCCGCTCTACCTCACAGGCTCCGTATGCATTACTGAAACTGCTCATTGAACCAAAAGAAAACATTCCCGTCTGATATACTCTCTCAACAAACTGTATCTTGCTGCTATCAGGATAATCTTTACTTAATACCTCGTTCAGCCCGATATTCGCAATGTCCTCCCAGATACCTTTATTAAAAAACTCATCTAATGGCTCCTGCCACAAGGCAGCAGATACCCTGTCCCGGTCAAATGCTTTCGGCGGCTGGTAGTATTCCCCTGTCATAATCAGGACACTTAACTCCCGCTCCACAGCGTTCCAGTTCAAATATCCGTCTTTTTCGCCTTCCTCATCTCTCCACTGGAAACGAATCCCTTTTCCGTGATAGGTGTCATAGCCATGCAGTCCGTACCCGTCTACGGGCCAGCCTGCACCGCCCTGACCATATTCCTTTTTGATCCGTTTCACACGCTCTCCCGGATCGGACACCGTTTCAAAGATATGATAAATCCTGCGTTTTCCATGGGAAAAACCGCTTCCTTTTAAAAGCACCTGCCGGATATAATCGTGGGGAACAACAAGCTCTGTTTTAGGCTTTGTATAAGTGTACTTTTCCGGTATCGAAACCTCGCCATTTTGGGCAAAAGAAAAGGAAGCCTGTTCATAGCTTCCTTTTTCCGTACTGCCGAGTGCTTCCAATTCCTCAAGCTCCCGGCTGATTTCACTGTTTAACTGTTCTTTACGTTCTTTTTCCTCTAATGGAATTTCAGAACGATTTCCTTCATCACGATTTCCTCCGCCTGCATCTTCGCCTGTTCTCTGAGCTGCCACATCTCCATCGTGGACTCCGGATTCTTCGGTGGGTTCTTTTTCAGATAATCGTTCTCCAGAACTTCCATCATCTGATAGGCTTCCTCCTCCACTTCCTGCATCTTCTCTGCCAGTTTCCCGAATCTCACCAGCGTCAGGTATCTCTCCCTGTGGTTCTCCTCCAGATACTGTGCCGCCCTCACTGCGAACCTGCCGAGGTTCGTTAAGGTCACTTTCTCCTCCGGTAATGTCAGGTTGGGATAAAGCATCCCGTCCGCTCCCTCGTGATACGTTAACATCTCTGCCATAAGCAATACTCCTTTCCGTTTGTGTCAGTTCCTTTGCAATACTTCTTAGCACTTCACAGGATATATCGCTTACAAGTGATCCTAAACGGTAGACTTCTTCTTCCGATGTAAATGCGGTAATGAAAGAAAAATCTTGTTTTTCAGGGGAAAGGTCAAAGCCGCATCGTGTAAATACCGCATACACCACACTTCTTTTTAACGCTTCCTCTGCCGTAATCTCTTGCGTTTCATCATCTACCAATATTCGTTTCGTTCCTGCCAAATGGACAAGCTCGGTAATTCTCTCCCCGAACTCTGAGTCCATTATGACTCCGATCCGGTTTTCTGTAAAGTCCTTTAAGAAATTTAATGCTGCTTCTTTTTCGCCTGCATTTTCACAGCCAAGATATGCTGCATAGGCTTGTCTCTTTTCCTCGTCAAGCTCCCATGTCAGGCGGGTTTCCCTGCCCCCGGTATCGCTTATATCGAACACATATCTCATGTGGGGCTTTAATGCCCTTGACGGAAAAATGGCGATTCCTCTGCTTCCTCTCTTGACATACCGTCCCACACGGGGATCTTTCCATGTGTCATAGTCTGCCACTAAGGTTGCATTCGGACGCTGCATATAAATCATCAGGATATTGTCAAACTCATATCGGTAGAGTCTGCCTGTCAGCCTGCAAACGCTTTTCCAGTCCTTTTCGCTGGAAACCACCTGCTTCATTCCGGCATCGTATATCTGGCTGACCTTATAATCTACTCCCATGTTCTACACCTCCAGTATTGCTTCTCTTATATCTTTTCCGTCAATGGCATCTCCAAGGCAGTCCCAGCCTTCATATCGCTCTCTTGCGAATAATTCAATCCGGGGGACATCGCCGCACAGCTCCACTATCCTGTCTCTGATTTCATCCGGTTTCTTGCTGTGTTCCATAATCCTTGCATCGCATACCTGCGGCACCGCCTTTGACACACGTTTTGGTCTGCCTTTTGTGCCGAGGATACAGATTTCCGAGTTGGAACGTGTCCAGAAACCAAGTCCAAGAAAGAAGCTGTCCGACTTTTTGTTTCGTTTCACCCAGTTAAAACCACAGGTCTTATAGGTAAAGCCCCAGCTTTCCATGACGGAAATTCCTTCTAACAGGCAGGGAAACGTTACCCACAAAAAAAGAATACAGTCATCAGCGGCAATGTTTCCTACCGGTAATGACCGTATATCTTCGATTTCCATTGTATGATAATGGTTCTCTGCACTTCTGCCCTCGCCCTTTTTGGAATAGACCTTGTAGTGCCAGGGCGGATCAGCATAAATCACATTGTACTTTTTCCCCAATCCTATCCCTCCTGTGTTCCTACGATTTTTGCAAAGAGCTTGTATTCTTCCTTGTCAAGCTCCACGAAAAACTCTGTATCAACCGCTTTCTTTACGGTTTTCTCCTCCGCCTTTTTCACCTTTTTTACCAGACGAAGCAGCACAAAGTTCTGCTTTGAAAGTTCCATGCTCTGCTGAAAGGTCAGCTCCTCATTTTCAAGCTGTTTCTGCTTATCCTGAATTACACCTGCCATGCGCTTTTCTATTTCCACCGCATCAGAAAGGCTGACCGTTACCTGTGCCTTTGTCTTTCCGCTGCGTTCCCACTCCTTATGAAGCAGCTTAACCAGATACTCCATATCTTTTCTGATTTCTTTTCCTGTTATCTGTTTTTCCAATCTTTTTTCCTCCCTGTCTTATCTTGATTTTTCCGGTTTTATTTCTCCGATTTCTGCAAAGCCCTTATCATAAAGACCTGCGTTCAGTCCTTTTCTGAAATGCTCCAAATCGCTTGTACCAAATTCTTCAAAGTTTGCCATCATGATTGCTTCTCTTGCTTTACTACTCATACGCTCATCCATTTCCAAGTTGGAATACAGACAGAATCTGTCCTGAAGCATCTCCCGGTACTGATAGATGTCCTCTATCTTCCTTTCTGTCCCGTACTGTTGCCTGATATGGTGAAAATCAATGGCAGAAGGTGTACTGCTTAAATACAGTCCATGCCCCCATTCAATCGCAATCAGGCTGTTTTCCTCTGTGGGTTCTGCTCCACGGGGATGCCTTGCAAATAAATCGGTTCCCTGTGCCACCACAAAGCTGCCTGTCATGGTGTCCATTAACAGCAGGTTCTTTTCTGACAGCTTTTCCATGACACGATAATCGTGACCGTTGAAATTACGGAGCGTCTGCCCCTGTTCAAAGACCGTATCCAGCCTTGTATAAGAAAGACTGTCAATACTTGCTTTTCCTCTAGTATCCATACCAAGCTCTGCCAGCTTATTCAGACATTCCACGGAGCATCGTTTTTCATCAAATACAGCCTCCTGATCCGTACTGTTATAAAAGCCCTTCAAAAACTTCATAAGCTGTCTGTCATCCACACAGAATCTTGCAGCAACCGATTTATTGCCTGCAAAATACAGTTCGCTCCAGTCATCTTCCTTTCCCAAAGTCCTTCCAAGTTCTATCATGGAATCTGCAACCTCTTTCCGGCTGTCAAAAGTATCCATATCCACATACTTCAGATAGTCAGCTACCGTCATAAGGAAATTGGTTTCTGTCCCTTTCCAGTTTTCCGATACTAAAATAATCTCTGTAACTTTCATTTCTACCTCCAAAAAGGGCAGCACCTATCGGCACTGCCCTGTCTCTAGTCCTATCTGGAATAATGTCATCTGACCGTTTTGTATCTGCCCGGACGCATCTTTTCTCTTTTCAGTTAATATCTGTTTTACACGCTCTGCACACTGGGCGAAGGACTCCCGGTATCCATCCGGGTTTTTCGTGTGCCTGCGCATGGTAATCAGGTCATCTTCTTTTAAAGCTCCTGCAAGCCCGCTGGCATATCCGAGTACGTTGTCAATGCTGATTTGCTCTGCTTCCTTCTTTCCAAGCATTTCCCTGTTGCATAAAAGGAACTGGAAATTTGCGTCCGAAAGATAGGTGTCAAGCACTTCCGCCGCCCGGTCACGGATTTGGGCGGCTTGTGCCATATACCCATTTTCCGTAACCGGAGGAAGCTCCCTGAAATAAATCTCCGGGTATTTACTCATGTCCCCTCCATACAACTCCTCTAACTGCTTCTTTGCATGAATGATGTGGTTGCGAGTCAGGTTCATGTTCCCCGCATCATCATAAAAAAGATCGCTTCCGCCATACTCTTTCATATATTCCCAATGTTCGTACTCCCGGATAAGCTCTGCTTCATAATCCGGTGTTTCTTTTTTTGTCATTCTTTCCACCGCCTATCTCGGTCTGCCGATAAATACAATCGAAGATCTGCTCTGCACAGGTCGGTACACAACACCGATCCGCTCGTTGGCGGCTTCCACCACCATACCGTTACCCACATAGATTGCCACATGGGTAATGTTGAAAAATCTTCCATTCTTACTGTAACTGTAAAAGATTAAATCCCCCGGCTGCATTTCTTCGTAATTCACCAGATAATTATGGTCATAGCAGAACTTGCCCTCTGCCGCTGCGGTATTTGCACCTTCATACATAATGTTTACCCCGGCATTCTGCCATGCGTAATAGGCAAGGGAGCTGCAATCAAAGTGTGTACCGCTGTCCCTTGAATCCTGACTGTACGGGTATCCTACCTTTGACAAGGCATATTCCACGACCTTTTTTCCGTTTGCATCGGAAACTGCATCCACAATCGCCTGATACTGTTCCGGGCTTAATGTCTCGCCGGGATCTCCGCCACCGCCTGTATAACCCATCATCGCCAGATTTTCAGGCTTCATCAGCTCTGCAAGCATTTCCTGTTCTTCTTCATCAAAGCCATACTCCGAAATCATGTCATGGTAGGTCTTTAGCTTTACATTGACTTCCTTGACGGTAGTGGATGTGGTATTTCCTTCCTCATCTGTCGAGGTATCTGTCCGGCTTGTAATGGTGTAGCTGCACATATCATCAAAAACGGATTTTAAGTTTTCCTTTGCCTTATCCGTCATATCCGTAGCAGTATCACCATTTCCATACTTCACCATATAGACCGCCAGAATATCACAGTAATTATCAGGCTCTCCCGCTCCCTCAAAATCCACATAAATCTTTTCGCTGGTATCATAACCGGAATAGTTCGTCAGTTCATCATTTACCTCCCTGTTAAACTCTGCGACATAGGCTGATAATACGTCCTGCGTGGTTTCTCCCGATGATATGGACGGAAAGAAAATGGCAAAGGGCGAATTATAGATAATCGCTATGACAGCAATAATCGGAAGCGCCACAAGTGCCACCAGAGCAAACAGGGCAAGCAGAAACAACCCCACATACCGGATGATGTACTTTGCTACCATGGAAAAACGCATAAGTGCTATATCCTTTAAGGCTTTTCCAATGCTGTCCTGATTTTCCTCCTGCCTGAGTTTTGCAACAAAGAGCTGTATCATGCGGTTTCTGGTAGAGTTCTTTACATCCTTTTTATCCATTGCAATGCCCACAGCTTCTCCGGCTGCCGCACCGATCAGCACGCCTCCTACTCCCGTGGTTGCAGTTCCGGCGGCTGTCCCTGCCGTTGCTGCCGCAGCCTTTGCTGCGGTCTTTGCGGTTTCCTTTGCCGCTGCTTTTGCCGCTGCCTTTGAGGTTTCCTTTGCCGCTTTTGCTGCGCTGTCCTTTGCTGCCTTTTTACTGATTTTCTTTCCAGCCTGCACCTTCTTGATACGCTTCTCTTTCGCCTTTGCCGCCTGTGTACGGTAAAGTCTCCTGCCTGCATCTGTGGCACTTTCCACCGGACGGGATAAGTTTCTTGCAACCATATAGGACTCATAAACCTCACTGCCACCCTCCATCTGGTCTAAGGAAGTCTTTGCACCTACCGAAGCAAGCGTGCTTACTGTACTGCCATTTTTCTTTCCAATGGCTTTTTCCCTATCCTGCTTTGATTTCTCAAACTGTGCATATTTGCTGTTTTCCTTCTGCATGGATTTTTTGATGTCCTCTTTTACGGACTTACTTTTTACACTGGAAGATTGAGCCGACTGACCTCTTTTATCGGAAAGACGCTTTTCTGCATCCGCTTTTCCCTTACTGTCCTTTGTGGCAGACTTTACCTTTAATGCAGACATTCTTTTATCCATATTGTCTGTCTTTGCTTCCCTCTCTGCCCCGGCAAACTTCGGAGTCCTCTCTACGGTCAGGACATTTCCCGCCTTGATTTTTGTCTCCGGGGCAGTCTTTACATGAAGCTTTGTCTTTTCTTTGGTATGAATGACCATCGGCTTGTCATCCACCTTTTTGATGTTCAATTTTCCTCACCTTCTTCCTGAAAAAGAGCAAAAAAATAGCACCTAAACCAATGGCTTAGATGCTGTGATTTACTGTTTATTCTCTCTTTTCCGCTTTGCTTTCTGCTCCGATTTTCTCTGCCTTTTTTCGTACATATCATGAATCCAGTCTTTTACCGGAGCCTTCCACATTTCCTTTTTATTTGGGATATTCCTTATCAGGCTTTTGGGGTTAAGCCCCATTTCCTTTGCCATGCGGATTTCTTCTTCTCCGAGCCGGCATTTCCTTTTTGCCTCATCCCAAAGCTCCTGTTTATATGCCATCTGTACATTTCCTCCACAAACTGATAAAATCCTTTACCAGAGCCTCATCCCGTTTGTCACGGCATTTCTTCATAAGCTGTTCTGTAT
>JBJEMF010000134.1:0-1937 GCA_051879535.1 Lachnospira sp. | reverse complement strand
GTTCGGCAATTATCTGTTTCTAGATGTGATCAAAGGAGCAGACATTATTACAAACATACATGATGCATTATATAACAATGAGTTTAGTATTTGTGATTTAGGCATGCAATATGTACCGCATATAACAGTTGGTAAAACTTCAAATATCGAGGAGTTAAATAAGGCGTATGAAGATATAAAGGATAATAGATGTAGATTTGTTTCGGTAATAGATAAAATATCTGTCGAAATGATAGGTGAAAATGAAGAATCAATTATTATTATTGAAAAGCATTTATGTTGATAATTTCCATCTTATATACGTTTTGTGGGTCATTTGTTACTTTTCTAATGCTATTTACCGCATCCGGCTTTTGAAACAATTTTCAATGAAATGTGTTGTTAATTTCTCATACTTTTATATTCTGGCAAATTCTTTATTATAATAGGCTCTCGGAATCTTGAGCCTACCGACTAAGATTCACCAGTCGGATGAACTTTGAAAAGTAAATATTATCCAGAACGGATATGACAAGTAATAAATTGAGAAAATGGCGCACTTTCATAGACCTTGCGTCAGACATGGTTTATAATGGTATTGCTTATGAAGTTAAGCGGCTTGTTCAAAGAGATCTTTTAGCGGGGAAGTCTTTGGCAAAGCCCATGCATCAAGATGTTGACACATCATGATGGCAAACAGGCGGCAGTACCACATCATAGATGAACGGTATCTGCCGTCTTCTAATTTATAATCTATCTTTTCGCGTTTATTACACCGTTCTGCTGAAGTTCTGGCGTTAAATTCCAGTTTCCATTCAACACTGCCCCGCGGAGGATTATTAAAGAGTCTTGGATTGTCTTTCATGACAAGGTGAACATTCCGACCATACCTGGCATCGGAACAAGGCTCTTCGCAGGTGCAATGCACAGTGCCACCTTTGCAAGTGATTTTTGGACAGCGATATTTAATTCTTCCTTTTTTAGGCTCAACTGCAGCCTGTTTCATTGGAAATCCTTTTGGACATAGAGGGATACCGTCACTGCCTAAGGTGATGTCATCCCTATAAACAGGAGGTCTTCCACCTTTCCCGTTAAGGTCTATAAAGGGAGTAATACTATTCTTTTTACAGTAATCATAATAAGGCATCGCATCATGAGCTGAGTCGAGAAGAAGCTTCTTGACGACAGCCTCGGGAAGCATCTGTTTCATGGAAAACCAGTTATATAAGAAACCATGAGAGTCGTGCCTGGAGGCAGGACTTAAAAATGGAAAAACCGGAAGATCATTTTCAGAATCGGATGCAGTCAGCATGTATAAGTCGTATCCAAAGTAAAAACGGTTACGGTGGGAATCCCAACCGATATCACAGTCAGGCTGGTGATAGATGCGGTTGCACTTGCAATCATGAACACCTTTTTCAAGACATTTGCAGGTTCGGGTTTTGCGTTCCTGCGCTGCGGTGTATACAGGCGTTCCATCGCCTGCCAAAGCTAATTCTTTGAGAGAGATAAGATTTTTATCGGCAGAAGACTGAAGGAAAAAGGTATTGAAAATTTCCCAGAGTCTCAGGCAGGGCGCCATATCAGAAGGGGGATTATCTTCAAACTGCCGAAACAGATCTTCGACAGTGACCTTTTCAACAGGAGCAGCTTTTTCTTCTTTGCCTTTTGGTTTTTGAGGCTTTTCTTTGGGTGGACGGATGGCATCAGAGAGATTTTTATTATCAGACAGCCAAAGGCGTTTGTGAAAGTCATAGAAGGTACCAACGCCGGGAGTATCAGCGACCGTAAAACCGGAAATGATGGCATGCAGGTGATTCTCTTTGAGGTCAGCAGCTAATCTTGTATAGGAAGTTATCTTAAATTCAACAGAAACAAGGATTGCCCGTAGCATATCGGAAGGAAATCTTGGTTCAGGACCAAAGACAGAATATCTGTCCTGCATAAGGGTATCCACA
>JBJEMF010000133.1:0-1944 GCA_051879535.1 Lachnospira sp. | reverse complement strand
TACGATTAGTGCGCCAGTTCGGTGATATATACATAGTTGGGTGAAACTCCCAACCTGACAAAGCCTAGCCAGCAGTCAGTATCCAGCCTTGGAGCCGAAGTCGTGAGATTAGGTTTAAGCGTAGGCAGGAAAGCACAAGAGCCGCAAGGGAAACTTGAATGTGATTGGGCCTCGTTAATCTATCGTATGAGTGTCGATGCTTTTAATCGGGCAGCAGACAGTAAGAAACAATCGATAAAGGTGATGATTGTTGAGAACTCATCGGGGTCGTAGAGCGTGGCGAGTGTGCAAGGTGTATATGTCATACCTGGGAGGACTTACATTTTATCTGGCTCAAAATGAGCAGAACGATTGAATACAAGTGTAAAAAGCAAGATTCAAGACGTAAGTGTAAGTAGTCGGATGTCTTCATAGTAGTGATGAAACTGTGGAAACACAGTGGAGCGAAGGGAGACACATTTTAGTCGGTTCCTTTATTGTGAACACATAGGATACTGGAGGTCCTGTTAAGTGTGGAAAGTTACGAAAAGGAAATAATGTTGTTATCAAAGAAGCATGATAAGCTTCAGACGTTAATTCACTACGTCAATAAAGTGAATCTTGAGAAAGAACATCAAATGCAACTTAAGAACAAAGCTGTTGGAATTGATGGAATATCTAAGGAAGAATATAACAATAATCTTGATGCAAATCTTGATAATTTGCTGAAGAGGATGAAAACTTTTTCTTATAGACCACAATCTGTTAAGAGAGTATATATCCCAAAGGCCAATGGAAAACTTCGACCACTGGGTATTCCTGCCTATGAAGATAAGCTAGTTCAAGGCGTTCTTGCTAGAGTTCTAAATGGTGTATATGAACCAAGGTTTCTAGATTGTTCGTATGGTTTTCGCCCTAACAGAAGCGCGCATGATGCAATTAAAACCATTAGGGATATTATTTATAAACATCCTATAGGTTGGGTTGTTGAAGCTGATATAAAAGGGTTCTTTGACAATATGAATCATGAATGGATAATAAAGTTTCTTAGAAACGATATTGACGATGAAAACTTCATCAGATACATAATTAGATTTCTCAAAGCAGGCATTCTAGAAGAGGGCAAGAGATACGAAAGTACCCAAGGCTCACCTCAGGGTGGATTAGTAAGTCCTTATATTGCAAATGTTTATTTGCATTATGTTCTTGACCTGTGGTTTGAAAAGGTAGTTAAGAAGCATGTTAAGGGAGAAGCATACATAATTAGGTATGCAGATGACTTTCTAGCTTGCTTCCAGTACGAAGAGGATGCTAAAGCATTTTATTCTGTATTGCCAAAGAGACTTGCTAAATTTGGTCTTGAAATAGCTGAAGATAAAACTAGAATATTACCTTTTGGAAAAGGAAGTGGTTCAAAAGAATCATTTGAGTTCCTAGGTTTTTCTTTTCACAACGGAATGGTTCATAAAAACTTTTACGTTGTAGTAGTTCTTTCTAGTAAAAAGAAGATGAAAGCTAAAAGACAAGTCATGAAAGAATGGTTGTATAGTGTGATGCATTGTCCTATCTCTGACATTGTAGCTAAGCTAAATGTTAAGCTGCTTGGACACTATCATTATTACGGTGTAAGTGGAAATATAAAAAGTCTCAGTTCATTTAGAAACTACTGTATTAAAACGTTATATAGTGTCTTAAGACGCAGAGGACAAAAGAAGAGGATTAACTGGGAAAAGTTCAAAATTTTCATGAAACAGTCCCCAATTGTAAATCCTAAGATTTATGTAAAGCTTTGGTAACAACAAAAGATTAAAATGAAGAGCCGTATGCGTTAATAGCGCACGTACGGTTCTGTGAGGGGTGGATGTATCTGTGTGGCACTGGAGGTTATACAATACATCTGTCTACTCGACCTACATTAAGCCAGGATGTACAGATCTTAGAAAGGGAGCATTAAAGCTTTCACTA
>JBJEMF010000132.1:0-74818 GCA_051879535.1 Lachnospira sp. | reverse complement strand
GACTTGTATATAATATCATTACACATTTGCGTTGTCAACAAGATTTTTATATTTTTTTGACTATAATATTTTTTCTGCATTTTGTATCTATATCTTGTGTTTTGCTATTTCAAATTCCCTATACATAGTTTGAGAATTTCCTTTATCCCTCAACTATATAAATTTAAAAATTAATTTTAATACCAGGTTATTGTTATACAAAAATTCAAGTACAGCATTATTATGAATCTGATCCATCATATCCAATGCGAAACTGCTGCTTCCCATAGCAGTAAGTAAAGCAAAAAACAGCCATACGGCAATTAACCCCTCAACAAATCCTAAAGCTGCACCTCCGGCTTTATTTGCCTGATGAATTATCGGCAGTTTCGAAACAATGCCTGTTACTCCTGCTATCACTCTTAGCAGAACAAATATCACAATAAAAACTACACAGTAAACAATTGCACTTATTATAATATCTGCCATTCTCGCGGAAAATATTCTCAAAACTATTTCCTTCGCTGTTGCCTGTGCATATGATTCAATATCTTTTCCGATTTCATCAAAAGAAGTATTGGAAATGGTGTTAACAATGCTTTCAGGAAGGTTGGCTTTCTGCCCGATAATCTCAAGATAATTTTTAACAGAGGTATCTTTTATATCTTCATTATCCAAATCAACAACATACTCTGCATCTTCCAGATATGTACTGACCTCTTCCTTATCTATTAAACTTTCGTATATAGTATTTGCCAGTTTCTCATCTACATCAGTTTCCATTTTTATCTGCCTGCACATTACCGGCACGACAATTGTCGCTAATACCAATGTAACAATCATTGATACCAGTGAAACCGCAATGGATATGATACCCTTCTTATATCCATATAACGTCAATATTCCCAATAACAAAATTATAATTAAAATAAGCATATTATCCTCCGTATTCTATATTATTTCTACTTTTATTTTATGTGCCTTACTCCGGTTTATTTCAGCTTAATATTCTGTATGTATTTTGAACCTACTAAAATGTATCTTCCTCTTTCTCCCATAGTCAGTAATGTTGTAGATGGCATATCAAAATCAATATCAGCTATGCATTTTCCTTTAATATTATATACAGCAAAGGATGATGAATTATTCATGACTATTGTTTTTTTATCAAATTGAATATCATCATACTGGGTGCTGAATGTGGTCTCACACACCTTATTACCTGAAAGGTTATATACAACCAGCTTGTACAATTCTCCAGACGCCGAATTATCCAACACAAGTCCTATATAGCTGTCACTGTAAAATACTCTTTCTATTTTATTATCTATTTGTATCTCTTTTTCCAAGCTTGGATATTCCTTTATCCTATATATACTGAGGACATTTTCCCCTATGGCAACTGCCATATTATTGTTTATAAACTGGACATCTCCCACCAGGGTATCATCGTAATGGTTAAATCCTCCCACGACTCTTTCCGTTTCATTCTTTCCTACGTTGGAAAAATTATAGAAAACTACATTTGTTTTAATTTCTTCTCCGCTTACATATATGTAGGAAGCCATCAGTCTGGTAGAATCCTCTGACATACTGATATCCAGAGGATATCCGTCCCCCGACAGTGTTGTCTTAACACTGTATATCTTACTTCCGTCCTTATCGTACATATTAATGTAGTTAGCTTCATTATCTTCCAGCACTGCAACTACAACCCCCTGTTTCCCTACCTCAATCTGAGATATAGACAGAGATGTGTCAACTTTTCCTATAAGACCCTTCTTATCAAATGTATAAATAGTGTTGCCGTTAATATCACCTACCGCTATACAATCCTGACATATTTTAACCTGCGGTTTCTGCATGGAAAATGTCTGATTCCATATAGCTTTTCCCTTTTCGGTGTAATAAGAAGCTCCGTCATTGCTGTACCTTATATATCCCTCACCAAAAGATACATACTGGGAAGACTCGATATCTTCCCTGTTCACAGAATTAGTTATGGTATAACCGGTATAGCTGTAATTATCCAATGCCTGTCTGATTACAAATAAAGCTACAATTATCGCAACAACTATCAGCGCAGCAATTCCTACAACCCTTAATCTGTGTCTCCTGATTCTATGTTTTACTTCCTCTTCATCCAACTCATCTGTGGCAGCCTCCTGCCCTTTATAATCGGATGGTCGTATTTGAATAACTTTTTTAACCGGTGCTTTTTTATCACCGTTAAATCTTGAATTTCCTGAAATTATATCAGCCATTTACTATCCCCTTTGTGTATCATTTGCACAAGGCTAAACTGATTTAATTATACAATATCATAGCAAATATTCAAGGAAGTTTTATCTGCTGACCTACATATAAATAGTTTCCGTCAGATATTCCGTTACAACTTGCCACCTCTGTATATTTTGATGTTGTACCGTAATAACGCTTACATATACTCATCAAAGTATCTCCCGATTTAACTGTGTATATGTATACCGAATCATCTCCGGCAACTGCCTCGGTAACAGCTTCCGTATATGCTGATGTTTCTGTCACCTCTTCCATTGTCTGTTTTTCCGTTACATTTTCTGTGGAAGAGTTTTCCAAAGCAACTTCTCCGCTTACTGTCTCACCTTCAGTAGGGTAAACATCACCGGACAATTTATTTACTGTTATTGTATTAGTATCCTGACTTAAATCTCCATCATTATTTCCTGACATTTGAATCATTAGCGTATTAATAGACTTGTCAAATTTTTTCATTTTTTCGTAACTGTTCATAAGATTAATTCCGATTACAAGCACTACTACAACTAAAAATGTGCTTATTCCATACATAAAGGAGTTGGATTTTTTCTGTTGCTTTTGCTCCTCTTTTTCTTTAATCACATTTCTAATTGATTTCATTACCTTGTCTTGTCCGATTTCTTCACTTGATTTGGATTCCCTTTTCTCAAGCATGTACTCCTGCATCTCATAATTTCTCTCATAGAAACATACATAACCTTTTTGTTTTTTCAAGCCGCCATTTTCATATAAGAAAAAACTTTCTTCCTTTTCCTCTGTATCCACAAGATACAATGTTTTCATTGCCCCTGCAAAATTATCCACATGGAGTTTTCTTAATCTTGCCATACGCTCGGAGTTAATTCCCGGAAGAACGGCAAACCATCCCACCACTGTCAGATTCGGAAAATATTTTTCTATATCCGAATATATTCCGTTCCATATAACCTCATCAAAATGTATTTCATCACGTAAAGCAGTCAACTTGGCTTTTATAACCCCTTTGACAAACACGCATTTTTCTTCGCTGTCTTTTTGAAATTCTCCTAAAAGTACTCCCGTCTGCTCAATCCCCGGATTATTATATGCTATTGAATTAATATATGTAAAAGCATAATCCTCAATATAGATTTTCTTATCCGAACTAACATCACCAATTTGTTTTATATTCTTTGGTCTTCTGATATAGTTTCCTTTGTCCTTCGACTTTCTGCCGTCTTTATCTGAATCATCGCTATTACATATTATTTCAATCATAACCTCCCCATTCCTGCGCCTGATACTGTTTTATCCCGGGTTTACATATATGTGATAAAGCGCAATTACACATTTTGCCCCATAGGATGTCCACTATGTTATACGCATAATACCACCGCATTTTCACAAAATTTATCATAATATGTCGCCAAAATAATTTATTTTTAATTTTGTAATAAAAAATGTCCATGCCCAATAAATATTTATTTAGACAGACCCTATGTCTGTATATGCGGGGAGGATTTTCATGTCGTATTATTATGATTCATTTAGCAAAACAACTCCTACTCAGTTAGGATGTAAAATCACGGAAATAATGAGGGATAACAAAAAAGCCCACCAGGAGCTTGTAGTCCTATGCATAGGCAGCGACAGGTCTACCGGCGACAGCCTTGGCCCTATTATTGGTTATAAGCTCAAAAAAACAAGTATGTGCGGATATTATGTGTTTGGAGACTTGGAGCGTCCGGTACACGCCGGAAATCTGTCTGACTACATTGCCCATATAAAAAGAACTTTTTACAATCCATATATAATTGCTATTGATGCTTCACTGGGAAGAAAAGATCATGTAGGTCTGATTACTCTGGGAATAGGGCCTGTAAGACCCGGCATCGGGGTAAAAAAAAGATTGCCTGAAGTTGGAGATCTTCATATCACCGGAATCGTTAACGTTTCCACCGATACCAATCATCTCGTACTTCAGACAACCCGATTGTCTACTATAATGCAACTTGCTGACACAATATTCTCAGCTCTTAATCATACTCTGATACTCAACTATGCTTCTAACGGCGATTCTTATAAATTGCAATCGCCTGAGAAATTGTATCTGCAGAGCCTGACTTCATAATGCTGTTAAGTTCTGTAAGTTTGTCAATATTAACAAACTCCTTTCCCAGATAAGCCTCGTAGTTGGATGATATGTAAATCCGCTGTTGCTTTACCAAATCATCCAGCTCTGAATACTCTGCCTTTTTTCTGGACAGTTCATCTTTCATATTATCCAGCTTGCCTTGGTATCTGCCTTCAATCTCTGACAGGATATCTTCCTTGGCTGTTTCTTCAAATTCTTTTAAGGCAGCAACCTTTTCAGCTTCAATTTTGCTTATCTTATCATGAGCCTCGTTAATCTTAAAATCGAAAGTTTCAAGACCATACATCTCTTCATTCTTGTCTTTTCTTATTCCTTTTTCGATTTTCTTTATGCGGTCTTTATTGCTGTTAATATTAAATCTTGTCTGTCTTGCTGCAAGAATTGTATCTCTATGAGAAAGCAATGTGTTGGCATAAACTGCCTTATACAGACTCACTACTATTACTGACATCAATCCGCCATACAGCAGAATACTCCAATTCGGAATCACCGGCACAAAGTATAGCACACAAGGAACAGCTACAAATACAATAAGAAGAAACATAATATAAATAATATAATCCAATGCCTGTTTTGATATAAACAAACCAAAGAATATTCTGCTGTTGCAAATCTTAGGTATATTTTCCTGAATAAAGGCTTCGTTAATCTGGTTGGATAACTCTTCATTTTCTTTTCTTAACGAAGCAGTCTCCAAGTCGATTCGTTCCTTTATTCCAGCCATCTTTGCTTTGTCTCTCTCAGATTGAATCTTCTTTATCTTGTCCCTCTCACTGGATATTGACTTATCATATCCGTCACATATTGCATCTGTACTTTCTTTCACTTTCGACGCAATTTCATCAGCTTTAGCTTTTTCTGTATTTTCAAGTTCCTTTGTAATATCCTTAACACTTGCGCCTAATTTCTCAAGACGCTCTTTTTTCTCTGTATGTTCTTTGATATCACCCAGAACCTGTTCCAATAATTTCTGATTTCCACTGAGTAAATTCTGTTCTGCCATCTTCGTATTTAACCCCTATACTATTATTTAGTATTTCTGTAATAGTTGATGAGACAACCATCCAGAATAATCTGACGTTCATCATCTGTTAAATCATCCATGCCAAGTTCGAATTCTTTCATATCTTTATTGACAACATACGCCTTCATCTTATTAGCTTTATTCCTTACTGCATCTGCAATTCCCGGAATAAATATATAATCACCGTTAGAAAATGGAAGTTCTCCCTTTTCTATTATGAATGGAAGCATTCCCCAGTTAATAAGATTTGAACGATATCTCTTAGTAGCATACTCATTAGCAATATTAGCCCATCCGCCAAGAACCTTCTGACATGATGCCGCCTGTTCTCTGGCTGAACCATCACCCGGCTTAACAGCAAAGATTGTACTTCCTACTCCTACATTTGTCTTATCCACATTATAGGTTTCCTTAATCTTGCTCATAATATCGCCAATTTCAGGAAGCACTTCTGCCATGCACTTACCTTCTTCTCTTGCTTTTTCTGCCTTCTGAACTTCTTTTGCTCTTCCTACATAAGCAGGATCCTTTCTTGAGAGAGCAAACTCTGCAAGTCCTAAAGGATTTGAACGGAAAGAAGAAGTCTCGCCGGAAGGAATTAATTCATCAGTTGTTGTTACAGGATCATGAATTTCTGAAACCACCTTAATGATAAGATTTTCAGGTAACTCTACCATAGCAGGCCAATCCTTAATATTAGGACCAAACTGAATCTGCTGTTCCGGATTTGCTACTCCCTTACTGTCAAATACTCTGTTAGCATATATTGAACTATCAAAATGATATGCAGGACCTGTAAATTCCACATCGCAATCTGTTGCTGCTGTTAAGAAGCCTTTATTAGCTGCTGTTGCTGCAATTGAACGGGCATCCATAAGTGCAACTGATGAAATCTGTCCGTTCTGAAGCTTAGAACCTTCTCTATTAGGGAAGTTTCTTGTTGAATGTCTGATTGAAAATGCATTATTAGCAGGAGTATCACCTGCACCAAAACAAGGTCCGCAGAATGCAGTCTTAACAATAGCACCTGTTGCCATAAGATCTGCAAGTCTTCCGTTCCTTGCCAGCTCAACATAAATAGGTGTACTTGCAGGGTATATACTGAGAGTAAATTCATCCGCACCGATTGATCTGCCCTTAAGTATATCTGCTGCCGCACATATATTTTCAAATCCACCGCCTGCACAGCCTGCAATAATTCCCTGATCTACATAAAGCTTGCCATTTTTAATTTTATTAGTGAGGTTAAATTCAACCTGTCCGTCAAGACTAACGAGAGCCTTCTTCTCAACATCATGAAGAATATCCTCCAGATTGCTGTTGAGTTCTTCAATAGTATATGTATTACTTGGATGGAATGGCATTGCTATCATCGGCTTAATCTTACTTAAGTCCACATATACAACCCCATCGTAATATGCCACACTACCCGGATTAAGTTCCTTATAACTTTCGCTTCTTCCGTGAATATCGTAGAACTCCTTAATCTTATCATCAGTTCTCCAGATAGATGAAAGACAAGTTGTCTCTGTTGTCATAACGTCAACACCAATTCTGAAATCTGCGCTTAAGTTTGAAACTCCCGGTCCCACAAATTCCATAACCTTGTTCTTAACGTAACCATTACCAAATACCGCTCCGATTATGGCAAGAGCCACATCCTGAGGTCCAACCCCCTTCACAGGCTCCCCTGTCATGTAAATAGCCACAACACCAGGCATATTAATATCATAAGTCTTGTTAAGAAGCTGCTTAACAAGCTCAGGACCACCTTCTCCCATAGCCATTGTTCCCAACGCACCATAACGGGTATGACTGTCTGAACCGAGAATCATCTTACCACCCTCAGCCAGCATTTCTCTGGCAAACTGGTGTATTACTGCCTGATGAGGAGGTACATACATTCCACCATACTTCTTGGCGCATGTGAGTCCAAACATATGGTCATCTTCGTTAATTGTTCCCCCAACAGCACATAAACTGTTATGACAGTTAGTAAGTACATAAGGAATTGGGAACTTCTCAAGTCCTGATGCTCTGGCTGTCTGAATAATGCCAACGAATGTAATATCGTGGGATGTCATTTTATCAAACTTAATCTTAAGCTTATCCATTGAACCGGATGTGTTATGATCCTTTAAAATTCCGTATGCAATGGTATTTTTTGATGCTTCTTCCTTACAAACCTTAGTGCCGGTCTTTGCTGCAACTTCTGCTGCCGCATCAACGCCATCCTCAATAATTTCAACGCCGTTAATAAGATATGCTCCGCCATTACTTATCTTAATCATGTTAAATCCTCCTAATGTTTATATTCTATAATGTTATGATACAGATAAATATCAATTACATAAGTCCCGATAAAATCTATTTAAAACCGTGTTATACACATATCAGTTCAGACTAAAGAAATGGTATCACCTTTTCTTTTATGGTATTAATCACGTCATCATCAGCCTTCCCCTGTTCCCAGCATACCTTGACTTTATCAGCTTTATATCTTGGAATAAGATGCATATGAAAATGAAAAACTGTCTGTCCTGCAGCCTCTCCATTATTCTGAACTATGTTAAGTCCATCAAAATCAAGCGCTTTTCTGTATGCTTTCGCCAGCTTTGTTGCCACCTGAAATACATGCCCTGAAGTTTCATCATCCAACTCGTAAATATTATCAAAATGATTCTTAGGTAATATAAGTACATGACCGTCTGCTGCCGGACTAGCATCAAAGATAACCTTTACAACATCGTCCTCATAAATGGAATTGGTCTCAATATCTCCATTAGCCAGCTTACAAAAAATACAATCGTCTTTTTTCATTAACTGCCTCCTTACTACATTATTTACTTGTAATGTAATTCAGTATATACTTTAATATCATAACTTAAAGAGTTGTGGATTACAACCTTGTTTGATACAAAAAACTTGTTAATTGGTAAAAAAGGAACATTGATTATGTTGAACAAAAAAGAATATGAAATTTTATCATCCACTAAAGAAAGCAATGAAGAACTTTATGATATTCTTATGAAACAAAAGCAGGAAACCCTTAAAGAAATTTCAATTGCATCACATGATATTTCAAACTATGTATCATATCTTAAAACCGCACACCAACTGATAAGCAAAAGAAATCCCGAATTGAAAGAAAATACATTTTTCAATAACATGGGAACAACAATTCAAGAACTTATAGAATATATGTCCCGTCTTTCCCAATACAGATACAGCATGAAAAACTATGAACTTAAATCTGTTTCTCTTGAAGATATTTTATATGACATCCCTGATGCTGTTGACGAAGTTATGATAAAAGATAATGACCGGTCAACTCCGGCAAATTCCGGCAGCTTTTTGAATGCAGAATATATCTTTAATGTGGCAGATGACCTGCCATCAATAAATTGCAGTTACGAACATCTTCTGTCAGGATTGAGAGAAGTAGTTATCAATTCTCTTGAAGCCTCTGATGACGGAAAGGTTACTATAAGCGCAAACAAAGACTCTGTCAATGACAAACTTATATATGTATCCATAATTAACAGCTGCAAAAACGAAAATATGGTAACTGAGGATTGCTCTGTGCTGTCCCAACCATTTTACACAACAAAAGATAAACATGCAGGTGTTGGACTATCCATACTAAACCAGATATGTCTTACTTACGGAATTGACTGGACTATATCTACAAAGTCAAACGAAACTAAACTGGAAATGACAATTCATATTTGATTCCCGTCAGTTTCATCCAAAATTAAATATTTCATCTAACATACGAAGCACTCTGAAATTACCTTTGGCCGTCATATCCCCTGTCATAAAGGCTCTGTGAAATGTCATTTTACCATTGACAATCTGGTCAAAGGTTTCTTTGGAAAGCTTTCCTATAACGTCGGCATTATTATTTTCTCCAAATTCAACAGAAAGATTTCCACCCTTAACATCAATAATAATAGATTTATCTTTATCACTGATTATAAGCATGTAAGATGCACTCTCCCTGTTAGCCGGAGCCATATTATTCCTGAACACGTCAAGATAATAGTCATCGCCCCCCTGTTCCTGATCATTAAGGAGTTCTTTGTATATACTTGCAAGAGATTCTATATCCTCTTTCTGTGTCTTGACGAATGTATCGTCAGATGCATATTTTGAAAGCTGTTCACTTTCCTGAGGTGTATAATTAACCACATCCTTGATAAGATTGGTTTTTATGGTGTTACTGCTTGAAGGAAGGCTTGAAATCTTCTTTGAAACAGTCCTGTATATATTCTCTGCATACCTCTCAATAATTTCATTGTATTCTGAATTGAACTCAAAGTCTGTTGTGTCATCCACGTATGCACTCAAGGCATTGCCGATTCTGCCACCTATTATTTCCCATGAATTATTTAACGCAACAACTATCTCTCTTTCCCCATAAGTTCTTGCCATAACAACCGGAAACATATATGTTGTTGACACCTTACTCTTATCTGCATACAACCAGCATGAATCAAGAAATGTCTGCATATAACCGCCCATTCCGATCCATTCCACCGTAGTGGCCAGCACAACACCATCTGCCTCAGCAACGGTCTGCGACAATGTCGTTATCTTATTCTTCATTTCATATAAATTGTATCGCTCTACGCTTATATTAAGTTCTTCTAACACTTCCTGAATCTTATTAATGACACATAATGTAGGATCATCAACAAGACCACGTCCTCCATAGTATATATTAACCTTCACGCTAATCCCCCATTCCCTGCAGCATTATATGGTGAATATAGCATATTATCTAGCTTATTTCAACAGAAAAGCTTTTGTCTGCAATTCGTATAATATCCCCATTATTCAGGATATATTGCTTATGATTTTCCGCTACGTAACCGTTCAAGTATGTACAATTTGTGGAATTCATATCTTCTATAAAATAATCTCCATTTTTAACAGAAATGCAGGCATGCATCTTGCTTACTACCGGCTCTTTAATGGTCAAATCGGATATCTCCTTCATACTCCCGATAATACATGGAAACTTATTAATGCTTATTGCAGAATTTCCTTCTATATCTATTCCCGAGTTATCTTTAACCTCAATATTAACGGTGTCAACGTCCATAGGTTTCAGATAAAACTTATTGATTTTAAGCTGTCTGACATAATCCGAGAGTAACATAGTCTTATTACATTCTTTATCATACTGTTGGGCACTTTTCTCCATAGTTTCATCAGCCACAGCTTCCGCCAGTATTTGCGGCATATAAGGCTTGCTATTTTCATCTTTGTCATATGAGCATTTTATCTTTGGCTGTGGTATTTTGTAAGGAATTTCCACCTCCTTTTCTCTCTTTACTTCTTTGCCAGTGAAAAAATCTTTAAAAACATTTATGAGCACTCCCACTACAATACACAAAACAGAAGGAATTACACCAATTCGGATTACAGCGTACTGCTTTAAAAACATACTTATTATTCCTGTTATAATCAATAACAGGGATATGCAATTAACGATGGTCTTTCTGCTCGGTCCCGTCTTTTTCTCATCCTCGTCCTCAACTAAGGTTTCAGTCATCACCGTCGGAATTATTACGTCTCTGTCATCTTTGTTATCAATGTTTCTTTCTTTATAAATCTCCTCCGGTTTATTGATTTCTTCTGCTTTATTTATGGTATTTTCCGGTTTATCATCCTGTTTCTCACCCCTGGTCAATGGCTCCCTGAAAAGCCATATAAGATTATAGGGGTCATAATCTCTTACCAGGATTTTCTGATATATATCATAAAGCTTCACTATGCAGCTTTTGTCAACGGAATGATCAAACCTTTCCATTATGTATTCAAATAAACTTCGCATTTTCTCATAGAAATCCGAATTACTCTTTCCCGGGCAATATGCAAAATAAAGCTTTTTATCCACCATAGTCATATAAATATACTGCGGTTCCATTATAACCTTGTCCAGATCCAACATATATGAATCCACTACTCTTACCATTTCCGATATATTTACAAATATTGATTTAATATCTTCTATTGTCATTTTTCCAAATTCATACACTCTGCTCATTTGCTGTTTGGAAGTGATATCATAATATATGCACTTTCTTTCATTAATCTCACTTATGGTAAATTTCAGAAAATGTGACGGCTTATTCAATCTCACCATCTTTATCTGATAATCCTCATCATTAAAATCTTCCTTACGCAGCACCATATAGCTGCTGTTGTTTTCCCTTTCATAAGAAATCATATATTCTTGATCATTATTATCCATATTTTAATTTATCGCCTCCTTAATTGCATTGGTTATCCTTATTAGTTTCGGCGGATGACTATAACTAATCCTTTTATTAATGGTAAAAGCCTTTATGCTTAAAAAAGCAGGTGTTAAACCACAGTCAGCAATACATGTAACTGTCTCTTTACCTGTACTTCCACTCATATAAACCCTTATATTCTTTAGAAACAGTGTTTTAGTTTCAATATAATTTTGTGCTTTGGACATTATAATATTCTGCTCGTTTTTGTCCTCCTGCCGGCTACACTCTATACACACCTGCTCCATTATGTTACCTGCCACCACTTTATCGTGCATATAACAACATAAAGATATTACAGCCACTATTATCAGGGTAAACAACGGAACTATTACAGAATTTTCAACCACATATATTCCTTTAAGGCTTTTTGTCTTAATATCCCTATTATAAATTCTCACTGCTCTCTTTACCCTTGTTGTAATAATTTCGATCATTTTAATTATTTCAGCCATTTGAGCCATTTTGTTATCCCCCTAACAATACTCCCATTAACGATATAAGCAGAAAGGGAATATAGGGAATTTCCTGTTTGAGTTTTACCTTTTTTACTGCTAATAATATCAGCCCAAAAAAAGATATTAATAACATTGACAACAATAATACCGATATTCCCATCTTCCAATCCGTAATAATACCTATCAATGACACTACTATCCCATCTGCAGTTCCAAACGACCCGGTAACTTTAGAAATTATGAACATTCCGCCACCTGTAAGTACTGAATACAGCAAGCTTTGCCATGAAAAATTCAACTGAAAAAAAATGTAGTCTCCAATAAAAGCAAATGGTATGCACCCAAACATAATTACAAAATGTAGAACTTTCACTGATTTATATTTAATATCCTCCATAGATAACAGAACCATACATACAATTAAATAAATTACTTTTATCATTACGAGCCTCCCGCTTCCGCTTTACATTTCTCACACTCTCTTCTTTCGGGAACGCTGCTTTTTTTTACGGTTAATATATCTCTTGAAAGCTTGGTACAAATGGCTGTTTTATGATATCTGTCACCGTAATCCGTATAATAAACTTCTCCGGTTGCGGTATCTGCCTTGCATATGGTACAGGGATAATACTTTCCTCCTGAATTATTGCGAAGAGAGCCTGTTTCCGACACATTTGAGGTTTTTAGATTTCTTGTAAGATAAGAACATGTTTTTTTGGTATGGTACACGCTTCCTCCTGCTGTTATATACACATAAATATCCTTATCTACCGCCTGACTTGTGTTATAAGTAAAAGAATCGCTGTCTTCGCCCAACCATGCATTGGTTCTCTTTACTTCCGAAACCTTTATTATTGCCACTCCAAATACATCAAAAGGATTCTTTATATAGTAAGTCAATTTAATATCAAGTAAGGAATTGTTGTTAAGCACTTTTGATTGGGCAAAATTCCATCCGGGATTACCACCCACAATATTATTATTCTTTGCAAAATCTTCCCCTAATTCAGAAATGAAAAGTTGCTGAAATGCTGCAATGCTTAATCCAGAAGAGAGCATCCCGCTCAATTGCGCTGGATTATTCTCATCGGCTGTAATCTTATTTTTTGCATTTCCCGAATCATCCCCTGACAGACCTTTCAGACTATCATAGACGTATGCATATCTTGCAGATTTTCTTAAAGTATCATATAAAGCTTCATTAACCCTTGCCCTCACTGCAACAACCTGAATCATATACATAACTGCAACTGCCGCATAAACGAATATAGGGACAACCAGTGATGCTTCTACAGTTGTCGATGCTGGTAAATATGCCTCTTTTACAGCATTGTTACATAACTTGGTGTTTATTTTTTTCTTAATCTTTTCTCTCAACAAAGATAAAGATATTGCTCTTAACATATCTGCCTGATGCCTCCTTCTTCGTTTATTATCTGATGCTTATAAAAAAGGCATATTACACATAGGAATAATATATCTGTTGAGAATACAGATTCCCCTTTCCCTTATTCTTAAATACCGCCGTCCCCGACGCAGAAATAATGTATTCTCTCATTCTAAAATCAGAATGCCCAAGTTCCATCATTCTCAATTCCATTGCACCCATAACCCGGTAATTTTTCTTTACTCCATTTTCTGTAAGAAGCAAGACTCTTAAGTAATCCTTATAATCCATTCCGGTTTTTCCATCATTTTTTTCATCTCCATCCAGGTTCATCACCAGAAGATTACCCAGACTTAATCTCCAGTTATTCTTCGTCTTAACGAACTCAATTTTTTTCCCCTTGTACAGCTCCCTAAGTTCCAGTATAGACTCCCCGTAGGCCCATGCAGCCAATATTAAATATTGTCCCGCTTTAATTACAGCAGTATTTCCTGTAAATCCCAAAAGGGTTGCTGCAAGAGAATATGCTTCAGTTTTTTTCCCGGAATCTGTAAGAAGATATGCAAAATTCATCCCTTCCCTAATTGCTGATAACTCAATCATTACCTGTTTCAAATTATCCTTGTCAGAATCTTTCCCGCACAACACATACTCAACCATATACTTTAACAACGCATTATCATTGAGTGTTTTATTTGTCCCTGTGTAATCCATAAAGTTATTAAAATGGGATAATATGTATTCGTCATATAAGGCGGTATCAATGGTTGCTTTAACCAGGTTTCCTGATGATGAACTGTCACCGCCAAGACCGGAAGCCAAATCGGAATATTTTATTGTCTTGTCCGAAATATTACCTTCGTCAATTACCAGCCCCACAAGCCCGTCACTCATTGTTTCATATAATTTTCTTATGGCATCCATTCCCTTTGACTGCGATGAAAAATCTACAGCAGAATAATCAAATTTCAATCCATTATTTGTATAAGCTGTCAATATATATTCTGCCTGTTTTACATATTCTTTTATCTCCATAGAATTTGACGCAGTTATTTTTACATCCATGTTATTAATGTAAGAAAATGCACTATCAAGTACCTGCTTGTCTTCCCTGAGACATTTCTCCATTGCATTTATATCACACATTTTTCGACTGTCTGATAATCCGTCTTTTTCAATATCGCATAAATCCTGCTTTAACCCTGAATAGATTTCTTCACCAATAATATCCTTACTTTCTTCTACCTTATTTTTGCACCGCTCCAGAGACAATGAAGCCTCTTTGTTAATACGCTTATATTGTTCTATTGTACTTAAAGCATTGTCTATATTTTTGCAGGCTCCGAAATACGCTTTTTTTAGTTTATTAAGATTCCTTTCATATATGGCATCGTAAGAACTGCTTCCTCTTGATTCACTTACCTCATCACCTTCGTTATACAATCCCTCCAGACATTGATTCATATCCGTTAAGCATTGATCCATGTCTACATACATACCACTATCTTTCATCACGTTGTATACCTTTTCATTATTAATATTTACCGATGACATGGAAACATTTCCTCTCACTAAAGCTTTTACATAATCATCTCCGCTCCTTACAGGTTTTCCACCTTCTGTTACTATTCCTGCCTCCGTAGTCTTTATCCCTTCCACACTCATTATCAGTTCCAGAACACTTTTATCCATTTCATATATACTTTCCTCACATTGAGCAATATCATCTGATATTTCATTTATTTTCTTGGATTTATTAACTTGTTGCTCTGACTCCCTAAAGGAATTAACAACCTCTGAATATACGCCATACTGCATATATTTTAGAATTTCATCCCGAATACCCGCTCCACCGTTATCTGTGACATATACACAATTGTCATATTCGGCTTTTACAAGTGAGATGTTATTAGAATATGCTGATATATTATCAGCAATATATGATGAAAGTTCTTTATTGTTCTTGTCCGATTTTTTCAATAGCAGAATACTGTATTCATTTAACATGTCGTTGCAATATCCTGCAAACACTGCCTCATTGGACAATTCGCAGGCTTGTTTTATTATTGTATTATATGAGGAATCCCCTGATGATTTAAAACAGGCGAATACCAGAGACAAAACCAGCATAAGAGTAAGTGATGCTAATACCGTTATCTGTCCTTTTAATTTAACCATATATTATTACACCTGATTTGCCTGACTTGACATCTTACTAAGAATACTCTTTACCATAGAAGTTACCTGATTCTTAAACAGAACCACAAGCCCGATTAAGACAATAATTATCAGCACAACCTCTACAACTCCCATTCCATCTTCTTCTCTCCACAATTTTCTCAATGATTTCATTAACATAAAAAAATCTCCTTTCACGTTTTTTAATTGGTTTTATCTTATTAAAACTTAAATGACATAACTGCCGGAGCCAGGACAATTATCATTACCACCACAAGCATAAGTATCATTGGAAATAACAGTTTTGTAGTTGCTTCTTCACCCTTCTGTCTTGCCATGTTTTTTCTTTGCTGGAAACTTTCTATAACCTCCTGTTCCAAAAGTGATGTTAATTCTTTAGTCCCCTTTTTAATATTAGTCTGTAACAATGATGACAATTTAAGATATTCCTTGGTATTGCACCTCCTTCCGAACTGTTCATAAACTGCCGTTTCGGGTATTCCTGCATTCATACTACACTCTGCTTCAATCATTTCCTCATATATATACCTTTTCTTTCCTGTTATCTCTTTTTGTTTGTTATAATCCTCCACAATTTTTGACCATGCCCTTCTCACTGTCATACCCGCTCCCATTAAAAGGGTAAGCTTAGATACAACTTCAGAGTAATCATAGGTAATTTCTTTTTTTCTTTTGGCTTCTTCTTTTATTGACTTATTCTTTTCCTCATAAACAATAAGAAAAGATGCCAAAGCCCCAAGAAAAACAAACACCATGGGCGACGCGGGTTTTGAAACTCGTTTATAAATAAGTCTACCTCCGGAATCACTGTCCGGCAGATAAATATTTTCCTGTTCTCTACCTTCTTCCATGGCGCTTTCTATCTGTTTTTTTAGATATTCACCATTCTCAACTCCATCATCCATAGTAGGGGCCTTAACAGTCAAAACAATATTCTTTTCTGTTGTTTTATCACCATACTCCAACGTTAACGTTAAAGTTACATCTACAGAATCATCACTACCAAGGCTATGATTATATACCGTTCCGTCGTAATCAATAAGCTCATAATTATCTGAATACCATCTTGCACTGATTATTCCGTTCACTGCGGTATTTTTCAACTCAATATTTTGCCTTATCTCATGGACTGATTCATTATTACCAAGCATGGAAACTTCCAATTCCTGATATGCAGCCTCAAAATATTCTTCTGTCTCACTGTCTGTTAACTTTCTTGGTTCTACAAATGTAGATATGTTGGTTTTAAAATGTCCCTCTTCATCATAAACATTTAGTTCTACTAACTCATTGGATTCTCCTGGTTCAGGTCTTGTTATAATGTTGTCCGTTATATTTTTATTGTTTATATTTGTTACATAAACCACAACGGCAAAAACAACTCCTGTTAACAATGCAGCTATTGCTTTTTTCTTATACGTCAATCTGCACCACCCTTCTGGCTATACAAACAGACACAATATAAATACCAAGACAAACCGTCATTATAATGACTCCCGCAACATTTCCGTATAAACATGATATAAATTCAGGTGATGTAAATTTCAAATAAAGAATCACAAAAAAGGGGACCATGCTCATAACTCTTTGTTCCATTCTCTTTCCACTTATTATGGTTTCAATCTCCCCTAAAACCTCAGTCTTTTCACTTATGGAAGAGGCTGTCCTTTTTATAATGGAATTCATATCGCCTCCACTTCTCTTAGCATACCTGAAAATTTCAGCAAAATACTTGATATCATCTATTCCGCTTTCATGGGCATACTCCCAAAGGACATCTTCAAGATTCTCATTACGCCGGATTCTGTTAACTATCATGGAAAACTCTTCTACAATATCAGAATCATCACCATATAAAAGTCTTAACTCTCCCACCGCCTCATTAAAAGAATTCTCAATAGAATATCCCACGTTGAGTGCGAATGAAACCGACAATAATCCATCCTTAAACTTTTTCGTCTTTAGCAGCCGTTCTTTTTTATCCCTTTCTTTCTGACGAATTTTTACATGAAGTATCACATATGGGCTAAATATTACGATGGCAAAAATATTTCCGTAAAACAGACAAGACACTGCTAAAATAATTAGAATCCCTTCTAATATGTACTTAATATCACCACTCTTTAATTCCACTGGAAACCATCTTGTCAATATTGGCAAGGCTATTTTTTTGTTTTTTAAGGCACCCTTTAACCCTTCCCCTGTTATCTTCCCCCTCTTCAAAAAACTTATAAAGGGGTGTGAGAGTAATCTGTCCCTGTTCATATTCCCCAACCTCCGTGATTTCTACAACTTTTCTGGTTTTGTCCCTCATCCTTTTTAAATGAACGATAATATCTATAGCAGAAGCTATCTGCCTGTCAATTGCATCTGCAGGCATATCCATCCCCATCAAAATCATTGTTCTGAGTCTCGCTAACATATCCTTGGGACTATTGCTGTGACCTGTTGACAGACTTCCGTCATGCCCCGAAGACATAGCCTGTATCATATCTATTGTCTCACATCCTCTGACCTCTCCCACGATAATCCTATCCGGTCTCATTCTCAAACTTGATTTAATAAGATCTCTTATAGTCACTCCGTTTTCTCCGGATGTATTAGCAGTTCTTGCCTCAAGACGCACAAGGTTATCCACCCCTTTAATCTGCAATTCAGCACTGTCCTCTATTGTGATTATACGTTCATCCTTGGGTATATAATTAGATAACACGTTAAGAAACGTGGTTTTACCACATCCGGTTCCTCCCGAAATAAAAATGTTATATTTGGCTGTAACAAGCTTCTTTAGAAAATCAGCGGCTTCCTCAGTTATAGAACCCAGACTTATCAACTTATTGATATCCAAGGGTGTTTCATAAAATTTACGTATAGTAATAATGGGACCGTTCAATGCGATAGGATATAAGACAATATTTACCCTGGAACCGTCTTCCAACCTTGTATCAACAATAGGAGATGCTTCGTTAATCGTCTTATTAGACATTCCTGCTATCCTTTGGGCTATATCGTCCAATTTTTCTTTACTTTCAAAGGTCTTGTTCCATCTTGAAACAACTCCGTCCTTTTCGATAAAAATGTCTTTATATCCGTTAACCATTATCTCTGTAATGGAATCGTCTTCTAAAAGTTCCTGCAGTATATCCAACCTTTTAATGGCGTTGTATAATCTGTTTCTTAGTTCATCCCTTACAAACAGAGATAGCATATGTGTTTTACCCATAATATGGATGCATTCATCTATAATCTCATACAGACTTTCATCATCAAATTCAACATTAATATCAAGTCTCTCATATACCATGTTTTTCAGGGTCACAAACAATTCATCCACTCACAACTCACCTATCTTTCTATGAGATTTCTTACGTATTCATAAGCTTCGGTATATTCTGCTCTTTGAATGAAATCCTTATCAATCTTATCTTCTATTCGAAGATTGATTCTGGTCATCTTATCTGTTATTGACTCTTTGTCGCTTTCAATAAAATATCTTTTCATGGAATGATATCTGTTGTTTTCAATATAATCTCCACCATCTGCCACATAAACAACATCACAGTATTCGAACATCTCCCAGGGTTTTGTAATTCCTTCTGAAATATTAATTACCACATTGTCATATCCCAGTTCTTTTCCTACCGTATCTGCCATCATATATATCAAGGGAGAATCCGCATAGGAAACATCCTCAGCACAGGCCACCCCCGGGATATAATCAAAATATGTACTGCAGCATATAGCATTCTGTATGCCAGGCACAAATTTTTTCCCCGATTGTTTAAACATATATATTGCATCAGCAAGATTCTTATCCGTTTCGCCGTCCAGCATATCCTCCACTCCTGAAAATTCATCCAGATTTATAAATAACGTTCTTCCTTTTTCTGAAAATGCCCTGGCAATAAGTATTGATAAAATCACTCTTAACGTAGCATTAAATCCATATACGCCAACAATGTAGGAATCCCTCATTTTATTTTCAATATGTTTCCCATTCTGCTTTGTAATTAAATTAAGGAGTTGGAAAGAGGGCTGATATTTACATATACCTATGACTTCTTCTTTATTTCTCCTGTTAATCCCCTCCGCACGGTTCTCATCTTCACAAAGAACCACAACCTTTCCTTTATGATTATTCTCTACCTCATAAAAATAACAGTCTTCGTTAATCATCAGCATGTCTGCGTTATTATTGAGAATATATCTCGAAAACTCTTCCTTTCGGGTAAATATCTTCGCGTTATATGAGGACTCCGAATCATTAATAACATTCATCAGCCTCTTAGCATATTGCTCATCCGAATCGTATATTACACACACATTTCTCTTGCTCAATGTATCATCCCTCCCATCAATATCATAAAATTAATTATTATTCCCACAGTTATCCCAGAAGAAAAGTGAAATACATGAAGCTTTATTCCATATAAGGTGCTGATACTTCTTTTATTTCCTGTAACTTTCATCTCCACAATTCCGATTGCCACCCCCGCCACCATTGAGAATGCTATGATTCTCAGTATATTTTCCATGCCAAGAATAAGCCCCAACACCGCAAAAAGCTTCACATCTCCTGCCCCTATCCCTTTAACAAGATGCATAATGTAAGAAATTATAAAAGCGCTGATAAATCCTGCCAAATAAATCCACTGATGCTTTAATACTCTCCAAAATTCATCTCCCATCAGGCAGCCTAATACAATATCTCCAAAGATTAAGGATAGTCCTGCAATAAATCCTGCTACTATAATCCTGTTGGAAATTCGGTATCGTTTGTAATCATCAACGGAAGCGCCCATTGACAGTAAAATTGAAACTATCATTCTTATAGATAAAATTACACTATTCAAATGCTTTATCACTCCTCTGCTTCTTAATTATTAAAAAAGCTCCATGTATAGAATTACCTGTTTATGACTATACTAATATTAGAATTCCAGTTAATACCATTAACCGGATAATTTCTAATCTTAAGTATTGAGAGGTAATTTAATTGAAACTGTTTGGGAAAAAAAATGTTCCTGTTACATACGATGAAAAATATCTGCTACAGGAAATTAAAATGACGAAAGATGCATTAAGTGCAGCTTACGAAAACTTTGATAACGCTACCGATCCCGATCTGATTGATTGTTATATCTATCAGCTTAACTCCGAACAGAAACGCTATAAATATCTTCTGCAAAAAGCAAAAGAATCAGAGATGTATATTCCCAATTAAAGAAATATACTTTTAATAAGTTACAAATAAACTATACTATTAGTTTATAAAAATGTCAAGAGGTTTATTTATTATTTTTTCATCTCCACATCGGACACTTTCCATGCTCCCCGATTGACATTTTATTTAAGCTCCCTTACACTAATTTTATAAAAGTAATGTCGCTTATATTTATATTCTTATACAATCGGAGGAGCAGTGTGAATAGTATGGAAACTTATGATACAAATGGCATTAATATGATGCCACCGGATAATAAACCAAATAGGAAAAAATCCCCTTTCCTCATAACCACAATTATATTTTTAATAACAACTCTTCTTTTCGGCGGTCTTCATGTTGTAATAATTATAAAAAACAACTCAAAGACGACCACCGCAAGCTCAGATAATACAGATATGAAATATTACACAGAGGAAGACATTCTGTCTGCCAAACAGGAAGAACGGGAAAATATTTTAAATTTAATAAGCACACGACTTTCTGCCGGAGATTCCACTCTTTCTCTCTTGAAAGAATATTATCCGGATAAGGTTGTTTACGTTAATGACAACTCCAATTATGTATTTGCGGATATAAATCCATCTCTTGCCAAAACAGAATATAACAAGGCAAATTATAAGACCGACGATTCCGGAAGAATAACTTATAATGTAGATAATAATGTTGTATCTCATATGGGAATTGATCTTTCAAGATACAATTCAACAGTGGATTTTGCCAAAGCTAAAGCTGATGGTGTGGAATATGCCATGATTCGATGTGGTTACAGAGCTTACGGCTCAGGAAAACTGGTTCAGGATACTTCATTTGAAAAATACATATCAGATGCATTAAAGAATGATGTAAAGGTTGGGGTTTATTTCTACACCCAGGCAATAAGCAAAGAGGAAGCTGTGGAAGAAGCCAATTATGTGTTGAATATGATTAAACCATATAACGTTACCTATCCTGTTGCCATAGATGTGGAAGCTATTTCCAATGATACCTTCCGCCAGCAAGACCTCAATAAACAGGAGCTCACAGATGTTGTTATAGCCTTTTGCGATACCATAAAGAATGCAGGCTATACTCCTATGATTTATTGCAATCTTAAATATTTCATGGATAACGTAGACCTCACAAGACTGGAAGATTACGATAAATGGTTTGCAGGTTATCAGACCTCCGCTCCCTACTTCCCATACAAGTATTCAATGTGGCAGTACACAAGTACCGGGGAAATTGATGGCATCAATGGAAATGTGGACATTAACATCACCATGAAAACATCATGGAAATAACATAGGCATTTGCGAAACTCTGTGTATTAGCACTGTACGTTGTGCAATTATACTATATTGCACAACTGTTCAGTGCCAAAAAGGTTTCGCAAATGCCTATCTCTATAACAACTAAAAAAGGGAGTTGCTCCGCCAAATGATATCTGAATGATATCCTGCGGGACAACTCCTTTTTTTGCTTTCCAACACATTTATTTTACATCTTTGTATTATCTTTTTTAAACTTTTCTATCATCTCACGCGTAAGGCTGATTCCATCATCCTCCACGTCAAGCTCCGATGCCTTAAACCATTTACCGAAAGAAAGCTCATCCTCCTGCAGGGTTATATCTTTGTTTCCGTCCACCTCACAATAGTATCCGGCAAGAACAGAACCGCTTAAGCCCCAGGGCTGGCTCTTATAATAAGTAATATTCTTTACATCAAGTCCAACTTCTTCCTTTACTTCCCTTAAAACCGTTTCCTCCAAAGTTTCTCCAACCTCATTAAAGCCTGCAATAAGGGCATAATTCTTGTAAGTCCTTCCCGCATACTTTGTCAGAAGAATTTTATCTTTGTTGGTTACTGCCACAATAACTGCAGGGCAAATTTTAGGAAATATCATATTACCGCAGCAGGAACATTTTATCATTCTCTCCCTGTCATCATGTATAGTTCTGCTTCCGCACCTTCCGCAAAATCTGTTATCCCTGTACCATCCGTACAAATGGTACGCTGTGATTGCTGCATAGGCTGTAGCTTTAGGCTGCGCCTTTCGGAAAATATTAACTCCAATAAATTCATATCCGTCAATCATGGATTTGAACTCCCTGTGAAGTCCGCTGTCAGCCATTTCACCTGTGAACTGACCCTTAAGGAGTTCTTCTGTCCTCTCACAAAGAAAATACTTATTGTCATCCACAGAAAACAGATAAGTGAAGCTGTAGTTATCCACAGAATCCTCATTTTCCCCGGAAGTTATACCCATTAAAAAATCCTTATATTGTGGATATTCCACAACTCCCTTTTCCGGGCACTCGCAGTCGAAACCCTCCTCAGGTTTTGCCAATACAGATGAACCCTCAAAGAAAAAGACATAATCTTTTTCTTCGGGGGTTTCATTCACATACCGGATATTAAGTTTACTTGGAAAAATGTCTTGTATCATAATACTGTATCTTCCCTATCCTAGAAATAAACCATTTCCTCCACCGGTGGCTCTGCCGGTTCAACCGTCTCTACATAAAGAACCGGACCTTTCTTTTTATAAGCCATCTGGAATTCATTTTTGATGGTTGCTGTCACCCAGACCCATTGTCTGTTCTCTAAAGACGCTATGTTATCGTAAAAACTGATATATCCGATAAACTGAGTATCCGCCGCACAGCAGGTCATTACCTTACGTCCCGGCACAAAATTTTTATCCTTAAAATACTTGTTCTTAAGTACCTGGCCTTTAAATCTAACTTTTTTGCCTACATATATCTCAGGTCTTTCCGATACATCCATGTACCATATTCCATAGTCTCCGTCATCAACTTCAATAACCGGAGCATTCACATCATAAGGAAGCTGTTCTGCAATTGAAAGCATTTCTCCTTTGTCATCCTCAAACACTATCTGAAGTGCCGGATTAAGGGCTCTCATGCTTCTCCTGTAACTTCCCAGATCCATTCCCGACTTGCTTCTGTTGAATATTACCATATCCGCATTTTTAACTGATTCCGCAATTATGGATCTCATGTTATTCCACTGAAGATTGAAAGAACATGCATCAATAAGGGTAATTGACTGATATATTTCCCATCCCTTAGGCTTTGCAGTCTCAGCTATGAGAGAAGGCTCCCACATACCGTTGTACTCAACAATAACAATCCATGGATCGTACTCTTTATCAAGTTCTTTAAGTTTTTCTTCGGTAAATTCTTCTTTTTCAAGAACTACCATATTAATACCGTTGTCTTTGAGAAGTTTCTCACTGTACTCTTCCTCTCCTTCTTCGCAGACAATTAAAAGTTTCTTCTGTGCCTCAGCGAACTGACCCATGGCAATGGTATCTGATATAAATTTTGTCTTTCCGCTATCCAGCTGTCCGTTTATTAAAAATATTGGAATCTGATATTCTTCCTGTTGTGCCATAAATTTCTCCATTCTGCCCAAAATGATATTTCTAAATTAAATTCTGAATAATTCCTTAAGAGCATCTTCCTTAAGGTCTGCACCGATAACACAGATTCTTCCTGTGAAATCAGCGTTACCTTCACGAATTTCATATTCTTCAGGTACTAAATCAAAATACATCCATGTTCCGTCTGTACAAGGAATCATACCCTTAGAACGAAGAATATTTCCGTATTCTTCTGTCTCTGAAAGTTTTCTTAAAATCTCTTCCAATTCTTCCTTTTCGTACTTATTAGGTGTCTCAGTTCCCCAGCTTGTAAATACATCATCTGCATGGTGATGATGATGCTCATGTCCCTCTTCATCATGGTGATGTCCGCAGCAGCATTCTCCATCATGATGATGCTCATGGTCGTGATCATGATGGTGTTCATGGTCATGGTCACATTCATGGTCGTGATGGTGTTCATGCTCATGGTCATGATGGTGATGATGTTCGTGCTCCTCTTCATCATGGTGGTGGTCGTGGTCATGTCCCTCTTCATCATGGTGATGTCCGCAGCAGCATTCTCCGTCATGATGATGGTGATGTTCGTGCTCCTCAGCTGCTTTTGAAGCTGCCTCAGCAAGCATCTCCAACTCAAGATTTGTAACATTTTCCATAGCTCCCAATATCTGCTCACCGCTGATATCATCCCAAGGAGTTGTAATGATATGGGCATCCTTATTAACTGTTCTGATTAATTCAATTGCAGTCTTCAATTTAGCCTCTGTAACATTCTGAGTTCTGCTTAAAATAATAGTTCCTGCATGTTCAATCTGGTTATTGAAGAACTCTCCAAAGTTCTTCATATATACCTTTACCTTAGATGCATCTGCCACAGTTGATGCACTGTTAAGCTTAATTTCATTTTCAATATGAAGGTCCTTAACGGCCTTGATAACATCCGAAAGCTTTCCTACTCCCGACGGCTCAATAATAATCCTGTCAGGATGATAAGTATCTACAACTTCCTTTAATGAAGTACCAAAATCTCCTACCAGTGAGCAACATATACATCCTGAGTTCATCTCTCTTATCTCAACACCGGATTCCTTTAAGAAACCGCCATCAATACCAATTTCTCCAAACTCATTCTCAATAAGGACTACCTGCTCACCCTTAAAAGCCTCTTTTAAAAGTTTGCTGATAAGGGTTGTCTTTCCTGCTCCTAAAAAACCTGAAATTATATCTACTTTTGTCATTATCCTTTACTCCATTTCTGCTGTAATAACAGCTTATATAACTTAAAATTATCTAACATTTATTATACTCTTCTTGTCAATCCCCTCTTGATAACCTTATTTCGTCAGCAATTTCACTTATCTTCCTTAAACGATGGTTAACTCCCGACTTTCCCACAGGAGGATCAAGAAGATCTCCAATATCTTTAAGACTCATATCCTGATTTTCAAGCCTTATGATTGCTACCTGTTTAAGATTGTCTTTAAGAGCGTCAAGTCCCACAGTGCTGCTGATATATTCAATATCCTTAATCTGTTTAACTGCCGCAGCCACAGTCTTGTTAAGATTGGCGGTCTCGCAGTTAACCTTTCTGTTAACGTCATTTCTCATATCCTTAAGAATCATAACATTGTATAGATTCATCTGGGAAATATAGGCTCCCATAAGGTTTAAGGCATCGGTTATATTGTTTCCTTCTTTCATATAAACAATGTAGCTGTTCTTTCTGGTTGTTACCTTAGCATCCAGATTAAAAAAGCACAACATCTCCTTGAGGTTCTGCGCATCTTCCTCATAATCGCACACTATTTCATAATGGTAGAATTTATTGGGATCACTTATTGAACCCGCTGATATGAACGCACCTCTGATAAATGATTTCTTACAACAATCCTTTTGGATAATTCTGGGGTCAACAAATACAGGTTCGATTGAATCAAACCTGTCATCTGTCCACTTCAGCGTCTGAAGAATTTTGGCAACATACACCGGATCTGCAACAATCAGACTTGATGATTTTCCTTCTACAGACAATTCTATGATATCTGTCTGTTCTATGTTAAATATTTTTAAGAGTAAAGCTGCAAATTTACTCCTTGCAATCTCGTTCTCAGTGATTAATTCTATCTGTATATCTCCGCCACTACTTCGACGCACCCGTCCTGACATTCCCATAATGGCAGCAAATTCGGCAATTTGACAATGTCTTGCCGAATCAATTTTTCCTTCCAGCTCTTTTTTGACTTCTGATGAAAAAGACATTCCTTCCTCACTTTCTTCTGGCATCCTTCTCTATATCTCTGTGTTCCACCTTACATCCGTACTCTGTTTTCTTTATTATGTCTGCTATTGCATTTGCAAGAGTGACAGATCTGTGTTTGCCTCCTGTACATCCGATAGCAATTACAAGGCTTGTCTTACCTTCTTTTACATAATTAGGCAGAAGGAATTTTATAAGTCCGTCTATTCTGCTCAGGAACTCCTTTGCCTCTTCCGACCCCATTACAAAATCCTGTATAGGCTTATCATTTCCTGTCAAATATTTTAATTCATCAATATAATATGGATTAGGCAGAAATCTCACATCAAATACAAGATCTGCATCTGCCGGAATTCCGTACTTAAATCCGAAAGACAATACTGTAACAAAAAGATTATTAAATTTATGCTTTCCAAATATAATCTTTTGAAGCTCAGCCCTTAATTCTCTTGTGAGAAGCTGGCTTGTATCCACGATAACATCCGCTCTCTCCTTAAGAAAACGCATCTGTTCTCTTTCCTGACATATAGCCTTATCAACACGTCCATCCTTTGCCAGAGGATGTGAACGTCTGGTTTCCTTAAATCTCTTAATCAGCACTTCGTCGCTTGACTCAAGATAGAGAATAGAATAATTGTATTTCTTCTCTGTCATTTCATCTAAAACTGAATCAAGTTCCACCAGTGCATGTCCACTTCTTATGTCAACTCCCAAAGCAATATTAGTATAGCCGTCTTCCTTGGCATCAGCCAGTTCAGCAAACTTCGGTATGAGGGAAATGGGCATATTATCAACACAATAATATCCCTCATCCTCCAATACATTAAGTGCTGTTGATTTTCCTGCTCCCGACATACCTGTCACAATTACCATCTTCATAAGTACCACTCCATAGATTTACATTTTAAATCAGAAACCAAGCTTTACAACTTCCAACTCCAATTTCACTCCAAATTTTGTCATAACCTCCTGTTTTATCCTGTCGGTTAGTTCACACACATCCTTTGCCGTAGCTCCGCCTTTATTCACGACAAATCCTGCATGCTTTGTAGAAACCAAAGCTCCTCCCACCGATGCGCCTTTAAGCCCTGCATCCTCAATAAGCTTTGCTGCAAAATTTCCCTCAGGCCGTTTAAATGTACTTCCGGCACTTGGATATTCCAAAGGCTGCTTTTCTCTTCTCTTCACAGAAAGTTCCTTAATTCTTTCTTTTATCTTGTCAGGTTCATCTTTCTCAAGCTTAAGAACAACACTGACAACCGTATAATTATTCTTTACAATACTACTGGTTCTATACCCAAACTCCAGCTTATCTGCACTGATTTCCATAAGATTACAGTCACTGTCTAAAACCTTAGCACTTACAACTATATCTTTCATCTCTCCACCGTAAGCACCGGCATTCATACGTACAGCACCACCTATGGTTCCCGGAATTCCCGTGGCAAACTCAAAGCCTCCGATTCCTTTCTGAGCCAGTCTGTTTCCCAAACGGGACATCAGCATACCTGCCATAACCTCTACTGTGGTATCGTCAATAAATTCGCATCCGTCAAATGTATCATTCAACTGGATTATAACACCCCTGAACCCATCGTCACTTACAAGCAGGTTACTTCCGTTACCTATAATAAAATATTCCATGTCTGATTTTTTCAAAAATGTGATAACCGATTGTAACTCATAAACAGAAGAAGGTGTGACAAAATAATCTGCCGCACCGCCTATTTTAAATGTTGTGTGGATATTCATAGGTTCGTCAATCTTTACGCCGGATTCTCCTACAATAGACTCCAGCATACTCTTAATTTCCTGTCTATCCATAGCCTGCCTCTTTCTATTTTAAATTTATAAAATCATCCCATCAGCGTGATTTTTCATACTATTCAGTCATCGCCAATCTGGCTGCACCATACATCCCTGCATCATTCCCTAATTCTGCTCTCACAATCTTAGTTCCCTTACATGGATGGAACACATATTCTTTATAATACTTTTCAACCAGATTAATAAGATACTCTCCTGCTGCCGAAACGCCTCCACCGATACAGATGCACTCCGGGTCCACCATTCCTGCGGCACAGGCAAGTCCCTTTCCCAGATATCTGCACACATATTCTGTCACACTTATGGCAACAGCATCTCCGGCCTTCGCCTCATCAAATATAACTTTAGCCGATATATAAGGCACTTCCCTTAATGATGAAGGTGTATCTGTTTCATTTAACATTCTTGTTGCTGCTCTCACAATTCCCGTTGCTGAGGCTACCTGCTCAAGGCATCCCTTTTTGCCGCAATTGCAGTATTCTGTCTCATCCTCCACAACCGGCAGATGTCCCAGCTCTGCAGCGGCACCATTATAGCCACACACCGGTTTGCCGTTAATAATAACTCCGCCTCCCACGCCGGTTCCTATGGTCACAAGAACAACGCTGGAATACTCTTTGGCTCCTCCGTCATAAAACTCGCCAAGAGCAGCCATATTTGCATCATTTCCCACTTTGACAGGAATACCTGTAATATCACTTAAGGTTTTTGATACATTAAATACTCCCCATCCCAGGTTAATACATTTGTTAACTGTTCCATCATCCGTCACAGGCCCCGGTACACCTATACCAATTCCTGCCACTTGAGACTTATCTATTCCTTTTTCCCTTAACTCTTTATCAATATAATCTTTTATATCATAAAGAATGTACTTTCCACCTTCATCTTTTCTGGTAGGAATCTCATTTTTGGAAATGAATTCCCCATCCATTCGGAAAAGTCCGCACTTACACGTTGTTCCACCCACATCTATTCCAAAAACAACCTGTCCTTTAGAACTCATCCTCATCATCACCCTTCATAAGATTTTCCTGAACTCTTCTGTACAGCTCCTTAGCTGCATTATAGCCCATCTTTTTCTGCCTGTGATTTACTGCGGCCGCCTCTACTATTACCGCAAGATTCCTACCCGGTCTTACAGGAAGTGAATGACACACAACCTTGTTTCCAAGATACTCTGTATACTCTTCCTCCAATCCCAGTCTGTCATACTCTTTATCCTTATTCCAATCCTCCAGCTTAATAACCATATCAATCTGCTGGTTTTCCTTAACGCTTTCAACACCGAACAGTGTTTTTACATCTATAATACCGATACCCCTAAGCTCAATAAAATATTTAGTGACCCCCGGAGCAGAGCCCACCAGGGTTTCATCGCTGACTTTTCTTATCTCTACTGCATCATCAGTAACCAGACGGTGACCTCTCTTAAGAAGTTCCAATGCCGCCTCACTTTTACCGATACCACTCTCTCCTGTAATAAGAACACCTTCACCGTAAACATCCACAAGAACTCCGTGAATAACTATACACGGAGCAAGCTGGACTTTAAGCCATCTTATAACTTCCGCCGTGAAGGAAGAAGTAGTCTGTGCAGACATAAGAATCGGAGTCTGATATTTACAGGCAAGCTCTATAACCTTTGGTTCCGGCTGAAGACTTCTGCAAAATACAAGACATGGAATATTACTTGATAACAATTGCATATATCTTTCGTATCTCTCTGTTTCACTGAGACTTGAAAGATATGCATACTCCACATTTCCAATAATCTGTAATCTGTCATTATCAAACTGATCGTAAAATCCTGTAAGCTGCAACGCAGGTCTGTTTACCTCCGGTATATGCAGCCATATACCATCCACATCAATATCAGGTGTAAGATTTTCCAGATTCATCTTTTCTATAACTTTTGACAGCTTTACTCTTTCTTTTCCGTTCATATCTATACCTCATTTCCGGTTGCAAAAGATTAATTTGAACATCTGCAACTACAACTACAACTTCTCAGACTCGTCTGATTTTATCCGCGTAAACTCACCATTAGTTTATCACAGCTTAATTGATAAATAAATATGGGTTAATGAAAGTATTTGTAAATATTTTGTGCTACATTTTCCGTAATCCCCTCTGCCTCCATAAGCTCTGACACAGAGGCATTACGTATCTTATCAATATCCAGAAAATGCTTCATAAGAGCCTTTCTTCTAACAGGACCTATTCCCTCAATGCCATCAAGGACAGAATTGGTCTGCACTTTACCTCTTAAGGATCTGTGATATTCAATTGCAAATCTGTGGGCTTCATCCTGAATTCTTGTTATAAGCTTAAATCCCTCACTATGTCTGTCTATGGGAATTTCCACGTTATTATAATAAAGCCCCCTTGTATTATGATTGTCATCCTTAACCATTCCACAAACCGGAATATGAAGGTCCAATTCCCTAAGCACCTCAAGGGCAATATTAACCTGTCCTCTTCCACCATCCATCATGATAATGTCAGGATATACGCCAAAGCCTCTTGAATCCTCTTCTCCACTGCGTTCCCGGATTCCCCGTTGAAATCGTCTTGTGAGCACTTCTTTCATACTCTTGTAATCATCCGGTCCCTTTACTGTTTTTATCTTAAATTTACGATAATCATTCTTTTTCGGTTTTCCATTTTCAAATACCACCATGGAACCCACCGATTCCACTCCACCGGTATTAGATATGTCATAAGCCTCGGCTCTGTGTATTCTTTCAAGTCCAAGCCAGCCTGCAATCTCCTTCATTGCCCCGACAGTTCTCTTTTCCTCCCTCTTAATCTTTTCTGCATCCTTAGTAAGGACAAGAAGAGCATTTTTATGGGCAAGTTCCACCATACGTTCCTTGTCACCTTTCTTAGGAGTTACAACGGAAACTTTTTTCTTCTTTCTGTCCGTAAGCCATTGGGCAATAACCTCCGAATCTTCAATCTCCTCCTGAAGCATAATTATATTGGGAATATATGGCGTTCCGCCATAATATTGTTTCACAAACTCTGAAAGTATTGTAGCACGGGAATCTTCCACAGCCACCCTCATATGAAAATGGTCTCTTCCCAGAAGTTTTCCCTGTCTTAGGAAAAATACCTGAACCACTGCATCCTCTCTGTCCATAGCACAGGCAATTACGTCCCTGTCCGCTGCATCATCTGAAGTTATCTTCTGTTTCTGTGATATCTGCTTTACACTTGTAAGAAGATCCCTGTATTTTGCAGCTTCCTCAAACCTAAGCTCATCAGATGCTGTCTGCATTTTTTCCGTCAATTCCTTCATAACCTCAGAATAATTGCCGTTAAGAAAACTTATTACGGAATCAATATTTTTTCTGTATTCTTCCCTGTCAACACAGCCCTGACAGGGTGCATTGCACTGCTCTAAATGATAATTAAGGCAGGGTCTGTCTTTACCTATATCTCTTGGGAGCTGTCTGTTGCATGTCCTCACTTTGTATAATTTACACAGAAGTTCAATAGTATCCTTAACCGCTGAAACTGACGTGTATGGTCCAAAATACTTTCCCGTTCCGTGTTTCATGTTTCTGGCTAACAGTACTCTGGGATATGCTTCATTCACGGTAACCTTAATAAAAGGGTAACTTTTGTCATCCTTAAGCATAGTGTTATATTTAGGTCTGTGTTCCTTTATAAGGTTGCATTCCAAGACCAGCGCCTCAAGCTCCGAATCGGTTATAATATATTCAAAATATTCAATATGGGAAACCATCTGCACTATCTTTGGGGAGAGATTTCTGCTGTTTTGAAAATATTGTCTTACACGATTCTTAAGTATCTTCGCCTTCCCGATATATATAATATTGTCGTACTTATCATGCATAATATAAACTCCCGGCTTATCCGGGAGTTTCTTTAATTCCTCAACTAAATCAAACATTACAATCCTTTTATAAATACAAATATAAATCTCTTAGGTAAACTAAGCTTTTTCAAGCAGTACCTTCTTGTATTATATACTATGTCTGACATTTCGTTAATATCCTCTTTTGTTATTTCGTGATTTCCAAACCTGCAGCACATTGCAATCTGTGTAGCTCTGTTAAGACCCTCTCCGTCTATTCCCTTCTCTGCCAATGAGACATATTCCGTGAATTCCTCATAATCTGTCTCATTCATTCTCTTATATCCTATGGTCTCCAGGCATAAAAGAATATACTTATACATGAATTGAGGGGATCTTCCCTCTTCTGTCTTCCCTTTAAGGAATCTTTTTCTTCTGTATATCCTTACTCCAAAAAATGTAATTACACCTCCCACAGGTATAATTACCAAAAGTGATGTCAAAAATCTCTTAAATGCATCTTCATTTATAACTTCCGATATGATACCTCCTGTAATATCCTCTGTCTCCCCTTCCTCACCGGTGGATTCATCCTCCGGTATGTTGGTATCATTCTCACTTTCAGTATTTTCATTATTTTTATCTGAATCAGAAGGCTTTTCTTCATTACCGCCGGTAAATCCACTGCTGTCTGTTGAATAACCCGGAGTAAACTCCACAGGAATCCACCCATAACCCTCCAAAAATACCTCCGCCCAAGCATGAGCCTGATTATCATATATTGCCACATTAGTGTAAGTTAAATTACGTGTGGTATAAAATTGTTCCATTTCGGAGCTGTTAAACACCATTTTATTAATAGGGGTTCCTGCCTTAAATCTGTCAACAGTGCCATTGGTATAAGACTTGCCGTTTTTCTTCATATCTGCTGCACTTATCACATACCCCTCACAATATCTTGTAGGAATTCCTGCATATCTTAACATCATTGCTCCGCTGGTGGCAAAGTATGTACAATACCCTTTATTACTCTCCGTTAAAAAATACTCCACCAGTTCCCTGTCAGAAGGAACACTTCCCGGGGACAGCGTATAGCTGCAATTGTCACTAAGGTATTTCTTAACAAACTCTATATATTTCGCCATATCCTCATAAGTTGAAATATCAGGAGTTTCTATGAGGGAAGCTAAAAGTTTCCTGACAGATTCCGGTACTTCGAGATAATTGTGATAAATATACTCCTCATTTTTTCTCGTCTGTGATGCGTTGTCCATGTTTAATCTTATATTGTAAAACAGCCTATAGTACTTTGGATTAACATAATATTCACCGCTGACAATATACTTTTCAGTTGTTTTTCCCGGATACACTGTTGTCTTATACTGTACCAGTTTTGAATAATATGCCTCATCATTATCAGCAAAAAGATCTCTCAGTTCCTGATTTGCATCTATCATCTTGTACATATCGGAAGTGTAATAGTTACTGATGTTGTCACCTGTCACCGCACCCGGACTCCACAGATTCTTGCTATATTTTCCGTAGGTATTTATACGAATATACTGGGTAGCTCCCGTATCGTATGTAGTTACCATAGCAATTTTCTCATTGTTAAAACGTATTCCGTCCGCGTATCCAAGATGTCCCATATTAGTTATGCTACTGTCAGTGATACCCAATTCGTCTTCATTATCGGGTTCTTCTTTTCCCTGCGCTTTCATATTTATGAAATTGTTAAGTTCCTGAAACACTTTGTTTCTTTTATATCTGCTCTCCGGATATACCAAAGACACAATCAGTATAACTGCTATGGCCATACCCAGGGATATATATGACCCTGTATATTTCATGGTTTTGTCATGCTGTTTCTTTACTTTAACAGGAGCGCCCCATTGCCCCATGAGGAATAAAATGCATAACAAAAATGAACCCACCGTTGGAACAACATTAAAGAACAACATTGCTCCATAAACCGGTGCCATGATTAAACCTGCTGCCAATATATTTTTAATACAATAAACTTCAATATTTATCAGTAATGTGAGTATTACCGCCACAAATATGAGGAATATAACAAGAAATAATTCCTCTCGGCTTTCAGTTTTTATACCTGTATTTATTTCTTGTAAATTATAATTGCTGTCCCAATTAAGGTAGGGAACCATTCTGTTATAAGCAGCCAATGCTCCCTCATAAATTACTCTGTATAATAACAGGGCTGCTGCCACTGTCACTGCAAATAATACTCCTAAGACTCTTATTCCATGTTTAACCCTTGTTAATATAAGGGCAATAACAATATTTAAAATAAGTGTCACCGATGTTACCCATAATATTTCCCGGAAAGAAAACATGGTAAAAAGAGGTGCACTTATAATACTTACGCTGCCTAACACTGCCAATAAAAAATTGTATACCGCCCCTGATACTTTTTTCTCTGACTTCATAAAAACCCCTTAATCAGTTATGCCTTCCAATATTCCCTGGTTGCATTTATCACTCTGAACATGTCTGTTTCATAATCTCTTGTAGTAACAAATATAGGTGTTATTAACTTACCCATATATATATTTTCTCCATACACAGCCTTCTCCATAAACTCCTCCGAAGGTAATGTATTAATTTCAATATTCATAAGCTTTCCCATAGCTTCAACAAGTGTATATTCATCACTGAATTCCCAATACTTTATACTTTCATCCCGGTCGTCCCAGACCATAATGACAGTTCTCTCACCATTCTTTGCAAAATCCCCGGCTATGGAATATACACACTGATAGACTTTATCAAGTGAATCTGTCTTTTCAGATTTTTCATTCTTTCCGTACTTTTCATTCTTTACATTATTTACATTGAGGTCAACCAGTATGGCGTTGAACCTGTTTTCATCATCCTCATGCTGCATAACTATGTATTCCTGCTCTGCATTGGCAGCACTGAGTTTCCAATGAATATTCTTCTCACTGTCCCCTTCCATGTAATATCTGAAATCCCTTATTTCTGTTCCTGTGCCAATTCGTTCTGCATCATAATCTTCCTCCGACAACTGTGACTTTTCCCCGTAAACATAAGTCCGGTTTACCTCCAGCTTTTTAGGAAGCACCAATATATCCCTTACACCCTTAAACTCTCTCACAGAGTGAAATACTCTTAAATAATCATAAATATCCATACGCCCTACAGTAATATGCATAATTCCCGCATGTTTCGGCACTATCTTAAGTTTATTTCGAGTTTTATCTCCGTAAATATTGATGTTAATATCATATTGCTTCTCCACATTCCGGTTAGAAAATGTAGAAACCAACTTAAGCCTGCCGTTTGACACATACACACGGCAGGCATTTCTTGCGCTTATGAACAAATTTATACTATCATCTACAGTGACAATGTTAGAATCAGTTTTTAATCTCACAGAAAGTTTTATCCTGGACAGCCCAAATAAGAGCCATGATGTTAAAGGAATTGCAACCGCAAGAATCAATATGAGGAAAAACTGATAATCAACGTAAAATATATTAAGCACTATTGCTGTTAATACAAGAATAATGCAGGCCACTTTTCTTCTAACCATAGCTAACCTCTAATCAATGACCTTACCCGGTAAAATTTCCCACCATAGGTCTGTTATTTTATAATATCAGGCACCTCAACGCTTTTAACTATATCGTCGATAACTGCCCTGGCAGAAATACTTCCCCTTTTAAAGTCGTTTTTTAAGATGATTCTGTGTGCAAGCACATCTGCTGCAACATTCTGTATATCTGAAACAGATACATAATCATGTCCTCTAAGGAAACTCTCAGCCTGTGCCATTGCAATAAGGTTAATGCTTCCTCTCGGGGATACTCCCTGCAATATACCTTTGTTATGCCTTGTTGCCTGAGTTATTCTAACCGCATATTCGTATATTGCATCATCAATATATATATTCTTCACACATTTTTTCATCTCAATAAGCTCATCAACGGTTATTACCTGTGATGATTTTATTCTGACCTGGTTATCACCATGTTTAGACTTTAATATATCCATCTCCTCTTCCACAGTTGGATAACCCATAGACAGACATATCATAAATCTATCCAGCTGTGATTCCGGAAGTCTCTGAGTTCCGATTGAGCCAACAGGATTCTGTGTTGCGATGACTATAAAGGGATTCTTCAGCCCAAAGGTTTTACCGTCAATACTTATGCTTCTCTCCTCCATAACCTGCAGAAGTGCCGACTGTGTCTTAGGGGATGTTCTGTTTATCTCATCTGCCAGCAGCACATTGCACATGGCCGCACCCATTTTATATTCAAATGCATTCTTTTCCCTGTTATACATGTTAAATCCTGTAATGTCTGAAGGCATTACATCCGGTGTAAACTGTACTCTCGTATAATCAAGCCCCAGCGTCTTTGCAAACGCTTCTGCCATTGTAGTCTTCCCAACTCCCGGTATATCTTCCAAAAGCACATGACCGTCTGCAAGGATTGCCATAAGGACTTTACATATAACATCGTTTTTTCCTACTATGGTCTTTTTTATTTCAGCAAATATCTTCTTTGCTTTATCCAGATTATCTTCCATGTTGTTTCTTCTTGTGTTTTCCAACAATATTCCTCCAATATATTCCCCAGTTATTTAAAATAATATATCTGATATAACTTAAAGCTATTCTTTTTCAAGTTCTGCGATTATATCAGCATTTTCACTTAATCCGAGCGAATCCGTAACAATCTTAAGATTATGTCTCATCTGTTCCGTACTGCTTAACAAAGCCTCATTGATGTCAATTATAACATTATCCTCAAAGTTAAAATAGTAGTAACTTGTATCCGTATACCTATAATAACCATCATCATCAAGAATAAACTTATAACCTGCATCATTGCCGGAAGGATTATAACACTCAGGAACTATTCTCATGACATATACTTCTTTCAATATGTAAATGTCTTTATCTCCCACCTTCTGGCACCTCCAGGTGTTATTTTCCACCATAGGTACCTCATTCGACTCCACTTTACCATTCTCTTTTACACTTTCAGAGTAATCACGGGGAATGTCTAAAACCGCACTCTTAATTTTTGATCTTGCATTGGTTTCATCCTGACTTTCCAGATAATATCTCAGTTCAGAGTTATTATTTTCGGAGGTTTCTGTAATTTGATAAACATCTCTCATACAGCTTATTTCTTCAAGCATGTCATATCTTCCAGAGGAAAAATTCCAGCTTTTTGCCATATATTCATATTCAAAAGAATCCAGATACCACTTGGGCTTCTTATTATCCACATATGGATTATAACTGCCCACGCTCATTCCATCATAAGTTACAAGCATGCCGGAAAACCTACAGTCAAACAATACCGAATCACTTGTAATATCCCTTATAGTATAGTCCTGTTCCTCTTCTGTCTCAACATTGTTCAAAGGTTCAGGCAAATCATCGCTGTTGTTCAGGTTAATATAATGCCCCACCCCTGCAGCAACCATACATACTGCTGCAGCCGTGGCTATTGCGGCAACTGTCTTTACGTATCTGCGAGATGATGCTATTGGCACATACTCTGTAACTTCTTCAAAGCTGCTGTCTTCGTCAAGACTGTCATTAAACATATCTGATTTTCTTATAATTTCTTTTATTTCTTTTTTAATTTTTTTTTCATCAGGATAACGTATCTTACTCATTAGCACTCATCTCCTTTCTTAACTTTTTTACAATACCGTAATATTTACTCTTAACCGCTGAACTACTCATCCCCATTGTATGTCCGATTTCTTCAAATGTATATCCTTCTTGTACTTTCATGTTAAATATACGCCGTACATCTTGTCTTTCGTCTGACAGCATAAAATCCACATTTTCCACAGATACTCTGCCCAGCACTTCCCTTTCCACATCAAACTCATCTTCTCTGTCGTAATCCTCAAGAATGTCAGTAACCATTCTCTCCTGATTCTGTCTGCTCCTATAAAAATCTATAACTTTATTGTTGGCTATACGTGAAATCCACGTCTTAAAGGATGACTTTTTACTGTCAAATGAATTTAATCCTTTAAGCATGGCGATGAAAACCTCCTGGGTTATATCCATAGCAAGTTCTTCATCCGAAACCTTGACATAGACAATCTTATATACCATCTTATAATGTCTGCCAATAAGTTCATCTGCTGCCTGCATATCTCTGTCACCGATTATCCTGCCCACTAACGACAAATCATCTTCACGTAAAAAATCCCATTTCATAAGAGCATCCCCCTCTCTGTTTTTATATACGAAGTCATGCAAATTTTAGACGGAGTTCCCTTATAATTCTTGAAAAAATATTGTCATTTATTTCAAAGACAACCACCGTATCGTTAGGATTTATCATTCTTACAATGTATACTGCCAAAAATATTATAATAATTGCCGTCATCAATCCGTTAAATACTTTTCTATTCATTTTACTCTGAAATAATAAAAGCAGAAGGATGACAGGCAGCATTATCACAAGGGGATGATAATGTAATGCTGCTGCAAAATCCAATCTCATAAGAGAATAAACCGCTCTTGTCATTCCACAGCCGGGACAGGATACTCCCGTTATAAACTTTACAGGACACCCGACCCCTGATATATAAAGAAGTCCCACTATCACTGCAAATCCAATAATACAAATGTATTCTTTATTAAAAAATTTTTTCATTTGATTCTCCCTGTTATATGCTTTATGTTAAATGCTTGCGAAATACTTTTTTCATCCAGCCAGATTATAATTATGCATAAATGTGTGATATAGATAAACAATTCTATGAGACTTTAGTCAGTATTCGTACGTTTTTCGAGCATAGCTACTGTGCTCGTAGCATGTTTGAGCCATTTATGGCGAGTTTGCAAAGAGCACAGTTGATAGGCGGCGCAGAAAAAACGTAGAATACAACGTGTTTCATAGAATTGTTTATCTATATTGCAACATTAAACATTGTTTATAATAATCTGGCTGGGGTGTAAACAGTAATATTATACTAGCATTTTACCACTATTGCACTTTCTTTTATCATGTTGTGATGTTAAAATGTATATATATATAATAACGCGCACAATTTAACATCAAAGGTTCTTTATTTACAGGGCTCCCTAATGAATAAAGAACAATATAATTCACCAGTGTGCAGAAAGCAGGTGTATATATGGCATTACATGTTATGGATGAAGCTAATCGTTGTTTGCAATGCAAGGTTCCCCAGTGTCAGAAGGGCTGCCCCATTAACACAAACATACCTTTGGCAATAAAACTTCTGAAAGAGAACAAGCTGGACGAAGCAGGCAAAATGCTTTTTGAGAACAATCCTTTAACCACCGTATGCAGCCTTGTATGTAATCACGAGAACCAGTGTGAAGGTCACTGCGTACTTGGAAAGAAAGGCGCTCCGGTACATTTTTCTACCATTGAGAATTACATATCTACAACTTATGCCAATAAGATGACAGAAGGTCCAAAGCCATCCAACGGTATGAGGGTTGCCATTATAGGCTCCGGTCCTGCCGGAATTACTATTGCAATTATTCTTGCAAGATATGGATATCAGGTTACTATATTTGAAGGAAAAGACAAAATTGGAGGAGTTCTTCGTTATGGAATTCCCGAATTCAGGCTTCCAAAATCAGTCCTTGATGATATTGAATACCGCCATCTTGAATTAAAAGGTATTAAATTCAGACCTAACACTGTTATCGGTGGTGCAATCGGAATAGATGATTTGTTCAGAGACGGTTATAAATCGATATTCGTAGGCACCGGTGTATGGAATCCCAACTCTCTTCACATCAAGGGAGAAACTTTCGGTAATGTTCACTTTGGAATAAATTATCTTAATAATCCTGACAGCTACAAGCTTGGCAAGACGGTAATTGTTATTGGTGCAGGTAATGCGGCAATGGATGTGGCAAGAACAGCTATCAGAAAAGGTGTCACAAAACTTACATGCTTTTCAATAACCAAAGAAGTTGCTGCAAGTCAGTATGAATTCAGTTACGCACAACTTGAAGGGGTGTTATTTGAGTATAATAAACGTCCTGTTGAGATAAAGGATAATGGCGTTATTTTCCGGGATGTTATAGAGAATGAAGATGGTTCATTTACCGATGTTGAAGGAACGGACAAGCTTTACCCGTCAGACAGTGTTATTATCTCAATCAGCCAGGGGCCTATGAACAGAATTGTCAATACAACTGAAGGTCTAAAAGCTACACAACGTGGTCTTTTAGAGGCTGATGAAACAGGTCACACCTCAAGAGCCGGAATCTTTGCCTCAGGTGATGTGGTAAACGGTGCCCGTACAGTGGTTGAAGCTGTAGCTCACAGTAAGATTGTGGCAGAATCAATGCACGAATATATGCAGTCACTTCCTAAAGACGAAGAGTAATTAATTTAAAAAAGGGGTCTGACCCCATAAAAATTTTATAAACTTTTTTCGAAAAAAGTTTATAAAAATTTTATGGGGTCAGACCCCTTTTTCCTGCTTTTTTTATTCTCCGGACTTGGTTTCTGTCACCACACCATTACGGTCCAGTGAAGCATTTATTGATATACTTTCAAGATAGTTAAATAATTGTAATCTATCTTCCTGTGCACTGTAAATAGTTGTCACATAGTTAGACTGTACCGCAGGCACAACAGATACCTGAAGGTTGCTTCCCGTATTATCATCCCCGGTAAATCTCAGATTAACAAGCATTGTATCAATATCATATTCATCAAACCAGAAATTTCCCAAACTGTAGAAAATCGGCTTTCCCTTATAATATTCAATTCCCTGAAGGCAGTGGCTGTGACCGCCGATTATAACATCCGCACCTGCATCTATGTAATCCCTCGCCGTTGATTTCTGCACATCTTCCAATACCGTGGTGTGCTCTGTTCCCCAGTGAACTATTGCTATTACATAATCTGCATTGGCTCTGGCCTCTTGGATTTCCTGAAGGTAAAGTGTTGTATCATAGCACCTTAATATACCGGCCGAATTTTCTGTAGCCTGTGGTGTCATTCTGTATTTTTCCGCTCTGGAAGCAGCTACTATGGCAATCTTCTTTCCGTCTATCTCAGTGTAGTAAGGCTTCATAGCCTCAGAAAGATTTCTTCCTGCTCCAACATAAGGAATGCCTGCACTTTCCAATGTGGAAAATGTGTCCAGAATTGCTTCTTCTCCGTAATCATACACGTGATTATTGGCAAGCTGGACAACATCCACTCCCATATCCTTAAGCACCGATACTCTTGATGTGTTTGCCCTGAAGGTCCACGCCTTATTAGGGAGAGGCGTACCTCTGTTGCTGTAACAGAATTCATTATTGACCAACGTAAGGTCTGCATCCTTCATATATTTTATAAGCTCCGGAGAAATACATTTTGTAATATCTCCATTGCTTTGGTCTAACTGCTTCGTAGTTACCTCACCCTCTGCCAGATTAATATCTCCGGCAAAGCATAAAGTAAAATCAAAGGGGTGAATATCAACAGTTTCCTCCTGTGTGGAGCTTTCCACCTCCGGATTATCCACCGTCTCGGTTTGCTTTCCGCATCCCCACAATGAAAGGGAAACAACTGAAAACAGGCACATCATAGAAAGAAACTTCTTTACTGTTTTTTCTGCTACCATAATTCCTCCTTTGTTTTTTCGAAGAAAAAATCCGAGCCCTCTGGCGAGGAGAGGAATTTTCCTCCTTTGTTTTTTCGAAGAAAAAATCCTCACAAATTATTCTTCTGTGCTTTTTAATGATATATCAGCAACATACCACTGTCCATCTTTTTTAACAAATATATATTTTATGTGGGTAGGGAACGTGTATTTCTTTGAGCCCCTCATAACAATCTGATCAAAAGTCACTTCACAGGAGAAACAATCATCCGTATATACCTGATAATTATACACCTTCATATTTTCAAAATCAGTTGATGTGTGCTCTGTGAACCAATAATTGGTAGAACTGACACCCCATAAGAAATCGTAAGCATAAGAATCCGGCAAAATATACGGAGATAGTGAAGAAAACTTCAAATCATTGGTTACATAATTTCCATAGGTTTTGGATATAGTTATTATCCTGCTCTCCTGATTAGCCACCTCTGTGCTTCCACTTTCAAATCCATACACATATTTATCATCTTCCATATCATCAACTGAAAGAGGCTCTCCGTATACAGGTCCTTTTACTGAAATCTGAGGCTCCGTATATATACCTTTAACTGAATATATTGTCATCTTAGGCGCTGTTATAAAATTTGAAACATTTCCCAGTCTGCTGTTTTCCACATCATCCTCTGTTACATATTCAGCCGAAAGTAAAGTATTATTAAATGTGACCTCCGAGCCCTTAGGAACCTCAATAGTTATAGTTCTGCCTTTGGTCTCAATACCTTCAATCCTGTCCACACTCCACCTTGGGGTATTAAATGCAGCCCTGTCCTCCTCCATCTTAAGATAGAGTACTGCCATTGACTTACCGTCTTTTTTCAGCTTATATACCGGACTTTCCTTAGAATATTCTCCGGATTTTTTTGCATATGACCATTCCCCATCCAGAAATTCAGACAGAAAATTTGATATGTATTCCTCATATAGTGTCTTGTCCTGAAGCTCTGACACCTCTTCACTAAGATAACATGAAATAGCGTCAGCCTTTTTGTCATTAAGTTCCGCTACAACTTTATCTGCAACATGCTCCGGCTGGGATTTTTCATAAGCAGAAAGGAAATTCCACAACAAAACCCACACACCGGCTATCACTATAAGTGAGAGAATTACTACTATTCCATATATTTTCCAAAATATGCCTTTTTCCTTTTTTTTCATATCAATCCTCAAAATCTCTAATATGTAATATCTCTTGTACGAAACTATGCATAATCTACTTTACAAGAAAACATGTGGGCATATTCCTTGCTCCGTACAAAGATGCACAATTGTTAATATACTCACCGTTATAGTACATAAGCGTTGATGAACCTCCGTCAAGATTTGCTGCATTAACTGCTCCGTTGGCAAGCATTATATCTATAATATCCTGATAGGTTCCGCCAAGGCTGTTTACATGCCTTCCGTCTATTGTGAGCAAAAGCACTGTTCCATCAGCACACTGTCCTATTGCAGTACGAGGATTTAATCCGCTTCCTGTTCCGTTTACCTCAGAGGCTTCCCCGTTGACTATAAGAATCGGGCCAAAACTTATTGCATCTCTTACGCCTCTTTCCAATGCCTGTGCTGCTGTCATTCTTCCTACCACAAGAGCATTGTTGTTATCAAACCCTATCATCTCATAAGTAGCGCCCATGGAACCATTCTTTAATACTCCGTTGGAAATTACAACTCCTATTGGTGTTCCTCCGTTACCCATACCACTGATATCTTCAAAACCACCACCGTTAACCGCAGCTATAGCTCCTGCCGCATCGGCCATATCTTTTACTGTCTTTCCCTTATACTCCGAACCGAAGGCTCCGCTTATACCCACTGTAACCCTTGACGGGTCCTTAACCTTCATAAGCTTACCTCTGTATGTATCTCCTTGAATATCTATAATTTCGATATCCGGTCTTTCATCATTGACATCCACCTGCGCCTCTTCTCCTGTAAATGTAAGAAGAGATGTATCGGTTACATCATCTGTACTGGCAACGGAATTAACATTTCTTATCTCTTCAATCTTTTCCTTAGATATAAACATCTGAGCAAGAAACTTGCCGGCACTGGACTCCATAGCTGAATTCACAAAAAGATTTCTTGCTGTTGTTGAAGGACCAAATTCGAGAATCAGTACAACTCCCAGAATGCCTACAACAGCCACAAGCAATGCTGTTGCAACACTGATTAATGCTCTCCTCACTACCTTTACAACAGTACTGTTCCCGGCTTTTTTGTTGTTGCTTTCTTTATTGGTCTTCTTTCCGTCTTCCTGTTGTGTTTCATCCTCCGAAACATTTTTCATGGAATCTGCAACAATCTGCCTGCTAAGCTCATCCACATCAATAAGCTCCAGCTCTTCAATTTCTTTTTCTTTCACTTTAACACCCCTTTACTATAAACCCTTAGTTAATTGCGAAACGAACATCATTTGCCAATCCGTTTTGCAGTGGTCTGGTAAAATACATTATATAACATAAAAAGGGCCGTACCAAGTATATTGCCTTAAAATAATACTTAGTAGACAGCCCTTTAAATATACACTATCCTATTCTACTTTGCATCTCCTAATACTTCTTTTGCCTTCTCATAGGAATCCTTATGTATCAATATATCACACTTTGCATTCTTATCATTATTCAGGAATTTAAACAAACCTTTATGCACTTTCCATCTTTCAAAATATGATATGTTATTCTGTCTTAGTATCTTCTCTACCTTCTTGCTTTCTTCCATTGATATATCAGAACGAATAACTCGCTCCATAGTTCCGATTTCAGACATCTATATCACCTCTTTTTACTAAAGCTTGTAACAGATATACTACCATAAACATCTTCAAAAATCCAGTTAAAAATTCTCATCATTTTTTCTTAAATACTGACATTTTGTGACAATTCTCCCTAAAAAAATTCGGCTAAGCGTTTACATCTTAGCCGAACCAAATAATACGTTATGAGATATATACTATAATTTCGGATTATTCCACTGTATAAATCCATCCTTCCGGAGCTTCAATCTTGCCCATCTGGATACCTGTCAGTGTATCATATAACTTCTGGATTACAGGACCCATCTTCTCCATTCCGCTTGGGAATGCGATTTCATTTCCATGATCAACAATCTTTCCTACAGGTGAAATAACTGCTGCCGTACCACAAAGTCCACACTCTGCAAAATCCTTAACTTCCTCGAGAAGAACTTCTCTTTCTTCAACCTCAAGTCCAAGATATTCCTTAGCAACATGAACTAATGAACGTCTTGTAATTGATGGAAGAATACTGTTTGACTTAGGTGTTACAACCTTGCCATCCTTAGTAACAAACAGGAAGTTTGCTCCACCTGTCTCCTCAACCTTAGTTCTTGTTGCAGGATCAAGATACATATTCTCTGCGTAACCTTCTTCATGTGCTGTAACAATTGCATGTAAGCTCATGGCATAGTTAAGACCTGCCTTAATATGTCCTGTACCGTGAGGTGCTGCTCTATCGAAATCAGATACCTTGATTGTAAGCGGCTTAGCACCACCCTTGAAATATGGTCCTACAGGAGTTACAAATACTCTGAACTGGTATTCATCTGCCGGCTTAACACCTATAACAGGGTTACTTCCAAACATATACGGACGAATGTAAAGTGTTGCTCCTGAACCAAATGGTGGAACATACGCAGCATTTGCTTTAACTGTCTGTGCTACTGCCTCAACAAATTTATCCTCAGGAAATACAGGCATTTCAAGTCTGTTACATGAATCCTTCATTCTGCTGGCATTCATATCCGGACGGAACATTACAATATGTCCATCTTCTGTTGTATATGCCTTTAATCCCTCAAAACAAGTCTGAGCATACTGAAGAACACCGGCACATTCACTGATAACTACCTTGTCATCATCTGTAAGAGTTCCCTCATCCCATGCTCCATCTTTGAAGTTAGCTACAAATCTTTTATCTGTCTTCATATAGCCAAATCCAAGATTAGCCCAATCAATATTTTTCTTCTCTGCCATTTTAAAATACTTCCTTTCGTATTCAATTAGTTAGTGTACAAGTCTTATTGTGTCTGCTTTGAAGGCCTGCGCATTACCTTATATTTTCATTTGAGAATAATTGTAAACCCACTTAATTCATAAGTCAATAATAGGGCTGCCGTAATAAGATTATTTATTACAACAGCCCTATCTTACTCTTTATTCATAATTGGTTATTGATGTATAGAAGGCATCATAATCTGTTCTCTTCTCGCCGGTAAATGCAATAGCCGTTCTCGGATGCTGGTTAGTCTGTCCCGTAAGCATATACTGAACATCGCATCCCCAGACTACACCACTGTTCTTTAATGGAACAATCTGCTTCTCAATGAACTTAAGAACCGGAGAAATCCTGTACTTAGGGTTTCTTAAGAATCCCATAAGAAGCTCTGTATAGCAATTTCCTGCTCCTCTTCCCATACCGCTCATTGTTACGTCAAGAAAACTTACGCCGATAGTGGCTGCCTCAATTGTATTGGCGAATGCAAGCTGCTGATTATTATGAGCATGAATACCAACGCTCTTACCATACTTCTCTGCAACCTTAAGATATTTATCTGCAAGTCTTCTTATCTGTTCAGGATACAATGAACCGTAACTGTCTACAAGATATATAACACTTGCCTTACTCTGTGATGCCAGAAGTTCAAGGGCAAGATCAAGCTCTGTCTCACTTGCTGTAGAGATAGCCATAATGTTAATAGTTACCTCATATCCCATATCTGCACAATAATTTATCATCTCAATTGCAGCCGGAATAGTATTAATATATGTTGCAACCCTGACCATATCTACAACACTCTCAGATTTCGGGCCAATATCCTTTTTGAAATCTGTTCTTCCAACATCAGCCATAACAGAAATCTTAAGATCTGTATTGTTGTCTCCTACTATTTCTCTGATGTCCTTTTCATCACAGAACTTCCACTTTCCAAAATCTTCAACATTGAATACTTCTTTGGATGCCTTATATCCGAATTCCATATAATCAATGCCTGCTGCCACGTTAGCCTTATATAAATCCCGGACAAACTCATCTGTAAATTCAAAATTATTGACAAGTCCTCCATCTCTTAATGTACAATCAACTACTTTAATGTCAGGTCTGAATGACACTAACTCTCCCTTTTGTTCCATAATTCTTCCTCCATTCTGAGTCACTTTAAAGCGCAACGCTTTAAAGTGCTAAACTGTTTGTAATTATATCACATTTTATTAATATGTAAAGCCTTATTTAAATTTTATTTAATTATTTAATTACTGTTCCCACATAGCCAGATTATTATTAACATTATTTATCTATATTACATATATGCATGCTTACAATCTCACTCCGTTACCAGAGAATTTTCCATTATATCCATCACATCAAGCAATCCATCAAGATACTCCCTGTCATTGGTAAATTTCTTCTTTGTAACACACCATACAAAGGTTGGAGAAACTTTTGTGGAAAATGTCAGGGCACCCCCGTAACTCTGTATCAGACCATCAATATTATCTGCATTAATATTAGCCTTAGCATATACTGTCATTGTAGTTTTCCAGATTGAAGACCCTTGTGATGATGGTATAACTCCGCCTTTTATCTCCATAATACCTATCTTGTGAGCCTTACATTTTATGAGGGCAATTTTTAAGAGATTCTCTGCACTTCGCGGAACAGAGCCGTATCTATCAGAAAGTTCATCCATCATATCCGATAATTCTTCCCTTGTCTCAATTGAAGCAATCCTCTTATATATATCAAGCTTTTGATATTCACTCTTTATATATGTGGCCGGTATAAATGCATCAACGTCCAAATCAACTGTTGTTTCAAAAGAGTACTCATTTTGTATTCCCTTAAGGTTATTTACGGCTTCATTAAGCATTTTACAATACAAATCATATCCAACCGCAGCCATATGCCCATGTTGTGTACGACCAAGCACATTTCCTGCTCCTCTGATTTCAAGGTCTTTCATGGCAATCTTAAATCCTGAACCCAAATCCGAAAATTCCCGGATGGCACTAAGTCTTTTCTCCGCAACTTCGCTTATCAGCTTATCTCTTCTGTACAGCAAAAATGCGTATGCCGTCCTGTTACTTCTTCCCACGCGGCCTCTAAGCTGATATAACTGGGAAAGACCAAATTTATCCGCATCCTCAATAATCATAGTATTACAGTTAGGTATATCCATACCTGTTTCAATTATGGTTGTGGATACCAGTACATCTATCTCCCCGTTAACAAATTCATACATGATACGTTCCAAAGCCCTTTTATCCATCTGTCCGTGGGCGTAAGCCACATTGGCATCCGGAACCAGTTCCTGTATGTGGGAGGTCATCTCATCTATGGATTTCACCTTGTTATAGACATAGTACACCTGTCCATTCCTTGCCAATTCCCTGTTAATTGCCTCTCGTATCATTTCATCATTATGTTCCGTAACAAATGTCTGAATAGGAATTCTGTCTACAGGCGGCTCTGTAAGAACACTCATATCCCTTATTCCCACCAGACTCATGTGAAGAGTTCTCGGTATAGGAGTTGCACTCAGTGTAAGAACATCTATATCCTTTTTTAACTGCTTTATTTTCTCCTTATGAGTAACGCCAAATCTCTGTTCTTCATCAATAATCAGCAGTCCCAGATCCTTATAGGATACATCCTTTGACAGCAGTCTGTGTGTTCCTATTACAACGTCAACAAATCCCTTTTTCAATTCACTGATAGTTTCCTTATTCTGGGCTGAAGTCCTGAAGCTGGAAAGAAGGCCCACTGTTACCGGGAATCCCTTCATCCTTTCTGTAAATGTGGCATAATGCTGGCTGGCAAGAACTGTTGTAGGAACAAGATATGCTACCTGTTTGCCTTCCTGTATAGCTTTAAATGCAGCTCTTATGGCAATTTCCGTCTTTCCGTATCCCACATCTCCGCAGATAAGTCTGTCCATTATACGGCTGCTTTCCATATCTGCCTTGGTATCTTCAATGGCTGCAAGCTGATCCTGTGTTTCCTCATAAGGAAACATTTCTTCAAACTCCTTCTGCCATACCGTGTCAGGTGCGTACTTATATCCCTTTGACTGTTGTCTTTGGGCGTACAGTTCCACAAGATCCTTTGCCACTTCCTCCACTGCCCTATTGACTCTGGATTTAGTCTTCGACCATTCTGTTCCACCCAGCTTATTTAACTTAGGCTTTTTTTCCGTATCCTGTGCTGCATATTTCTGCAGTCTGTCTAACTGGGTTGCAAGAACATAGAGGTTTCCGTTATCGGCGTAGGATATCTTTATGTAATCCTTCTCCACACCTTCTACCTTAATCTTCTCAATCCCCTTATACACACCCAGTCCATGATTTTCATGAATCACATAATCCCCTACATTAAGCTCGTTAAATCCGGATATGTTTCTGCCATCATGTTTTTTCTTCTTAATCTTTTTTAACTTTTTACCGGTAAATATATCATTTTCCGCAATAACAACAAAAGAAAGCACAGGATATTCAAACCCGTTATGGAGGCTTCCATAGGTGACCATTATCAGACCTTTCCCATACTCCTTTGTGAAATCTTCCGTGTAAAAGCTTTCAATCCCCAGGTTTCCAAGATCATCTACAATTCTTTTTGCTCTTGTTCTGGAACTGCACACAAGTATAGCTGTGTACCCTTTTTTCTTGTATCTGTTAAGATCTTCTGCCAGATATTCAAAACTGTTGTTGTAAGAACTGATGCTTCTTGCTTCCACACGCAGGGAATAATCAATATCAAATCCTTCCGGTTTATAATCTAACGTTGTGAGTATAAGCTTCTTGTAATTCTTCATGCCTGATACCACACCCGGGAAATCCTTTATCATATTGGTTTCGCAAGGAACTACGTATCCTGCCGCAAGACGGTTCTTCATGCTTTCCCTGTATTCATATACTGACAGTTCACTGCATTCCTTCAATCTGTTGGGTTCATCAACCACAACAAGAGTATCTTCCAAAGGAAAATACTCTAAAAAGCTCTCTGTATTATCTATTATTGCCCCAAGAAATTTTTCATAATTTCCTGTTCTTTCTGCATCTGAAAGAATCCTGTTTAAACGGTTCCCTGCCTCAATCTGTTCCGGACTTCGCTTCCTCTTTCCATAATCGAACTTCTCTAATTGTTCTTCAACTTCATGTCCGATTTTTTCAATTCCATTTTCAATCTCTTCTTCCGTAAAAAGATACTCTGTTGCAGGAAATATCCTATATTCTTTAAGTTTTTCAATAGATCTTTGACTTTCCACATCAAACATCCTTATGGAATCCACTTCCGTATCCCACAGTTCTATTCGTACAGGTGCTTCATCCGTATAAGAAAATACATCTATTATTCCACCCCGGACTGCAAACTGACCTTTGCTTTCCACCATTGGGACTCTTTCATACCCCATGGACACAAGATTTTTACAAAATTCTTCTGTGTCAATCTCCCCGTTAACCTTTATATTTATTATGGATTCCCTGTATCTGCTCAAAGGGATAAGCATATCCGATACACCATCAATAGTGGTGACTACTGTCAATCCTTGAGAATCACTGTTTTCCAGTTCCTCAATTATCCTCGATATACACCTTATCCTCTCTCCCGATATCTGATTACCATGAACATCCGCACTGTAAAAAATGGCATCCTTGGCAGGATAATATATGGAATTTTTATTAAAAAATTCCGCATCTTCCTGCATTTTGTGTGCCTTAGCTTCATCACCGGTTATATACAGCCTGAACTTAAAGGAACTTCCCAGAGCGCTTGAAATATGAACCTTCTGGGTGTCAATGCAACCGCTTATTGAAACTGCCTGTCCTCCCTTTTTCTCCAAAACCTTATTCAATTGTTCAAATGCAGCCATATCCCTAATGGGTCCAAAAAATGTATTCACAAAACACCCCTGTTATATCAAATAAAAAATTTAGTTTATTTATATCTTTGTTACCAATCACCCGTTGAACCTGTTCATACCACTTTCAATTCCCTCTGTTATTATACATTCAACAGCTTCACAAACCTTATCATTGGCTTCTCTTAAGACCGGAAATTCCTCCGACGGAAACCTTCCCAGCACCCAGTCTGCAAGATCCCATCCTTTAGGTTTATCTCCTACGCCATACTTTATTCTCTTAAAATTCTCACTTCCGATATGTGATATTATGCTCTTGATACCATTGTGTCCACCTGCACTTCCCTTCGGACGAAGTCTTAATTTTCCCGGTGCAAGGCTTATATCATCAAATATTACTATAAGATCCTCAATATCAGCCTTATAGTAATCCATAACCTCTCTTACACACTCTCCTGAATTATTCATATAGGTCATAGGTTTAACCAGAATAACCTTATTTCCGGCAATTATACCCTTCCCAATCAGTCCTTTATGCTTTGATGAGTCTACACTTATATTATATTTATCCGCAATGTGGTCAATGCATGAAAATCCCGCATTATGTCTTGTTCCGCAATATTCTTTTCCCGGATTTCCCAATCCAACAATTATATACATATCATCTCTCCATTCTGATTTCCGATAATGTTTATATGTTATCACTTCTTGCATTTTACTGCAAAGAATTTAAGAAACTTAAAAAAACAAAATCCTGCCGGGGAAAACTTCTCTCCGGCAGGGTCTCGTGTTTTTCTGGAGTTTACTTATCGGGAAACCTAATCCGATTGTATGTAAAACATGATTCGCAATATCATGCTTCCAGCTTTTTCATCAAGGACCCACGTTCCGCAGATCCCTGACTAAGCAACTCTCATTAGTTTTATTTAATTCTCTTCTTCCTCTTTTTTCTTACCTGTAATCACAGCTAAAGCTCCGCCTGCTAATGCTGCAAGTGCTGCAAATAATCCTAACTTTCCGGCATCAGCTGTCTTTGTTGTATCTGCTGCAACTTCACCGCTCTTAGACTGTTCTGAAGAAGCTGTTGAATCTGCAGCTGTTGTTGGCTCTGCAACAGTTGTATTCTTTACATCATCTGTATCTGCACCAACTTCTCCTGAAGGTTTTGTTGACTCGCTTTCAGTTGGCTTTGTTGTCTCACTCTCAGTTGGCTTTGTTGTCTCACTCTCAGTTGGCTTTGTTGTCTCGCTCTCTGTTGGCTTTGTTGTCTCGCTCTCAGTTGGCTTTGTTGTCTCGCCCTCTGTTGGCTTTGTTGTCTCACCCTCTGTTGGCTTTGTTGTCTCACCATCTGATGGCTTTGTCTCTGACTTATAGAGACTTTCTACAGTCTTTTCAACATCAAAATCACCAAATATTGTATTCATATTATATGTAGCTGCCTGTGATGATGTAAGTAATGGTCTTGTATTATTTTCTGCATATCCAGGACCATATGAACCATACTCAGCAAATCTTGCATTAGCTGCAAGGTTTCCGCTCATATCGCCATAGCTGCTGCCTTCTGTAACATTAATTGCTCTACCAAGATAGCAGTTAATAAATGTAGTTGAATCATCAGCTCCCCATGGACGAGCCATTCTGTATGCTCCGTCTGCTACACCATCTTCTGCAAGGAATCTACAATTATCAAATACATAACCGTATGGTACATAACCATAAGTTCTACCTGCTGTATAGCATCCGTCTGTCTTGTAGCTTGTATATCTTGCAACAATGTCACAATCTGTAAACACTGATGTACCTGCACCATAGATAAAGTCTACGTTACCTGTAATATAACATTTGTCAAAGTACTGTCTTGTTACTTCATAATTACCATCCGTACCCTTAACTCTTGAATCTGTAAGAAGAGTATCCTGATATCCTATAAGTCTTACATTTACACAAGCTGTCTTATCAGCTACGATACAAAGTGCATCTGCCTGCTGATCACTTCCGTTGGTGTAGTTGTATGAGTTCTCAACTGTTAAGTTTTCTGCTGTAAATCCATCTGCTGTTGAATCTACATACATTGCGTTACGATCCCACATGCTTGATGCATTTCCATTAGCTATACATACTGAATAGAAAAGATGTGTCTTCTCTGCATCCTCACCAAGAAGGCTTACATTAGGAGATTCAACTGTAACTCTCTCGTTATATTCACCATTCTTTATAAAGATAACCTTAGACTCTGCATTGTCAGCTGGAACTGAATTAACAGCTGCTTCTACTGTCTTATATGTTGAAAATCCGTTAACAACTGCTCCGTCCTCTCCTGTGTAAGAAGCATCAACAACAATATCATACTTAGGATTGCTTACGAAGTTGAATACCTTTCTTGTTGTGTTACCCTCTGCATCTGTCAAAAGAACTTCAACATCATTTCTTCCCTGAGTAAGGCTCATATCAAATGTAAATTCTTCATCTTTTGATACTGATTTAGTTGCTACTGCATTACCGTTAACTACCAGTTTAGCTGAAACAGCTTCATCTGCCTTTAATGTAACGCTTGCATTATCAGTAAATACTGTATCGTTAGACTTAGATACTACTGTAACCTTTGTTGCAGCATTTTCATATACATAAGCACCTGTATGTCCGTCAGATGTAAGTACCTGCATTGTCTTTGAAGGATTACTTGTATTATTGTCGTTCTTAGCAACTATGTAATAGTAGTATGGCTCTTCTGCCTTAACGTCTTTATCAACGTATGATGTTGAAGCTGTATTAACAACAACACCCATTGTTCCGTTAGAACCAAGTGCCTTATAAACATCATAGCTTGTTGCTCCCTCTACAGCTTCCCATGATAATGAAACCTCTGTAGATGAACCATCTGCTGAAAGCTTTGTCTGAGAAAGAGGTGCCTGATATGAAACCTCTGATGTGAGAATTTCAGTTCCTGCTGTTTCTCCGCCATAAGGAATAATCTTAAATGCATAGCTGCCATCTCCTGACATAGCAGCAAATGAGAATGAATTAACCTTAGAATCACTTACCTTTGTAAATTCTCCTCCATCCTTTGAAACGAAAACTGAATACTTAACATTGCCTGAACCTTCTTCTGTAACATCCCATGTTAAATCAATGCTGTTTCTATCATCTGCAACCTTAGCTACAGCATTGCTTATTGTAGGAGCAACTCCCACTGCAATATAGTAATCGTTCATATCATATACAACCTGTCCGGCTGCATTTAATAACTGAACATTTGATAAGTCAACAGAAATTCCTGTAAAGGCAAAACCATATTGTACTGTGTTTCCTGACTGAAGACCTGAGTAATATGTCTCTGCTGAAAGATCAACTGTTGTTCCTGCACTTGCACTGTCAAGTAATACTGTTCCATCAGCTGCAACAACCTTGTAATCAGCTTTATTACCTGACTTTGTATATGTCAATGAATATGTCTTTCCAAGCTCTACTGTTGAAGTCTTAGGATCTCCACATCCACCTTTTCCTAATGCAGTGCTGTATGTATGCTGGAACACCTTATTCTTCTGGAAGTGAAGAACATCCACTGCTGTTGCGCTTCCCTCATTTGCAACAAACTGTCCCATTGCAATACCCTGCTTGTCTGTACCTGAATCAACAGTGTTAATAGTAACATCTGCTTTTATTGTCATATCCTCAGAAGTAGCAGGGAACAAAAGATAATCCACACCTTTGTCCTCACGGATATTTCCCTTAACAGTAGCAGATCTTGTCTGAGTTACCTTTAATGTATTTCCATCTGCTGTAGTTGTCAGTGAATTACCTGCATCATAACTTCCTGAATAAGAAGCACTTGTTGAATATGAAGGTGTTAATTCTCCCTTTGTTGAGTCAAATACAACCTTGCTGACAGATTCTGCAGAATCTGTTGTATATGTTGATGTTATATTAATATCTGAAAATGTCACTTTATTTCCATCTGTTGCAAAGAAACCTACTGTCTTTGGATCAAAATCAGAAACTCCCATACCATTTCTTGCCTTAATTATATCTGTAAATTCTGCATCTTTAGCAACAGTATAATATACTGCATTTGTTTCAAATTCGAGCTTAACATAAACAGGTGAATCTACACCGCTTGCAATTGTACCGGCACCACCATGTCTTCCAATTCTAATCTGTTTCTTAGAATAATCATAGTAGATACCTGCGGCCTGACTTGTTGGATCTTCTGCATCATTTCTGGCAATAAGACCAACCATACCTGATGAATTATTTTCATCAGGTGTAATCTTTGCAACCACAGTTGTCTTACCCTTTACGTCTGCATATGAATAGTAATAGTTGTCATTACCATAATCTTTATCAAAGATTGTTCCGGCTCCTGTTATAGTCAATGCGCCGTTTTCAAAATTAGCTGTTCCTTTTGTCTCGTGTGTTCCAATTTCAGCAGAATTCCATATTGTTGTTTTTACTGTTGACTGCTCTGCTTCCTCAGCCATAACAATCTGAACCGGATTGAAAATTCCTGTAAATGCAGCAACCGGTGCCATACTTGCAATCATTGCTGTAGTTGTAGCAACTACCATAGCTTTTTTAATGCGTCTGTTTTTACTCATTGTAAAATCCTCCCAATTTAATAATCAATAAACTCCCTAAAACATCAAGTTAAACAACAGGATTTTATTGCGATTTGTTACAATCCTGTTCTTTATTTCTCTTGACGTTGGTCATTATATACAAGCCAAGGTTTTTTGGTCAACACAAGCCATTGTGAAAAATTAACTAAAAAACCCCGCTTTTTATTGGTTATTTTGACATATCCAACATTTATAGTGCTATGGTACTATTTGTGCATTACCAAACATTAATTTTTAGAGGGATTTTTCTGGTACCGTAAATAGGTATGTTAAAAATAACTTTGTAACTTTAAGGTGATGTATATAGTACTTTTGCTCTATTTTAAGCTGTCACTACCCACCCGGCAGGTTTTCTTTCACCATCTTTCATTCTAAGTTTAGGGTGTCAAAAACCCATTATGAAAAACTTGAATAGCGAATTGCACAAAAAAGATTGTTTAAATGACTTTTGTGCTGTGGAGATGAGACTCTAAAAATTGTGGAAGCCTTTGCTGAACACAATTTTTGCCCTAAGAGGCTCATCGAAACGGTTAGCACAATGGAATGCAAACAATCTTTTTCTGTGCAATTTGCCAGGGCATAAAATTATAATGGGCTTTTGACACCCCGACCCCATTAAGCAAAAAAGCTCCCCACCTTTCGGCAGGGAACTTTCCTAATTCATATATTATTGAAATAAAATGTTATTATGCGTTTTTTCTTTTCTTATCGAATACGCACACTCCACAGCCAAGTGCTGCGAACATCATGATTAACAGAATAAATACATTAGAAACATCGCCTGTATTAACCTGATCTGAAGCAACTGATGGCTTCTTAGGCTTAATAGTAAGACCTGATGTTACAACATCGCTGTCTGAAAGAACTTCGCCCAATTTATGTGATGCCTGACCTGCACCGATTCCTGAATGGAAACCAAGTTCAGTTTCCTTAGCCGCTGTAAGCTGGAGTAAGCCATTCATGTTAACCGTTCCATCTGCATTTCTTGTTACAACTCTGTCGCTGTAAACATGTGTTTCATGATTCATCTTTGTATCAATTGATACAAACCAATCTGCCTTTACTAAACCATTAGCATTATTTGTTCCATTTTCTGTGCAATTCCAGAAATAGTTTGACGCATTGTATACCTTAGAGGCATCCTGTGTTCCCTTAAACTTGAACTGCTCTGAAACATCATTGCTTGTCTTGAATGAGACAATTCCCTTTGCAGAGAAATCTGTATTAACTGCTGTATTTGTGTAAAGTGCTACGTTATATGATTCATTGTTGAATGAAATACAATTTTCAACCTGGATATCAGGACAAGAGTTTGAATCAATACCCTTAGCCTTGTTATCAAATGCTACGCAGTTGATAAGCTTATGATATCCTGTCATACTGTCTCCACCCATCTTGAAACCATTACCGTTTCCGGCATTTGTTCCATCTTCAAGGTATCCGTTACCGTAAGCTACTGAGTTCTTAATTGTTACTGAACCGATTGAACCTGTCTGCATCTTAGCAAAAAGATCCCATCCGTCATCAGCGTTATTGTATGCGATACATCCGTCAAATACATTTCCATCGCCACATGTTAACTTAGCAGCGAAACCATCTGCATCCTCATAGCCCTTATCAGCATTACCATATGATGTACAGTTAAGAACTAAGTTGTATGATGGCCAGTCTTCTCTTGCATCGTTAGAATTGTTGTATGCACTAATCTGAAGGCCTGTATTTCCATTGTGATAGAAGTTACAATTATCAACTACATTGTAGTTACCGCAAAGACGAGCACCGTCCTTTGAGTTACCTGAATTTGTTACATCAAAACCTGAGATATACCAGTAATTTCCACCGAATACCATACCTTCGCAATCATTCTTACCGAAGTCAAATACCGGTCTTGTTGCTGCATCAGGATCAGCAATTAAATAAATCATATTTTCTGCTGTACCGTCAATTCCTCTGGCAACTTTAACTGTTGACTCTAAGTTATATGTTCCTTCAAGAATTATAATCTTCTGTCCTGCCTTTGCATATTTAACTGCTGAATAGATATCAATAGGACTTTCCTTTGTACCGATACCATACTGGTCAGCATTTGGTCCAACGTAAATTACTGAACCATCAAATCCGTTAAGTGTTACTTTAAATTCCTGTGTTACTGATTCATATGATGTTAATACTTCATGAGCTGATGGTCTGAAACCAGCCTCAGGAGTAGAAACTACTGTAAATGTGTTTGTTCCAAGTGCAAGTGTTGTTGGGAACTTGTAAGTTGTGTTAGCAACTACTGCCTGGTCAGCAACTACTGTTCCATCTGCTGCTGTAATAACTACTATTCCGTTAACATCTGACTTGTATGTAAGTGTATAGTTTTCTGAGTTAGCATTGCCTGCTGAAGTTATATTATAGTTAGGAACTACTGCTGTATCCTCAACTATAACCTCTCTTACTGAATCTCTTAATTCAAAGTTTACATCTGTAACTGTTATTCTTGCATTTCTTGATGCGAAGAAACCAACATACTTGTTCTCGCTGTCTATTAAGTTCATCTGACCCATAACTGTCTCTGAACCAAGTACAGTCTTGTTTGCATCCATATAAGTTACAATGTAACCAACTTCTCCATTGTCAACAATCTCTTCAATTGAGAAGTATAAATCTGTAACACCTTCACCTTCTGAACCGTTACCTACACAGTTGTATGTACCTGCACCATTAGCTGCTGCTGAAGTTTCAAGTGTCTTTGTGTAGAAATATTTCTTAGCTGGGTCTGTTGATGTAGGAGCTGCAGCAATCTTACCTGCTGTTATATCTGCTACATCCTGTGCTGTAACACCGGTCTTAACGTTAATACCGATACCCATTTTCATAGAAATCTTGTCTTTACTTGTATCTGTTGTAACTGCCTGTGTTTCCTGATCATAAAAATACTCAATCTTAGAAGCAAGTGCCTGAATTGAGTTATTCCAGAGTGTTGTTCCATCTCCATCTATACCAACTGTATCAGATACCATGAGACCAAAACCTTCCTGTCCATTAGAGAGCTTCCAGCTGTCCACGTGAATCTTACCTGATATTGAGAAAGATTTGCTTGTTGGAACTGTTGCATAATAGAATGTAAGACCATCACATGATGCAGGAACAACCTTACCCTTACCATTTTCTGAATAAATTGTTACTGAACCATCATTAACACTTCCAATTACGCCATTATTCTTAGTATCTACTGATGAGCCGTATCTTGATACAGACCATGTCTGCTGAGCATCTGCTGTTACAGTTACATTAACGCCTGCTGACTGTGAAGATGTTGCAACAGGAAGAGCTCTTACTGCCTCTACTGTAAATGTATACTTTGTTCCTACTGTTAATCCTGTAACCATGCATTCTGTAGATGTTGTTGTTGCAACCTTTGCTCCGTTAGCATAAACATTGTAAGATGTTGCTTCTGCTACCGGATTGATAACTACCGCTACAGAACCATTTCCTTTGCTTGTTGCACTTGAGATTGAAGGAGTTGCAAGTGGTAATACATAATCTATTGTCTTAGCACCACTAACTTTATCTTCCTCGCCATCTCTTGAGATAACTGCCTTAAATGAATAAGTTCCCGTTGCATCAGGAGTGAAAATCTTCTTTACTGTATCTCCCTCAGCAGATGACATAAGCTTTGACTCATTGCCCTTAGCATCTGTCATATATACTGTTACTTTATCTGCTCCGTCATATCCTACTACTGCATTTGCTGTAGCTTCAATGTTACCTTCGTTCTGAACTAATGATGTAATCTCAGGTGCTGATACCTCTGACCAAGCTTTTCTTGCAGGCTTTACTTCTCCACCTGAAACTTCCTTCTGATACTTAAATGTTACCTTAAAGATATAATTATTATTAGTTGCACCACCAAGATAGTATGTACCTGCCTCAGGAATGTTTAATGTTGAAATACATGTTGCATTCTTCGCAAGTGTCTCGCTTGTTGTTACTACCGGATTGCCGTCCTTATCAAGAATTGCCATCTGACGGTTATCATCTCCGCCTTCAACCCACCATACTGTTACTGTACCGGCGCTAGGAGCTGTAATCTTAACTGCATTCTTTTCTGTTGTAGCCTTACCGCCAAGATTAAGTCTCTGTGATGATTCATATCCGTCATCAAATGTTTTTGTTGAGCTATCAACTTTTGACTTTGCACTGTATATTACTGTAAAAATACCATCTGTTCCAATATTCTCTTCATCACCATCTGCTTTAGCCCCTGCTGCAAATGATGTAAGTGTTGATGCTTCAAATGTTGATGTAACATCCTCGTACTGTGGAACAACCTCTACCTCATCCTTAACTTCTACCTTAAAAATATAATTGTTATTAGTTGCACCACCAAGATAATATGTACCTGCTTCATTAAGTTGAAATGTTGAGATACATGTTGCATTCTTTGCAAGTGTAACATCTGTTACTGCCACCTGGCTGCCATCGCTTCCAAGGATTGCCATCTGACGGTTATCATCTCCGCCTTCAACCCACCATACTGTTACAGCTGCTTTACCTTCTGTTGTAAATTTAACTGCATTCTTTTCTGTTGTAGCTTTACCGCCAAGATTAATTCTCTGTGATGATTCATATCCATCATCAAATGTTTTCGTTGAACTATCAACTTTTGTCTTTGCACTGTAAACCAGCGTAAAGAAGCTGTCTGTTCCGGCTTTCTCTTCATCACCGTCTGCTTTAGCCCCTGCTGCAAATGATGTAAGATCCTTTGCTTCAAGGACATACTCTTTGGTTTCTGTTGCGGCAGATGCTTTTTTCACTGCCCAGTCTGTCGGCATAATACCAACAACCATGAGAATCGCCATTGCTACTGCGCCGATTCTCTTGCCCATTTTCTTCTTCATAAGGCTTTTCCTCCCAATTTAATAATCAATAAACTCCCACAGTCATTGTTTGTCCCAGAATTTTATTGCGATTTATTACAATTCTGTTACATATCCCAATAACTTTTGTCATTATATACAACCTCAGATTTTTTCGTCAACACAATGCATTGTTGAAATTTAACTAAATTCCAGCCATTTTTCTTGTATATTTTGACAAATTGCACATTTATAGTTCTGTAGAACTATTGATTCGGTACTAAATCCAGGATTATTCAAGAGGTTTTATCACGCCTAAAAACACACTCGCAAAGCAAAATATATATCATAAGTACCATACCCGATGTACTTGCGATACAAAAGTTTGTATTATCCCCCACCCTCAGAGGTTTTATTTAATATACACCCCTGTTGGAAATATGCGCCACCGGACTCACTAAAAAAAGAGCTGCCTCACTAAGCATTTATATTACCTTAGTGAGACAACTCTATAATTATTATTTAATACTACCCACAACCTAAATGATTGTAAAATGCCTTGTGAGGAATTTTACTCCTCAACATCCTCAGCATTTTCGTAAGCTTCAAGAATTAATTTCTGAAGACTGTCCCTTGTATCAGTGTTGATAGGATGTGCAATATCTCTATATTCTCCATCCGCTGATTTTCTGCTTGGCATAGCTATAAACAAGCCCTTCTCGCCTTCAATGACTTTAATATCATGAACAACAAATTCATTATCAATTGTCACTGATACTACTGCCTTCATCTTACCTTCTTTTGTGATTTTTCTTACCCTAACGTCTGTAATATTCATATTTACCCCTTCTGTCACTATTCCATGACCTTTTCTTTTTATAAATTCCCCTGTACTTTTAATAGTATACCGGATTATCTTCCACTACTATCTTAACTCCTGACTCTCCCACATATCTGGAATTTGCCTTGATTGTACTATTGCTTTCTACAATGCAGTTTTCAATATATGCATTGTCTCCAATATACGCATTACTCATTATGATAGAGTTCTTAACAACAGCGTTGTTTCCTATATATATCTTCTTGAACAGCACTGAATTATCTACAGTACCGTTAACTATACATCCGCTTGACACCAGGCTGTTTCTTACATTCGCCCCATAATTGTACTTAGCAGGCGGAAGATCCTCTACCTTAGAGTATATATCAGGATATTGTTTAAAGAAGTAATCTCTTACATCCTTCTTAAGGAAATCCATGTTTGTATTATAATAAGAATCAACAGTATTAATGTTGTTCCAATATGTATCCAGTGTGTATCCGTAAATCTTTTTGATGTTCTTATATCTTACAAGTATATCTCTTACAAAATCATATCTGTCTTCTTCTGCTGCTTTCTCAAGCAACTCAATAAGAAGTCTTCTTCTGACTACATATATACCTGTTGACACCGTTGAAAGATTTGTTTCAAGAGGCTTCTCATCAATATCTGTGATACGGCCTTCCTCTGTCATTGCAACCACACCATATCTCTTAACATCTTCCTTATTATTAAGCTTCTTAACAACAAGAGTAACATCAGCCTTCTTCTCAATATGATATTGAAGAACCTTGTTGTAATCCAGCTTATATACGCAATCTCCCGATGCAATAACTACATACGGTTCATGGCTGGACTTAAGAAAATGTATATTCTGATAGAGAGAATCTGCTGTTCCTCTGTACCAGTTACTGCTCTCCGCTGTTATAGTTGGTGTGAAAACATACAATCCACCCTGTTTTCTACCAAAATCCCACCACTTTGATGAACTGAGATGCTCATTGAGGGATCTGGCATTATACTGTGTAATAACAGCCACTTTCTGAATATGCGAATTAGACATATTGCTCAACGCAAAATCAATAGCACGATAACTGCCGGCAATCGGCATTGCAGAAATCGCACGTTTGTTAGTCAGCTCTCGCATCATTTTATTATTACCGCCGGCTAAAACTATACCTATCGCTTTCATCAATTATCACCTGCCTTAATTATTATGCCACCACTCGCTAACTGTCCACCAGGATAATCTTCCACTGATGTTTCACCAGAAATAGCTGTGTTCTTTCCGATCTTAACTCCGCTAGGAATTACAGAACACTCTCCAATAGTTACAAGACCTGAGTTGTATATCTTAGGAAGTTTTACGTTCTCTGCTTCCTGTCCAACACCCAGCTCAACATTATCGCCGATAACCACTTCTTCAGCGATTATAGATTTATTAACTACAGTATTCTTACCAATCACTGTATTGTTCATAATAATTGAATCACGTACAACAGCACCTTCCTCAATTGTTACTCCCGAGCCTATTACAGAATTAAATATCTTACCGTATACTTCTGTACCGTCGCCCACAATACTCTTCTCAATATATGCATTCTCTGCTATGTACTGAGGTGGTATGGTGTCTGTTCTGGTATAAATTTTCCAGAACTCCTCATACAAATTAAATACAGGAATAATGTCTATCAGTTCCATGTTGGCTTCCCAATATGAACTAAGAGTACCTACATCCTTCCAGTAGCCGTTATACTCATAGGCAAATATTCTCTTGTTGTTATTAAAGCAGTATGGAATCACGTGCTTTCCAAAGTCACACTCATTCTGGTCTTTAAGCTTAATAAGTGCATCCTTAAGTACTTTCCAGCTAAAGATATAAATACCCATTGACGCAAGATTGCTCTTAGGGTTAGCCGGTTTCTCTTCAAACTCCGTTATTCTGTTATCATCATCTGTTACCACAATACCGAATCTGCTTGCTTCCTCTATAGGAACAGGCATCGCAGCAATTGTAATATCAGCATTATTAGCCTTATGATAATCTAACATAATTTTGTAATCCATCTTATAGATGTGATCACCCGAAAGAATAAGAACATACTCAGGATTATACTGTTCCATATACTCCAGATTCTGATAAATGGCATTGGCCGTACCTGTGTACCATTCACTACTTGTGCTCTTTTCGTATGGCGGAAGAACCGTCACACCTCCTACATTACGGTCGAGATCCCACGGGATTCCGATTCCGATATGGGTGTTAAGACGCAATGGCTGATACTGTGTCAGAACACCTACTGTATCAATACCCGAATTAATACAGTTACTCAGTGGAAAGTCAATTATTCTATACTTTCCACCAAACGCCACCGCCGGTTTGGCAACCTTAGAGGTAAGCACACCTAACCTGCTACCCTGTCCTCCGGCTAACAGCATCGCGATCATTTCTTTTTTAATCATGCTATTCACCTCTGATGTTATATTTTTTACTGATTAAGTTGAATAAATTATAGCATATATTCAATATTAAGTACAAACATTTTTAGGTTTTTTTATAAATATTCTCACAATTTATAAAATAATTTTTCACATACCCATTTAAAGTTTGAAAATTTTAATAATAAGTCATACAATGTATTTGAATTACATTTTAGTAATGCATATAAATAGAAAGGAAACTAATCATGTACACAATTGATTTCAACTGTCCGATTCATATACACTTCATCGGTATTGGCGGTATCAGTATGAGTGGTCTCGCCAGAATACTTCTTGACAGAGGCTTCACAGTTTCAGGTTCAGATTCAACATCTTCTGATTTAACTAATGAATTCAGCAAGGCTGGATGCCGCATTTCGTATCCTCAGTCTGCTTCTAATATTACCAATGATATTGACCTGGTTGTTTACACAGCGGCAATACATCCCGATAATCCGGAATTGCAGGCTGCTATATCCGCAAACATACCAACCATAACCAGAGCCGAACTCCTCGGCCAGATTATGTCCAACTACAAAATTGCCCTTAACATTGCAGGTACTCATGGAAAGACAACAACAACCTCTATGGTTACAGAAATTCTTCTCGCTGCAAATGCTGATCCTACAATTTCAGTAGGAGGAATACTTAACAGCATCGGCGGCAATATACGTGTTGGTAAATCAGACATATTCGTAACTGAAGCCTGTGAATACACCAACAGCTTTTTGTCCTTCAATCCTACAATAAACATCATTCTGAATGTTAAGGCTGACCATCTGGATTTCTTTAAAGATATAGACGACATACGTCATTCTTTTAAACTCTTTACAGAAAAGCTTCCGGAAAACGGAACCCTCATTATTAACTCTGACATTGATGATTACAGTTATTTCTATAAAGATACCAAATGTGAAGTTATCACCTTCGGTTCCGATCCTGAAAAGAGCAACTACTCAGCCTCCGACATAGCGTATGATGAATATGGATGCTGTTCCTATACTCTTATGTACAACAACAAAGCTTTAACAGACATTAAACTCAGCGTTCCCGGATTACACAATGTATATAACTCTCTTTCTGCTATAGCAGCAGCAAGAAAACTGTCTGTTGATTTAGATGCAATAAAAGCGGGTCTGGCTTCATTTACCGGAACCAACAGACGTTTTGAGAAGAAAGGGGAATTTAACGGCATTACTGTTATTGACGATTACGCTCATCATCCTGACGAGATAACCGCCACATTAAAGTCTGCCGCCCACTATCCTCATAACAATATATGGACAGTATTCCAACCCCACACCTACTCAAGAACCAAGTCTCTTCTCAAGGAATTTGCTCAGGCTTTAAGTCTTTCAGACAAAATTGTACTTGCCAAAATATATCCTGCCAGAGAGACTGATGATTTAGGTATAAGTTCAGCTACACTTCAGGAAGAAATTAAAGCTTTAGGCAAGGAATGTTACTATTACGAATCATTTGAAGACATAGAAAAATTTTTATTAAAAAATTGTATCAACGGAGATTTGTTGATAACTATGGGGGCCGGGGATGTTTATAAAATTGGCGAATCTCTGCTTAAACACTAGCTTTGAATTTTATTTTAATTTTTCAACAAAGTTATCCACATTATCCACATTTACAGGGAGATTATTAACATCCCTGAATGTGGATTTTTTTGTGCAAAACCATTTTCCCCACAACCCTTTATTTTCAACACCTGACAGCATCTCCCAAAAATTTTATCCACATTATCCACATTATCCACAGCCCTCAAAGCCAGTGTTTATCCAACTTTTCAATTATTTTTAACTATGCTATAATTCACTTTGCAATCGAGACACACTAGAGTAAGGGGGGATGAGTTTCCTTGAGTATAATAATGCTTAAAGTAACTCAGATTTTATGAAAGACTTAATTTTATCTACAGAATCCAATTATGGGTACACAGGTGTATCCAATTTATTTATAGATCAGTATGTTCCTTCAGCTAATGGTGAATTTGTGAAGGTTTATCTCTATCTTCTGCGCCTGCTTTCTGATAAGCAGCGCAATGTCAGTATTTCCTTATTAGCAGATACATTTAACCAGACTGAAGCCGATATTGTACGAGCTCTTAAATACTGGGACAAAATGGGTGTTCTTATTCTTGAATTCAATGGTCCTGATAATGAACTGAGTAATATTAAGTTCAAAGATATAGATCACATCAACAGATGTAATTCTTCTGTTGATTCATCGGATTCCTTTGATGTATCACAATCCACAGAATCTCATATTACACCGGTGGTTATTAACAGCTCTGTTTCACATGATAATGAGCCTGACCATCCTGTAAGTGTTATTGAACCTATTGAAGCTTCCAAGATTCAATTTACACCTGAGAAGTTAAATGAACTGTCCGATGATGAAACATTTTCAATGCTTACTTATGTCATTCAGTCTTATCTTGGGAGAACTCTTACTAATAAGGAAATTAATTCAATTGCGTATTACTATGACACTCTTCACTTCTCCGGTGATTTAATTATTTATCTTGTTGAATATTGTGTGGGACGTGGCAAGAAGAGTTTCAACTATATTGATGCCGTTGCCCTGGACTGGGCCAGAAAAGGTATTACTACCGAATCGCAGGCAAGGGATGAAGTTGCAACCCATAACAACGTTGTTTATCAGGTAATGAAAGCTTTTGGCTTATCCAGTCGTGAGCCCGGCATCCAGGAAAAAGAGTTCATCTCTAAATGGACTGATATCTACTGTTTCAGCCAGGACATGATTATTGAAGCATGCAACAGGACAATGAAAGCAATACACCAGCCAAGCTTTGAGTACACAGATTCTATTCTTTCTAACTGGAAGAAACAGGATGTCCACACAATCCAAGATATCAAGAAAGCCGATGCTGACTATGCAAATACCAAAAAGCCTGAATCGCAGGCTATGAAACAAAGCTCTAACCGCTTTAACAACTTTAATCAACGTGACAAAAAGCCTGACAGTTGGTACGACTCACTGTTGAGCAACAATAGCTGATATGTATTGCGTTTAACACAGAAAGGATTTAGCCATGGCTCTCACTAATACACAACACGATGCCGTTATGAGAATATATGATGATATTCGGGCAAGAAACAGCCATATTCAAGCCAGACGCTATGAGGAAACTGTTTCTCTATGCCCCGAAATCAAGGAAATAGAAGATGCTATTATATCTGCATCTATGAAAGAGGCTGTAAGCAGAATTAATATGGATTCATCTTCCACGAATTTAGATGAATTTGATACCACTATTAAGTCTCTTACAGAAAAAAAGAAAGCTCTTCTTGAATCTCTCGGAAAGCCTTCAGATTACCTTGATAATATATATACTTGTCCAATCTGCAAAGATACAGGATACGACAGTCATGGTGCAAAATGTTCCTGCTTCCGGAAGAAAGCAATAGACCTGGTCTACAGAGACTCTAATCTTAAGAACATTACGGCTGATGAGAACTTCTCTACCTTCTCCTTTGACTGGTATAACAATACCGATATGGATTCCGCCACAGGACTCACACCTTACAATAATATGCACAAAGTCCTGGAAGTATGTCAGTCATTTGTAAAGAATTTTGATAAGGATTTTTCCAATCTTTTACTTTACGGCAACACAGGCGTAGGAAAAACCTTTTTAGCCAACTGTATTGCTAAAGAATTGTTGGATACATCCCACAGCGTTATTTACCTCACTGCCATAGAACTGTTCAACTGTTTCACAAGTTCAGATTTTAACAGGGGTGATGATTCCTATGATTTAAGCTATCTTCTGGATTGTGATTTACTTATTATAGATGATTTGGGAACAGAGAATGGTAATACATATACCAATTCAAGATTATTCTATTTGATAAATGAGAGAATACTTCGAAGAAAAAGTGTAATTATCTCAACGAATTACTCTATTTCACAGATTGAGGATGCCTATTCTGAAAGAATCTTTTCACGAATAATAAGTGCTTATGAAATTCTGAAATTATTCGGGGATGATATACGTCTGCTGAAAAAAATGAAAAGATAATTTGACTTATAACAAGTTTATGATTATATTTTATATTGTGTTTTTTGCAATTAATAGGAATACTATTCTTATTGATATAAATTAAATTACTTATGGAGGATTTAAAAAATGCCACGAGACGAACGTCATACTGCAACAATTCCATACGGAACACTGGGTATTATCCCTTTAAAGAGCTGTTCTAAAATGGGAGAAAAGGTAGATCAATACCTTGTAAAATGGAGAGAACAAAGAGATAATGAAAATCATTCTAATCTGGCTTTTGCCGGATACAAAAGAGACTCTTACATTCTCGATGCTAAGACTCCAAGATTTGGTTCCGGTGAAGGTAAGGGCGTTTTAGCTGATTCTGTACGTGGTTGCGATTTATATATAATGGTTGATGTATGCAACTACAGCATTGAATATTCTTTATGCGGATTCAAAAATCGTATGTCACCTGATGACCACTATGCAGATTTAAAAAGAGTTATTGCTGCAGCCGGCGGAAAGGCAAGAAGAATTAATGTAATAATGCCATTTCTTTATGAGAGCAGACAGCATAAGAGGACCGGCAGAGAATCTCTTGACTGTGCTTTAATGCTTCAGGAATTAACAGATATGGGTGTCGAGAACATAATCACTTTTGATGCCCACGATCCTAGAGTTCACAATGCAATTCCTCTTAAGGGATTTGAATCTGTTTCATGCACATATCAGTTTATTAAGTATTTATTACTTGGAGTAGATGACCTTCATATTGACAGTCAGCACATGATGGTTATAAGCCCTGATGAAGGTGGTATGGGACGTGCTGTATATTTTGCCAACGTTCTTGGTCTTGATATGGGTATGTTCTACAAGAGAAGAGATTACACAAAAATCGTAAACGGACGCAACCCTATCGTTGCTCATGAATTCCTTGGTTCTAATGTTGAAGGTAAAGATGTTATTATCATTGATGATATGATTTCTTCCGGAGAAAGTATGATAGATGTTGCCTCTGAGTTAAAGAAGCGTGGAGCAAGCAGAGTATTCTGTGCTACTACATTTGGCTTATTCACCAATGGATTTAAGAAATTCGATGAGGCTTATGAGAAAGGAATAATTGATAAGATTCTTACAACCAACCTTATCTATCAGCCTGAGGAATTACTTTCAAAGCCTTGGTATATCAATGTTGATATGAGCAAATACATGGCTCTCCTCATTGATACATTAAATCATGATTCCTCTATCAGCGATTTACTTAATCCTGTGGACAGAATCCAGAAGAGAGTTAAAGAATATAACGAATCACACTACGGAAAGAATTAATAATCTAATTTCTAAACTGATTACGCATAAATCAAATTATATATAAATTAAATTGGGTTGCCCCATTGAGTATATGCTAAGAATTCATCGCATATATCTCAGTGAGACAACCCTTTAATTTTACTTTTATTTTATTTACTCTATAAAACCTGCATCAATACATTAGCGAAATTTTAGAAATCCACCTCTGTATCATAGTAGCAACATTTAAGAAGCTTTTCCATTTCTTCCTGACTTGGCTGACGAGGATTTGAACCTGTACATGCATCAAGAAGAGCGTTAGCTGCAATATCCGGAAGTTTCTTTAAGAATTCATCCTCAGGAACAATACCTGTCTCTGCCGGAAGTCCGCCTTCTCCATAATTCTTAATGCAGTGTGGAATATTAAGGTCATCATTCATCTTCCTTAACATTGCAACGAGATTATCAATCTTCTCTTCCACTGTATTGCCACCAAGCTTAATAAAATCAGCAATATCTGCATAACGCTTTGCAGCTGTTTCATCCTTAGCATTAAACTTAATAACCTTAGGAAGATACATAGCATTAGCTGCTCCATGTATAATATGTCCGCCTTCAAATGCAGCTCCGGTCTTATGTGCCATTGAATGTACAATACCAAGCAAAGCATTTGAGAATGCCATTCCGGCAAGGCACTGGGCATTATGCATTGCATCTCTTGAGTCCATATCACCATTGTATGACTTAACAAGATGCTCATCAATCATCTTAACTGCGTGAAGTGCAAGGGGATCTGTATAATCACAGTTTGCTGTTGAAACATAAGCTTCGATAGCATGAGTAATTGCATCCATACCTGTATGAGCCACCAGCTTCTGTGGCATAGTCTCTGCAAGTTCAGGATCAACAATTGCAACATCAGGAGTAATCTCAAAATCAGCGATAGGATATTTAATACCCTTATCGTAGTCTGTGATGATTGAAAATGCTGTTACTTCTGTTGCTGTACCTGATGTAGATGAAACAGCACAGAAATGTGCTTTAGTACGGAGCTTTGGAAGACCGAATACCTTACACATATCCTCAAATGTTGTTTCAGGATATTCATACTTAATCCACATAGCCTTAGCTGCGTCTATTGGAGAACCCCCACCGATAGCAACAATCCAATCAGGCTCAAATTCCTGCATCACTGCAGCACCTTTCATAACAGTCTCAACTGAAGGATCTGATTCAATTCCCTCAAAGAGCTTAACTTCCATTCCGGCTTCTTTTAAATAGTCCTCAGCCTTCTGAAGAAAACCGTTACGCTTCATAGAACCGCCGCCCACACAGATAATAGCTTTCTTTCCTGTGAGTGTCTTTAAAGCCTCAAGTGAACCTTTGCCATGATACAAATCTCTTGGTAATGTAAAACGCACCATAATAAAAATCCTCCGTAAAAATATAATATTTGATTGTTAAATTTCCGACAACCTATGTTTCAATTATATTCTTACTATAACAATATTTCAAGTATATTTTATTTAAAGATTGTAAAATTATTCCAAAAAATATATAAAGATTCTTATTATTATTAAAGACTTTTAACAGCTTCTACTACATTTTCCACTGTAAATCCGAATTTTTTAAACAATTCTCCTGCAGGTCCTGAAGCTCCAAACCCTTCCATGGCAACAACTTTACCATCAAGTCCTACATATTTATACCATCCGAAATCTGAAAGAGCCTCAACTGCAACTCTCTTTCTTACTTCCTTCGGAAGAACACTCTCTTTGTACTCTAAAGATTGCTTGTCGAACAGCTCCATACTTGGCATACTGACAACTCTTACATCAATTCCGTCCTTTGCAAGCTCTGCCTTTGCGTCAACCGCAAGACTAACCTCAGAACCGCTGGCAATAATAATTGCATCAGGAATCTGTTTATCAGAATCGTCAATTATATATCCACCCTTCAATGCATCCTTTGATGAACCCGGAATCTGTGGAAGGTTCTGTCTTGTAAGTACAAGTCCTGTAGGTTCCTGTGCCTTATCGACTGCATACATCCATGCTGCTGCTGTCTCTACTCTGTCACAAGGTCTGAAAACAGTAAATCCCGGCATTGAACGAAATGCTGCAAGCTGCTCAATAGGTTCATGAGTAGGTCCATCCTCACCAACACCAATACTGTCGTGAGTGAAAATGTATGTCAAAGGAAGTTTCATCAAAGATGAAAGTCTTGCCATAGGCTTTGTATAATCACTGAATACAAAGAATGTTGCAACAAACGCTTTTAATCCGCCATGAAGCATTATTCCGTTACCGATTGCTGCCATAGCCTGCTCTCTTACTCCAAAATGAAGGTTTGTTCCTGCATAATTATCCTTAGAGAAATCTCCTGCATCCTTCATATTAGTCTTGTTAGACGGTGCAAGATCCGCAGAACCACCAATAAGATTAGGCATTGATTTCTTAATCAAATTAAGAATTGTACCGCTTGTACTTCTTGTAGCCTCAGGCTTATCACCCTTAGCCCAGTATTCCTCAGAATTAAACAGCTCTGACATATCGAAGCCATTGAAGTATTTTTCCCATAATTCTTTCATATCAGGATACTTCTCACAGTATCCGGCAAACATTGCATTCCATTCTTCTTCTGCCTTAGCCTTCTCTTTTCCAATGTTACGATAATTATCATAAACTTCCTCAGGAACCTCAAAATCACCTTTGCAAGGCCAATTGATATTTTCCTTAAGTGCCGCAACATTATCAACTCCCAAAGGCTCTCCGTGGGCACTTGCCTTTCCCTGCTTAGCAGGGCATCCAAATCCAATAAGGGTATTAATCTTAATTAATGAAGGTCTCTCCTTATCTGCCTTTGCTGCCTCAATGGCTTTGCCTATTTCTTCCAGGTTATTGCCATCCTTAACTTCAAGTGTCTGGAAACCAAATGCTTCAAATCTCTTCATAACATCTTCTGTGAAGGCAATATCAGTGCTTCCTTCAATTGAAATGTTGTTAGAATCGTATAATACAATAAGTTTTGACAATCCCAGAGTTCCCGCAAGTGAAAATGCTTCTGATGAAATACCCTCCATCATGCATCCGTCTCCACCCAATACATAAGTATAATGGTCTACTACCGGATATCCTTCTTTATTGAATACCGAAGAAAGATGTGCCTCAGCCATTGCCATACCTACAGCCATTGCCATACCCTGTCCCAAAGGCCCTGTTGTAGCTTCTATTCCTATTGTATGTCCATACTCAGGGTGTCCCGGTGTTAGAGAACCCAGTTGTCTGAAATTCTTTATATCATCCAGAGAAAGATTACCCACACCAAAAAGATGCAGTAATGAATACAAGAGCATAGAACCATGTCCACCGGAAAGGATAAATCTGTCTCTGTTAACCCAGTCCGGATTTGCAGGATTATAATTCATGTGCTTTGCCCAAAGTTCGTATGCAGCAGGCGCTGCTCCCAATGGAAGTCCAGGGTGTCCTGAATTAGCCCTCTGAATCGCATCCGCTGATAATACTCTAATTGCGTTTACTGACATCTCATCAATATTTGTCATCTCATCCTCCATCTGCTATTAAAATGATGTATAGCTAGTATTGTTGTTGTATTAATAAGACCCTGTTACTAACTTGCAACATTAACGGTCTTTAAAATCTGCCTCTGTAAGGAAGATAACATCTCCATTCTCTCCCCGCTTCTTCTTTAATCCGCCGAAGAATCTTCTGGAAGCTCTCTTCTCAGAATTTACAATAGCCTGATTAATAATATCCTTTATGTCATCAAGATTAATACTGTCACTGTCACTATGAATCTTATCAATCTTCAGATACAGCTCCAACAAAGCACTGTCGTCAACTTCATACTTTCTCTTTCTTGCAAATCTCTTTGCCATATCAACAAGTTCGTTAACCGTATACTGCTTTAATGTAATTCTGTGATTAAATGTATTGGCAAGCTCCGGATTAAAGTTAAGTAATACATTTATCTCTGCATCCGAATCTTCAAATATTACCACCATTCTGTCTGTATCCTGCTCAAGGCAGTTAATAATCTCATTTATTCTCTTTGGCTGGATAGAACCTGCTCCCTCAACAATCAGGGCTGTTCCTCTCAACTTAGTCATTGCCTTTGCAATACCACGCTGATTGATACTCTCTCCTGATGTCTTTGCTATCTTCTTAGGCTTGTCAGGGTAGAGATAATTCAATGCCCTCACTATTGTTCTCGCCAAATCTGTCTTGTCAGAGCTTGAGTTTCCGGAAATAATAATATTGCCGCATGATGAATTTGTAAGCTGCATTTCTTCATCAATAGATTCCATAAGTTCAGCTATCTGTGACTCAACTCCCGGCATCTCTTTGTATTTTCTGAATATCTTTGCAAGCTCACCTGTTAACTTCTTTTCAGATTCATCATCAGAAGATTTTCCGGCAGTTGTCTCAACCGCTTTTCTCTTTTCCTGAGGTGCAGGGTTTGATGGTGCCTGAACCGGTACTGCATTTTCAACAGTCTTTTTATCCGGTACTGCATCAGCTTTTATCCTGCTCTCTGAAGTTTCCTCTGTTGCAGCAGTTTCCTCTGTTGCAGCAGTTTCCTCTTCAATAATTTGATTAACATTGTTAATCATTTCATCAGTCACTGTTGGAATAGGTGATGTAACAAGCTTAACCTCATCTAAGTTCTCTGAATTAATTTCTTCCCGTCTCTTGTTATGGGCATTTTTCGCAGCTTCCTGCTCAAGCTTTAAGGCAGCCTTTCCGGTTCTCATCGCAAGATCTCTCTTAACGGCTCCCAGAATAACAGATGCTTCAGCAAGTCTCTTTGCCTCTTTTTCATCAAATTCCTTACCTTTGCTTTGAGCTTCTGCCTTCTTTTCTGCGATTATTCTCTCATAAGCAGCACTCTTTTCATCCTTCTCATCCAGCATACGCTCAAGCTCTACCTTTGAGAATTCTCTTGTGTCCTGCTTACCATACTTTTCTTCTCTCACAGACTCAATCCAGTCAGAAAGACTCAACTGACCTTCTATCTGTTCATCCTCAGGCACCTGCTCTTCTCCCGCAACATCCGCATTAGCTGTGTTGACTGTATCTGCAGCAGTTTCCATGCTTGGATTATTGTCAGTACCTGCAGCAGTTTCCGGTTTCTGGGACGGTTTTAAAGCCTTCTCCTCCTCTTCTTCCGCCATAATATCAGTCATATGGCTGGCTATCTCCATCTGAAGATTCTGAGTATCATAAAGGTTGTAATTTGGAACCTCTACCTCTATGTCCATTGACTCTGCTTCTTTATTAATTCTCTCCTGAGCAGCCTTTCTGGCCTCTTCTTCATCCTCTTTATTAATCTTCTCATAATTGTTTTCTATATTCTTCTTTGCATTGGCAATTAATTCCTTGAGAGAAAGGGATGCCTTGTTTATGCCGTCTTCGAAATCAGCCCTGCCCTGTATGGTTGTAGTAAAGTCCAGTTCCGGTTTCTTTACCTTAATTCCTGCCTCTGTATCTTCTTCAAGTTCCATATCAGAGAGCAGCTCTTTATTAGTCATTGGCTTTTCCGGTTCAGCGCTATGGGATTCACCGTTCTTTTCCAATGCCTTTACAATAAATTCCTTTATTTCGTCATTATTTACAGTATTGTCATTCTTAACAAGATCCATAGAAAATGGACCTTCTTCACCTTCATTAAGAAGATCTTCCACTTCATCCTTCTTAAGACGTGCAAGTTCCTGCTGCTGCTTAAAGAGTTCTTCCTTGTTAGCCTCAACATCTTCTTTTCTGCTCTTTACCTCTTCAAGAATTTTCTTCTGGGTATTGGTAAGTTCAACATTAAGCTCTTTCTTTAACTGGACAGCTTTCTCAACATATATACCATCCTGGAACCATAAAACAAGATTATCACAAGTTT
>JBJEMF010000131.1:0-1984 GCA_051879535.1 Lachnospira sp. | reverse complement strand
GCTTTTTTAATGCCAGAAGCTCGCAGATTGCATTGGCACCTGCACGGGATATTACAATGTCGCTTATGGCAAATAAATCTCTCATCTCATCGCTTATATACTCAAACTGTATATATCCGTCAATGTTGTTAAGGGATTCGTCAGTCTTTCCTTTACCACACAGGTGTACAACCTGATATTTTTTCAATAATTCAGGAAGTATTTTTCTGACTGCTTCATTAACTCTTACTGCTCCGGTGCTTCCCCCTACAACAAGAATTATAGGTTTTTCAATGGTAAAATTGCAAAGCTCCAGACCTGCAAGTTTATTGCCGCTTAAAAGTTCCTGTCTTATAGGGGAGCCTGTAAGGACAGCTTTTTCTGCAGGCAAATATTTCATAGTCTCAGGGAAATTGCAGCAAATCTTAGTTGCTTTTTTCATGGCGATTTTGTTGGCAAGGCCCGGGGTCATATCAGATTCATGAATTATAACCGGAATTTTTCTGGAAGCTGCCGCTAATACAACCGGTACAGAAACAAAACCGCCTTTTGAAAATACTATATCAGGCTTAATCTGTTTCATAAGTTTCTTTGCTTGCAATAATCCATGAAGAACTCTGAAAGGATCTGTAAGATTTTTAAGACTTTTATAACGTCTTAATTTACCGGAGGAAATGCCGTAATAAGGGATTCCCAAATCCTCAATTAATGTTTTTTCAATGCCGGTGTAGGAACCAATATAAAATATTTCATAACCGGCTTCTTTTAAGCTGGGAAGTAAGGCAATATTAGGTGTAACATGTCCGGCGGTTCCGCCGCCTGTAAGAACTATTTTCTTCATAAATATTTTAGAACAAAATTATGCCATAAAACATAATTGCATAATTGGTCTAATACCTCCATTTCTGCGCATGGTAAGCGCTTATTACATTTTGTGAAGGAATCTGTCCTTAAAGCTGCAGTGACAGCAAAGAGGTTCTACAGCTTCTTTTTTTCTGAAACCCTCTATAAATTCTATACTTCTTTGGCTATGTAATATGTCATATAGTGATGTGCGAAAGATATTGCCAAGATTCATTATTCCGTTGCCATCAAGACAGCAGGGAACTACGGTGCCGTCACACAGAATTGCAATATGTTGTCTCAGACCCTGGCAAAATCCACGGTTATTATAATAGCTGTTATCCGGTTCAGGCCATTGAAAAGGCTGCTGGACATTGACATACAGATGTCTCTTAATGGTGCAGTTATTCCTTCCAAAAAGAAAAGGTTCATTTTGCGTGTTCCATAGACGAAGAGAAATCTCTGTGTCAGTATTATCAAGTATAGTCTCGCAGGAATAAAAGAGATTACTTATATATTCACTCATGTCAATACAGTCATTATCATCTGCACTGTGTAGCGACACATTAATCTGATGAACAGGATGTTCCAAAAGAATAGGAAGACGCTGCTTTATTAAAGTGGCGTTGGTAGTAAGGTTGACTGTAAGTTTGTATTCCCGGCATAGTTTAAGAATATCTTCAATCTGGGGATGAAGTAAGGGCTCACCCTTCACATGAAGATATACATAATTGGTGTAGGGAGTAATCTGTTCAAGCACATGTTTAAACTGTTCCACCGACATAAACGAGGGGGGACGTTTGGTTTCCTGGCAAAATGAGCAGGACAGATTACATCTGCTGGTTATTTCTATATATATTCGTTTAAAACGAGCTACACTACCCATGTTTAATAAATCTTTCTAGTTATTTCCGGCTAAATATTGCTCAAGAGCAATAGCCAGCTGATCAGGGCAGGAAGTTGATTTAAAACCACATTTTATGTTTTTCATACGGCTAATGGCTTCGTTGACATCCATTCCCTCAACAAGTCTGGCAACACCCTGGGTATTACCTGAACATCCTCCTTCAAACTTAACATTAGTAACCTTATTATCAACTACATCAAAATCAATTGAACGGGAGCATACGCCCTTTGTTATGTATTTCATAAAAGCCTCCTT
>JBJEMF010000130.1:0-28634 GCA_051879535.1 Lachnospira sp. | reverse complement strand
GTCACTCTCATTTTTTATTTTTTCTTATTCAACTAACAAAATCTTTACTCTATTGCTTATAATACATTTTTCGATAAAATATGACACAATTCCACAATTGCAGCCATAAAGTCTTTCGCTACATCACAAACCCGGAAATAAAAACGCTCCTGAAACAATACCATCACCGGCATATTTCAGGAGCATCTTTTCATGCTGTATAAACCCTGTAATTTATATTACTTAAAATATTAATCCAACTCAGGTTCAATAAGTCCGTATGTGTTTCCTTTTCTTTTGTAAACAACATTGACTTCCTCTGTCTCTGCATTGAAGAACACATAGAAATTATGTCCAAGAAGCTCCATCTGCACGCAGGCTTCTTCCGGATCCATAGGTTTAATTCCAAATCTCTTTGTTCTGATTATCTTAACCTCATCTTCATCATCGAAATCCTTATCAACGAATTCCTGAGCAAAAAGTGCTGCATTCTGCTGCTTATCAACGATTTTGTTCTTGTATCTCTTTAACTGTCTCTCAATAACCTCCTCTACCAGGTCAATTGAAACATACATATCGCTGCTAACCTGCTCACTTCTAATAATATTACCCTTAACAGGGATAGTAACCTCAATCTTCTGTCTCTCTTTCTCTACACTTAAAGTTACATTCACTTCAGTCTCCGGTGCAAAAAACCTGTCAAGCTTTCCAAGTTTTTCCTCCACTGCAGATCTTAAACCTTCTGTTACATCAATATTTCTTCCTGTAATAATAAAACGCATGATGTCCAACTCCTTCTATCATTATTATTATCGTGCCAAAAATATTATGACTCATATGCTTAAATTTAAAAAAGAAAGGCAATTTGTATTTTCTCCCAATACCAAAACCTTTCCCTCAACCTCCTTAATATACATTACATATGAATGCTCACGATTTATTGATAGGTATATTATAACACAATTTGAGCAATTAACAAGTATATTCACACAATTTATATTTTTATAATTAATTATATATTCAAAACCTTCTTCCCTTATGTCTGTCAAGTACTACCATGAATATTTTTTGATATTCGACAATTTTTGGATAAATTAACAAAACATCTATTCGGTTTTTTATAAATAAATCCAGATTAAATTAAACATAAATCATTGTGGATAATGTGGATAACTCGGTGTATAAATTAAAAATATGGCAATTACTGGATTTTCAATTGTGGATAACTTTTGGCTTTTTTGTCAAGTCATTTTGCAAATTAATACAATTCATTTTACGATTTGTTAATGATGCACAATGATTTTTTTGTCAACTAATTTTTATATGTTTTTTACTGGTATTTTAGAACTATAAACCAAGGTAAATTTATTACTACAAGGGCTGAAAGCTTGTATTTATGCGGTTTTCGAGTTATTATATTTTTGTGTCATATATAAACATTTTTATTACAATATTACAAATTCCAAGGAGTAAACAACGCTTTCATGAGTAAAACAATATTAATTACAGGTGCCTCAAGGGGCATAGGAAAAGCCATTGCTTTAGAACTGGCGAAAGAAGATATCAACATAGTTATCAACTGTGCCCATGATATGGATAATCTGACCATGCTAAGAGATGAATTGCTTTCAAAAGGTGCCTGTTGCGAAATGTATAAGGCAGATGTAAGTGACTACGATGAAGTACACCGCATGTTTGATTTCATTTTACAAAATTTCGGAAAGATAGATGTACTGATAAACAACGCCGGGATAGCGTCTATTGGATTGTTTCAGGACACAACCCCTGAAATGTGGAATAACATTCTGGGATGTAATCTTAATTCTGTCTATAACTGCTGCCATTTTGCAGTAAATGATATGCTGAAGAGACATGAAGGAAAGATAATCAACATTTCCTCTGTATGGGGATTGTATGGTGCAAGCTGTGAGACAGCATATTCCGCTTCCAAAGGTGGTATAAATGCATTTACAAAAGCATTGGCAAAAGAGCTGGCACCCAGCAATATCCAGGTTAACGCCATAGCCTGCGGTGCAATTGACACATCAATGAACCATCACTTAAGTGATGAAGAGATAAATGAACTTAAAGAAGAAATTCCGGCGGGTCACTTAGGCGACCCCGCCGGAGTTGCTAAACTTGTCTCTTTGATACTTTCTTCCGATGATTATCTTACCGGTCAGATTATTCAATATGACGGCGGCTGGATATAATTAATACATCTGTTTATCAACCTGAATCACTGCCTGACAATTACTGTGTCGGTCAGTGATTTTTTTCTGTATGGTGTGAACCACTTCCTCATCCGACATTTTGAAACCATAAGGAACCAGAACATCAAAAATAAGGTTAGTTAAATATGGCCCGCTCACTGTCCTGAAATCATGTATGCTTAATTCACTACTGACTTCATTTACAATATCCACAACCATCTGCTTCAATTCGTTAATTATCTCATCATCAGTAACCACGGGATCCATGTGTATTGTTACAAAGCAACCCATTTTTTTGCCTATCCGTCTCTCAGCCATATCAATTACGTCATGAGCCATCATCATATCAAGGTTGGAAGGTACTTCTGCATGAACCGATACAAACACTCTTCCCGGTCCGTAATTATGTACTACAAGGTCATGCATTCCTATAATATGTTCATCTTCAAGAAGAAGTTTTTCTATCTCCTCAACAAACTCCCTTTCCGGCGGCTGTCCCAGAAGAGGCTGAAGTGTATCCTTAGCTGCTCCAAATCCTGCATACATAACAAAAAATGCTACAATTACACCGGCGATTCCATCAATGTTAATACCCGTAGCCTGTGTAAATATAACTCCGGCAAGAACCACTGTGGTTGATATGCAATCTGAAAGACTGTCTATTGATGTAGCCTTCATTGCTGCCGAATCCACTCTGTTGCCCAGTTTTCTGTTAAATGATGACATCCAAAGCTTAACAAAAATGGAGCCTACAAGAATTACTATGGATACAACTGAAAATTCCAGCGGCTCCGGATGTATAACCTTATCCAGAGAAGTTCTGAAAAGTTCAAAACCCATTATTACAATCAGACCTGAAACTATAAAGCCGGATATATATTCAATTCTTCCGTGCCCATAAGGGTGTTGTGTATCTGCCGGTTTAGATGCCAGCTTAAAGCCTGCAAGAGTAACTATTGAAGACCCTGCATCTGAAAGGTTATTAATGGCATCTGCCATAATTGAGACAGATGAGGTTACAAATCCTGCCGTAAGTTTAAACAGAAAGAGTATAATATTACACACTATTCCCACAATTCCTGCAAACATGCCGTAAGCCAGCCTTACCTCAGGATTTTTCGTATCTTTATAATTCTTAACAAATAATCTGCTTAACAAATCCGTCATATCATTCCTCCATACCTTCCGGAAACCTGCAAACTTTTGGGTTTAAACCCATTTAATGAGACTAATTATACCAATATTTGACAATATGTGCAAAAATTTACAAAATATAAATAAATGATAATCTGTTCCAAATAAATGTTGCCACAATCAACAAAATAGTAATATAATTGTTTCATATTTGGTTTATTCCCATGGATAAATGAACGTAACCAATCTAATATATACAATCCGGAGGTAAATATGAGCGACATTTTTAATTACGTTAATCCTTCTGACTGCAATATCAAAGCCCAATGGCTGATTAATTTTGCAAAAAGACTTGAAGACATAGATTTACCCATACACAGTATAACTGTTATGAGGGACAACAATATTTGTATGGAAAGTTATTATGCTCCCTACACAAAGGACTCTCTTCACAGAATGTTCTCCGTAACAAAAAGCATGGTATCAATAGCAATAGGATTTCTTATTGATGAAGGAAAGCTCTCCCTTGACAGTCACATTGTTGATTATTTTCAGGACAAGCTTCCCAAAGAAGGAGCTCATGAATATGTGAAAATGATTACCATAAAAGATATGTTGTCCATGAAAACCTGTCATGATAAGACAACCTACAAGCAGCCCGGAGTTACTGACTGGGTAGGTTCTTTCTTTACCACACAGCCTTCCCACGTTCCCGGCACCCAATTCTCTTATGATACATCTGCAACTCATGTACTGTGTGCCCTGGTATCAAGATTATCCGGAATGAAGTTGTTAGATTACCTTAGAGTTAAGTTTCTTGATAAGATTGACTTTTCCTCAGATGCGTATATGTTAACAGCAACTGATGGCAGTGAACTTGGAGGCTCAGGTTTATGCGCCAGACCTATTGATATATTAAAGGTTTTATATATAATTTCCAGGGAAGGAAGGCTTAATGACCAGCAGCTTCTTCCTAAGAATTATGTAATTGATGCCGTCAAAAAGCACAGCGACACCTACTGTAAGAGCCCTGTAATAGAGGAAATGCAGGGATACGGTTATCAGATGTGGCTTGTCCGCAATAACGGATACGGATTCTATGGTATGGGAGGACAGTTGGCATTTTATTATCCTGATAAAGACATTTTTATGATGACAACAGCTGACACCCAGGACAGACAGGGTGGAAATCAGGCAATTTACGATGCTTTCTACCAGGAAGTATATAATAAGATTGATGATGAAATGTGTACCATAGCACCGGAAAATGAGATGCTGACGGAATATTCGGAATTTGTTAACAGCCGTAGAATTATGTCTCTCTCGGGAAACTTTTTGGATTCTGTGGAAGAGAAGATTAACGGAATTACCTATCTGTGCGATGAAAATTCCTGTGGAATTAAGAATATAAAGGTTGATATTATCAAAGATGAAGATGTGAAAAAGGGAACTCTCACGTATACCAATGCCACGGGGGAACATTTTATTCCTTTCGGATTCGGATACAATGAATTCTTCAACTTCCCTGATTACGGATTTTTCTGTGGCGCAAGCGCAGCTTACAAAGACAATAACAATCTCCTTATTAAAGTGCAGATAATCGACAGTTCCATCGGAAGTATGTATATTTCCTTAAGCTACAGACAGGAATATATCACTGTATTGTTTAAGAAAAAGGAAGAGACTATGCTTAACGAATATAACGGCACGTTCGGTGGCCGAATTAGTCAAATATAATATTTAAGACATAATAATATGCAGAATATTTTCTACTCTCTGCTTATATGAATGATGGCATTTAACGATATCATGTCCGTTTTTTGCAATTGTCATACGTTCATCCTCATGAGACAGATAATATTCTGCTTTTCTTTTGCAGTCATCAAAATCCTGAAAATATACCATATCCCTACCCTGCTGAAAGAAATCCGGCAGTTCTACCTGAAAATTTGTAAGTAAAAATCCTCCGGCTCCAAGTATATCCCATACTCTTAATGGAATCCCTGTTCTGATATTTCTTATAGTGAAATTTAAATTAATCTTAGATAAATTAAAAACTTTTGGTGCATCCGTCATATACGAAACAGTTCCTTTGTTATTGACTCCTACAAGTCCATCGTCGAATTCATCCGTATATAGTGATACATTCATAGAGTCAGCAAGTTTATTAAGGCCTTTAACTCTCTCCATATTGGCAAGCTTAAAACCTAAAAATGTTGATGAGAACACCAGGACAATATCGGAAAAAGACCGGGCATCCTGCTTGAATTCCAGTGTTTCCATCAATTCCTTAATAATATCCACCGTGAACATCTCATCTATTATATTATCTCCGTATATGCACATCTGTGCCATCATTGCTGCCTGAAAATATCCCTGCAGATAAGGTGACAGTTTATCTTTAATTTTATCGTAAGAATTTCTGTGATACATACTTCCCACAAATGTAACATCGTTCCGGTACATCTGCTTATCACTGTCAGTCATTAGCGCCAGTTGATTATCAAGTCTTTCTGTATCTACTGCCAGCGGGAGATAATATATATTTTTTATTCCTCTTTTCTTCATCTCCACACAATAAAATCTGTCAAAAATAAATATACGGTTACAACTGTTATAAACAGATTCATGATAAAGAGAAATAAGGGGACTGTCCACAGTCCACGATATGTAAATTATTCCCAGTTTTTCGCACACATCAGACACATGAGGAAAATAATTCAGGGAAAAAATGAGGTCATATTGGGAAAACACATCAGAAAGAAGCGCCAAATCATGGCTCTTATATCCTGTCACTTCATCCTGCTTCTCTATCTGTTCTTCGTACATTTCCACATCATGTCCGAAATATTCAAAAGCAGTTTTTATATCATGCTGATTAAACACGTTCCATTTATATATCAGTATCTTCATATAAGTATCTTCCGCTCAACCATCCGTTTTCTCTGTTCAACTACCAATATCTTTCCGTCATCCCATACAGGCATACTTTTATATGTACTATATGTAAATATTTATTTCATAAATTTATCAATAGCATCATTGAGCTCATCTACCGCTTCCATGTCTCCCTCATCCACAGCCTCAATAATACAGTGACTTATATGCTGTTTCAGTATCTCCTTACCGGTATTATTAATGGCCGATTTAACCGCTGCAAGCTGTATCAGTACCTCGCTACAGTCTCTGCCGTCCTCCACCATACGCTTAACAGATTCCAGATGTCCTATTGCTTTGGCAAGTCTGTTGGAAATCGCCTTCACTTCTTTAGGGTCATGGGTATGGGTATGCTCATGATGATGGTGATGATGATGTATATGCTCTATTTCTTCCGACATAACAGCCCCCGTCTACACATTATTCACGTGTTGCTTTATCCAATACCGTAAAATAATTCTCAAAGGTTTTCCTGCAACATTCATAATCATCAATAATGATTCCGTCAACCTTAAGACCAATAAGAGCAAAGGCCATAGCCATACGATGATCTGCGTGAGTCTTAACAACACCCGGTTTCACCTCACCAGGCAATATCTCAATCCGGTCTTTGCCTTTCTTAATATCTATACATAAATTGTTAAGTTCTTCTGCAATAGCTTCTATTCTGTCAGATTCCTGTAATCTGATATGCTCAATATTTCTGATACATGTTGGTGTATTAGCAAAAGGTGCAATAGCTGCAAGTGTCATTGTCTGGTCTGAAAAGTCATTCATATCTACGTCAATACCATCATACTTTCCACCTTCAGGGCCTTTAACGCTTATGCCCTCCTGCTCTTCTGTAACCACGCAACCCAGCTTCTTAAGCACCTCAAGAAACTTCATATCTCCCTGCATAGAAGAAAAACGGACATTTTTTACAAGAGCATATCCTCCTGTAAGTGCTGCTGCCGCATAAAAATAACATGCTGCCGACACATCAGGTTCTATCTGATATGTTTCCGGAATATAAGAAACCCCCGCAGGAATCTCATAAACAGCCCCCTCATGTCTTACTTCACAGCCAAACTGTCTCATCATATTGGAAGTGATTCTAATGTAGGAACCATCTGTCTTTTTGCTGGTTATATTAATCTTTAATCCACTCTTTAACATAGGTGCAGTCATCATAAGTGCACTTAAAAACTGTGTACTTTCACTTATATCTATGGATACCTCATTTTTAGGGGTCTTACCGTTACTTGCTGCTCCTATCACCTTCACAGGAAGATGTCCGTTTTTTTCAATAAATGTAAATTCTGCTCCCATGCTTTCCAATGCCTCAAATAACGGAAGCATTGGTCTTCTCTTCATCTGCTCAGAAGCGTCTATAACATATTCACCATCTGATAATGACAGCATAGCTGTGAGAAATCTCGCAGCTGTTCCGGCACTACCCACATTAATGGTTCCTGTCTTTTTAGGAATATCTCTGCCATGACCTTCAATTATAATATAATTTTCAACTTCATTAGCCTGGATTATATATCCCAGCGAAATAAGGCTCGTAAGAAAGAATCTCGAGTCGTCCGAAAATAATACTCCATTAAGTCTGCATTCTCCATCAGAAAGTGCTGCCATAAGCAATGCTCTGTTTGTTATACTCTTAGAGCCCGGAACTTCAACAGTACAATTAATGGGTTTATTTAACTTTCTAACCTTATATTGTGACATATCCTTATACACTCCATTGTGTTTCTTATATTAACGTTCATCCATCACTGTATACTCTCTGTGATGTCCTACATACTTATATGCAGGACGAATGATTTTACCTGCATTAACCAATTCCTCAAGACGATGTGCACACCATCCTGAAATTCTTGATGTTGCAAACATTGGTGTAAACATCTCTTCCGGAATTCCCAGCATAGTATACACGAATCCGCTGTAAAAATCCACGTTGGCACAGACAGGTTTAAACATTTTTCTCTTATTCATGATAAGCTGGCCTGCTTCACGCTCTACTGTCTCATATAATGCAAATTCTTTCTGCATTCCCTTCTCTTCCGAGAGATTCTTGGCAAACTGCTTAAGAATTACTTCACGAGGGTCCGAATTGGTATATACAGCATGTCCCATACCGTAGATAAGACCCAGTCCGTCAAAGGCCTCCTTATCAAGAATCTTATTAAGATATGCGCAAATTTCCTCTTTATTGTCCCAATCCTTACAGTGCTTCTTAATATCTGCAAACATTTCCTGAACCTTTAAATTCGCACCACCATGTTTAGGTCCCTTAAGGGAAGCAATTGATGCCGCTACTGCCGAATAGGTATCCGTTCCTGATGATGTTACAACATGATTGGTAAATGTTGAGTTATTACCACCACCATGTTCTGCATGAAGAACCAGGCATATATCCAGCACCTTTGCCTCAAGCTCTGTGAACTGTCCATCATCCCTTAACATATAAAGTATATTCTCAGCTGTGGAATAACCCTTCTTAGGATTCTTTATCATGAGAGTTCCATCCAGCTTAAAATGTCTGTATGATTGATATGCATAAACAGTCAGCAAAGGCATTTTGGCAATGAGCTGCAATGACTGACGAAGCACATTTGGAACCGATATATCATCAGGATTCTCATCATAAGAGTACAAACTTAATATACTCTTCATTAATGAATTCATAAGATTGGTACTGGTAGCTTTCATAATAACATCTCTTATAAATGCTCCCGAGAGTTCCTGAAGATCTGTCTGAATTCTTATAAAACGGTCAAGCTGGTCTGTAGTCGGAAGCTTTCCGAAAAGAAGAAGATATGTAACCTCTTCAAATCTGAATCTATCCGTCTTAGAGCCTTTTATCAAATCTTCAACATTATACCCCTGAAAATACAACTCGCCTTCCACAGGAATTTTCCTGCCATTAACACTATGAACACCACATACATCAGAGATTTCTGTAAGTCCTGTAAGAACACCATTACCATTACTGTCACGGAGTCCCCTTTTTACGTCATACTCCGTATATAAATTTTGATCAATAGAACCGGATCTGGTGCACTCTTTGACAAGCTGTTCAAACTCGCTCTTATCAACAGTTGTAAGTTCCATCATTTCCTGATTATTCATACATACCACCCCTTCATGTTTAGTCCATTATTTATAATGCAATTGAGCCTATTATCTATTATCTTTTAGTTTTTGTCAATTTATACATCCTTTGTACTTTCTTCTCTCAAACCAATCACAGCCTGCGCAAGCTGCCTTAAGTCTTCCTCTGTTCCCTCAATAAATCCTTTCTTACTAAATACAAGACTGTCATCCTGCCCCACAAATATGTAAATGTTATCTGCATCCTGAGCCCATCTGTTAACCTGTTCCCACATAAATGTGTCACTGTCCTGCTCTTCATCATAAACCACAATCTTTTCGGCATCCACCTCATAATAAAATGTAACCCCTACCATCTTTCCATAAATATTATGGTATTTTTTCTTATTATTTCTGTCCATGGCTACCATTCCAATATAAAGGAATAAGGCTGTGAGAATTCCGTAAAATACAATCATAAATGAATCTGCCTTATCGCTTCCCATCACCTGAAAGACCATATATCTTACAAAAAGCATTCCGAATATGAGCCCAAAAATGTTATATATCATTTTAAACATTTTATACTTATTATTATCAAAATTGGCAGCTCTCATAGCTCCTTCCACACAGTCATTTGTAAATTTTGTTTCATTTTTAATTACCATATTTCACCTTATTTACTTTCTGTTACTAATTTAATAATAAATGTGTTACAATTATTTATATTTTATAGTACCATTGGTAAACTTACAAGAACTTACATGAGATTTACATAGGCATTTGCGAAACGCCTTTTTGGTGCTGAACAGTTGTGCAATTATACTATATTGCAAGCTAGGTGCTTTGCTGCCACCGGTGCTTAGCGGCTGTATTTTAGCCGTTTATGCACCGCTGTGAGCAGCAAGCAGCGAGAGCGTGCCTAGCGGTAATATAGTATAATTGCACAACGTACAGTATTAAATCACAGAGTTTCGCAAACGCCTATGAGATTTACATTTAGGAGGTGTTAATATCAATGAAAACAGCGTGTATTACCGGAGCCAGCAGTGGAATCGGAAGGGAATTAGCAAAAAAACTCAGCATGATGGGATATAATCTCATCCTCATATCAAGAAATACCAAGGCATTGGATGCATTATCCAGAAAGCTCCCCACAAAATGCGAAATAATTTCCTGCGATCTTTCCGATGAAGATAAATGTAAAGAGTTGGCAGAAACTCTCTCAAAAAGAAATATTTATATTTTTATTAACAATGCAGGATTTGGCAGTTTAGGGAGATTTGACGAAACGGACACCAACAATGATTTATCAATGATAAACGTGAATATAAAAGCTGTACATATTCTTACGAAAGCCATGATTACAGCTTTTAAGAAAAGGGATTGTGGATATATCATGAACGTAGCATCCTCCGCAGGTCTTATGCCGGCAGGTCCCTACATGTCTACCTATTACGCCACAAAAAGCTATGTTACAAGCCTCACAACTGCAATACATCATGAGTTGAAGGAAAGTGGCAGCAACGTACACATATGCATGCTGTGCCCTGGACCGGTGGATACAAATTTTAACAACGTGGCAGGAGTTACCTTCAGCCTTCCCGGCATTTCTTCCTCTTACTGTGCCGAATACGCACTTAAAAAAATGTTTCAGGGAAAATTGACAATTGTCCCGACACTTACAATGAAACTGGCAGTAATAGCAGCCAAAATTTTTCCGAGAGAATTTATGGCCTCTATGGCTGGCAGACAACAATCTAAAAAAGGAAAAAAGGGGTCTGACCCCATTAAAATTTTATAAACTTTTCCGCGAAAAGTTTATAAAAATTTTATGGGGTCAGACCCCTTTTTTTCTCCCCTAAAACTTCCTTGAGTATGTTATTACCCGCGGTTCTTTTATTGATGCGGTATTAAAGAACACGTTTACCGCATCTTTATAATCTCCCATTGTCTGGGATTTTTTTATTGCCTTTATTTCTTTCTTATTTTCCGGGAATATGTACTCCATATAACACCACATTTCTTTCATACGATGTATGGCATGTTTATCTCCTGACATTATTTTCAGTCTTTGTTCGTAAACACTGTCATGAAGTTTCTTCATATTCTTTAAATCCATTACAGTATCCCTTTTGTAGTTCTTGGGATTATCACTGGAAATCACGTTAATAAGTCCCGGGTCTGTAACAAGTCCTCTTCCCAACATCACTCTTTTAGTGTCACCAAATCTTTCAAGGAAACTGATGTAATCATCCGCTGTAAATATGTCTCCGTTATAGCAGACAGGATTAATGCTCTCCTCCAGTGCTAATTTGTATGCGTTATACTTAATATCGTTTCTGTAAAAATCTGTCCTCACACGGGGATGAACTATCAGTTCCTCCATTTTAAACTTATTATAAACCTTTAATATTTCAGCCCACTCATCCTCCGACTCAAGGCCGATTCGTGTCTTTACCGAAATTTTAATTTTATTATTCAAAATGTATGAGTCAGAAAATATTTCATAGAGAATTCTTTCCAATTCATCTGTATCCCCCAGCATTCCTGCCCCTTTATTCTTGGATACCACAGTACCTGAAGGGCACCCTGCATTCAGATTGATTTCATCATATCCAAACTGTTCATGAAGGAGCCTGGCTGTCCATACAAAATCTCTATGGTTGTTAGTCATTACCTGGGGTATTGACTTAACTGTCTGATTGTTAACCCTGTCAATATCTCTCATCTCCTTAGCCAGAAATTTATCCGTCTTATTTGGAGATATAAAAGGCATAAAATATTTGTCTATTTTTCCTTGTCCAAAGAATTCATCATATGCATTTCTATACATATAATCCGTCAATCCCTCCATGGGGGCAAAGTATATTTTCAAATTAATCTCCATTCCGCAGATGCTGTAATTGATTTGTGAAAGTATGCAAAATATATTTTCTAAAATTTTCCGTCTATACTAAAGGGTTCATTGTAAAAATGTCTCAACGCCCTGATCATATAAGCAGTGTCTTTAACCCCTCCGGTCTCATAAGCAGAATGCATTGCAAGCTGTGCAAGTCCGATATCCACTGTATTAACAGAAATATGCGAATTAGATATATTTCCAAGTGTCGAGCCTCCTGCCATGTCAGAACGGTTAACATAGGTCTGATATGGAACCCCTGAATCCAAACATACCTTTTTCATTATAGCTGCGGAAACCGCATCAGTACTATACTTCTGATTAGCATTATACTTAATTACAACGCCTCCGTTCATGTATGGTCTGTTGGTAGGATCTGATTTATCCGTATGATTAGGATGAACCCCATGGGCATTGTCGGCAGAAATCATAAACGATGATGATAATGCCTGTAAATACTCATCCCTTGTCTTATTACAATTAATAGAAATTCTCTCAAGAACATCGGAAAGAAAAGTGGAATCAGCCCCCTGTTTGGTTGTGCTTCCCACTTCCTCGTTATTAAAAACGGCGCAAACCGTTACATTATTTTCATTTTCACTTTCAACAAATGATGCAACAGCAGAGTATGCACATTGAATATCGTCAATTCTCGGTGCTGAGAAATACTCATTGTCTTTTCCCCATATTGTACCTTCCTGTCTGTTATACAGAAATAAATCTGAAGACAATATAGAAAGCTGTTCCCTCTCTTCCAGCAGACTGTCATCGGAAAGTTCTGCGGATACCTTTTCTTTAATCATTTTGTCAAATGTGTCTTTAGAATCAATATCTCCAAACAATGGTATCATATCCTTCTGAGGATTAAATTTATAACCTTCATTAATCTCCCTGTTAAAATGAATTGCAAGATTAGGTATTGCAAGAAGATCCCTGTCAACATCAATCAGACACCTGGCAATTTCATTTTCCCTGGTAACAACAACCCTGCCTGCCACAGATAAAGGTCTGTCCATCCATGAAGACATAATCATTCCACCGTATTTCTCCACGTTGAGAGAAACATATCTGTTATCTGAGATTATCTCAGGATTTTCCTTTATCTTAAAACATGGTGAATCACTGTGGGCTGCCACAATCTGATAACTTCCAAACCTTGATATGTCTGTTATTTTCGGAAGCCTGAAAGCAATTATGGAAGAACCTCCCCTTATAACGAAATATTTCCCTCCACTCACAAGATTCCAAGTGTTTCCCTCATCAATAAGTGTATAACCTGCATTTTCAAGAATTGAAGCTATATTTGCCACCACATGAAAGCAAGTGGGACTTTTCTTTATAAAATTTAATAACTCTTTTGTAGTTTCTTCGTACATATATTCCATAAAATATTACCTGAACCTTTTTATTTATGTGTTCGTCACTTTGCAAAGTTACGTCTTCTTCGCTGTCTTGCCCTGCGCTGTCTGTCTACATTTACCTTAAGAACAACCAAGACTGCTGCCACTATAATAACTGCTGTTACAGCTATAATTATAATCACATTTTTCTTTGATTTATTTTCATTTATATTGTCTGCATTATCATTGGTGTTTTCCCCATTTTCGGCTTCCGAAAGGCTCACTTCGTCTATGCTCTTTTCCTGGTAAATCACCTGATTGCATCGTGTACACACACCTTTGGTAAGATGCATGTACTCCACATTATATCCTTCTACCTTTTCCTCCTCACCTAAGCTGTGTACAGGCTTGATATATGAGCTTTTATATGTGTATCCGCACTGATTACATTTGCTTAGTACATATCCGTAATCTGGACAGTTATTGTTTACAACTGTTGTTGTATAAGTTGCATTTTCACAGGTATGAGGCTTCAAATCAGTTGAGTAGTCGAACACTTCGTTTCTGACAAATGAATCTGTATTCTCCACAGGTGCCTTATGTGCACTCATAGTCTCACCAACCACAGCACGACAATAAGCTCTTCTATCGGTGTTATCCTCGAAAAATGTTATCATACCATCTATATTATTTCCCGAAATTTCACCTACAAAGCCTGTCTCTTTAGGATATACAATATAAAGTCCGGTAACTCCCCCTGAATGAACGTAACCATGGTCTGATATATATCCGTCTATCTTAACATGACAGTTCTTAACCTCTGCATATCCGTCGGAATATACTCCTCCCATGAACTGCTCATCCTTAACAGTTAAATTTGTATCTATACTCACCAGAGTGCAATCCACAGTACTTTCCTCAATAAGTCCGTTACCAAATCCCAGAATTCCTCCAACTCCCCACATTTTTTCCGAACATGTGAGAGAAATGCTGGTAACAACATGACAGTTGGAAATTGTGGAATTATCCATATATCCGGCGATAGTTCCAACCATTGTATGTTCCTTGGATGTTACATCAATATATCCTCCCACTATCCCAAGATTCTTAATGGTGGCATCCTTAAGGATTCCAAAAAATCCTGCAAAATGTGTGTCATAAGATTTCAGATTACCGTCATACGTCTTTTCTGTTTCTGATGTTGTACTGTTAATTCTGAGATTATAAATAGTGTGTCCGTTTCCATCAAATGTTCCGCTGAAATTCCACGGTTTCCAGTACCCATCATTCTGCTTATCCAAATCTATGTCAGCCATAAGAATGTAATTTCCATCCGGATGCTTTGCTGCCTCACAAAGTTCCGTATAGGTTCTGATTTCAATAGGCGAATCATCAGCATTAACTCTTTTTGGCATAAATAATGATGTGTAAACTCCTGCAATTATTACAACAAGCATCATTGATACAGCTCTTTTAAAAATACCTATAAATAATCCTTTTTTCATTATTCCTCTCCTTTATTCGGATATATATTTTAGATAATTGCGAAATGCTATAAATTGACAACTGACGTTATGCAATTTTACCATATTGCAAGCCGGACTATTTGCAAACGCCGGTGTTTAGCGGCTGTACTTTAGCCGCTTACGCACCGCTGCGATTTGCAATAAAATTAGTTATTCCTAAATGTATACTTTAACACCTGACAATTCTTTATCCCATAGGAAGCAAATTCTTCATTAGTGCAGTCATTAAAGTATGAATTAACCACTCTGGCAATACCGTTATGAGCCACAAGAAGATAAGTCTTATCCTCCCTGCTTATATCATCAAGAAGATTATATATACGCTGTGCCAGATGAAGCATGGTTTCCCCTCCATCAAAATGGCTTATAAAATTACATTTTGCCACTTTAAATTCCTCTCCGTCTCTTGGAGTAGATTCATATTTCCCAAAATTCTGTTCTTTGAGGCGTATTTCCTCCCGCATGGGAATTCCCGTTATTTCCGAAATATGCCTTGCAGTCTCCTTTGCCCTCACCAGCGGGGAATACAGAATTTCATCGATGGGAAGTTTCTCTTCTGCTATCCTGTGACCCAGTTGTATAGCCTGTTCATGTCCCAACTGTGTCAGTTCTATATCCGTTGCACCGCATATCTTATTCTCAACATTCCATACTGTCTGTCCGTGTCTGGTAAAATAAACATCTCCCATGAATATCCTCCCTGCCATAAATTAATAAATGATATCATTTCATATTGCTCAATTATACTCTAAAGAATACAGAAATTCCAGCACTCCCATTAAGAAGTGCCGGAATTATAAACATCATATTCGTTTCCCCGGACAGAAATAAGCTGCATGTATTAAGAATCATTTACTGCTTATTGTATGGAATACTTCGCTTCAAACTCTCTTACCGATATTGGTTTTGAAAAATAGTAACCCTGAAACATCTTACATCCCATTCCGGTAAGCATCTTTAGCTGTTCCTCAGTTTCTACTCCTTCCGTTATAACCTCCATGCCAATTTTTCCGGCAAGATTAATAACGCTTTCCAATATATCTCTTCCCTTAGCCTCATTTTCAGATTGTCTTAAAAATCCCATGTCAATCTTTAATACATCTGCGCTTATATCCTTAAGCATATTAAGAGAAGAGTATCCGCTTCCAAAGTCATCAATTTCTATCTTGAAGCCGAAATCCTGCAGCTTATGTATAACCTTCATATTTTTTTCAAAATCAGACATGAGGGCTGTTTCTGTAATTTCCAGCTTAAGATTTACAGGATTTATCTCATACTTTTCAATAAGATTTTTAAAAATCTGGTATATATTAATAAAATAAAAATCTCTGGCTGATATATTAACTGAAATATATAAATCTTCCCGTCCGATTTCTTTCCACTCTTTAAGTTTTTTCGCGGCCAGATCCCATATATACATGTCAAGCTTGTAAACCAGACCGGTCTTTTCAAGGACTTCAATAAATGCACCGGGAAAGAGTAATCCCCGCTCCGGGTGTTCCCAGCGCACCAGTGCCTCCGCTCCGTATATGGTGCCATCCTCTGCTGCCTGAGGCTGAAGATACATAACAAACCGGTTATTTTCAATAGCATTTTCAAATTCCCCGATTATCAGTCTCTCCTCAACCGACTTTTCAAAAAGCTTTGCATCGTAATAAGCTATATTTCTCTGATAATTATTTCTTATTGTCTCTGCAGCTATATTCGCCTTATCCACCATGCTGCTTATGGCTTCACCGCTGTCTTTTATGTTATATATACCCACCATTACATGAAGATGAAATGATGTATCCAGAAATTCTTTTTGCATCTGCTGAATAGATGTAAGAATAAGCTGCTCTCTTATAAGTCTGGTAGGCATACATAAAGCATACCTGTCTCCCTGAATTCTGCCATAAACTCCCCCTGACAGAACAAGATCATTCATAAGCTGAGCCTGCTTAATCAGTATCTCATCTCCTTTCCGGATTCCGAAGAGCTCGTTGATAAGCTTAAAATCTTTTATATTACTGCATATCATGCTGTAATCCACATCCGGGTTTCTTTCTATTAGTTCTCTTACCTCTACAAAGAAATTCTCTCTGTTATACAGCCCTGTTAAACTGTCGTGGGTGGCACGATACTTCTCTCTTTCATAAGACTGTATCTCTGCAGACCTGTCATTGAATATAAAATAATCGCAGATGAAATTGTTCTCTTCATCATATACTTTTTTATAAACAACTTCATATATTCTCTTATCATCACAAATTTCCAACTGTATTTCGAATCTAAAGGATTCACTGTCCAAAGAATCATTCTTTGCCATCCACATTTTATAATAGTCTTTTGCATTGCCCTTATTAATGTGGTTGTCGTAGATATCACACAAAATATCATTAATATATAAACACCTGCCATTATTATCAAAGCAGATAATACCACAATTCATATCTTTGATAATTAATGAGAGAGTATTTTCTATAATCTCATTAGGAATATAATCCAGAGAATAATAATATATAAGTATAGACATAAGTCCATAGGCAACAACGGATACATCATATAAAAAATTGGTTCCGGCTACCATAATGTTAATCACATTAGCCACCACCAAAGATGCAAAAATCCACTTATATCTGATTCTGTAAAATCTGGAAGTCTTTATCATCTTTATGCCAAATACCAGCATAACCAATAATATGCCCACATAATTAAAAATATAATGTATTCTCATCAGAAGACCTGTCTGGGTAAACTGATAAACAATACCGTCACACATCATATCTTTAACAGGAAACATTATCTCGTTCCACGGATTACTGATAAGCATAATGGTATCCGCCAGACAATACAAAGATAACATTATCTTGATTATCCTATGGGTTCTGAATACCTTTGTATAAAATTCAGTATAAAAAATAAGCAGCATCACAAGCCAGTCAAAACAGGAAAGCATTATTCCCCGAAACAACATGGCCATATTAGTATTTTTTACAAAGTAACAACAAAGCACTGAAGCAGCACAGATAACCACCATGCTCTCATATAACGCAATAAATTTCGCCAGGCTGTCTTTACACTTGAATGCCTTGCAGGCACAAATAGCCACGCAAAACATTTCCGCCAGCACTACACAGACAAATATAATATTCATAAAAATACCCCATTTCACATATAGCTCTCTCCCTTACTACAGGGGATATATCACGAATCTGATGAGACTAATTATATATGAAACAGGGTGACTTGTAAATCTTATTAAATTTATTTTTTTGACTTTTCACGAGTCCTTGGACCCATTACAAGGCATATAATTGATACCAGTAATACCAGTGCAACGCACATCCATGAAAGAAGCATTACCGTTCCTTTTGTAGAAAACATATCATAGTAACCTTTAAGATAAATAATAACTATCACTGCCGGTACAAAATAAGTAATATAATATCTTAATCCGTTAGGGAGACTAATTCCCTTACCGGTGTTAGCTTCTTTGAGGAAATTGCCCCATCCCCATCCATTTTTCTTTACACAGAAAAGGACAAAAATAAGGCTTCCCAGAGGGAGAATATTATAAGAGACAAGGAAATCTTCCACATCCATAATTGTACTTCCCTCACCCAACAGACTGACAAAGGATAGAACACTAAATCCCAGTACTGCCGGAATTGATGTAACCGTAATACCCACAAGATTAACTGCAACAGATTTCTTTCTGCCCCAATCTTTAGCTTCCTGGGTCATCTTAACAATATTCTCAAATACAGCTATTACCGTTGAAAGAGCCGCAAATGTCATAAATATAAAAAACAGTGTTCCCCATACTCTTCCCCCGGGCATGTGATTAAAGACGTTTGGAAGTGTAATAAACAGTAATGACGGTCCTGCATCGGGCTCAACGCCATACGCAAAACATGAAGGAATAATTATAATTCCAGCCATTAAGGCAACAAATGTATCCAGAAGCATAACATTCAAAGCTTCTCCTGTAATCTTTCTTTCCTTTGAAAGATAGCTTCCAAAAATTTCCATTGAACCCATACCAATACTGAGGGTGAAGAATGCGTGTGTCAAAGCTGCAAAAAATACATTTCCCACTCCGGCATCTGCCATTTTTCCAAAATCAGGAACCAGATAAAACTTAAGTCCTTCTTTTGCACCGCTTAATGTAACAGATCTGACAGCAAGCACCAGCATAAGACCGATAAGTAAAAGCATCATAACCTTAGTTATTCTCTCAACACCGTTTCTAAGACCCAATGAACATATTCCAAAAGCCAGTACAATGACAATTACTGTCCAGAACATCATAATTCCCGGATTGGACAGCATACCGGAAAACACTTTTGACACTCCTTGAGTATCAAGGTTTTCAAATGTACCTTTTGCTGAAAGAAACACATAATACATCATCCACCCTGCAACCATGGTGTAGAACATCATAAGGAGATAATTACCTGCAAAACATACCCATCTTACCTTACTCCATCTGGTTCCCTCAGGCTGTAATTCATTATAAGCTCTCATTACACTTTTTCCGCTGCCCCGTCCCACTGAAAATTCACATATAAGACAAGGAAGTCCCACAAGGGCAAGAAGAATCAAATAAATAACTATGAATGCCGCACCACCATTCTCTCCGCAAATATAGGGAAACTTCCATACATTTCCAAGACCAACGGCACATCCTGCGGATACTAAAATAAATCCAAGTCTTGAACCAAACTTTTCTCTTTCCATAATCCTCCATTTCTGTACATTTTTTAAGTACATAACGAGTTAATAATATTTATTCATAATCCCGTTTTAATATATATTTATAAGTGTACATGATAATGTACTTTAACACCAGTAATTTTTACAATAATTACTTGTTTTTTATTATTCATATAAGTATACTTTTAGGCTGGAATGATTATTCCCCAAATTTGTACCTGCGGTTTACGGTTTGCAGGTTACTGAAAGGTATGGTTATTGATATGAATTATATACTTATCGGCATGCCCGGATGCGGCAAAAGCACTGTAGGCGTTGTTCTGGCTAAGAAAGTGGGATTTAAGTTCATAGACTCAGATCTTGTTATTCAGGAACAGGAACATAAACTTTTGCATGAAATAATATCAGAAAATGGCATTGAAAAATTTAAAGATATAGAAAATAAAGTTAATGCCGGCCTCACAACAGAATACTCTGTTATCGCTACCGGCGGCAGCGTAATATATGGCAGGGATGCCATGGAACACTTGAAATCAATAGGTACGGTTATCTATCTTAAGCTCTCCTATCCGGAAATTGAAAACCGTCTGGGGGATTTAACAGAAAGAGGTGTAGTTCTTAATCCGGATCAGACACTGATGGATTTATATAAAGAACGTACACCTCTTTACGAAAAATATGCTGATGTTACTGTAGACTGCGACAACAAGTCAATAAGAGAAATAGTAAACTGTATCGTCAACCCCTAATTACTTTACGCACTGCTTGTACTGCTGCTTCACCTCATCAAGCTTTTTCTGCTCTGCCGCAGGAGTTGGGTAATACCCCTCTGCGTGCATCATATTAAACACATCCTGCTGAATGTCATGTTCTTCTTTTAAAATGTGAAGCATTACCTGTCTCACATCCTCATGAACGCATTCATTTGCATAGGTATTGAAATTACCTGTTGATGCTTTCTGTGCGGCGAGAGCATCACTTAAAATTTCTTTTTCGGTATAAATTCCTGCCATTATTTTCCCCTCCTTATGACAACTTTGAATAAAGCTGATTAAAATGTTCCTGATGCTTGTCTGAAATATTAGTCATTTTGTCCTTTAATTCACTTGTTTCTGCATGTTCTGCAAGCATCTTGAATTTTTTTACAAGGAGATCCTCCTCTGACAGTAAATCCTTAATTGAAGATAATTCTTTTTCCGACAATTGAGTCATGGTTCTTCCTCCTATCACAATAAATCCGGCTTCCTATTCTCATAGTTACCACCTTCTTTATTATTTCCGTAAGAGATAAATTTATACAACACAACTAATAATTCTGTTTTCCCTTACCATTTCCTTTCCCCGTTTTTGAACCATTTTCGTTATTCTCATTGCTATTATTGTCGTTGTTCTCATGTTTGCTGTCCGGATATGTCTCTACATCATTATGTTCCAGTTCTCCTTCTGTTACCGCAGACTCAAGGGCATTATTTACAGCATTAATAATTCCCGCAGATGAATATGTTGCCCCTGAAACAGCATCAACGTTCAGCGTCTGGTTATCGATTATATCCTGTGTAATTCCCTGAGCACGCTTAAAGAAATCCGGCGTTTCATTTTCTTCCAAAATTTCAATATTGGTAACTGCCCCGTTTTCTACCGTTACAGATACTTTAATTGTAGATTTATATCCTTTGGCCGAACCTTCGTAAACACCATCTTTTAGCTGTACTCCGGAAAATTCAATGGATGAATTCACTTGTTCTTTAAAATTATCCTGAATAGTTTCCTTGTCTGTTAACTTGTTAAATATCTGTGACGGAAGCCTGATTCCAACATCTGCAATGTGAATCACCATAAAAACCAATAGTACAACTGTTAGAATACGATGGACTCTCATCCAGTTCTTTTTTAACACTTTACGCAACAGATAAGATATTCCCAATAATACAGCCACAATAAGACATGCTGTTCCCCAATTGAAAGAAAACAACAATGTCCCAATATAAGCATGGGTTAATCTTGTATTTGCAGCATTTCCTGCCAGTAACCCATGAAGCAATCCCATAATAACCATTAAAATTCCCATAGGAATATGAATTTTATGAAAAAAACGATTAAGCTTTGCAGACTTGCTTTTTCGGGCAATATATTTTAAAGATGTCATGATTCCCAACAGGACAGCAATCCATGCTAATATAAGACTAAGTGTCACACTAACCTCCATTCTGCAGGCATTTTTCCTACGCATATTATATTACCGGAACCATATTAACATGGAAGTTTGTTTTTTCTGTGTTTTGATTTGCACGGTGAGTTACAATAATTACCACTTTTTCTTTCATATTTTCTTCTATTGCCCTATTAATCATTTTCTCACTCTGAACATCCAGAGCCGAAGAAGGTTCATCCATCAACAGGATAGGTGAATTCCTTAAAAATGCCCTTGCTACTGCAATACGTTGTTTTTGTCCCACCGAAAAGTTACTGCCTCCATCATCTACCCATGTGTCATATCCCTGTGGCAATGCACTGATAAACTCATCTGCGTAAGCCATTTTTGCGGCACGAACTATTTCTTCTTCTGTTACCCCATTTGTTCCATTACCTCCAACAGCAATATTTTCTCGAATAGTTCCCTCAAACAGGTAACTTCTTTGGGGTATATATGTAATTAATTGTCTTCGCTGAAACAAGGAATATTCATTGATATCACGGCCATACAAATAAATATTCCCCTCTTCCGCCTTATAAAACCCAATAATCAGTTTCAATAATGTACTCTTACCGCAGCCGGATTCTCCTGTAATCATTAATTTTTCCCCTTTTATAAGCCTGAGAGAAAAATCCTTAAGCACCTCTTTTTGTCCATCGTAAGAAAAGGACAGATTTTTTACTTCAACAGGTGCAGTATCCATCTTTACTTCTGCTATAGATTCATCCTGCAATTCTTCACAATCCAGCTCAAGAAAATCAAACACTCTTTCAGCCTTTGCCAAAGATGCAGAAAATGTGCTAAGGGCTGAACCAAAGCTTTGAACCATGGCGCTGACTCCCATCTGAAGTGAGACAATTGCCATAACAGTACCATAATCCAATTGTCCCCGGGCTGTCAGATATGCTCCTACTCCAATGGTACCAAAACTTGCAAGGATGCCCAAAAAGAATGAACCCATCTCCAATGATGCAGCCTTACCGGCTCTTTTCTTTTCATCCTTTAAGACTTTTTCACTTTCATCCCGATAATTGTCATAGACAATAGTTGCACCGCTATACATTTTGAGTTCTGTAAAACCGGATAATATATCACTCAGCCGTGCAGTAAGATGGGAAATTTTTTTCTGAATTCCCTTATCCATCTGTTTTATCTGTTTATTAATCGCAACAGAAAAATAAACTGTTACCAGACAAAAGCACACAGACACCACCGTTAGTTTCGGACTGTAAACAAACATGGCAATTATTGATGTCACACCATTAACCAGCCGTCCCAATACCCAGAAAACATGGGAAAAATAAGAATCTTTAAGAGAATTGGCATCCCAGTTCAGTGTTTTTAATGCTTCTCCACTGTGATTCTTTTCATAATAAGCCATATCCATTTTCATAAGTTTTTCAAAAAGTGCTATTTTGATATCAAATACAATTTTTCTTACAATCTTTATCTGAAAATATCTCCTGTAAGGTGCAAGGCAATTCAAAACCACCAATATTATGCAAATCAGGACCGCCTTTTTAAACATCCCCCTGTCGCCATATTCCATTGCGTTAAAAATAAGCTTATTCATGTAAGGATATGTCAGATTCAACACAACGGATGTTATCAGTGTCATAATCAAGACAGTCCAATACGACACCTTATATTTGCCAATATAAGAAAAATATCTCTTTATTTCTTTCATATTTTCCCCCCTTCCGACAACATATATTCGTTATACATGTCATAATACTTATTCTTCCCATTCATGAGTTCGTGGTGTGTTCCTCTCTCTACAATTTTTCCATCTTCCAACACTATGATTTCATCATAATTTACAATGGTATTCAGACGATGAGCCACGGTAATCATAGTCTTATTTAATGAGGCACTAAGAATGGTTTCGTTTACATATTTTTCCGTTTCTTTATCTAAAGCAGATGTTGGCTCATCCAGCAAAATTATAGGTGCATCCTTTAGAATAGCTCTTGCAATTGCAATTCGCTGTCTTTGTCCTCCTGAAAGATTATTCCCCCGTTCTTCCAGTATGGTTTCATATCCCTCAGGCATCTTTGTAATAAACTCATGACAGCCTGCCTTTATTGATGCACTCATAATTTCTTCATCATTTGCCTCCGGATTTCCAATACGAATATTATCTCGTACGCTCATTGGAAAAATCACAGGTTCCTGAGAAATTAAAGCTAACCTGCTTCTTACAAGTTGCGGACTCACATCCCCAAATTTATTCCCGTAAAAATATATTTCTCCTCCCTCTGCTTCATATTGTCTGCACATTAATTTCATAATTGTACTTTTACCGCTTCCGCTTCTACCAACCAGAGCAACTCTTTTTCCTTGTCCAACGGATAGATTGAATTGTTGCAGAACATTATTACCCAGGTTCTCTGAATCCGGGTAAATGAATGAAACATTTTTAAATTCAAATACATTTTCAGAGAGTTTTTCCAACACAGATGTGCCCTTTTCCTCACATTCTACAGGCATATCCATAATTTCAAAGACACGCTTTGCGGATATCATTGCCATCTGAGTTCTCACCACCAACTGATAAGCATTTACAAGAGGCTCATTTATTTTCTGGATGCCACTGATAAATGCCACTAATATTCCTAATGACAACTCTCCTTTCAGTGCAAAATATCCTCCCACACATAATGCAATAGCAGTGGGAGCCTCTCTAATCAGGGCAGACAAAGGCTCAATATTGTATTGCCTTAAATCATTTTTATGAGAAATATCCAGAGTGTCCTTTAACGCCCTAAAATATTTCCCCTTCATTTTTTCCTGTAGATTATAGGATTTAATTACCTCAACACCATCAAAAGCCTCCTGTATATGATTATTGGTTAATCCCAATTTCTTTACATATTCGGTTTGAGCCATTTTGACCGGTTTCAGCAGCTTTATGCTTAAAGGAACCATTACAATCAACGGGCCAAGACATAGGACTGCAAGCACCGGATTCATGGAGAACAGATACACCGCAAATACTATTACTATAATTGGAACATACAGACAATCTTTAAAATATGTCTGCATATATCCGGCAATCACATCTACATCAGAGGATAATCTTTCCATAATATCCCCAAAGTTGCTCCTCTCCATTAAATCCGGTGCAACCTTCACAATGTGGTTTACAAGATCACAACGCATATCTTTAAGAATTCCTGCACCGAAATATCCCGTTATTCGAATCACCAGATAATTGGCTAACATACCTATAAGAACAGCCACAACCGCTTTTTGTATTGCACCGGGCAAAAAGGAAACAACTTCTCCGGAGACGGACATGTCAATTATCTGTTTCAATATATCAACAATGCATACGTTTGCTATGGAACAGCCAAAACCGGATAAACTTATCAGCAATATTTGCATGCAATAAGATTTTGCATATCTTATTATCCTCTTCATACTTTACAATTCCCCCTTTAATTATTATACTATTTACAGTCTATCAATTATTTAAGCCTATAACAATCCCAGATATGCATAACTTTTATATACTTTTTGCAATATTTTTCTTTATTTCCTGCAAATAGTTTTATATTTTTTGTAAAAAGGAGAATTATATATGCCACAGCAAGACCGCCATAAAGAACGAATTATTCCTATTGAATTTAATTTTTACGATGAACTGGACTGCCTGCCCGTAAAGAAACGATGCTCTGTGGTTCTTCTTACCTGTGGAAGCGCCACTGTAAAAATAAACAGACACATTCGCCGGATTGATTCTCCCTGCGCGTTGTGTCTGTCTCAATATGATACTTTTGAATTGATACATTCTGAAAATCTCAGTGCTAAATCCTTTCATTTTGACCCTTGGTTTATTAAAGCCTGTCTTGCTTTTGACAACCTTGATGACTCTGTTGAAATCGACATGCAGTACACCTACGACCGTACAAAGCTTTATATGTTCACCAAACATACTGATAATTTCCAAGGAATTATTACGCTTACTCCCCAAAGCTATATACATATAAATGAACTGTTGCTTATGATTGGTGCAGAAACTTTTTCCCAGAGCGATGGTTTTTGGACCTGCAGAATACGCAGAATGTTATTGCAGCTTTTAAACAGTCTTTATGATATTTTTGTGGACCAACGGAAGCTTAAATTTTTCGATGCTCCTGAAACCTGCAATCCTGCCTCTGTTTGTGCTGAATATATCCACAATCATTATGGGGAGAATATTACCCTTGGCAAATTATGTGAACTTGCCAACTTGAACCGCACTTCGTTGAACCAGAAATTTAAGGCACAGTTTTCATGCACCTGCATGGAATACCTTTTAAATTACAGATTAAAAATATCTCAGGAACTTCTGTCCAACACTAATATGAAAATTCATGAGATTGCTGAAAATTGCGGGTTTAAATATGACAGCTATTTTATAAAACAATTTACAGCCAAATTAGGAATATCTCCTGCAATGTATCGCAGGAATCCTCTTTCCTACTCAGCATACGACGGGCAGAAGGTTCATAAACTGTAGTTTTGCTGTTATCATCATGTATTCCCTAATAGTCAATGATACATTGTTGCATCCGCCACATTATATTCTTTAACGCCGGACTCAAAACAGATCAAGCATATTATCCAAATATATTTTTTCTCTGACATGGAGGTGATACTCCGGTCTAGTCATATAATAAAGCAAAAACTCCAAAATCAACGCACTGCCAAGTCCCCGGCCTTCAATTTTAAAATTGGTAAAGCCCATTGGCAAATAAACATCTTTAATATCCTTTATACCAATAAAAGCCGGATTTGTCATTGCTTTCGAAAAACGATAACCACTCTTTGCACCCGGAGCAGTGCAGTGGTGTTCAGGGCAGTCTTCTCCAAGATTTTTGCGGCTTACTGCCTCGTAACATACTTTCCTGTCCTTGCATCCAATAAAGCAACATTCGTTGCATAAAAATTCCACTTTGTCTTTCTGGTGGGCGGACAGGGTATTCCATTTATCAAAAGCCTTGTTCAGGCGAAAATCCGGTACGACATAAAGGAAATCTTTCCGTTCTGCTTCCCTTAGGAATTGCTGAAAATCTGTCAAAACCTTGGTGGTGGAAGAAACAAAATACAGCCCCGGATAATTCATTTTCAAATAGTCTAGAAGCAAATCCGAGTGGACAATGACACCATTCTGTATCTCTTTGCTTTCTTCAAATAAAGCACATAAATCATTACATTTTCTGTCCAAAAGGTGTTCTTTTCTAAGCAGGGAGTTGCTAAAAGTAAGCCGCGCAGAAATTCCGTATTCCTGCATCAATTTAAGGACCTCATGAGAATCGTGATTTCCATACGAGGTACGCCCTCCGCCCCAAATACAATCAGAGGTCGCACCATATATCGAGCCAATATCACACCAATCGTAAAAGTATTCCCGGTGTTCACGAAATATTGGTAAAAATTCACGATACAATTCATAAAACTCAAACAACCCGGGAAGGTGGTAGTACGCTTTATTTTTTTGAAATTTATCCTTATTCACATTGTCACCTCTTTATTCAAATATCCTATTACTTCATAAGCCTCCCACGGATTTTTCTTTATCGCAGCTCTATACATTTGCTCTGCAGAAAGACGGTTACCATGTACACGCGCAAGATCGCCCATAAGTGCAAATACTATTGCCGGCATATCTTTTCTATACTTCTTTGCCAGATATACAGCAATTTCCTCAGCCCTGTCTATATTTCCTTTCGCAATATAGATTCTTGCCAGCTTGCAGGCATTATAATCACCACTGTTTTCCGTTCCCATTTCAGTTGATGGTTTTATGTATAAATAGTCTGCATTCTTTTTTAATCCTCTGATAGCGAAATCATCTATTGCATTAATATACTGTTCTTCTACAGACTTAGAATCATCCTCTGAATAATATTCCTTCAAATAATCCATAAATGCATCGGCGTGCTTCTGCATTTGTTTCTTTTTCGAATTCTCAGCATATATTCTGGTAAGCATATAATGTGCATATGAGGTTTTTTTCTTAGCATTTTTGAATTGGGAATTAGGTGTTTTTTCAGATATTTGAAGTTGATAATCAACTATTTCAATACACAGTGTATAATATCTGATTGCCATTTCATCATCCCCAAGAATAAAATAATATATATCTCCTATAAGACATGCATTCTTTTCAGTCCAGTGTCCGCCTCTTTTTACATGATAACCGTTTTTTTCAGAACGCATTTCACTTTCCTGTATACAAGGCATATAGTTTCTTATATTTTCAATAATTCCGGCTCTATCTTCATCATTATCAGCTTCACACAATTCTATCCTAAACTGTATGAGTCTGTTTATTTCTTTATATCCGGTAAAGGTTTCTACACATCTTTTTGCCTCTTCATATCTTTTCTTTCTAAGGTAAAAATGCATCATACATTTTTTAGGATAGTTTATATCATTATAACTAAAGGCTTGAAATTCCTTCATATACTCATACGCCTTATCATAGTTTATATTTTCATAACATCTTGATAAATTAGCATATATTGATTTCACATCTTGAGAGCCAGCAATTTCAAGAGCATTGTTAAAATGCTCTATCGCCTCCTTGTCACGCGTCGAATTATAGTTCCCACCTACGGCAGCTTTACCGCAGATTAAATC
>JBJEMF010000129.1:0-1993 GCA_051879535.1 Lachnospira sp. | reverse complement strand
GTTGCAATGGGGAATGCAATTGATGAGGTTAAAAATAAAGCAGATATTGTAATCGGTTCAAATGATGAAGAGGGAATAGCGGCTTTTATCAAGGGAAATTTGCTCAACTAAGCTATTTAGAAATAGAAACAAAACAAAAAACAGGAGGAAAAAATGAATATAGCAGTATTTGCATCACATGGCGGTAGCGATTTACAGGCAATTATTGATGGTTGTAAAAATAATAAAATTAGTGCAAAGGTAGTAGTTATTATTAGCAATAATGGAGATTCAATGGCTCTTCAAAGAGCGGAAAAAGAAGGAATCGATCATTTTCATTTGAGTGCAAAAACAGAGGGAAGTGAAAATGCTTTGGCAGATAAAATATTGACCCTTTTCGAACAGTATAATATTGATATGATTTTCTTGGCAGGATATATGAGGCTATTGCATATATCCATTTTAGAGAAATATGATAATAGAATTTTTAATATCCACCCTGCACTGCTACCTAAATTTGGAGGAAAAGGTATGTATGGAATGAATGTGCATACTGCGGTTATTGAGGCTGAGGAGAAAGAAACAGGAGTCACGATACATAGAGTAAGTGCGGAGTATGACAGTGGTGAGATTGTTGCACAGACAATTGTTCCAGTTATGGAGAGTGATACACCTGAGACACTGGCTACACGTGTATTAGAACGAGAGCATGAATTCTTGGTGGAGGTTATCTCAGATATAGTTGATGGGAAGATTAAGTTGGGATGAAATAATTGAAATGAAAGAGAATCAGGAAGATTCAGTAGATTATTAGCTTGAAAGGTTAGATAGTATATTATTAGAGTTTGAAAAATATGAGTGCTATTATTATATAAATTAATGTATTGTTATTGAAGAAGAGATACTGTATGTGTTAGAATATCGCTTAAGGAAAGTACCCATGACAGGGTGGTAGCCTCCCGAGTTTATGATACCGGTTTACCGGAATACATAGGAAGGGAGGTGGCGCCGATGACAGCTTATGAGATCATTTCGATTTTCATTGGGATATTAGCTTTGCTGATGTCCTTTGGTAGCTTGATTGTAGCGTTGCTTGCCTTTCTCGACAAAGAGAAAATTTCTTCGAGGAAGAGCAGGCGAAAATAAAAATGCCTATCCTGTCTGATCCACAGGATAGGCGGTGTCCGTAAGGACATTTCTTTAGCCTAAACTCGGAGCATCCACCTTTGGAGTGGGTGCTTTCTGTTTACTTAGATATTATCATGTTATGTTTGACATTTCAAGAAGTTTCGCTCAATTTGGGTAAACTTTCACAGTAAGCCTGTCTGTTCCCTTTTTCACTACCATGCTATCATCAAGTAGATGTTGCTTGATTTCTTCAATGTTCTCATTGATACGCTGCAAGCTGGCATTGTACTCTTCTTCGGAATAATCATCTTTTGAATTTATCATATTTTCCCTGATTTCCAGAGCCTTCATATAAGTGCAGATTTTTTTATTTATCATAGGATTCTTAAAGGACATTTTGACTGTAGCAGGCTTAAAGTTTCCTTCTTCGTCCTTTTCTGCCTCGAATTTCATATCAATCTGATCGTCCAGCTTAAACAGTAAGGACAACACATCTGAAACAGTTTCTATATCAAAATTCATAAAAATATTGATGCTGATACCTAATGCGTTGGCAATCTTCAGTAGCTGATCTGGCTTTGGATTGCGAATACCATATTCATATTTCTTAATTGTAGCGGAGTTTATGCCGGACAGTTGACCGAGCATTTCCTGCGATATTCCACGCATATTGCGAAAATATTTAATCTTTTCCCCAGTAGTCATGAAAACAGCTCCTTTATGTTTTGATAAACCTATTCTATCACATTGGGACACATTTGTGTATAAAAATTTAATATAAATACTTGACAGATACAAATGTGTACTGATATAATGCAAGCAAATGAGGACACAAAAGTGTACTGTAATAAAGTAGGAAAGGAGAAGTCAATATGGGGAATACGAT
>JBJEMF010000128.1:0-2044 GCA_051879535.1 Lachnospira sp. | reverse complement strand
TCTCCTTATTTTTCTGATAAATATCCCAGTGCAATTTCCAACAATTCCGCTGCAACCTGATGATTCCTGATACGCATTAAATTATCCCAAACATCTACTTTTCCAAGAAGATTCATGCCACCATGCCATACTAATTCATCATCAATGACAGCAAACCGTTCTTCTACTTCTGTTTTTGTTACTACATTCATCCCTACCAGCTGCATTGTTCTGATTAACTCATGGCATACATCCGAACTTCCATAAACAATCTCTTCCGGATCTGTTGTGATGATAGTTACCTTTACGCCTGCTTCCTGTCTTCCCTTCATCAGGAATAAGAATCGCTCAATCTTGTCCTGTCTGATATCCGGGCTGGAAATTACCACCATTTTTTCTGCCTCCACTATATCCTGCTCAAACTTTTCAGTGTAATTTCCGGAATCGAATATTGCATTTATCATCTGTTTAGACTGCAACTCTCCCGTCCATATTGAAAAACCTGTCTTTTTGTATGTTCTTAACCTTTTTGCATACATCTTATCAAAGAAGCGGACATGAGAATCAATATAATCATACACATAAACGGCTTCTTTTCCGGGATAATCTCTATTCAGTCTTCCCACATACTGTTCAAGACGCCCTTCAAAAGACACAGGAGCTGCAAGCATTAATACATCCAGTCTTGGAAAGTCAAACCCTTCTCCTATCTTCTGACCGGTTGCAACTAAAATAAGTGATTCATTTTCAGGAACCTGCTTTAACCTTACTCGTATTTCTGCATTTTCCTTATCGGAGTTATCACCATATAGAAGAAATACATGATCTGCTTCCTCTTTCAAAGCATCAAATAAAAATTTTGCATGCTCCTTAAACTTTGTCAAAATTACCGGGGTCTGTTTTCTTGTAACACAAGTTATCACATCGTTTACAATCATCTCATTACGTACCCGACTGGTACTAATCAGACTATATGCCTTATTGATATCATCCTTGCTTTCTGCATTATCGACTACTCTTGTATATCTCGGGACAAAATAATGTCCGATTCCCTGCTCTTGCGCCCTCTCCAACGCAGTAAACCTGTGTCTCAGTGGACCCAGCAACATATAAATGATCCTGTCAAGGCTGTCACCACGTTTTGGTGTAGCTGAAACACCATACACATACTTTGCATTAATTTTCTGTAATAATTCCATGGATGTATTGGAAGCTGCGTGATGGCATTCATCCATGATTACCATTCCATAAGAACTAATCCGTTCATTAAACTTTCCCCTGCTATACATAGAACCAACCATTGCAACATCTATGATACCTGTTAATGTATTTTTACTGCCGTGCAAAATTCCTATCACACTGTCTCGCTTCTTCTTTCTTCCTGTTTTTGTTTCATATTCCGGTGGTTCTTCTTTTATTTCCAAGAACTTATTCAGTTCATCAACCCACTGATTCAGTAAGTCTTTGCTTTGTAACAGGATAAGCGTATTTACTTTTCGCTCAGCAATAAGATAACTACATACTACCGTCTTACCAAATGCAGTTGCCGCACTCAGAACACCATCCGAATGTGACAGTAATTTTTCTGCCGCCAGCTCCTGCTGCGTTCGCAAATCTCCCTTAAAAGATACTCGGATTGGATGTCCTGTTTCTCTCTGATCAGAAACATCAACAGAAATCCCTGCCTTTTCACATTCTTCTATTAATTTCTCTCTCAGTCCCCTCGGGACCTGTATGTACCCATCTATATCTTTTCCTAAATACACAGCACTAAAATTGTAGTAATTTGAATATCCAAGCCTTTTATTTTTATAAAATTCCGGATTATCAAATGCTGCCAGACTACGAATCTGATTTTGTATTCTTGGCATAAGGTTCAAAGTATCAATATAAACTCCATTACCCAATACCATATGCAGCTTGCCCACAACATCAGCTTTAGAAAACTCGCACTTCTTTTTCCATGGTTTCGGTCTGGAGTTTTTATCAATATTAGCAAGCATTCCTCTAGCTTCTGCTAATTCTCCCTGCCATTTTGCCATGTATTGTTCAATATCTTCTATGC
>JBJEMF010000127.1:0-7907 GCA_051879535.1 Lachnospira sp. | reverse complement strand
CTCCACATGCTCCGTATGCGGAAACATATCAAACGGAACCATTTTTTTAACCTCATATCCATACTTCATAAGCGCCTCCACATCACGCCTCTGAGTTTCGGGATTACATGAAATATAAACAATCCTTTTCGGTTTAATTATACCAAGGGAATCAAGAAATTCTTTGCTGCTTCCGCTCCTTGGAGGGTCCATAAAGACAACATCTGCTTTGTGTTTTGAGACATAATCAACCAAGAATTCTCCTGCATCCTCATTAACAAATGAAATATTTTTAATGTTATTTATTTCTGCATTAATTTCAGCATCTTTAACCGCCTCACTGTTTAATTCCACACCAATAACTTTACCAGCCTTTTTGGATGCAGCTATGCCGATTGTACCAATTCCGCAATATGCATCAATAACAGTATCTTTTCTGGTAATATCTGCCATTTTTATCGCTGTCTTGTACAACTTTTCTGTCTGCTGGGGATTAATCTGATAAAATGATGATGCACTTATTCTAAACCTGCATCCGCATAATACATCTTCAATATAACCTTTTCCGTAAATGACCTTGCTTGTTTTACCAAGAATCATACTTGTATTACTACTGTTAATATTCTGGACTATTGTGGTTATTTCCGGATGTTTATCCAACAGGACCTTAACAAATGCATTTTTTGACGGAAATGTATTATCTCCGGTTACCAATACCAGCATAATTTCCTTGGTGGAAAATCCTCTTCTTAACAGAATATGTCTCATATAGCCTTTTCCCGTATCCTCATTATATGGCTTGTATTTAAAAGACTTAAAGAGCTGCTTTAAGGTTATGATAATATCCTTGCATACTTTATCTTCGATAAGACACTCGCCTGTATCAACTATTTTATGACTATTCTCCTGATATGAACCTGTGATAATATTGCCGTTTTTGTCCTGTCCCACTGCGGCGTGTACCTTATTTCTGTAATAAATCGGACGATACATTCCCACAATATCATCAACATTACATACTCCCTTAAATAATTTACTCACATAATCCTGTTTGACCTTAAGTTCATTTTCATATGTCATTCCGGAATATACACAGCTTCCGCATTTTAAAGAATAACAACAGTTTATTGTTTTGTTCTTTTCATCATAACTACAAGATGGCATGTGACCCTCCATTTCCATTGTTTATACCAAAAAAGCTGCTCAAAAAGAGCAGCTAATCCATATCATTACATAATCTCACTGTCATCGCCATTACCGACAATCTTAACCTTACCTTCATAAAGCTCTTCAACAGCAATTGAAAGAGGCTTCATATTACTTGCGTTGTCAATTAATGGAGTTCCTATCTGAAGTTTCTTAGCATCCTCCTCAGAAATTTTTCTCTCCTCTGGCTTATCTTTACTGTCCTTATCCTTTGGATTGTTGTTAGCTTCCATACGAGCTTTTTTTATTTTTTCTTCTACAGTTCTGGCATCAATAATTTCTTTAGCTCTCGCAGCAGTAGCCTTAACGATTGAATATCTGCTTTGTACTAAAGGCTGCTCGCCCTCTTCAACCTCGCTGTTTACCACTGCCATTAACTCTGAATATGATGGATGTATCATTATTTTTCTCCTTTCGAATAAGCCTTCAGCTCATCTCTTATGCTATTAATCAATTCAATATTTTTTAACGCTTTTTTCTTTTCAGACAAAACAATGTTATTGATTGTCTCAACACAGTCGTCGACTTTATCATTAATCACAATATAGTCATAACGTTCTATACCTTCTGCTTCTTCATTAGCCCTTGATAATCTCGCCAGTATAGTACTTTCATCCTCGGTACCTCTGCCTCTGAGCCTTTTTTCAAGTTCTGACGCATTTGGAGGCATAATAAATATAAGAACTGCTTCAGGGAATATACTTTTAATATTAAGAGCCCCCTGAATCTCAATCTCTAGGATGACATTATTGCCCTCTTCAAGCTGTTTCTCAACATATGCCTTAGGAGTTCCGTAATAATTATCCACATAACAGGCATATTCAAGAAGTTCTGAGTTATCTATCATCCGCTGAAATTCTTCCTTAGTTTTAAAGAAGTATTCTCTTCCATCCTCTTCACCGGGTCTTGGCTTACGGGTTGTTGCAGATATAGACAATGCATAATCATTGTGAAGTTCTAACAGTCTTTTAACTACTGTACCTTTACCGGCTCCCGAAAATCCGGAAACCACAAGTAATAAACCTTTATCCTTCATAACTGCTCCATTTTCTGCGCATTAAAAAGCGCACAAGTTATTATACAGAAACTTTTTTAATCCTGCAAGTAGTTATTCAATATTCTGAATCTGTTCTCTTACCTTTTCAATTTCTGTCTTAAGTTCAATTGCCGTATTGGATATGTCAATATCATTAGCTTTGGACAATGTAGTATTGGATTCTCTGTTCATTTCCTGGGCAATAAAATCAAGTTTTCTTCCGATTCCGCCCTCTTCATCAAGACATTTTCTGGCGTGGTCTATATGGCTGTGAAGTCTTACCGTTTCCTCGTCAACACATATTTTATCAGCATATATAACAACCTCTGTTGCAATTCTGCTCTCATCAATTGTTGTGTCTCCAAGAAGCTCTTTCACCTTTGCTTCAAGCTTATTTCTGTACTCCTTCATAATTTCGGGACTTCTTGTTTCTACAAATCTAACAAGCTCATCCATATGATCAAGTTTGTTCAATAAATCCTTCTTTAAATTTTCACCCTCAATGATTCTTGTTTCTACCAACTGCTCACAAGCCTTAACAACTGCCTCTTCAATAAATTGCCAGAGTTCTTCTTCGTCCTCTTTAATTTCTTCGGTACTGATAACTTCAGGATATCTTGATAAAGAACCCGCAGTTATATCATTTTTAATATCAAACTGAGAAGCGATTGTATCAAGAATTTCTTTGTATTCTCTGGCAAGTTCCCCATTGTAACGAAGACTTACATTATTTTCCGAAGTATCTTCATATGTAATAAAGACATCGACTTTGCCTCTTGAAGCATATTTTTTTATAGTTTCTCTTATTTTTGATTCAAAGGCATTCAGTTTTTTCGGCAATTTAATACCTGTTTCCAAATATCTGTGATTTACTGATTTAATTTCAACCGAAATTTTTCTGTTTCCTCTGACGATTTCACTTCTTCCGAAGCCTGTCATACTCTTAATCATAAGATTCTCCCATCTACGCAACATAAAACGTGCATATTAATATACATCTGAATCAGATTTTAACAAACACAATATACTATTCAGACTAAGATATTATATCAAGAATCTGCCTGCCCCACAAGACAACATCCCATATATGTGATAGAATATTTAATAGAAATTTTATGGGGTCAGACCCCATAAAATCTCCATTAAATTTTTATAAAATATATATAAAGAGGTAATATTATGGCCTTTGACGGATTGACAATTGCAAACCTTGTAAAAGAATTAAACGATACCATTGTTGGAGGAAGATTATATAAAATAGCAGAGCCGGAAACTGATGAATTATTAATTACTGTTAAATCTCCAAAGGGACAGTACAGAGTTGTTCTTTCTGCTAATGCATCACTTCCCCTTGCATACATGACAGATGATAATAAGCCAAGTCCCGTAACAGCCCCTAATTTCTGCATGTTTTTAAGAAAGCATATTAATAACGGGCGAATTATATCTGTGACACAGCCGGATTTTGAGCGAATAATTGATATAGAAATCGAACATCTTGATGAGTTGGGCGATTTATGTAAAAAACACCTGATTGCTGAATTCATGGGTAAACACAGTAACATAATTCTATGTGATGACAATAACAACATATTAGACAGCATTAAACATGTGTCCTCTCAGATGAGTTCTGTCAGAGAAGTTCTTCCCGGCAGAAAATATTTTATTCCAAACACATCCGACAAATATAATCCTATGCTTCTGGATTATGAAGTATATTCAGCCAATCTCCTGACAAAGCCGGAAGCTCTGTCAAAAGCAATCTGCCTTACATTTACCGGCATAAGTACCTGTATTGCTGAAGAAATATGTTTCAGGGCAGGAATAGACAGCCGTAAACCGGCAAACTGCCTTGAGAAGCCCGAGGTTGTGAAGCTTTACGACATTTTGGAATCAATCAAAAAAGATATTATTGAAGGAAAATTTTCTCCGAATATAGTTTATGATAATGATATTCCCGCTGAATTTGCCGCAATCAAACTCACCATGTATGATAATCTTACTGAATTGGATAATATAAGCGAAGTTATTCGAAGCTACTACCATCAGAAAGAAATCCATACACGTATACGCCAGAAGTCGACAGATATAAGAAAAATCGTCACAACTATTCTGGAACGTTCATACAAAAAACTTGACATTCAGGAAAAGCAATTAAAAGATACTGAAAAGAAAGACAAATACCGCATATACGGTGAACTCATCAATACCTACGGCTACAATATAGAAGACGGTGCTGATAAATTGACAGCTCTCAACTACTATACCAACGAGGAAATAACCATTCCCTTGGACAACACCTTAACGCCTACAGAAAATGCTAATAAATATTTTGCAAGATATAACAAATTAAAAAGAACTTATGAAGCAGGTACCAGACTTATTAAGGAAATAACCGAAGAAATCCAGTATCTTGAATCAATTGAAAATGCATTGGATATCGCCACTACAGAAGATGACCTTAATAACATTAAGGAAGAACTTTCCCACACAGGTTATATAAAAAAATCTGCAAAAAAAGGAAATTCAAGGCCTCAGAATAATAAGCCTCTCCACTTTGTGTCCTCTGACGGTTTCCATATTTATGTTGGAAAAAATAATCTGCAAAATGATGAGCTGACTTTCAAAACAGCCTCTAACAGCGACTGGTGGTTCCATGCAAAAAAAATGCCCGGTTCCCATGTGATTGTTAAGTCCGACGGTAAGGAACTCCCGGACCGCACATTTGAAGAAGCAGCCTCCCTTGCTGCCTACTATTCAAAGGGAAGGGACCAGGATAAGGTGGAAATAGACTATGTTCAGAAAAAAGAAGTCAAGAAGCCTGCCGGTTCAAAGCCGGGATTTGTAGTATATTATACCAACTATTCCATGATGGCAAACACAGACATTTCATGGACAACACGCAATGCAAAAATATAATTTAAAATCCAATTAATAATTCTGTGCTACAAGGCTCACAGAATCCTGAACCACAAGGGTCACGACCCACAATAAAAAACGGAGAATGCTTTTTCATTAATAAGCACTCTCCGTTTTTTATTAAACTATAATCACACAAATCCTTACTCTAACACAGCTCATATCATTATATTCATCTTGCTTTATTTCTGATTATCACCGCACTTACCATGGTAATAACATCAATCAATGCACATAGATAATACCCTGAGGCAACAGAAATCCCCTTGACAACAACTATAAGTACAAAACTTAACAAAGCATTTCCTGTGCTAACAAGCAAAAGCTTCTTTGTTGAAATAATATCATTAACAGTCATGTAGATTAAGACAAATACAGAAATCATAGAAATGCTATATCTGATTAGATACGCTAAAAATGCATTTTCTGTCATATCACATAATTCTACGTCAAGGGTAAGTACACCAAATAACCCCGGTGGATTAAAGTAATAAATTACACTTGCAGCCAACACAATTAAGGATGGAATCAAAACCGTTATTGCCAACATAATTTTTCTGTCGGATAATTTTTTTATTCTTCCGTGTTTAATTATAACAGCTACACAAGTCACTATCATAAACATCATCATCCAGGAAAGACTGAAAAACATATTGCTTCCGATATAATAATCCTTGATGTATGTATAAGTAACCCAGGTCTTATTCGATGCAATTCCGGCCCCTATTCTGCATAACATATCCCTGAATAACTGAAGGATAACAAAACCAGCCATACCCGGAATCATATAATTAACGGCTCCTATACCGGTGTCATTATTATATGCTTTTATCCGGCAGATTTTACTGCTCCTTATCATTAAGAGACCAAGAACAGAAATAATAATAACAAGAATGTACGTTATTGGAAATTTAGGCATAAACTGGGCTGTCTCTATCTGTGATGAAATTACATTTTCCATGTAAAATCCATCTATAAACTTATGTACTCCCACAGAGCCCTCATAAACCCTTGCAAAAAGGAGAAATATTCCTGTAATCAAAGAACATACATTGGCCGCCATGGCTGCCCAGCCTGCTTTATTAATTCTTAAAAGCACTGACACAAAAGCTACCCCCATAACAAACACTGTTATGGGAAATATCACTTTATATACAACATTGAGCCCCATATAATAATAAAGATTATAAATGGAAGATGCACCGGATTCAATGTCATATACATTGTTATTCATATTATTAATTATATTTTGAAATACATTTTCCCCTGCAAATAATATTAATATCAGAAAATTCAGACCTATTATCCCTGCAAGGCTCATTAATCTAATAAATGTAATCTCGTTTTTCTTCATATTACTTTGAAACCTTAATGAAAGACTTCTTTCCCTTCTTTACAACAACACCTTCGCCTTCAAATGCTGACGCATCAAATCTTGCAGCAATATCTGTCACCTTATCTCCTGCAACAGAAACGCCACCCTGCTGTACAGCTCTTCTTGCCTCTGACTTTGTAGCTGCAAGTCCTGCTGCAAATACAAGAGAAACAACATCTATGCTTCCATCTGTAAATGCATCATCTTCAAGTTTAACTGAAGGCATATTTGCTGCATCTCCACCGGTGAAGATTGCTTTAGCTGTCTCTTCTGCCTTCTTGGCTTCCTCCTCACCATGAACCATCTTAGTAAGCTCAAATGCAAGGATTTCCTTAGCCTTATTAAGCTGTGAACCCTGCCAGTCATTCATGGCATCTATTTCTTCCAATGGCAAAAATGTTAACATACGAATACACTTTAATACATCGGCATCATCAACATTTCTCCAATACTGGTAGAATTCATAAGGTGATGTTTTTTCAGGATCAAGCCATACTGCACCACTTACAGTCTTACCCATTTTCTTTCCTTCTGAATTAAGAAGAAGCGTAATAGTCATAGCAGAGGCATCCTTACCTAATTTTCTTCTGATAAGCTCCGTACCACCAAGCATATTACTCCACTGGTCATCTCCGCCAAACTGAAGATTACATCCGTACTTCTGATATAACATGTAGAAATCATAGCTCTGCATAATCATATAGTTGAATTCAAGGAATGTTAATCCTCTTTCCATTCTCTGCTTGTAGCATTCAGCTCTAAGCATATTATTAACAGAGAAACATGCTCCTACTTCACGAAGAAGATCCACATAATTAAGTTTTAAAAGCCAGTCTGCATTGTTAACAAATAATGCCTTTCCATCTGAAAAGTCAATAAATTTACTCATCTGCTTCTTGAAACACTCACAGTTATGCTCAATAGTTTCAGGTGTGAGCATTTGTCTCATATCTGTCTTTCCTGATGGATCTCCAATCATACCGGTTCCTCCACCGATAAGAGCAATCGGCTTATTTCCTGCCATCTGAAGTCTCTTCATAAGACAAAGTGCCATAAAATGTCCTACATGAAGGCTGTCAGCAGTAGGATCGAATCCAATGTAAAATGTAGCTTTTCCATTATTAATTAAATCCTTAATTACTTCCTCATCTGTTACCTGAGCTATAAGACCTCTGGCAACTAACTCATCATAAATTGTCATTTTTTAATCTCCTTTTAAACTTTTTATATTCAAAACTTTTTAAGTTCTGTTTTTTATTTAATAGGAAATTCGGAGGAATTTCCTATTAAGATTAGAGTGTTAAAAGCTCCTTTTAATTTTATGTCCTAGCAAATTACACAAAGAAAGTTGTTTGCATTCCATTGTGCTAACCGTTCCGATGAGCCTCTTAG
>JBJEMF010000126.1:0-2073 GCA_051879535.1 Lachnospira sp. | reverse complement strand
CCTGAGTTTTGAAGATATCATATAATCAAAAATAAAATTATTTTTATCAAAGTCGCATAACCATGCGGCTTTTCTTGTGAAAAAGGAACGAAAAACTTGTCAATACTTTTCATTTTCTGTGTAGTGTTCTGTAGTGGTTTGTGATATAATAGGTATATGGAGGACTGACCATGTACCTGAAGAAAGCTGTGAAACCTAATGGAAGAATATATATGACCATTGTTGAAAAGTATAGAGATCCTGAATCTGGCAAGTCAAAGGATAAGCCGATTAAGGTTATAGGCTATGCGGATGAATATAAAGATCAGTATGAAGATCCCGTAGCTCATTTTAAAAAGCTTGCCAAACAGATGACGCTTGAATCAGAGGAAGAAAGAAAGAAAAAGCTCATTACAAAGGTAATAGACCTGAATGAAGAGCTTACTGTAGGCTCAAGTGAAGAGAAAAATATTGGCTATGGTTTTATAAAGCATATATACAAGGAACTTGAAATAGACAAATTCTTCAAAAAGAAACTGGAGAAGGAAGATACAGGCTTACCGGTTGAGAAGATATTTGAACTATTGGTCTTTTCAAGAATCATCAATCCAGGAAGCAAGAAGTATACATATGAGAATAAGGATTATCTCTTTGAAAAGTTTGATGGCTTCAGTCTTGATGATGTATATAGAGCCTTAGATATCATTACAAAGTATGATGAAGATCTTCAAAGATGGATATATGATCATTCTGTTACCATATATAAAAGAGATATAAGTGCCACCTACTTTGACTGCACCAACTACTATTATGATGTATCTTCTCCCGATGAAGATGAAAAGGATGATGAGGGGAACCTGCTTCTTAAAAGATACAGGAAGTATGGGCCTGAGAAAAATCACAGGAAAGACCCCATTATTGAACTGGGTTTACTTATGGATGCCAGTGGCATACCTTTATCATATGGACTTTTTCCAGGAAACGAATCTGAGAAAGTGAATATGCTTCCTATAATAAAGAAAGCCAAGATAAGCTATGGGTTTAAGAGAACCATCGTTGTAGCTGATAGAGGTCTCAATACTTCAGACAATATCTACTACCTTAACGGCAATAACAGTTCTGATGACAATCAGATGGATGGCTATGTATATGGCCAGTCAATAAGAAGCGCTGACAAAGAGTTCAAGGACTGGTGCATAAACCCTGAAGGATATGAGGATACAAAGATTGAAGAAAACGGGGAAACCATTACTTTCAGACATAAATCAAGAATCTATCCCAAGAAACTCAATGTGAATGTAGAGATTAATGGTAAAACCAAAAAGAAATCAGTACTGGTTGATCAGAAACAGATGGTCTACTATTCTGAAAAGTATGCCAAGAAGCAGCGCCTTGAAAGAGAAAAGTCAGTAAACAGAGCCAAAGACCTTATCGCTCATCCCAAAAAATATGACAGAGTCTCAGCCAAGGGTGCTTCAGGATATGTACGCAATATTGCCTATAATGAGGAGACTGGTGAAGTTGTAGCTCTTAATCTTAAGCTTGATGAGGAAAAAATAGAAGAAGAAAAGAAGTATGATGGCTACTATTCCATAGTAACCAGCGAACTTAAAATGGATGATGTAAAGCTAAGACAGGTATACAGAGGCTTAGCCAGAATAGAGGAGACATTCAAGATAACCAAATCTGAACTTGATACAAGACCTATATATGTTACAACCAATCCTCATATCGAAGCTCACTTTACCACCTGTTTTACTGCCATAGTATTACTAAGACTGTTACAGAACAGGCTTGATAATAAATATCCGGCTCATCAGATACTGAGTTCTCTTAAAAAATACCGATGCATACCGGAAGAGAAGAACTACTACCGGATATTAAGCACTGATGAGATACTAATAGAGTGCGGCAAGATATTTGGTGATCAGGATACCACTAAAAAATACAAATCAAAAGAGGAACTCAGAAGGTTCCTCAAGTATTAAAAAATATTTTAAAAATCATAAAAATAAGGGCCAGAACACTACACAGACAACAGCTGAAACTAGCGATAATAGCCGCAGTTTCGGCTGTTTTCATTCAAAACTTAAG
>JBJEMF010000125.1:0-2079 GCA_051879535.1 Lachnospira sp. | reverse complement strand
CTACTATCATTGACTTGTCGGAATTTGACAGTGATGTTACTGAAACTCTGTATGTAAGAAATGGTATAAATGTAGAGTTTCAGAATGGCACATTAATTCGCAATTGTGATGGTGCATTGGTCAATGTAGAGGATAATAGCACCCTTACAATAGGAGAAGGAGTCGAATTGAAAATTACTTCAATTAGCTATAATCCTGTAGTTAATATAGATGGTGGTAAACTAATTTGTAAGGCTGGATTAATCAATGGCATTTCTTCTGATGGTTCAAGATTAGAAATGGTAATTGATGGTATGCGCGTAATAACGAGCTGTTATTATGCAGTAACAATGGAGCAAGATTCGGATGAATTTATTTTGGATGGTGGTAAAATCAACCATTCAATAACTGGAAGTGGCAAAATAACGATAAAAAAAGGTGAAGTTTCAAGCATGAAAGCGGATAAATTTATCTTGAATATGAATGGAACTTGCAAGATTGAGAATATTGATGTACTAAACAAAAACACTGTAAGTATTTATAATAAAGTATCTAATAAAATAAATATTAGATGTAAAGAATCTTATGGCTATGTTATTGCACAAGGTGATAATGGCTATACGCTTACACAAAATGACGTAGATAACATCAGTGTAACAACAACGGTTTGGCCAATGCAAACATATCCCAAACCTACGTATAGACCAATAGATACAAAACTTGAGGATAATAAAATTGTATTGATAGAGAAACCAATAACAGACGCATCATCACTTCAATATAGATTAGACTTAATAGCTCAAACAAATAGATTTGCTTTAGTAAATAATTCAGAACTTACAACTTTGGAAATACCTGAACAAGGAATAGAAATCGATGTGCCAATTTATTTCCACAGTCGTTGTCTCGTAAAACTTACGGGCGGTCCAATAAGTATTCCAGATGCTTTGTCTTCTATAATTTCTGGAAACAGTGAATATACGTTTGTTTCTGAAGAAGGAAGTAAGGCTGTGTTTCAAGACATTATTTTAAACTATAATAACAACAGTCAACTTAAAAGGTCTCTCTTCGAAGTGCACGGAGCATTGATAATGGGAGATAACGTTACGTTCACAGGCATTAATGAAGACATAAGCCTGCCGAATGGAATGTTTAACCTTTATGAAGGGTGTGACTTTAGCTTCCTGTCTGGAAAAGTTGAGTTGAACAATACGACAGTGTTTTATGGCACTGGAGATGTCAAGTATTCTGGCACAGGATATGTAATGAGCTATGGTAAACCTGTAGCGGATGTTGCTAATTTTTATTGCAGTGGTGGCTATGTTGGAAGCGGGTACCGTGAGTATGCAATTAAGGCAAAGACGATAACCGTTAATGACGGAAGCATCCGTTCGTTTGACTACCCTTTGTTTAAATGCGATGATGTAACTCTTACAGGTGGGAATGTGGGAGGTGTTTCTATGTCAGCGAGCAATTCTATAAAGGTCTTTCCATCTAAAGATACGAAACTGATTGTTGAAGCACCAATTATAGTCAAGAACAAGATGGAACTGTGTGGAGAATTAGATGCACTAAATGTTGAATTTTACGATGAGAACAGCTATGTAGAGGTTTTGTCTAATTTTAATATAGTAAATCCAATAGAAATCTCATATACCAATTGGGAAGATTTGTTAAAGAAACCCATAATCAGAGGAACGACAAGTTACACGATTAAAGGACAAGACCTTGACAAGTTTATGTTCATCGACTGCAATTATAAGGCATCGTTGGACGAAACGGGGAACTATATTTATCTTAAAAAGAAAAGTTTGAATGAATTTCTCGACGAATATGGTGGAGATGATGGCACTACTGATGAACCTGTGGCGATTGACATTCCTGACGAAGACGATATAGACGACGATGTTCACTTCCCGAACGGACTTCAAGGAGTGCTTGATGGTCTTGGAAACAAGGAAAACGATGACAATACTCCCAAAGTGCTTAATATAAGGAAAGGGAATGTTTACGTGGATAATGGTGCGACCATAACCATACGAAATTACACTCTTGACGGCTGTTCAAATGGTCGGCGTATATATGTTGATGGAACTCTCG
>JBJEMF010000124.1:0-2103 GCA_051879535.1 Lachnospira sp. | reverse complement strand
ATTGGAGTAAAGATTTTGTTAGTTGAATAGAAAAAATAAAAATGAGAGTAACTCTTTTTTGTTATAATAAGTTTCGACCAAAAAACTGTTAACAAAGGAGTACTCTCATGAACATTGTAGCATTATTAGAGACATTAGTAAAAGGATTATTAGAGGCTGAGGAAAAATTTTTAAGTAACCCAAAAGATTTTTATAGTCTAGAGACAGCTGTTAAGACATCTACAGACGCTTTAGCTGCTGGGTTTCTGGAAAATATATTATCCAGCGTCAACAAGCAGATATATGATAGTTCCTGGAGAAAAGGAAAGTACACTGTAGCGAGAAATGATAAAAGGACGCTCATCAGCTCAGTTGGAGATATTGTTTTTGACTGCACTTATTACAGGAAATGTGAAGATGGAAGCTTTCACTATCTCCTTGAAGAGTTAATGCATCTTGGAAAACACGAAAGGCTTACAGAAGCTGCAGAGAGCATGATTCTTACAGAGGCATTAAAAACAAGCTATGAAGAAGCATCAAAAGTTCTGCCATCAAAGCAGAAAATAACCAAAACAACAGTCATGCAGAAGGTACACCAGATAGCAGAAAATCTGCCTGTAGAAGAACTTAATGAGAAGAAAAATATAAAAACACTTTTCATTGAGGCAGATGAGGATCATGTATCAGAACAGCATGGACGCTGGATTCCATCAAAAGATAATAAAAGCTTTATAAGCAGATTGATATATATCTATGAATACAAGCAGGAAGTACCTAACGTAAAAGGCAAAAAAGAATTAGTTAATACTCATTACTTTAGTGGACTGTATGAAGGAACTGAAGGAATAGAAAAAATGTGGAATGAAGTAAATGACTTCATTGAGGCAACATATGATACAGATGTATTAGAAAGAGTATATATAAGCGGAGATGGAGCAGCCTGGATAAAGGCAGGTGCAAAATACATACCACATGCCCTATTCTGTGCAGATAAATTCCATCTGATGAAATACATCAATTCTGCCTCAAACCAGATGTTAGATGAATCAGAATGGGTTAAAAGCGAAATCTACCGGCTGCTTAATAAACGTGATAAAGAAGGATTTGAAAAACTGACAAGCAGAATGCAGGAATCAGCTTCAAATGAAAAATATGTAACAGATTTAAGAGCATACGTGTTAGGAAACTGGAAGGCAGTAATAAGGACTTTACGAAATAAAGAGGTAGATGGATGCAGTGCAGAGAGTCATGTAAGCCATGTATTATCCGACAGATTAAGTTCGAGACCTAAGGGATGGAGTAAGCTGGGAGCGGATAGAATGAGCCGGCTAAGATGTTATGAGAAAAACTATGGAAGAGAAAAGATAATAGATTTAGTAAAGTACAGCAGAGAGCAAAGAGAATTGCAAAGAACAGGGACAGAAGATATTCCTGTAAAAGCTATGCGAATATATGATGTATGGCAGGATCATAACGACAAAGCAAAAGGATATATAGAGCGAATGCAGGCAACTATACCAGGGTTCACAGCCAAAAAGATAGCAGCAATCAGAAATGGATTAAGCGGATTATAAAATGGCACATAAGTGCATAAAATTCCTTATTCGGCCTTAAACACAAAAAAATCTACAGGATGTAATTGTCAAGGTTGCAACGCACCCTACGGGCTTCGACCTTGACAATTACAACCTGTAGATTAGAAAGTAATTAGGCCGAATAAGGATTAGTATACCTGAAAGTCAAAGAATCATTTTGACAAGAGAGATGTATGAATGTATTATGGGGATAATTAAAGGTTCGAAACTCATTTCTTAAGGGTTCTCTTTTTTCTCCCAACTAACAATAAGTTTACTCCATCTTTGTTATGCATTTGCTTGACAAAACCAGAATAATTCATTAATATTATGCCAAACGAAGGCGTTTCCTGTAAGGGGCGTCTTCGTTTTTTTACAGTGTTTTGTATGTTAAGTGGATATTGCGTAGTCATCTTGAAATAATCATCATGAAAGCTTCCTGTATACTTTAAATAGGCCAAGAGATTGACACGAAAAAATACCTCAAGTAGATTTAGATTATTACTGACTTGGCCGGTTGGTAAAATCTAAAGAATACAAGAGGTATCTA
>JBJEMF010000123.1:0-2113 GCA_051879535.1 Lachnospira sp. | reverse complement strand
AGCATCCTCCCTTTGTTTCTTCTTCCATTTTCTTACCAAATCCAAATAATCCCATGTTCTTTTATCTCCTTTGCATTTTATTAAAATCCTAAATAAAACATATAGAGCGCAATTCCAAGAATTGCAATTCCCATCACAATTTTTAAAATTGTACTGAAACGATTGTATTTCTCACTTTCATTTATCTTCTGTATAAATCCAAGAGATGTACCTGCAACAATTGTCAATGCGCTATGCCCAAGCGAATAACAAAGCATAAGCACAATTCCTAATAACATATTACTTCCTTTTGCCAAAATACCAAGTAGTACGATAAGCACCGGTGTAGCACAGGGAGATGAAAATAAACCTCCAAGTATTCCTGTTGACAGTGCACCTACATATCCTCTCTTCCTATTTTTTGAAAGAAGGTTGGTAGAGGGAATAATATTTATGATTTCCCATGTCTGCAATGCCATCAATACCATGAGAATCCCTAAGGTAATGTACCACCATGAACTTGATGTTCCAATCAGTTTCCCTGCTGACGAAGCAATTACCCCCAGAGTCGTAAATGTTATCGCATTGCCTACCGCAAAGGTTAACGATAGCTTAAATGCTTTTTTTGTATCTTTCTGCCCAGTACCACCCACGTATCCAATAATAAGCGGAACACTTGACAATGCACATGGCGTAACGGAAGTAATTATCCCTGCTATCAACGCGAATAGCGGTGAAATCCAGATATTATCCTTTATAATGGCAGACAAAGCATTTAATAGATTATCTATCAATCACTCACCCCCATTTCGTTAAGAATCAGACGCATTTCTTCCTCTGTAAGTCCTCCCTGATGCACGGTAAATACATGCTCCCCGGTATCTCTTGAACTATACATGTCAAATTGTATCTTCTGCGCCAACTCGTCACTTGGAACAAAAGGTGTGCCATCCGCATGAAAAAGTATCTGTGTAGGAATAACTTGAATCGGAACATTCTCTGCTGCTTCAGGATACTTCCAAACATCTACAAATTTTACAAGGGCTATTCCCTGCATCTCTTCATTCATTTTTTCCAACACAGGAGCCATCTGCTTACATGGAATACAGGAATCGGAACCATAATCCACAATGATTGGTAATCCATATGCCGCCAATGCTTCATAATTAATCAAACTTGTTTCCTCTAGTGAAAAATCTGCTTCTTCTTTGTCTATATTCCCATTTTCAATCTTATCCGTATCTGCATTCTGTTCTGTCTGGGTTTGCTGTGTATCCTGCTTCACATTCGTATCAGTAACTTTTCCATTCTTCAGAAACCATATCCCCAAAATAGCCAAGATGATAAGCGGTATTATTATGAATCCAACTTTCTTTTTCATTCACATCCTCCTAAACAAGTAGATACTGTATCGCATTGAAAAAATATCCGACAATAATAATTCCAACGGTACAAATTGCTATGAAAATACCAAGCAGTTTTGGTTTTATGGCTTTTTTCAGCATAATCACGGATGGCAAGCTAAGGGTAGTAACACCCATCATAAAGGAAAGCACAACTCCAAGCTTTGCCCCTTTTGCCAAGAGTGCTTCTGCAATTGGAATACACCCAAAGATATCGGCGTACATAGGCACACCTGCTATTGTTGCAATAATGACACCGAATGGATTTCCATTACCAAGGAATCTCACAATCAAATCTTCCGGAATCCAGTTGTGAATAAAAGCGCCGATACCTACACCTATCAGGATATATGGGAACACTTTTTTAAATGTCCCTGCCACTTGTTCCGCAGAATATTTTAAACGGTCTTTCACTGTAAGTTCTTCCTGTGGCACATCAATTTGCTTTGCATTTCTGATAAATTCTTCCACTTGATTTTCAAGATGCAGTTTTTCAATTATCGTTCCACCTGCTACTGCTATCACAAGACCCAGAACAACATATACAATTGCTATTTTAGCACCAAAAATACTCATTAACAGAACAAGAGAACCCAAATCTACCATTGGCGAAGATATTAAAAAAGAAAAAGTCACTCCAAGTGGAAGTCCGGCACTTGTAAACCCTATAAAGAGTGGGATTGATGAGCAGGAACAGAATGGTGTTACTGTTCCAAGCAATGCTGCTATGA
>JBJEMF010000122.1:0-2147 GCA_051879535.1 Lachnospira sp. | reverse complement strand
AGTGTGCTAATGTACACTATTTGGCATGTGGTGACATACTTACATTTTAACAGAGAGGGTTGATCCACTACTCGCAGAGGGAATAGGAAAAAGATATGAAGATAGAGGATGAATCATTAGGAGGGCACATAAATGACAGAGTTAAAAATAACAAGTGGAAATTTTGAGAATGAAGTGATGAAATCGGATATTCCGGTACTGATTGATTTTTGGGCAAGTTGGTGTGCTCCGTGCAAAATGATGTTACCTGTTGTTGCACAGTTGGCAGAAGAATATGCAGGTAAGGTTAAAGTTGGTAAGGTGAATGTAGATGAGGAACCGGAGCTTGCCAGACAGTTTCAGGTAATGAGTATTCCTATGTTTGCAGTTGTTAAGGATGGCAAGGTAGTGAATCAAATGATAGGCGCCAGACCGAAATCAGAACTGGAGGCGATGTTACGATGAGTTTGTTTGATATGTTTAAGAAACCTGATATTAATTCAGGAGTAGAGGAATTCAAGAAAAGTGAAAATGCGATTTTATTAGATGTAAGGACAGTAGAAGAATACAGAGAAGGGCATATTGAAGGAAGCATTAATATTCCGTTGCAGTCCATTCAAAATGTAAAAATTCAGATACCGGACCTGAATAGAAAAATATATGTACATTGCTTAAGTGGCTCAAGAAGTGCCAGGGCTGCATCAATGTTAAAGACTATGGGATATTTGGATGTTACAAATATTGGAGGGATTGGTTCTTATACAGGAAAGGTTGTGAAAGGATGAAAGTTGTAATTGTGGGCGGAGTTGCAGGTGGAGCTACAGCAGCAACTAGACTTAGAAGACTAAATGAACATGCACAGATTACTGTTTTTGAACGTTCCGGTTATATCTCATATGCAAATTGTGGACTGCCTTATTATATTGGCGGTGTGATTGAGGATAAAGAAGAACTGACACTTCAAACACCGGAAAGCATATGGGACAGATTTCGCATTGATATGAAGGTTCATCATGAAGTGACGGACATTGATACTTCAAAAAAAACAGTTACAGTGCATAATCTGGATACCGGAAAGGTATATGAAGAACCTTATGATAAATTGATTTTATCACCGGGAGCAAAGCCGATAATGCCGAATCTTCCGGGAATAGATAATGAAAAGATTTTTACTCTGAGAACAGTGGAGGATACTCTAAAAATTCGAGCGTTTGTAGAGGGAAAAAAGCCTAAAACTGCAGTTATGGTAGGCGGTGGCTTTATTGGACTTGAGGTTGCTGAAAATCTGTGCGACTTGGGTGTTAAGATTACTGTAGTTCAAAGACCCAAACAACTGATGAATACTTTAGATTATGACATGGCAACGCTTGTACATAATAAATTGTGCAGTAAGGGGATAGCTCTAAAGCTTGGTGGTGATGTAATTGGGTTTGAGGAGAAGGAAAAGTTACAGGTTATTTTAAAAGATGATGAGTCAATAGGTGCCGATATGGTGCTTATGGCAATCGGTGTCAGCCCGGAGTCTATACTTGCAAAAAAGGCAGGAATTGAACTTGGTATGAAGGGTGCGATTGTCGTAAATGATAAAATGGAAACATCCGTGCCAGATGTCTATGCGATAGGGGATGCAGTACAAATAAAACATACAGTTACAGGAAATGATGCGATTATTGCTCTTGCCGGTCCCGCCAACAAGCAAGGCAGGATTGTGGCAGATAATATTTGCGGTTTAGATAGTCATTATAAAGGTAGCATGGGTTCTTCGGTAATTAAGCTGTTTGATATGACAGCGGCAAGCACAGGACTTACTGAAAAAGCAGCGAAAGATGCCGGAATAGATTATGAAAGAGTTGTTTTATCTCCGGCTTCTCATGCAGGGTATTATCCCGGAGCAAAGATAATGACTATGAAGGTTGTATATGAAAAGAATACGCTAAGAATCCTTGGTGCACAGATTGTAGGATATGATGGGGTAGATAAGCGTTTAGATGTGATTGCGACAGCTATCAGTGCCGGTATGAAAGCGACAGAGCTTAAGGATTTGGATTTGGCATATGCACCACCTTATTCCTCTGCGAAAGATCCGGTAAATATAGCTGGATTTATGATTGAAAATATTGCAACCGGAAAAGTAAAACAGTTCCACCATGATGAACTGGACAAGCTGC
>JBJEMF010000121.1:0-30638 GCA_051879535.1 Lachnospira sp. | reverse complement strand
CATACTTGCAGATATTGATGGTTTGGATTATGAAGATAAGCACTACAAACGAAGAAAAACATATTTAGAGGAGAGCCTATATAAAGCATATGATAAGATGGATGAGATTGAAAATTCTCTGGCTGGTGCGAAAGTAAAGAAACGTTCTATTATGGCAGATAAAGTAACTAGAGATAATATTTATAAAGCGTTGATTTACTTTGAGGATTTTTATGATAAAATGAATGATAGTGAACGTCGTGAATTCATGAGCGTATTACTTGAAAATGTACAGATTAATGAATATTGCAGAGCTCTTTGGAATGCAGTTCTTGAGGAGAACTTATCCGGGAAAATAACGGTTCATTCATCCTTATATGCAGTGGCTGTATATGAAAAACTTGGATTTGTGCAGACGGATGATGTGCGGGACGAAAGGAAGAAGCAGTGAAGGAAAAAAGACCAATTTTAAAAAACAGATTTTATTTGTATCTGACAGAATTTTTTTCGGGAATGTCGGTGATGGCAGTGGAACTTGGCGCCAGCAGGCTTATGGCTCCTTATTTTAGTTCATCCCAGATTGTATGGACCATCATCATCGGAACTATTATGATAGCAATGGCTCTGGGAAATATTTATGGCGGAAGAAGTGCCGATAAAAATCCTAATCCTGATAAATTGTACGGGCGTATTATTATTGCGGCTGTATGGATTGCGTTGATTCCAGTGTTGGGAAAATATATAATTCTTGGCATTTCAGCCCTTCTGATTTTCACAGTCAGCAGTAATTTTCTTATAATAGCCGGATTTACAGCGTGCATGGTGATATTTGTCTTCCCTTTATTTTTACTTGGAACGGTTACGCCTTCTCTTGTAAAATATACAGTCGATAATCTTGATGACAATGGTAAGCTGGTTGGAAATCTGAATGCGTCAAATACAACTGGAAGTATTATAGGTACATTTGTGCCTACTTTTATCAGCATTCCAACAGTAGGTACATCCATCACATTTCTTATTTTTGCAGGGATTTTGCTTCTGCTTGCTGTCATATATTTTGTGAGCGGAAAAGTAAATTTTTCTAAAGTCCGTAAGCTTCCAATCAGCATGGTGATATTTTTAATATGCGTGTTTTTAGGGCACGACAACAGTTTTGCATTCTGGCAGGATGATTTAACATACGAAGGAGAGTCCATTTATAACTATCTTCAGGTTTATGAAAATGATGAGGAAGTGGTACTGTCTACAAATGTATTGTTTGGAGTGCAGTCGGTTTACAAAAAAGAGAAAGGGCTTACAGGAATGTATTATGATTATGCCATGGCAGCTCCCTTCATGGCAGGAATTAATTATAAAAATGAGATAAACATTTTGGTTTTAGGAAACGGAACCGGGACTTATGCCACACAGTGCACAAGATATTTTGATAATGTCAAGATAGATGGCGTTGAGATAGATCAGAAAATCACAGACCTTGCTGCGGAGTATTTTGAATTGCCTGAGAATGTGAAGGTTACCACCTATGATGGACGGGCATATTTGAATACCATTAACGAAAAATATGATGTAATTATGGTAGATGCCTATCAGGATATCACCATTCCTTTTCAAATGTCTTCTGTGGAATTTTTTGGGCTGGTAAAGGAACATCTCACAGATGATGGGGTTATGGTAGTGAATATGAATATGAGAGGTACTGAGGAGGGAAATATTAACCAGTATCTTTCTGATACTATATCAAAGGTATTTTCCCACGTATATACAGTTGATGTTTCCGGAAGTACAAACAGAGAATTATTTGCATCTAACAATGCTGATATGATAAAAATCTTTGAAAGCAATGTGGACTCAGAAGACAATAAAGAGTTAAAATCAATGATGTACAAAATTTCTCCTGAACTAACAAAATATGTTCCGGGTAATTTGGTTATGACGGATGATAAGGCACCTGTGGAATTGCTGGGTATGAAGGTTATAGATGAATTGATTCGTGATGAGGTTTCATATTACAAGCAGATTTATAAAGAAGGCGGATGGAAAGCGCTTATATCGCCTTGATGTTATATTTGCAAAAGTAAGATTTGTGAAGCAGAATTTACAAAGATAAAATTATGCCTGTGATGGGTGACAAAATAAGGAATTAGTGATATATTTTTTGCGTAGTATTATAGACGGGAGCTTGTATTACAGGCTGAGAGGAAGGTGTGACCTTCGACCGGGAACCTGATTTGGATAATGCCAACGTAGGGATGCCTTATACGAGGATATTTGTAATAGTGTTGCCTTTACGAAAGCTGCCAAATCGGCGGCTTTTTTATTTACTGAAGGGAGACAGCAAAAATGAAGAAAAACGGAACTCAGAAGTTAGCATTGGCAGGATTGCTTTGTGCAGTAGGTGTAGTGGGAAGTTTATTTACATTTCCGGTATTTGGAAGCAGGTGTGCGCCTGTGCAGCATATGGTAAATATTTTGTGTGCTGTTTTACTTGGACCGTATTATGGGGTGGGTGTGGCTTTCGCAACCAGTCTCATTAGAAATATTTTTGGACTGGGTAGTCTTATGGCTTTTCCGGGAAGTATGTTTGGTGCATTGTTATCCGGTATTATATTTCATAAAACTAAAAATACATGGTTAACCTATTTAGCAGAGGTGTTTGGAACTTCAATATTAGGCGGGTTATGCGCATATCCTGTAGCAATACTTTTTATGGGTAAAGTGGCCGGAGACATTGCCTTTTATGCATATATTGTTCCATTCCTGATATCAACGGTAGGAGGCTCAGTATTATCAGCGGTTATTATTGAATCCTTAAAGAAAACACCTTTTTTGGCAAACAGATTAGGAGGGTGATATGTTAAAGCAGTTTTTGAATAATGTAAGACAGAAACGACCTTTGGTGCACAATATTACAAATTACGTTACGGTAAATGATTGTGCAAATATTTTGCTGGCATGTGGAGGGTCTCCTATTATGTCAGATGATTCAGAAGAAGTTGAAGAGATTACCGGTATTTGCGACGGGTTAAATATTAATATTGGAACGTTAAACAAAAGAACTATCCCGGCCATGATTTTAGCAGGGAAGAAATCAAATGAACTTGGGCATCCTGTTGTTTTGGACCCTGTGGGTGCAGGGGCATCTTCTTTGCGCACAAGTACTGCATATAAACTTATGGAGGAGGTGCATTTTGATGTTATCCGCGGCAACATATCCGAAATAAAAACACTGGCTGATGGTACAGGTACAACAAAAGGTGTGGATGCAGATATCGCTGATTCAGTTACAGAGGAAAATGTTAAATCTGTAGTTAATTTTGCAAAAACTTTTGCATCTAAAATTAAATCCATAATTGCCATAACAGGAGCAATTGATATTGTTGCTGATGCAAATAAAGCATATTGTATATATAACGGACATCCCATGATGAGCAGTGTGACGGGAACGGGATGCCAGTTATCGGCTCTTGTGACAGCTTATGTTGTTGCCAATCCTGACAATAAATTGGAGGCTGTCGCTGCAGCTGTTTGCGCCATGGGAGTATGCGGAGAAATTGCCCATGACAGATTGAGTGAATTTGACGGAAATGCAAGCTATGGAAAATATATTATTGATGCCATATATCATTTAGACGGAGAAACCTTAGATGCAAAAGCAAAATATAAGGTTATGTAAATTGCAGATATGGACAAGCCACAGTAAAAAACGGAGGGATTATTTATGAACCATAATACTATGGGAGAATTTATTAAAGTGACAAGAAAAGCCAAGGGAATGACTCAGAAAGAGTTGGCAGACCGGATTGGTGTCAGTGATAAAACAATCTCTAAGTGGGAAACCGGTAACGGCGTTCCTGACACACAGATTCTGACATCTTTGTGCAACACCCTTAATATTTCAGTTAATGAGTTACTGTCCGGTGAAAAATTACCTCCGGAAAATTATTCTCTTAAAGCAGAAGAAAATATGATGGATTTATTGAAGGAAAATGAAAAGAACCGGAAAACATCAAAAATAACAATTGCTATGGGAATGTTACTGGGTTTGCTGGCCATTGTAAATCTGTTCATTACATCTACCGGATTGGATTTGGAATTAGTGGGATGGTTTATTGATCTTCCGTCTTTGATAGAACTTATACTGATTTGTGCGGCAGTAGTTGTTACATCAGGGGCTAAAAATGCGTTTGATATTATAAGCATTGTTCAAAAGTCTCTTATTCCTGCCGGAATTTTTGTTACATTATTTTCTTTTGTCATTATAATGGTGAAAAATAATAATGTAAGTACATTAGGAGCTAATCTTGCAGTGGGAATAATAACCATGCTTTATGCGGTTTTGTTTTATATAATCCTTATTCCTGTGAGTAAAAGATTACAAAAAAAGCAGATAAATTAAAACATAAATTAATTTTTAAGATGAAAAGTTAATTATCTCAGAATCGTAGAGAAAATCCTTGTTTTGTAGGTTGGATAGAGTTAGCGCTTTGCTTATTATGAGAATTATCTTAATGAGAATTATCATAACAGCGGAGGCAAAAACTATGAAAATAAATATAGCAAGTGTAACAGGATTTGTTTGCTGCTTTCTGGCAATAATATTTGGCGTGGCAACCAATGGAGGAATCCAAACAATTGTTAATTTCTTACATATTCCATCTTTCATTGTGACTGTAGGAGGAGCTCTTTTTGCTGTTATGATTACTGCGGATTCATTTTCTGATTATATTTTGGGATTAAAGGGTTTGGGTTATGCACTGGAAAAGTCTAATGTAAATTTAGATGAAATAATTGAAACTATATATGAAATGTCGGAAGCTGCAAGAAAAGAAGGGCTTCTTTCCCTGGATGAAAAATGTAATCAGATTTCAGATGCTTATTTAAATAAAGCAATTCGACTGGTTGTTGATGGAACAGAGCCGGAACTTATTCGGGATATTCTGGAAGCTGAATTAACGCATAAATATGATAATGATAAGAAACAGGTTAAATTTTGGCAGGATTTTGGAGCATTTGCCCCTGCCTGGGGAATGGTCGGAACCCTTATCGGACTCATTAATATGATGAAAAATATGGGAAGTGATTCATCTGCCATAGGTGCCGGAATGTCACTAGCGCTTATCACAACGTTATATGGTTCCATAATAGCAAACTGGATATGTATTCCTATCTCCCGAAAACTTGAAAAGAAAAGTGATACAGAATATGTGAAAAAGGAAGTAGTTATAGAGGGAGTTCTTTCCATTCAGGCGGGTGAAAATACCAGAATTATTAAAGAAAAGATTAAAGCTATACTGGATGATGAGACTGAATAATAAATGGGAATTCTTGTCGTCAAAACCAATTTTATATGATATAATGAGCGTTGGCGAGCCGGAGCAAGCGAAGCTTATTCATGGCGAGCGGCGAATGACGATCACAAGCTGTGCTTGTGATATAATATTTTCAAATTAGTTCGAAAATCAAATAAAAATATAAATTAGTTTATGAAGATAAGGATATTGTGAATTAAATGAGCAAAACTTCAAATAAGATGAAAATGAAAAAGTTCGTTATCATGCTGTCAGTATTACTGGCTATAGTTGTAACGGTTATAGTCAGCTCTTATATGATTTTTAATGAACTTGAAGAACAACTGCAACAGAATCTTGAGGATGTGGCAAATCAGAATTCACTGGCGTTACATAATAAGATTCATTCAAATCATTTATTATTGGAAAGTCTTTCGGGGAATATGCATGGCGTAACACCTGATACAATAGATGATACATTACAGTCATTTACTATATTTCTTGATGATTATGAATTAAAGAGATTCGGATATGTATTTCCTGACGGAACCAGTTATTCTACGGACGGAGGCACTGCCAATCTGTCTTATCGTGAATTTTACCAGCGTGGAATGGAAGGCAAAGGGAGCATAACAGGTGTGCTTAAAGATGCGTTGGAGGAAAGTCATGGCCTGGTCAATGTTATGACAATTCCTATATCTGATGAAGCCGGAAATATAGAGGGAGTATTTGGACTGACCTATAATTCCCAGACATTTAATGATGCATTACAGATAGAGTGTTTTGATGGCATGGGCTACAGCTGTGCCTTTAACGGCGACGGACAGATTATGGTGGCTATGGGTAACGATATACTTCAGCTTTCTGATAATATTTTCTCTGATGTATTAGGTGGGAATCAGCGCAATACATCTGCGATAGAAAAAATGCAGAAACAAATAGAAAATAAGACTTCAGGTGGAGGAACATTTTATCTCGCAGAAAAAAATTATTACTATTGTACGCCTGTAAACCTTATGGACGGGGATGTTACCTGGTATATGCTTACCATTATACCTGCGGATGTTCTGGAAAGCAGAGTGGAACCTGTCCAGAGAAGTTTATACATAATGGCTTTCATTGTGGTGGTGTTTATCCTTATAGGTGTTGCTCTTATCGTTATGATTTCAAGAGAACGGCAAATTATGATGATGCGTTATGCATATGAAGATTCTCTTACCAAAGGTGCTAATTACGCAAAGTTTTGTCTTGAGATGAAGAAAAAACATAACACACAGGGATATCTGGTGGTTATGGATATTACTAATTTTAATAACATTAATATCGTCGCAGGAAAAACGGCAGGTGATGATATGATTTGTTATATCTGGAAGATATTGTCAAAGGAACTTCAGGATGAAGAAGTTGCGGGTCATGTTCAGGAAGATATCTTTGTCCTGTTTCTAAAGGAGGAAGAAAGAGATACTTTTACTGAGAGATTAAATTCTATTTCATCACTTGTAAGTAAGAGAGCCAGGGAATTACAGGTAAATGGAATTCATTCCAGATATGGAATTTATCATATGCAGGGCACGGAAGAACTGGAGGATGCATACAGTAAGGCGCAGATTGCAAAAGAGTATGCAAGAACACAGAGAGAGCTCAGTTTCGTGTTCTATAGAGATATGGACCATGAGAAAATGCAGGAGGATCAGCAGTTAGAGGAAAGGTTTGAAGAATCTCTTGCAGATGGGGATTTTGAGGTGTGGTATCAGCCGAAATACAGTGCTGACTCCGGAGAAGTAGTGGGAAGTGAGGCACTGGTTCGCTGGAGAGACAAGGATGGAAGCATGATATCTCCGGGTAGATTTATTCCGCTATTCGAAGAGAATGGAATGATTGCAAGACTTGATGAGTACATGTTTAGATCTGTTTGCAGACAACAGGCAGAATGGCTGGGAAAGGGATACAAGGTATATCCGGTGTCAGTTAATTTAAGCCGTGCATCCCTGTATTTTGCTGACATTGTTGAAAAATACAAAAATATTGTACAGGAATATGGAATCAGTCCTCATCTGATACAGATTGAGGTTACAGAAAGTGCTATAGAAGGAAAAACGGATATCAGAAATCTGTTGGAAAATTTCCGAAGTATGGGAATACAGATTCTTATGGATGATTTTGGTACGGGATATTCTTCCCTTGCTACATTAAATATGAGATGCTTTGATACCTTAAAGCTGGATAAGAGCCTGGTTGACCATATTGGAGATAAGGATGGGGAGACGTTGCTGTATTATGTCATAAGCATGGGACAGAAGCTTGGACTTCATATTACAGCCGAAGGCGTTGAAAATAACAAGCAGTTAGAGTTCCTTAAAGAAAATAAATGTGATGATATTCAGGGATTCCTTTTTGCAAAACCTATGCCTACAGAAATGTTTGAACAAATTTTAAATAAATAGAATTGTATATACAATATTTATTTATATGAATGCTTACTGATGCAGCAGAAGTTGAGAAAGCTATAAATGAAGTAAAGGAGAAATCCTATCTGTAGATGGTGCCTCAAAGGCATAGTTCACTATTCGGAGAACTGTTCAGGAGGAAAAAAGATGTGTAAAAATAACGGACATAATAACAGTGTAAAAGAAATTAAACGTGTTGCAATTATCGGAGCCGGTGCAATCGGAAGTTATTTTATAGTGGGATTATCTCAAAAGTTAGGAGAAAATCTTGAGGTTATTGCCGAAGGAGAAAGAAGAGAAAGACTTATAAATAATGGCATCGTTGTAAATGGGGAGAGGATTCCTCTTAATGTAAAGACGCCGGAGCAGGCAGCCGGAGCTGATTTATTAATTGTTGCAGTGAAGTATGGAGCATTAAAGGAAATAATTCCAATGGTGGAAAAGATTATAGATGATCATACCATTGTTATGAGTCCTCTCAATGGTGTTGAAAGTGAGGAGATTATAGGCAGCAAAATAGGCATGGAACACATAGTATATTCCATGATGAAAATAGCATCTCAGAGGGTAGATAACAAGATTGAGTATAATCCTGATATTACAATGGGAGTATTCTTTGGTGAAAAGGATGGCAGTAGGAGTGAGAGAATTCTGGCAATACAGGATTTGTTAGAGGGCTCCGGGGTGAATTACAGTATCTGTGATGATATTGAACGGACTATATGGTATAAATATGCTCTTAATATAAGCAGAAATATTCCCCAGGCAATTGTAAATTGTGAATTTGGAGCTTATGACACAAGTGAGCATGTATCTTATATCAGCAAAAAAATGCGGGAAGAAGTTGTTAAAGTTGCGGCTGCCAAGGGGATTGATATATCAGATGAGAATAATCCCGCATGTTCAGTGGCTTCAACATCCCCTAAAGCGCGTTTTTCTACATTGCAGGATTTAGATGCCAAAAGGACAACAGAAATCGAAATGCTTTCAGGGGCATTGGTGAGAATGGGAAAGGAATTGGGAATAGAAACACCATACAATGATTTTGCATATCATACAGTTAAAGCATTAGAAGAAAAAAATAGCGGAAAAATCAGCTGATTAATTAGCTGATTTAATTTAAAATGCATATTATATTGTAGTGGGTGTTGACGTTTTTAAAATTTTATGGTAAAGCTATTAGTAACAAAGAGGGAGTAGTTGCATGCATTGCATGTTCCGGTTTTCGTCAGTACGTCTTTTATAGACCGGATGCCGGATGACTGATTGTTAAACAAGACTTTTTGTGTACATTATTTGTGCACAGAAAGTCTTTTTTTTATTTCGTTTGCTTGCAATTTCTTCGGCACTAATGTGTATGCGGAAAGGAGTATGTTATGAAGGAAGTTTATCAGCTTACTAAAAAAGAATTGTTTGAAAGATATGGTTCCCGTGAGGGTCTTACTGAAGAACAGGCAGAAAAACGCCTTTATGAGTATGGGGAAAATGTCTTGAGGGAAGAAGGTAAAAAAAGTGTTTTTTCCATATTTTTAAGTCAATTTGCGGATTTGCTTGTAATAATTTTGATAATTGCAGCAGTGATTTCCATGGTTTCCGGAAATGTTGAAAGTACAGTTGTTATTTTGGTGGTTATCATTCTCAATGCTGTGCTGGGGACGGTACAATATGTAAAGGCAGAAAAATCGCTGGATTCTTTGAAAGAATTGTCTTCCCCAAAGACAAAGGTGTTAAGAGACGGAATAAAGAAAGAAGTTGCGTCAAAGGAAATTGTTCCCGGGGATATTATTATTTTAGAGGCGGGAGATATGGTGGTTGCCGACGGAAGAATTATCGATAATTATTCTTTGCAGGTAAATGAAAGTTCTCTTACGGGAGAATCTACAAATGTGGATAAGAAAGACATGGATATGGAAGAGAAGGCAGCACTTGGGGACAGGTGCAATATGGTGTTTTCCGGAAGTCTTGTGACTTATGGCAGGGCAGATGTTCTTGTGACATCAACAGGAATGAACACAGAGATGGGAAAAATTGCTTCTCTCATGAATGATACCAAGAACAAAAAAACACCATTGCAGGTAAGTCTTGATGATTTTAGTAAAAAACTTGCCCTTGTAATTATGGTTATCAGCATAATTGTATTTGGCTTAAGAATATGGCAGTGAGAAACTGTTTTGGATTCCCTGATTTTTGCGGTGGCATTGGCGGTTGCGGCAATCCCCGAGGCGTTAAGCTCCATTGTTACTATTGTTCAGGCTATGGGAACAGGGAGAATGGCAGCAGACAATGCTGTTATTAAGGATTTAAAGGCTGTTGAGAGTCTGGGGTGTGTTTCTGTGATATGTTCCGATAAGACGGGGACACTGACACAGAACAAGATGACGGTAAGGGAAATATATGTGGATGGAAAATGCATTTTGCCTGAAGAGATTGTTCTTACATCCGGTGTTCACAGATATCTTTTGTACAACGCCATTTTAAATAATGATTCTTGTATTGCAGATGGAAAAAATATTGGAGACCCTACGGAGATATGTCTTTTAGAGATGGCAAGAAAGGCAGGGCTTAAAGGAGACGGGATGTGTGAGGAGGACATCAGAAAGTTTATGGTAAGAATGGAAGAGCTTCCCTTTGACTCAGACAGGAAGCTTATGAGTACCAAATATCTGATTCATGGAATTCCTACAGTGCTTACAAAAGGGGCTGTGGATGTCCTGATAGACCGTATTGACAGCATAGCTTCGGATGAAGGGGTGCGTCCTGTTACAAAAGAAGATATAGATAATATTCTGAGGCAGAATGAGATTTTTTCAAAAAAGGGATTGAGGGTACTGGCGTTTGTTTATAAAGAGTGTGATGAAAATGATATTTTATCCCCTGAAAAGGAGTGTGGTTATACATTTATAGGGTTGGTTTCCATGATTGATCCTCCAAGAGAGGAATCCGTAGAGGCGGTTGGTGCTGCTTCAAATGCCGGAATTAAAACGGTAATGATAACCGGTGACCATAAGGATACGGCAATTGCCATAGCAAAACAGATTGGTATATATCATGATGGTGATATAGCTTTGACAGGGCAGGAACTGGATGAAATGAGTGATGAGGGATTGGAAGATACTATAGAGAAAGTATCCGTGTATGCCAGAGTTTCACCGGAAAATAAAATCAGAATTGTTGATGCATGGCAGAGAAGAGGAAATATTGTTGCTATGACAGGGGACGGAGTTAATGATGCTCCGGCATTGAAAAAATCGGACATTGGTGTTGCTATGGGAATTACCGGTACGGAGGTTTCAAAAGATGCATCAGCCATGATTCTTACTGATGATAATTTTGCAACAATTATAAAAGCAGTGTTAAACGGACGTAACGTTTATCGCAATATTATGAATGCTATTCAGTTTCTTCTCTCGGGTAATATGGCAGCAATACTTGTTGTAATCTACTGCTCATTTATGGCATTGCCTACACCTTTTGAACCTGTACATCTATTGTTTATTAATCTTCTGACAGATTCGTTACCGGCGTTGGCAATAGGCATGGAACCCTCTGACAAAGAACTTCTTAATAACAAGCCCAGAAATCCCAAGACAGGAATATTTACAAGAACATTTTCCTGTCATTTGATGGTATATGGAATTCTGATTGCATCCGTAACACTTCTGGCTTATTATCAGGGTTTGAAAATAAGTACTATGACAGCAAGCACAATGGCATTTGCTACACTTACATTAGCAAGACTTTTTCATGGATTTAACTGTAGAAGCGAGCAGTCAGTTTTTAAAATAGGATTAATGAGTAACCGGTGGAGTATTGCCGCATTTGTAACAGGAATTATATTGCTTTTTCTGGTATTATTTATACCGTTAATGCAGGGACTGTTTGCAGTAGCTGTGCTGTCAGGAAAGCAGATTGGGGAAATTATAATATTTGCAATTATTCCTGCAATAATTATCCAGTTGTATAAATTTATAAGATGTAAATAAGATTTTAGATAATTATTAATTTTGTGGGAACAGTTATACTGCAATTTTTCTGTATTTATGAGAATAAAATGCTCATATTCTGTTGAAATAACTCTATATTTTGTTAAACTATGTAAAGCATTTTTAACCTGAGTGTGTATAAAGTAATACATAAATTAGAGTTATGTGGAAAAGAGTATTTAATGAAACCTTTATATAAGATTGATAAGAATAATTTAATGTTTTCAAATAAGGCGCTGTTTGCACTACTTATTCCCATAGTTGTGGAGCAAATGCTTAATTCCTTTATGGGAATGGTTGATACCATGATGGTAAGTAATGTGGGAAGCGAAGTTATTTCAGGGGTTTCCCTGGTGGATTCCCTTAACAATCTTATAGTCCAGTTATTCTCAGCTATGGCTACGGGAGCTGCAATTATATGTTCCCATTACATTGGGATGAAAGACGTTAAGGGTGCCAATAAAGCATCAAGGCAGGTGGTGCTCACTGTTGCGGTAATATCAATAACCATAACAATTCTGGGATTAATTTTCAGAGTGCCCCTGCTTAGTACCATATTCGGAAAAGTTGAGCCCGGAGTTATGAGCAGTGCTCTGGATTACTTTTTCTTTACTGCTTTAAGTTATCCGTTTCTTGCATTATTCAGTGCAGGTTCTGCTATTTTCAGGGCGTGTGGCAATTCCCGGTATCCAATGGTTATATCGGTAATTTCAAATGTCATTAATATTGGAGGCAATGCGGTTCTTATGTTTGGCTTCGGAATGGGAGCGGCGGGAGCTGCTATTTCCACACTGGTATCAAGAGTGTTCTGCATGATAATGGTGTTTATTGCGCTGTCAAAGCCAAAACAGGATATTGTAGTTTCACATTATATGCAGATTCGCCCGGATATTAAGCTTATCGGTTCCATTTTGGCAATTGGCGTGCCGTCAGGAATTGAAAACAGTATGTTTCAGTTTGGAAAGCTGGCAATTCAGTCTACAGTTTCCTCAATGGGAACAGCAGCAATTGCAGCTCAGGCTATGACCAATATTTTGGAAAATGTTAACGGAATATTCGGAATCGGTGTTGGCATGTGTCTTATGACAGTGGTTGGTCAGTGTATGGGTGCAGGGAGAAAAGAGGAGGCTAAGTATTATATACTGAGGCTTTGCGGGATTGCGGAAATAGGAATTATTATATCCTGCCTTCTTGTTTATGCCATGGTTCGTCCGGTAACGGTTATTGCCGGTATGGAGCCGGAGAGTGCGGCCATGTGTATTGAGATGATTACAGCAATTACTATTGTTAAGCCAATTTCCTGGACAGGTTCTTTCATACCGGCTTACGGAATGAGAGCTGCGGGAGATGTTAAATTTTCCATGATTACGTCTATAATAACTATGTGGGGCTGTAGAGTTGCACTTTGTATAGCACTTGTGAAGTTCTGCGGAATGGGCCCTATGGCAGTGTGGTATGGCATGTTTGCCGACTGGACGGTAAGAAGTATCATATTCATCTCAAGATATTTTAGCGGAAAATGGATGAAGGAAGTAATAAAGAAATAGGTCTTAAGATACAGAGATTTTTAAAAATACGTAATGTTTTATTAATATTTCATTAATATTTGATAAATAATAATAATATATAATTGACATGGTGAAATCTTCTAAGATATACTTAAATGCAGATAGTTACTTAGCGAATCAAGGAAGAATTATTATCAGGATTGCAAATCTTATATTGCATTAGATTTGCAGTCCTTTTTCAGTTTTTAATGAAACTGGGAAAGGTGGGGAATTATGAAGGATATTAATGATTACACAGTAAAACAGTCAGCACTCTGTATAGAGAATGACAGTATAAGCAAGGAACTATACTCAGAATACGGAGTAAAGAAGGGCTTGCGTGATGAAAACGGACAGGGAGTTCTTACCGGTCTTACCAACATATCCAGTATAAAGGCATTTGATACTGTTGATGGGGTTAAGGTGCCTTGTGACGGAGAGTTATTATATAGAGGATACGATGTTAAAGAGCTTGTAAAAGGTGCAAGTGACAAGAAGTTTATATTTGAGGAGGGAGCCTATCTTCTTCTTTTTGGAGAATTGCCTACAACTGAACAGTTGGAGGAATTTAAGGTGGAACTTGCAGGATGTATGGATCTCCCTACAAATTTTACAAGGGATGTAATAATGAAAGCGCCAAGTGCTGATATTATGAACAGTATGACAAGAAGTATTCTTACACTTGCTTCTTACGACGATAAGAAGGATGATCTTTCGATTAGTAATGTGCTTCGTCAAAGTATTCAGCTTATAAGCGCATTTCCAATGTTAGCGGTATATGCATATCATGCATACAACCATTATGAAAGGGATGGAAGTATGTATATACATCGTCCTGACGGAAAGCTTTCTATTGCTGAGAATTTTCTAAGAATGCTCAGACCTGACATGAAGTTTACAGAGCTTGAAACCAAGGTGCTTGATATTGCACTGCTTCTGCATATGGAGCATGGTGGCGGTAATAATTCGTCATTTACTACAAGAGTTGTAACATCCTCAGGTGCGGATACTTATTCAGCCATTGCGGCAGCTATGTCATCACTTAAGGGTAGAAAGCACGGTGGTGCCAACCTTATGGTTATGAATATGATGGATGATATCAGGAGCCATGTTAAGGATTACCATGATGAAGATGAGATAGAGTATTATCTTGATAAGATTCTTAATAAACAGGCATTTGACAAGAAAGGCCTTATATATGGTATGGGTCATGCCGTTTATTCCCTCTCAGATCCCAGAGAAAAAGTGTTCAAGGGATTTGTGGAACAGCTTGCTGTTGAAAAGGGAAGACAGGAGGACATGCTTTTATATAACAATATTGAAAAGATTGCGCCTAAGATTATTGCTAATGAAAGAAAAATATTTAAAGGTGTAAGTCCTAATGTGGATTTTTACAGTGGATTTGTATATGAAATGCTGGAAATACCGAGAGAGTTATATACACCATTATTTGCGGTTGCAAGAATAGTAGGCTGGAGTGCCCATAGAATCGAGGAACTTGTGACAACGGATAAGATTATCCGCCCTGCCTATAAGAGCCTGGTTAATAAGAGGGACTATGTTGATAGAAGTCATAGGTAAAAGAGGTATAAAAAGGGGTCTGACCCCATTAAAAAAGTATAAAATATATATAAATTTTTTATAAATTTATTATGCAAAAGAGGTATGTTTGGAATGATTAAGAGAGAGGAAAAGAAGTTTAAGTCATCCAGTGGTTTATGCGATATTCATGTTGTGTTGTGGTATCCTGATAAGGAGCAATTTGACAAACCCATGGGTATAGTACAGATTGCCCACGGAATGGTGGATTATATCGAAAGATTTGAAGAAATGGCTGAATTTTTTGCTTCAAAAGGATTTATCGTTGCCGGAAGTGATCATCTTGGACATGGAGACTCAGTTTCCTGTAAGGATGACTGGGGATATTTTGCAAAAGGAAGTAACAGTGGTGATTATCTGGTGAAAGATCTTCATAGACTGACATCTATAATGAAAGCCAAATATCCTGAACTTCCCTACATTCTTATAGGACACAGCATGGGGTCATTTATTTGCAGAAAATATGCATCTGTATACGGATATGACTTGGACGGAGTTATTTTCATGGGAACCGGAAATCAGTCAAGAATTAAAGTGGAATCCGGTAGATTATTAGCTACGATTATCAGACAGCTTAAAGGTGAGAGATACAGGAGTGTAGTTCTGGATAAACTTACATTTGGAATGTACAATAAGAGAATTTCCGGCAGAAGAACTGATAAGGACTGGCTCACGAAGGATGAGACTATAGTTGACAAATATATTTCTGATGAAAAATGTTCATATATTTTTACTGCAAATGCATATATTGCATTAATGAATATAATTAAATACGATATAAATGAAAATAATATCAAAAGAACGCCTAAAGAACTTCCTGTTCTTTTTGCAGCAGGTAAAGAGGACCCGGTTGGAAATTACGGAAAAGATGTTGAAAAAGTGTATCGTATTTACAAAAGAAATCTGAATGATGTGGAATTGAAATTATATGATAATAATCGTCACGAGCTTCATAGTGAAACTAACAGGGATGACGTTTTTAATGATCTTTATGACTGGATTATCAGAGTGATTTCACAATAAGTTACATGCCGTTATTATTTGATTTTAGAGAATATTTAAGTATTATTTTCTGGAATCAAATGGTAATGGCATTTTTACATGGTTTTCAAAACCACATTATGCAATGACTAAAACTACATCATATTGACAAATGATGAATGTTAGGTTAGAATACAATCTGTGTAAAAATGTTTAGAAAATTTTAATTTTTACACATTTATAATGTCCATAGGTGATAGATTTGAGAAAGAAAATATATTATACGTCATATACAGATGATGTTGTAAAGAACAGTAATCAGGATTATAAGTTGAAACCCGGTTACAAGTGGATTAACAACAATATATTTTTTAAAATAGAGTCAGTAATCATATATGGTCTGGCTTTGGTTGTGGGATATATATATTGTAAATTAGTTCTCCATATACATTATAAGAACAGAAAAGTTCTGAAGGAAAATAAAGACAAGGGTTATTTTATTTATGCCAATCATACACAGCCCTTTGGCGATGTGGTGATTCCGGCTATCGGTTGTATTGGAAAGAGAATATATGTTATTGTAAGCCAGTCCAATTACGGGTTACCGGTTATAGGGCCATTGCTTCCACAGCTTGGAGCTTTGCCGGTACCGGATTCTATTGGGGAGTTCAAAAAATTTAAGGAAGGATATATAACAAGAATCAATCAGAAACATCCTGTTGTTGTTTATCCGGAAGCTCATGTGTGGCCTTATTACAATAAAATCAGACCTTTTGAGCTGACATCCTTCAGGTTTCCTGCGGAGTTGTCTGTTCCCGCTTACGCCATGACAACAACTTATCAGAAGAGACGGTTTGGAAAGGGAGTTAAGACAACGGTTTATTTTGACGGACCATTTGAGGCTGATGCTAATCTTAGCATTAAGGAAAACCAGAAGTACCTGCATGATATTGTTTACGATAGTATGCTGGAACGAAGCACTCATAGTACTTACAGCTATTATGAGTATTTAAAAAGCGAATAAAAATCTTGATGAAGAAGATTTTGCTTCGAATGATTTCTTTATCAGTAAGAAATACCGGGTTTAAAAGAGGGTAGATACTATGAATATCATGTTTTGCGGTGATAAGAATATTCAGGACGGATTGATGATTGCTATTCTTTCTCTCATTAATCAGTCAAAAGAGAAACTAAATATATATGTGCTTACTCTGGATGTTGATATGAATGGTAAGCATTATGAAATGATAGGTGATAATCTTATAGATTTTCTTAATGGCAAGGTGAAGGAGAAGGACGCGGAATCCTTTGTCAGAAAGATAGACGTAACAGAAACTTTTAAAATGGAAATGCCGTCGGCTAACCTTGGAACCAGATTTACCCCATGTTGTATGTTAAGGCTGTTTGCAGATGAGATAGAAGAGATACCGGATACTGTATTATACCTTGATACTGATGTGATTGTGAAAGACGACTGCTCAGAATTCTATCATCAGGATATGGATGGGATAGAGATTGCGGGAGTACTGGATTATTATGGCCGATGGTTTTTTAAGAAAAATCCTTTGAAATTTGATTACCTTAATTCCGGAGTACTCTTGTTGAATATGAAGGAAATCAGAAAAACAGGACTTTTTAGAAAATGCAGAAACCGGTGTTCAGAGAAAAAAATGTTTATGCCGGACCAGTCAGCTCTTAATAAACTGGCTGTAAATAAAAAAATATGTGCAAGAAAATATAATGATCAGAGAAGATATCACGAAGATACTGTGATACAGCATTTTACAACAACCTTCAGATTTTTTCCTAAGGTAAAGACGGTGACAGTCAAGCCTTGGAATATAGATGAAGTGCATAATGTTTTGAAACTTTACCAGTATGATGATATTTTGGATGAGTTTCTAAATACAAAAAAAGAATATCTTGAAAGATTATGATAATGGAGAAAAGATAAATTATGATACTTGGCGGGTCAAAGAAAGAAGTTGTTGAGAATATAAAAAATGCTGTTAATGCAGGGACATTCAATGTTAAAGTTGAGGTGGGGGATCCTGTCATTGATGATGTGAAAAGAAAGAAAATTTTAGGTAAGTATGTAAAGCAGCGTAACGAAATCCCCTATCACTATAGGAATATGATTGCAAGAAGAATCGTAGATATAGTTACTTTTGGAGCCAATATCAACACAAAGGTAATAGGAACTGAAAAAATCAAAGGCATAAAAAGCGGAGCTGTAATAACAAGCAATCATTTTAACCCGGTGGATACTACAATTGTAAGGCACGGCATGAGAAAAATTCACAGAAACAGAATGTTCATCGTTAGTCAGGATACTAATTTTGCAATGAAGGGAATTATCGGTTTCCTTATGAGATATGCAGATGAAATTCCAATAAGCAAGGATAGGGAGTATATGGATAAACATTTTCACAGGACACTCAACAATCTTCTTGTGAATAAAAAGGAATTTGTCCTCATATATCCTGAACAGGAAATGTGGTTTAATTACAGAAAGCCAAGGAACTTGAAGCGTGGAGCTTATTTTTATGCAGCTAAATTTAATGTTCCTGTTATTTCCTGCTTTGTGGAAATGATTGATAAGGATTCTGCGGATACAGAAGAGTTTAACAAGGTAAAATATGTACTGCATATTCTGGACCCTATTTATCCGGACCCGGAAAAATCTGACCGTGAGAACAGCGTTATCATGATGCAAAAAGATTATGAACAGAAAAAAGCTGCCTATGAGGAAGCATACGGTAAGAAATTGGATTACACCTTCGATTATTCTGACATTGCAGGTTGGAGAGTGCAGGAGTAAAATAAATATTTTTTGAGAAAAAGGGGTCAGACCCCATAAAATTTTTATAAACTTTTCGACGAAAAGTTTATAAAATTTTTATGGGGTCTGACCCCTTCTTTGTGTGGAACGGGTATATTAAGAAAAATGCATAAAGATAAAATTATTTAGGTTGACATATACCCGTGAGGGGTATAATATACATTTGTAAATAATATACCCGTAGGGGGTATAAATAATTTTTGACAGGGGACACTATGGAAAAGAAAAAACAGGAAAAAAACTGCTGTCATAAAAAAAAGCAGCGGGATACTGAGGAACTTAAGAACCTTATAAACAGACTTTCAAGGATTGAGGGGCAGGTAAGAGGTGTAAAAGGGATGGTGGAAAATGATGCTTATTGTATAGATATATTAAATCAGGTTTCCGCAATCAGTGCAGCTCTTAACAGTTTTAGTAAAGTGCTGTTGGAGAATCATATCAAAGCATGTGTTGTAACAGATATCAAACAGGGTAAGGATGAAGTGGTGGACGAGCTTGTGTCTACTATCAAAAAATTTATGTAATGAAATGACGGACAATTAAAGGAAAGTGATTAAATGGAACAATATAACGTAACAGGTATGACTTGTGCAGCTTGTCAGGCAAGGGTGGAAAAGGCTGTATCAAAAGTAGATGGCGTATCAGAGTGTGCGGTAAGCCTTCTTACGAACTCCATGAATGTATGGGGAACAGCATCAAGTGAAGATGTAATTAAGGCAGTTACGGATGCAGGGTATAAAGCTTCTGTGAAAGAAAATGATAAAGATTCTTTATCTTATCAGGAAGATTCCCTGAAAGATACAACTACGCCTGAGCTGGTAAAAAGGCTTGTATTATCTGTAATATTTTTAATTATATTAATGTATCTAAGTATGGGACATATGATGTGGGGCTGGCCTCTGCCATCGAGATTTTCCAACAATCATATTGCCATAGGAATTGCCGAGTTGTTATTAACAACGATTATTATAGTCATAAACCGTAATTTTTTTATAAGTGGTTTAAAAAGTGTGTTTCATGGAGCGCCTAATATGGATACGCTTGTGGCAATGGGGGCGGGTGTGGCCTACTGCTACAGTATATACGCTTTGTTTGCCATGACAGATGCCTGGGTTAACGTAGGAATGGATAGCGCAATGAGATATATGGACGAGTTCTATTTTGAATCATCAGCTATGATTCTTACTCTTATTACTGCCGGTAAAATGCTTGAGGCAAGGTCTAAAGGAAAGACAACAGATGCATTAAAGAGTCTGATGAAACTTTCCCCTCGGAGGGCTACAGTCATATTTGACGGAAAAGAGAAAGAGGTTCCCATTGAAAATGTAAATATAGGGGACATATTTGTGGTAAGACCCGGAGAAAATGTACCTGTAGACGGTATTGTGGTTCAGGGAAGCAGTGCTGTAGATGAGTCGGCTCTTACAGGTGAAAGTATACCTGTTGATAAAGAAATTGGCGATAGTGTAAGTGCGGCAACAACCAATACGTCAGGATTTTTAAAATGTAAGGCTACAAGAATAGGAGAAGATACAACTTTATCAAAAATAATTCAGATGGTGAGTGATGCGGCTGCTACGAAAGCACCTATTGCCAAAATTGCTGATAAGGTATCGGGGATATTTGTGCCTGCTGTAATTGTTATTGCTGTTGTTACAACTATTATATGGCTTGTGTCAGGGCAGACTGTTGGTTTTGCTCTTGCCAGAGGAATATCAGTCCTTGTAATCAGTTGTCCCTGTGCATTGGGTCTGGCGACCCCTGTTGCTGTTATGGTAGGAAGCGGAGTGGGAGCGAGGAACGGGATTATGTTCAAAACAGCACTTTCCCTTGAACAGACAGGAAAAATGAAAATAGTTGCTCTTGATAAGACAGGAACAATAACAAAAGGAGAACCTAAAGTTACAGATGTTTTTGTAAACGAGGGTGTGGATAGGATAGATTTTTTGTCCTTGTCAAAGCTCCTTGAAGTAAGAAGTGAGCATCCGTTATCAAAAGCAATAGTAGAATATACGGAAAATGATGGGGAAATTAAGGATAAGATTAATAATAAATTGAAAGATTTTGAGTTGACCGATTTCAGAGTGCTGCCCGGAAACGGACTTAAAGGAACAGCAATAGATAAGGCTGGAAGCGAAAATGATTATAAATCTTTTTTGATTTATGGAGGAAATGAGAAATTTATTAAATCAATAATTAATATTCCGAGCTCTATAACGGAGATTTCAGATAAACTTTCTTATGAGGGAAAGACGCCAATGTTTTTTGCTACTGATAAAAAGTTTTTAGGTGTGATTGCAGTGGCAGACACCATTAAAGAAGATAGTCCCGAGGCAATACAGGAACTTAAAGATATGGGACTTTATGTGGTTATGATTACGGGAGATAACGAAAAAAGCGGTAATGCCATAGGAAAGCTTGTAGGAGTGGATGAGGTTATTGCGGGAGTACTGCCTGAAGGGAAGGAGAAGGAAATCAGACGGCTTAAAGAAAAAGGGTCTGTGGTAATGGTTGGAGACGGGATTAATGATGCTCCGGCGTTAACTGTGGCAGATGTAGGAATGGCAATAGGTGCAGGAACAGATGTTGCCATAGATGCAGCAGACGTGGTTTTGATGAAGAGCCGGCTAAAGGATGTGCCTGCAGCAATCAGACTCAGTCACAGGACAATTAGAAATATTCATGAAAATTTGTTCTGGGCATTTTTCTATAATATAATTGGAATTCCTCTTGCAGCCGGGGTATGGATTCCTATATTTGGATGGACATTAAGTCCTATGTTTGGCGCGGCTGCCATGAGTTTATCAAGTGTGTGTGTTGTATCCAATGCTTTGAGACTTAATTTTGTGAAAGTTTATGATACAAAGCGGGATTCCATATATAAGCATAAGACAGAAAGAAAATATTTTCAGTCAGACAAATCATCGGCAACACAGGAAATGTCAATTAAAGAATTATCAAATAACGAGAAAGGTAAGGTGTGTGAAATGGTTAAAACTATGAAAATTGAAGGAATGATGTGCGGACACTGCGAAGCAAGAGTAAAGAAAGTCCTGGAAGAAATTGATGGAGTATCAGAGGCAATTGTAAGCCATGAGTCGGGGACGGCTACAGTAAAACTGGAGAAGGAAACAGGTGATGAGATATTAAAGAATGCTGTTGAAGCTCAGGACTACAAAGTTATAGGAATAGAATAAATGAGAGGGTCAGACCCCATAAAATTTTTATAAACTTTTCGCCGAAAAGTTTATAAAAATTTTATGGGGTCTGACCCCTTTTATTAAACCAAAACCTTATCATATTTAGGCATGAATGCGATACCCAATGCGGTAGGACCGGTATGGCATGCAGTTACAACGCCGATTCTTGTTCTTAAGTCATCATAGGACTCTACAGCCTGAATTCCTAAAGCTTCTTCAACACGTTTGCGGTATTCCACAGCCTCTTCCAGATTAGTACAGTATCCCACAGTCATGTCATAATCGTTGATATCAAGATTGTTACTCTTAAAATGTTTAAGAGCAAGATCAATTAATTGTTGTTTTGCTTTGTTCCTTGTTCTTGAAACGCCTCCAACACTTATTTCGCCCTCTTTCATAATGATAATGGGACGTATGCTTAATTTGCTGGTAATTACGGCAGCTGTTTTAGCAAGTCTTCCTCCTGTTGTAAGATAATCCAAGGATTCTGTTGTAAATATAATTCTTCCGGAATTTCTCATGGCTTCAAGAACCTTTACAGTCTTTTCGTATGAATATCCTGCGTCTCTCATCTTTAACGCTTCATATACGAAAAGTGCCATGGATGCTGAATTCTGTAATGAATTAATAACAGAAATCTTTGCATCAGGATAATCCTCAAGGATTACATCCCTTGCCGTGCAGGCTGAATTATATGAACCTGAGAAAAATGTTGTGATGCAGCAGCAAATTATAGGAACTCCCTCTTTAACTGAAGGCATAAATGCGTCAACATAGTCCTGAATGGTGGGAAGGGATGATTTTGGAAAAGCATTTTCCTCCTCCATTTTTTTATAAAATTCCTCATATGATATCTCAAATTGCTCTTTATAATATTTCTGTCCGTCAAATGTTGTATATAACGGAACAAGGGTGATGTCGTGGTCATCAGTAAATTCTTTAAGCATGTCACAAGAAGTATCACTTATAAGCTTAAACATAAAACCTCCAGTCGAACGCGCTAAACATACATGGTTAACAATGCATATTTATAAGGCATTCAGTTAATATTAATGAATGTAAATGTTATTATTTCTTAAATATAACACAAAACATGATAACACATAGTATTAAAAACCACAAGATACAAATATAAATATTTATTTAATGTTGTTTAAAACTTTTATAAAACCTTCTCCTTAAACTATGTACTTCTTAGAAAAGAAAGGTATATCGGGAAATATATCCGGTGAAATATAATGTGACTTTGTTAAAAAAATAATAAAAATTTGTTTGATTATCTAAGTTTGTATATGTATAAAATACACAAAAGTAAATTGACTATGGATGTCTTTTTTGGTAAAATTTTACTTGGCTTTCGTTTAAGGCATAAGTCAAATTTTTACAAAAAAAGGGAGAAAGATTATGGAAGCATTATTAGTGTTAGTCATTGTGGCAGCTATACTTGCCCTTGGCTATGCAGCATTTAACTTCGTAAGCGTTAAGAAGTTAGATGAAGGAACAGACCGTATGAGTGAAATTGCTTCAGCTATCAGAGTTGGTGCTAATGCATTCATTCAGTACGAGTACAAAATTATTGCAGTTGTAGTAGTTATTATTGCAATTGTATTTGCAGCTATTTTCTCAGTACAGTATCAGGGATTTAGCTGGGAGCCGTCAGTATGCTTTATTATAGGTGTGTTGATGAGTGCTGCAGCAGGTTTTGTAGGTATGAAGATTGCTACTTACTCTAATGTAAGAGTATCTAATACTGCAAGATTAACAAAGAATATAGGAAAAACATTAAAGGTTGCCCTCAAGGGTGGTTCCGTTATGGGACTTTGCGTTGGTGGATTCGCACTTTTAGGTTTATTCCTTGTGTATCTTATATTTGGATATGGCCTTGGATTAATTGAGGCTGAATCACTTATAGAAGGACAGCATGTATTCACACAGTGCCTTTCATGTTATGCACTGGGATGTTCAATCGTTGCTATGTTCAACCGTGTAGGTGGTGGTATCTATACAAAGGCTGCTGATATGGGTGCAGACCTTGTAGGTAAGACAGAGGCTCATATTCCTGAGGATGATCCTCGTAACCCTGCAACAATAGCAGATAACGTAGGTGATAATGTAGGTGATGTTGCCGGTCTTGGTTCAGATCTTCTTGAGTCATTTGTTGGTGCTATATCATCAGCTATTATCTTAGCTGTAAGTTTATCGCTTCATGCAGCAGCAGATGCTAAGATTGAATATGAAGTTTTACAGAAAATGATGTATTTCCCACTTGTATTTGCATCAATCGGTTTGATTGCATCTATTATTGGTATTGCATTTGTTCTTTTAAAGAAGGGTTCAGATAACCCACACAGAGATCTTAATATTTCAACATGGGCAGCAGCTGCAATTTCTATCATTGGTGGTTTTGCTGCTACATATTTGATGTTTAACGGTCTTAGCGATTATTCAATAATCGGATTTAACATTGGTTATATTTCTCCATGGGTAGCTGCTTCACTTGGTGTTGTAAGTGGTGTTGTTATTGGTGGAATTGCAGAATACTATACAAGCTATGATTATAAGCCTACTCAGATGATTGCTGAGGCATCTAAAGAAGGTGCAGCTCTCACAATTACACAGGGTCTTGCTGTAGGTATGAAGTCATGTATGTTGCCTCTTATTGTATTAGGCGTTACAACTTATGTATCTTATGCAGTTTCAGGAATGTTTGGTATCGCAATGGCAGCTGTTGGTATGCTTTCATTCGTATCAGCTACTGTTTCTGTTGATACATACGGACCAATTTCTGATAATGCCGGTGGTATTGCAGAAATGTCAGAGCTTGAGCCTGAAGTAAGAGAGATTACAGATAAACTTGATTCTGTTGGTAACACAACAGCAGCTATCGGTAAGGGATTTGCAATTGGTTCAGCTTCTCTTGCAGCACTTTCACTTATGGTAAGTTTCTTATATGCATTCTTACCGGCAGGTGAAGAACTTAAACTTGATTTTACTAACCCACTTATCTTAGCAGGTGCATTAATTGGTGCAGCACTTCCATTCCTGTTCTCAGGTATGCTTATTGAAGCTGTTGCTAAGGCTGCACGTAAGATGGTTGAGGAAGTTAGACGTCAGTTCAGAGAAATCCCTGGTATCTTAGAGGGTAAGGCAAAGCCTGATTACAAGACATGTATTGAAATTTCTTCACAGGGAGCTATTAAGGAGATGAAGGTTCCGGCTATTCTCGCCATCCTCTTCCCATTAGTTTCAGGTTTCTTATTCGGACCATATTTTGTTGGAGGACTTCTTATTGGTGCTACACTTTCAGCTATTATGCTTGCTATATTTACAGGTAATGCAGGTGGCGCATGGGATAATGGTAAGAAGTACATTGAGTCAGGTGCTATTGAAGGACAGGGCAAGGGTTCTCCTGCTCACGATGCAGCAGTAGTAGGTGATACAGTAGGTGATCCTTTAAAGGATACTGTAGGACCATCTCTTGATATCCTTATCAAGATTATGTCAACAGTTTCTCTTGTTGCAGCAGTTCTTTTCTACAATTATAATCTTTTAAGTATGATATTCGGCGTTGGAAGATAATTTTAAAAGCTGTAATATATAACATATTAAGAAAATGTGTTTATGAACATAGGGCATTTATGTGAGGTGTAATGGACCGGATAAATTATATTTGGCTTGTTACTAAACCTTATGTGAATGCCCTTTTGCATGTAATATACTGATTACAAATAGATGTACAGAAATGAGGTTAAGTATGAAAGTTACCACTTTTTTAACGGACGGGTTTGAAACAGTTGAAGCATTAGCTGTTGTTGATGTATTAAGAAGGGCATCGATAGATGTTGAACTTGTATCCATAACAGGAAATAAGCAGGTTAAGAGTGCACAGAATATAGTAGTTACTGCTGATTCTGTCATGGATGAAGCAGATTTTGATGATTCAGATGTATTATTCCTGCCGGGTGGTCCGGGACATAAGTCATATTTTCAGTGTGAAAAACTGTTAACATTATTGAAGACACACAATGATAAAGGAAAGAGAATTGCCGCTATATGTGCTGCTCCAAGTGTATTGGGAAAGTTGGGGCTTTTAGCAGGCAGGAAGGCGATTGCGTTTCCCGGATATGAAGACAGCCTGTCAGGGGCTGAAGTTTTAAAAGCACCTGTAAGAGTTGTGACAGACGGTAACATAACAACATCAAGGGGAATGGGAACTTCTCTGGATCTTGGATTTGAACTTGTAAGGCTGCTTAAAGATGAGGATGAGGCAGACAGGCTTGCAGTAAGTACTCAATACAAGTAAAGATTAACCGGAGGTTATATGAGGGACAATAAAGATTACGAAGATGCTGTACGCGCAGTTAATTTAAGGAAGAAGAAAGCTGCTGCCTTGAAAAGAAGAAGACAGAAACAGCTTATGATAATAAGAAGACGTATTATTTGTGCAATACTGGCAATAATTGCAGTTGTAGTAGTGGTATGTCTGATAAAAAATATTAAACCTAAAGATAAAAAGGTAAGTAAAGAACAGAGTATTGCTTCAGAAAATAATGGGGATATAATTGATGAACAGAATAATGAAATTACGATAAAAAAAATCAAATTTGATTATCCTACAACATCCCCTTCATATAAAGTTATGGAGGACAGTGATATAAAGTCACCATACGTTGCTTTGCTTGATGTTAGCAGCAATCAGATAATTGCCGGAAAAGAACCTGATGTAAAAATATATCCTGCATCAATGACGAAGGTTATGTCTTTGATAGTTGCGGTAGAAAATATAAGTGACCTCAATGCAACATACACATTTAATGCAAAGGAACTTAATGATTTATTCCTGGAAAATGCTTCTGTTGCAGGTTTTAGCGTGGATGAATCCATAAAAGCCATTGATCTTTTGTATGGTCTTATTCTTCCTTCCGGGGCTGATGCCGCAGGAGCATTGGCAAAACTTGCTGCAGGTTCGGAAGAAAATTTTGTCGCATTAATGAATGCAAAATGTGAAGAATTAGGATTAAAAAATACACATTTTTGCAATCCTTCAGGACTGCATGATGAGAACCAATACACAACATCCACAGAGATGGCTATGATAATGAATTATGCTATGAAAAATGCTGTATGTGCCAAAATTCTTTCCACATATCAGTACACAACGGAATCAACGCCTGAGCATCCGGAGGGAATACTTCTTACAAGTACAATGTTCTCGCGTATGTATGGTACTGAGGTTGAGGGAGTTACAATAAAGGCAGGAAAGACAGGATATACAGATGAGGCTCACAATTGTCTTGTGAGTTACGCAGTGAAGGATGGAAAAGAATATATTGCCGTAACTGCCGCTTCAGGGAACAGATGGTACGTTATCTTTGATGATTTTCACATCTATGAAAGATACCTTCCATAATCTGTCATAATAAAGAATTTGTTCTTACACATAATACTAACAAGATAAACATTAAGTTTATCTAATAAAATTTAGCCTTAGAAAAGTCTAAAGGCATAAGAACGGAGGTTATTATGGCAAATTCAAGTTCATCAACTTCAAAAACAAAGAAGAATGCACAGGACGCTCTTGACAGATTCAAGATGGAAGTTGCTTCAGAAATCGGCGTTAACTTAAAGGAAGGTTACAATGGTGACTTAACTTCAGCCGAGGCTGGTTCTGTAGGCGGTAATATGGTTAAGAAGATGATTGAAAACCAGGAAAAGCAGATGTCTGGTGACAACTAGATAAATGCAGTTCACACACTGTTTTCTTTAATAAAAATGAATAATTTTTAAAATGAATAACGGTGAAAATAATCCCGGCGTCGTGTATTGCGGCGTCGGGATTATTTACTGGGGACACCCGTCTGCGCGTGTTTCCAACAGGGTGCCGGTTTTTGGTTGTTTTTATTTTATCACATCAGTTTATGCATAATATGCTCATATATATCCTGGCTGCTTTCCTTCCAGTTATCGCATATAGCTTTAGCCTGATCTTCAAGTGGAACGTTGAGATTCAATTCAATAAGATTGTTTTCTCCTTCTTTTACCTTTAATTCTGCAACATAGGTACCATTTGTGGTGCGGTAGTAGTTGCTGGTTGTACCCACTTCGCATTTTAATTCATATTTGTTTTCAGTAAGATAATTATCTATATCTGCCCTTATGGCAGGTGAAATTTTGGTGTAAAAGAAAGCAATGGTGTCCTCTCCATCCTGTGTCAGCTTATACTGGGTGCTGTTCCTATAATTAAGCTCCTGTATAAATCCATCTTCAACCATTCGGTTAATGGTCTCCTGGAAAGTAAAATAATTGGTATATTGTTTATCCAGCATAAATGTCTGTAATTGCACGTTGGATAATGGAAAGTTAACCTTGCTAAGCATATAAAGAATCATTAATTTATATAATGTAGCAGCTTCAGAATTCATTTGTATTCCCTCTTTTTTTATAGAGCCTTAGAGCCCTGATATATGTTATTTTCTTTGAAATATTTGTTCATTGTGTTGAGAACATTTTTTTTATTACCACTCCATGTGGGAGCAACCAGGAGTGATTTAGGACCATCCCCTGTAATCCTGTGAATCACCATGTCGGGTGGGAGCACTTCAAGTATATCTCCAACAATTTTTATGTAGTGCTCAAGAGAAAGTTCTTTGAAGAGCCCTTTCGTATAATCTTTATAAATATCTGTATCTTTTAAAATGTGCAATAATTGTATTTTAATGCCTGATGCACCGCTTTTTGCCACATATTGAGCGGTTTTAACCATGTCTTCGTCAGTTTCATTGGGAAGTCCCAGGATTACATGAACTATAGGTCTTATTCCGATAGAATTAAGTTTTGAAACACATTGGTCATAGGTTTCAAGAGGATATCCCCGTCGTATGTATTCAGCAGTGCTTTGGTGAATTGTCTGTAAACCCAGCTCAACCCAAACCGGTTTAATATGATTAAGATGGTCAAGAAGTGAAAGTACATCATCGTCGATACAGTCAGGTCTTGTTGCAATTGATAAAATGCTGATGTCGTCACGCATTATAACCGGCATATATAAACTGCGAAGATAATCCATGTGGGCATAAGTATTGGTGAATGCCTGAAAATAGGCAATATATTTATTACCTTTATACTTATTATTTACAAGTGCTTTGGCATTATCTATCTGTAAATTTATTGTATCTGCCGCATTTTTTGAGAAACTTTCTGTGAAATCTCCCGATCCGTGGGCGGAACAAAATATACAGCCTCTTGAATCAATAAGCCCATCACGGTTGGGACAGGTCATCCCACCGTTCAGGGCTAATTTATACATTTTACTTCCATATTCTTTTATAAGGTATTCATTAAGTGAATAGTAATGGGGTAGCATAGTTAAACCTCATATTCTGCATAATGGTAACTTTTATTTTTCAATATGTTCCATAACAGCCTTGGCAACCACATCGGCAACCCTTGGGTCAAAAGCTTCAGGAAGAATATTTACATCGCTGACCTCTGAATCAGGGATAAGATTAGCAATGGCAAGTGCTGCTGCAAGCTTCATTTCTTCTGTAATCTGAGTTGCGCGTCCCTCCAATGCACCCTTGAATATACCAGGGAAAGCAATAACATTGTTAACCTGGTTAGGAAAATCAGAACGGCCTGTACCCACAACACGTGCACCTGCTGCTTTGGCAACGTCAGGCATAATCTCAGGAACAGGATTAGCCATTGCAAATATAATGGCATCTTTATTCATGGATTTAACCATTTCAGGAGTGACAATGTTAGGGGCAGAAACTCCAACAAATACGTCGGCGCCCTTAAGAGCATCGGCAAGAGTACCCGTCTTATGTTCAAGGTTGGTAACTTCCATCATGGATTCCTGCATCCAGTTAAGACCTTCGCTGCCTTTTGAGAGGATACCTGATTTGTCACACATAGTAACATTTTTAAAGCCATAAGTAAGAAGAAGCTTTGTGATGGCAATTCCTGCTGAACCCGCACCATTGACAACTACTTTGCACTCTTCTTTAGTCTTGCCTGTAACCTTGAGACCGTTAATAATACCGGCAAGAACAACAATAGCTGTTCCATGCTGGTCGTCATGGAATACCGGAATATCCAGAAGCTCTTTTAAGCGTGTTTCAATTTCAAAACATCTTGGAGCAGATATATCTTCAAGATTAATCCCGCCAAATGCCGGAGCTATGTTAACAACTGTTTTGATTATTTCCTCTGTGTCCTGTGTATCAAGGCAAATCGGAACTGCGTTGACACCGCCAAAAGATTTGAAAAGAACAGCCTTTCCTTCCATAACAGGCATAGCGGCATGAGCACCGATATTGCCAAGACCCAAAACAGCGCTGCCGTCTGAAACAACAGCGATAGTGTTAGATTTTATTGTGTATTTATAAGCGGCTTCTTTATCCTGTGCGATAACCTTGCAAGGTTCAGCGACACCGGGTGTATAAGCCAATGCAAGATCTTCTCTGGTTGAAATATCCATCTTAGGGGTTGTTTCAAACTTTCCCTTCCATTCTTCATGAAGCTGTAAAGCTTTTTCAGCATTTGTCATAATAATCCTCCATTCTTGCGCGTCAAACGCTAAACATATAAATTCAGACAAAGTATATAATATCATACGGGAAAAATATCATCAATATTTGTATTTGGGGTCAGACCCCATAAAAAATTTATAAACTTTAGTGGAAAAAGTTTATAAAAATTTTATGGGGTCTGACCCCCAATGTCATTTAGATAAGATGACAAATCAAGATCTCAGTATTAGAAATAATA
>JBJEMF010000120.1:0-2154 GCA_051879535.1 Lachnospira sp. | reverse complement strand
TCAACACAGGATTCATTTCTACGATAGCCCTTCGAATGAGGCGTATTGCACCTTGTAGGTGTTTGACATTGTCTGTCTGCGAGTCATTGTTTACAATTTCTGGATCAACGACACGCATATATTTCTTGACCAACTCAAAACTTGTTATCTCAGATTCAGTGTGCAAGTCCGTGTTTGTATCATCTTTTAGTGAAAATGGCACATCTCTTTTAAGAATAGAATCGTATGTCTCGAAATTCTCACGAGCATATTTTGAGTTGAAATAGAAATAAATGAAATCCTTTAAATCTTCATTAGTTTCAAGCCAATTTTTGCCAGAATTAATGGCCATATTACAGAACTGCTCCATATCAAGAATTCCGCGAGCTCTTTTCTGCGCTATGCTACGGTAGATAAAGGAAGTCAAATGTTTGAGACATGCCATTATTGCTCCTTCTGCGACAGCCAAAGATTTCACTTCTTTCATCATATCTTCCGTTCTCTCCTCTGAATAGTATTTTCGATAGTAGAGTCTGAGACACTCATAATAATGGCTATCTTCGTGGCAGACGGTGGTAACTCTGAATGTGTACCGTGCATAGTCTTCAGTGAAATCATCAATCAATCCAATCACGCACATCCTATATATCGCCTTTTGTATGGCATCTTTATATACGGCAGATCCATAGTCACGTATATAACTAAACCCACTGGAATTCTTTAACTGTCGTGCATTAGGGGTTTCAAAAACAGGCATATTATGCTGTAGAAGTATCTGGTTATACCTATCCAGTATTTCATCCTGCTCCCTGTAAGACAAGTAATAAGTTAAAGTCTGTCCATATTCATATTTATTGATAAACTTAATAATACCATTGGTTGGTTTTATAGTTACATCTTCTATGCCGTAAAACTCCTCATTACTTATTCTTACCTGAAGAGTGTCCATCAGAAGTCTCATAACAAAGAGTTCAAATTCTTCACCCAAGAAATTACTGTCATAGAAGAACTTGTTTGTCTGATAGTCTGATGAAAATTGTCCCCAGGTATTTGTCTTCACATTCTTTACATAGAATGTTTTTGGAGCATACATGATTGTAGCAAGAGCCATTTTCCTGTCTCTACCAGCACGCCCTGCTTCCTGAACAAATGATTCAAGTGAACTTGGATAGTTTAAGTGAATGGTAAGGCGTACATTGGGCTTGTCAATTCCCATGCCAAAAGCCTTTGTGGCGACCATCATATTTTTTTCACCAGACAAAAAAGCATCCTGATTCCTTGGATCAGCCCCTCCCTTGTATGTTGAAATGTATCTAAGTCCTTGCGATTGCAAATGGGTTGCGACACCATCAACATATAAGTTTCCACCGCTCGCTCTTGGGCAAAAGACAATTGCCGCTTCCGTGCTATGGTCGTGAGCGAACCAATTATCGTGAACGTCAACCGATAAATCCGTTTCAAAAATCTCAGTTTCTTTATCGCTATCCGTTATATTCTCACGCTCCAAGAATCTTGTACATATTTCATCAACATATTCTTCGCTCTGTATTTCATTGAGTTTGTTTGTAGCATCTTTTATGGCATCTAATAATGCATTTTGCTTGATTCCCCCAACCTCACGTTCCTTTTTTGCCTGTTCTGCATTTACTTTGTATACATAGTATTGTAGTTCCAGTCTATTAGTATTCTCATATCTTACAGTGGCATCTTCTTCCAGTGAATAAGAACTTACACCAGATAATTCACGTTCCACATCGGCCAATACGTCAAAAGAGGCTGTTGCTGTTAAGCCAAAGAGCGAGATATGATTAGTCTTGCCCTCAACCGACTTTGGCAAAACGTAGTTATAAAGATTCCTTCCTAAGTGTAGATAAGCCAGCCGGAAATCATGTCCCCACTCAGACACACAGTGTACCTCATCAATAACTCCATAGGCGAAATATACACAAGACTCATTCATCGCACGAAGAGTCTCTCTGAATTTATGGATGCTTAGCCTTTCAGGAGAAAGAAATAGAATTTGAACTTGTGAGTTGGTCAGTTTTCTTTCGTTCTCACGTTTTTCATTTTTGTCCAAATCGCTGTTTATGTATGAAATACAGTCAATGCCAGTTCTTCGTAAACCATCATATTGATCCTTCATTAACCCTCGTAATGGGTCTATGACAAGTGTAA
>JBJEMF010000119.1:0-2158 GCA_051879535.1 Lachnospira sp. | reverse complement strand
CCAATTTTCTCACAGGATAGCCTTCCCATATTTACAAGTCCTGCCTTGTTGAGGTCAATGCCATACTTGTTCATAAACAATTGGGCAATCTTGTCTTTGTTTTGGGATAATGCTGAGAGAGGTGGAGTCGTTGAAATGGTCACATACTCCACTGACATTCCTTTCTCGATGCGGACACCATTAAATGTTCCGCTATTCTTAACTGTAATTTTCCAAAGTGCCATAATACTTACGAATAATTATTTGTTTATGCAATGATTTCTTCTATTATTTGTTTCTTGCTCTGTTCAACTATCGAATCCCAAAGTTGTGACTGCTGAAGCTCTCTCGCTGGGATATAGTCTTTGTAATGCTCATAGAACTCAACACCTTTACCATCAAATAAATCTTCTCCCCATCTGTTGACGAGATTATTCCAATCCCATTTGTCTAAATATTTGTCTATTAGTTTGATATCCAGTTTAAGATTTCGATTTTTTGACAGCTCCGACCAGTTCCATTTATCCGCAAATATCTCAATACATTCTTCTGTGAGTGAATCCTCACTTATGTCACTAGATAAAACTTCCCAATCAACCAGATTCCTGAACTTCTGAAGCATTGGCATAGTCCACAAAATATTTTGGTTGGAGGAAACCTCTTTCCAATCCACCTTGTCTTTATATTTCTCCAGCAGATTCTCTGACCACTGAAAGTCAGACGAAATTTCTTTCCATGCAGCTTCATCTGCTATACGCTGCATAAAGTCGTTACTCAGTTTTGTTTTCATACTTTTTTATTTATGATGTTATACTACCTTTATTCGTTTGATGATGCAAAGTTCGGTTTGAGGTATGCCAATTATGGGCACAGGGAGTGTTTATTTTTCAGATGAACGAAATTATTTCTTTTTCATCCTCTTCTGAATAGGTATCATAATCTGATTCAACCTGTATTTCCATACAAAAATCACGCACCCACAGTATATCGAAGATAGAAAAATCAGTGTGAGAAGTTAAATGGTGTATGGGATAGATGAGATGCATATCCTTTGTCAATTCAAAGTCAAAGCCCTCATTCCAATTATCCGGCTCATCTTGAAGATAGAGCATCTGATTTTCAGATTCCTCCTTCATTCTGCTGTCAAATACATATCCACCCATCATTACGCCATCATCATAAAACTTAACGTATTCATCAATAGCACAATTCATAATTGCCCATATCTTCTTGGCTCGTGTAGTTTGTATAGGGTGGAGTTTGGAATAACTGTAACCGAGGAAGCATTTACCAATGGCCTGAATGTTACCAGTGACACCTGCATTCATCACACCATATGCAGCCTTAATTGTTTCCTGACGCATACGGATGAGTTGCCGCTTCAGGGCATCATTAAAGTCGGCGAGTAAACTTCTATAGTCCTCGTCCATCACAAACATTCTGGCAAGAAGATTGTGCCGAAGTCCTATTAACATACGCATCATCTCTACTCCACCCGGCTTATCAAAATGATGTCGCTCAATGTCTTCCTCCAAATTAACCATTTCGTCCTCAACCTCCCTAATGGCTGGAATGTCGAATATTTCTTGTATTGTCATAATAGTTCTTTTATTAATACTATTCCACGCAGTTTGGGAGATGTACATTCTTGTTCCTCCACAGCAATTCCCCATACACTCTGAACGTCCTTATTAAACCCATCGAACAAGATTGCCAACTCATTCATCTCACCAATCTTCAACATATTATTTTGTGGACATATAAGCATAATCAGTATCTTGCAGAACGTGGAATCTGAATTGCATTTCTGGCTAATGAGTTCTACCAGTCGTTTCATCCGTGCTTCATCAGAGGCATCTACGGAAACATCAAAAGCAGTTATACTCCCTTCTCCTTGAAAAAGTCTTATATCATTCAAGTCCATACTGATTAACTTATGCTTGTGCTGCAAGATTTCCAGAATAAGCCGTTTTACGTTCTCACGTTCTGATGGCGTGTTGCCGTTTTCACAGATGTTCTCAACGATCGCCATTGCCTCTGCCGATAATTCAGTATTCTTATTCATTGTCATATCATAAATCATATTTTGTTTTCTATGTGCAAAATAACAAAGGAGATATGCCAACTATGGGCATACCTCCAAAATAAATATCTGAAATGTTGATTTTACTCTATTATG
>JBJEMF010000118.1:0-8388 GCA_051879535.1 Lachnospira sp. | reverse complement strand
GTATTATTTCTAATACTGAGATCTTGATTTGTCATCTTATCTAAATGACATTGGGTCTGACCCCATTAAATTTTTATAAAGAAAAAGGCAGGAGCCTGAACGCTGCCCTGCTGTGTGAGTCCGGCAATTCCACAATCGGACAAAATCCCACAACAAGGTAGTTTTCAAGGCTCCTGCCTCATTTATAAATCATCTTAAATATAAATACATATTAAGCAAGGTACTTCTTTAATGCCTCTGCCTTATCTGTCTGCTCCCAAGGAAGATTAAGATCAGTTCTTCCAAAATGTCCATAGCTTGCTGTCTGTCTGTAAATAGGTCTTCTAAGATCAAGCATTTTAATAATTCCTGCCGGTCTTAAATCGAAGTTTTCTCTCACAATCTCAACAATCTTGTCATCCGAAATTTTTCCTGTTCCAAATGTATCAACCATAACTGAAGTAGGCTGTGCAACACCAATAGCGTAAGATAACTGAATTTCACACTTATCTGCAATGCCTGATGCAACTATATTCTTGGCAACATAACGGGCTGCATAAGCTGCAGAACGGTCAACCTTTGTACAATCCTTTCCTGAGAAAGCTCCGCCGCCGTGACGTGCATATCCGCCATAAGTATCTACAATTATCTTTCTTCCTGTAAGTCCCGCATCTCCGTGAGGTCCACCGATTACAAATCTGCCTGTCGGATTGATGAAATATTTAGTATTCTCATCAACAAGTTCCTTAGGAAGTACCTCATCGAAGACATACTTCTTTATGTCCTTATGAATCTGTTCCTGTGTAACATCCTCATCATGCTGGGTTGAAAGAACAACAGCTTCAAGTCTTACAGGCTTTCCGTTCTCATCATACTCTACTGAAACCTGAGTCTTTCCATCCGGTCTTAAATACTTAAGTGTTCCGTCCTTACGAACCTTGGTAAGCTGAAGTGCAAGCTTATGTGCAAGAGAAATTGGATATGGCATAAGCTCTTCAGTCTCATTTGTGGCATATCCGAACATCATTCCCTGATCTCCGGCGCCAATGGCCTCAATCTGCTCTTCGCTCATTTTATTTTCTCTGGCTTCAAGTGCCTTATCAACACCCATGGCAATATCTGCCGACTGCTGATCAAGCGCTACCATAACAGCACATGTATTACCGTCAAATCCTGTCTTTGCATCGTTATAACCGATTTCATTAACAGTCTTTCTTACGATTCCGGGAATGTCCAACTGAGCCTTGGTTGTAATCTCCCCTGTTACAAGTACGAAGCCTGTACAGCTGGCAGTTTCACAAGCCACACGGCTCATCGGGTCCTGTGCCATGCATGCATCAAGAATAGCATCTGAGATTGCATCACACATTTTATCCGGATGTCCCTCTGTTACCGATTCCGAAGTAAATAATCTTTTATCCATTAATATCCTCCATTCCGCGTATTTATCTTTACGCATAATCCTAAGAACATTGCTTATATCTTTAGCTTAAAAAACGGGCCCTTCAAAAGGACCCGATATCATCAAGATTCGAAATCCTCTTATTGTTCGAATAATCGCTCAGGTTGGCACCTTCCTGAAAAAAGGGGTTGCCGGGCTTCACAGATCCTATGTATCTCCACCACTCTAAATAAGGGATATAATCAATATTCAGTTTAACGTTACAAAATGCACCATTTCTCAACAATGCACCTCTCACTAGATACTACACAATTACTATCTTTTAGTCAATAGCCGAATTGACATTTTTATATATAAACTCTATAATTTATTTATATTTTATAAAAGTTTTACAGATCGTTACGGGGACGGAAAATTATGAACGAAAAGACAATATTTATATTTGATGCAGAAGAGGGAATGCGCATATCACAGGATGTTATCCTGCCTGACGGCAATGTTTTGGTAAAGAAAGACACTACTCTGGATATGAACCTTATATCCACCATATCCGGATATCACATTCTGGAAATCAATGTCTATGATGAAGTTGCTGAGAACTATGATGCCAATTACGGCGCATCATCTTCCTCAGGAGAAAGCGAACAGTATTACGAGAAGATTCGTAATTCAAAGGAATTTGAAATTTTCAATGAGAGTTACAAATCTAATGTTGATATGGTTAAACGACAGCTTAACCATATTGTCACCACCGGTGCTCCTATCGACCCGGACGAACTCCTTAAGGGAACATTGCAGATTGTTGCTACAAACACCAACAGTCTCCAGCTTTTTGACATGCTTCATGTCATGCGTCACATGGATGACCTTACGTATGTTCATTCCATTAATGTAGCTCTTATCAGTTCGGTTATAGGAAAATTGATGAATTACAGCGAAGAAGATATTAAACTTCTCACTCTTTGCGGGCTTCTCCATGATATAGGAAAGCTCCTTATCCCTGATGAAATTCTTAACAAGCCGGGAAAGCTAACAGACAACGAATACGCAATAATGAAAAAGCACGTTAACCTGGGTTATGAGCAGTTAAAAACTCAGAATCTGGATATAAGAATCAAAGAAGCTACTCTGTTGCACCACGAAAAATGTGACGGCACCGGATATCCTTTCGGATTGAAAAATAAAGATATTCCCGCCTGCGCCAAAATTGTCACTATTGCAGACGTATACGATGCAATGACAGCTAACAGAGTTTATCGCGGCTCCATCTGCCCGTTTGAGGTAATTGATATTATGCAGGCAGATGCTTTTACAAAATATGATCCTGTTTTTGTTATCCCGTTTCTTAAGAAGGTGGCAGGTTCCTATATTCATACAGACGTGAAACTGTCAGACGGAAGAACAGGCAAAGTAATTCTTATTAACGACAGTGCATTACACAGACCATCAGTGCTTGTAGGTAACGAATTAATAGATCTTTCAAAAAAGAAGGATTTAAAAATAATTTCCATGTTATAACATACTGTATTTCATAATGTTTTTCTCCATATATTTTCTTTAAAGTAACCATCCCGCTGAATTTGATTAGACAAATGTTCAACGGGATGGTTACTTTATCATTAGGATTGGGGATGTCAAAAGCCCATTATAAAAAGTTTCAGTGGCAGATTGCACAAAGAAGATTGTTTAAATGACTTTTGTGCTATGGAAATGAGACTCTAAAATCGTGGAAGCCTTTGCTGAACACGATTTTTGCTCTTAGAGGCTCATTGGAATGGTTAGCACAATGGAATGCAAACAATCTTTTTCTGTGCAATTCGCTAGGGAATAAAATTATAATGAGCTTTTAACACCCCAATCTTATTAGTTAAGAAACATGTGCATATTTTTCTTTTGTTGCCATTCCTCCTCGAATGTGCCTTTCCTGCTTATTTACCTCCAACACCTTTCTAACCTCTGCCGCAAGCAACGGATTAATTTGTTCAAGTCTTGCAGTAACATCCTTATGTGCGGTACTTTTACTAACGCCGAAATGTTTTGCAGTACTACGCACAGTTGCTTTATTTTCTATTATGTAACAGGCAAGTTCAACAGCTCTTTCTTCTATATATTCCCTCATAAAAAAATGCCCTGCATAGTATCATTTTTACAATCTATGCAGGACATCTGACTATTATTCTGTAATTATAAAGGTGCAAGGAGAACTTTTCCAACTCCACGATATACATTAACAAATCTGTCTGCATCTTCTGGTGCATTGGTAGCTCTCTCAACTGTGTAGCTGAGGCTCTGGCTTCTTGCTACAACATAATCACCATCCACCTTAAGTTCATCATTATTAAGCATAACCTCAATCAATTCTTCTCTTGGATACTGGGACTGGATTACCACGAGACCTGAACCCACAAGACAAGTGTCAAAAACTCCTTCCATCACCCTGGAATCTACACCTTTTCTTGCGATTGTGCTCACACCCACTGTAGCGTTGCACGCATAAAAGCTCTTATCATTAATTACCATTCCGTTCCACATTCCCACATCTTCAATAATTAAATTATTGCAAGTTGCATCAAACATAATAAGTCCGTTACCCTGATATAAATGCTTTGCTGCTGAACGTGCAGCATCTGCATCTCCCAACATCTGTTTTGCATACTCACTTATCTCACTGTAATTAGACGCTATCTGAATCTGACCAGCCGACCACTGCAATGCTCCGGCTCTTCCTATTACCGAATTATACTGGTCTACTCCGAAAGAAGCCTGCCTTTTCCTTGTCTCTGTCTGAGACGCATAATACACGCTTTCTGCTTTGTCCGGGTCAGAAACCATTTCACGGTTATATTCAAAAATGCTAATATTACCCTTCTGGGATACTAATCTTCTGTTTCTGGTATTGGCAATGTTTATATTATACATAACAACCCCCTTTTCTGCATATCCTGCCGGTATATTATTTTAGTGTATTATCGAAAACATTTTTTCAGAATATTGCTTCGCAAAATTCCTCGCAACACACTTTCTGGCTCATAACCAGTATAAGCAGGCACAAATCTTGTTCATTATAACATAATTTTCCTGAGGTGAACACCTTTTTAAACCAAAACATTTTTGCATAACCAACGCCCACTAAAAGCCCCTGATGTCTTACCTCTTTTACATAAAGTTCATTAACCTCTGCAAGAGCTGCCGCACATGACACAGGATGTCCGCCAAATGTTGTTCCGTGAGAACCTGCTGAAAATGCAAGCACTAAAACATAGCCTTCTTCCCGTACGTAAACCGTAGAGTTTTTGTACTTGATTTTGTACAATCCATTATATATAATAAAAAATGTGTATACAATGTTTTGTTGTCTAACAGTATATGACAACATGGAGGCGGGATATGAATTCTATTAGATTAAAAGCCAGAGCCAAGATAAATCTCGGCTTGGATGTGCTTGGAAAGAGAGAAGACGGATATCATGAAGTCCGAATGATAATGCAGACCATCGGCATTTATGACCGTATCATTCTCACCAGAATACCTGAAGATGAAATAAGAATAAAAATCAATCTGGGTTTTCTGCCTGTCAACGAGAACAATCTCATATATAAAGCAATCAAGCTTATGAAAGACGAATACAATCTTCCCGGCGGAATAGAAGTTGACCTTAACAAATTCATTCCGGTTGCCGCAGGAATGGCAGGAGGAAGTACCGATGCCGCATCAACACTTTTCGGCATGAATAAATTATTCAATCTTAAACTTCCAATGGAAAAACTTATGGAACTTGGGGTTAACATAGGCGCAGACGTACCATACTGTGTAATGCGTGGAACAGCTCTCGCCGAAGGTATCGGGGAGAAACTCACAAAACTTTCACCTATACCCCATTGTCATATATTAATTGCAAAACCTCCAATTAATGTATCTACAAAAATGGTATACGAGAAATTGGACTCAAAAGAAATAACAAATCATCCTGATATTGACGGCATAATTGATGCCATAAATGAAGGTGATATATACAAAATAGCCGCCCGTATGGGAAATGTACTTGAAGATGTTACCATTCCTCTCTATCCCGTCATTAATACCATAAAGCAGGATATGCTTGAACACGGAGCTATTAATGCCATGATGAGCGGAAGTGGTCCAACTGTATTCGGAATCTTCCCGGATGAACAATCTGCACTTGATTGTCAGCAATACCTTAAGGATAAGAAAGATGCAAGACAGGTATATACAACCGAATCTTTTAATTGCTGAAAATGCTCATTTTAATATTCTGTTCCTGCAAAACCGGGACAGTGTTACAAGACTTCAGATAAAATGTAACTTTACTGACTATGATTAATAGCCCAAGGGCAAATGCACAAATGGAGGTAATAGAAATATGAAGGGTGAATTGAAGATGGATGTCAATGAATATCTCCCTCTTCGTGATGTTGTATTCAACACATTGAGGCAGGCAATACTGCGTGGAGAAATGGAGCCGGGAGAACGACTTATGGAAATACAGCTGGCATCCAAACTGGGAGTCAGCAGAACTCCAATCAGAGAGGCAATCAGGAAACTTGAGCTTGAGGGTCTTGTTGTAATGATTCCGAGAAAAGGCGCAGAAGTTGCTCACATTACAGAAAAAGACATGAAAGATGTTCTGGAAGTACGTTCAACACTTGAAGAACTTGCCGTTGCTTTGGCTTGTAAAAATGTAACAAAAGAACGTATTGATGATCTTAAAACCGCCAACAGGGTATTTGAGGCTTCAATCGTTTCAAAAGATGTGGTTGATATTGTAGATGCAGATGTTTCTTTCCATGACATAATATATTCCATGACCAATAACCAGCGCCTCATTCAGATTATTAACAATCTTCGTGAGCAAATGTACCGTTACAGACTTGAATATGTCAAAGATGCAAGAACCCACTCTATCTTAATCAGCGAGCACAACGACATAATAAGGCAGCTTGCCGATTGTAATGTTGATGAAGCTAAAATAGTTGTACGTCAACACATCAACAATCAGGAAAAGGGTATCATCCGTCTTCTTAATAAATAGTTGATTTGACAGCATCAAGTTTTAAAGCATCTTTTTTATGATAGTAAATTTAATAATGAATCTAATATAAATATTTTCTGATGTATGGTGTATATATTGGGAAAATGTGTCAATAATCTCCGTAGAAACCAAAAGGCTTAAATATAAGTCTTGAATATGTTTTTATGGAGGTTATTTTATGAAAAAAAGATATGCAAAAATACTTTTCTGGCTGGTTATAATTACAGCAATTATCATATCAGGATTTGTGGTGGCAGAGAGTAGCCGTGAAGCAAAATTACAGGCCGGAATCGCAGATGAAATAATAAGATTTCATGTTAGAGCCAACAGCGATTCCGACGAAGACCAACAGATTAAGATGGAAGTCAAAAAAAATGTTGTAGATTACATATGTCCGATTCTTTCAAATTCCGACTCCGTGGAAGAGTCAAAAAACATTTTGCTGAATCACCAGGATGAAATAAAGGAAGTCGCTCTTAATACACTTAAATCACTGGACTGCGATTACAATGTTTCTGTATATATGGAAAGAGCCTATTTTCCCATGAAAAGTTACGGCGACATAACACTGCCCCCGGGAGATTACGATGCTTTCAGAATAGACATCGGTGAAGCATCCGGCAAAAACTGGTGGTGTGTGCTCTTTCCGCCTTTATGCTTTGTGGATGTTACCTACGGCGTAGTCCCGGAAGAATCTAAGGCACAATTAAAACAAGTTCTCACAGAAGACGAATACAGCTTTGTAACCGGTTCCTCCAATGAAAATATCACTTATAAATTTAAATATCTTACATTTCTTAATAAACTGATTGAGAGAGATACTAAGTGATAGGGATTTTGAGGAATGGAAATATCTATAAACGGAGGCTCTGATTTGATTTATGTGCGCATGCCCGGATTCGCATTAACATGCACAAATTCGTATAGGCGCCCACAGATTTGTATAGAAATGGAGAAAAATATGAAAAAAACAGTATATGTTAAAATCAAAGGTATGTCGGATGAGGGATTAAGAATGTCCGGGACATCCAACACAGCAGAATCCACAGATGATGCTATAGAAGTTATCAGTGTCGCATCCTACGCTAAAATTGGCAACGGTGAATACATAAAATATGACGAAGTATACGATGGCATTTCCCAGAAAACTACAAACATCATAAAAATATCAGAAGATAAAATTGAGGTAACGAAAAAAGGAGCTGTCACAACTCACATGACATATATCAAAAACAAACAGACAACTGCAGTTTATGAAACTCCTTTTGGCAACATGAATTTTTCAATATTCACAAGAAAGATGGATATAGACAGAACCGAAGACAGCCTTAAAGCTACCATAGAGTATTCTATGGACGTAAACGGCCAGCCGGTGTCAGAAAATTGGGTAGAAATCGAAGTAACCAGCCAGGGACCGTTGAATTTGACATGAAAAGATTCACACACTCTTGTGTTTTCCTGCGCAGTCCTTAATGTCACCGTAAAAGTAAATATTTTTTTGAGGGGAAGAAGGCGTCGCTTATAGCTCCTCTTTCAGCACTTCCAGTAATCCCTGGCAACCTTTCAAAATATCAGTGTATGTTGTGTCAAAATCTCCACTGTACCAAGGATCAGCAACATCCATTCCAGAGCCGGCAAATGTAAGCAGCTTATATATTTTCTCATCAGGATCTCCTCCTGATATGCGTTGCATATTACGGATATTTTCCGTATCCATCCCAATCAGGTAATCATAATCATTATAATCATCAAGGGTCATCTGCACTGCCCTATGCGGAATTACAGGAATCCCTTCAGAGTTCAGCTTTCTAACCGTTCCATGATGCGGACCATTGCCGATTTCCTCGCGGCTTGTAGCCGCCGAATTGATATAGAACGACTCTTCCAATCCCTCATTTTTAACTAAATATGTCATAATGCTTTCTGCCATTGTACTGCGGCAGATATTGCCGTGGCA
>JBJEMF010000117.1:0-2170 GCA_051879535.1 Lachnospira sp. | reverse complement strand
GTAACATACATTGGCAACGCCCTCCTTTCTTTTGTCTGGAGGGTTAGCCCCTCCGGTAAAAAGAGGGTAGTTCCCAAGTTTTCTGTCCACTACCTTAGATAATCCTGCACAGGAAACCACTTCATTCTTTCTGTATAAGGGACATAAAGCGGATGCTTTGGATGACCATTTTTTGTTATACCACGCACAAACCATTAATCTGACCGTATCGAATCTACTATATGCTGGCACTCACCTACTAAATATCCTCTCTTCTCAATATTTGTCCCCCAAGCAGCATATACACGACCAATTGGATAATTATGAAAATATAGTGTTTTCATATTGATTCTTTCGATCATCAACTAGATCTTATGAACTTCTGCTGACGGGCAGATTCTACCCACTTTTTAAACATCACGACATCTACATTTCTGCAAACGCTCCACTTATTTCTAAAATACAATATTAATTCCATTCGGTTCCATTATCTTTTGAACCAGTTCTCTGCTAGTCATCGATATCTTTTCATCAACTTTCAAATCAAAAGCTGTAGTTCCCATTACAACAATATTTCCAGATGCCCCTTGAGAAATAAGATTTATCATCTCGTCTTCAGATATCTCTACATGTTCCTGGAACATATGCTGTACTAACTTTGGTGTACTAAACACAATAATCCTGGCACCTCGATTATGTGGATTGGTTCTTCTCATCACTGAACCAATCTTTCCTACTGTACCTTTATCATCAGTCAAAACACATAGTTTTCCATCGTACACTCCAGGCAAATAAGATAAAATATGTACACATATTGATATTAACTCTTCGCCTAGATTATCTTCGTGTTCTTTATTTCCTCTCACTGCAGTAAAGAATCTTTGATATAAGTCAGACGACTTTAGGTTCTTTCCTTCGATTACTTCTGAAGTAAGTTTTTCGTCTGCTTTTAGAGTTTCTTCTATTGTGCTTACTGGCGATTTCACTGTTCTAACAGCCCACATCAAGTATTCATTTATTTTTTCATTCGTCGAAAAGCACTCCGAAAGAATATCATATGTATATTCTTCATTAAATATCACAACCTTAACTCCAGCACCATTCATTGCTTTAAAGAGCTCAATATATTTTTCCGTCAAATTGTGCTGATCCGATGCCAACTCCATCAAAATACATCTTGAAATGAAAATTACTATTCCACGCTCTCTAAAATATCTTATCAAAATGTTCTTTTCTTTATCTGCCAAATTAGAATGTCTTTGAAACGAACATGCATCATAAAATAATACTCTTTCAGCGGAGAAGAATATACTCTTCATTTCCTTGATTTGGGTTTCAACAAAGGCCTCTATCTCGCAAAAGTTGCTAGGGTTTTCAGTATATGTTGTCGCCATACCTTACTCCCCCTTTATCTTCATATATAGTTCACGCATATTATGAAGAACTTTCTTCAACGTGCGCTCATTAATATATCCGTCTCCAATATATTTTCTTCCTAATCTCTCAACAATAATCTCTATATGAGAATAGTCATCCCTATTAGAAGCATCCATTATACTATCGTCCAACCATAAGTCAGCCAATTTTTGTCTGATTTGAACTCTATCAAGATTGCATAGTTGCTCCGGAAGTGACTTTCCAGCAATTAGCTCCAGTTCAAGACATCTAATCAAAACTGCTATGTATGGTACCTGGTAATATGACATCAATCGAATAATTGTATCGGCTTCATTTCCACACGATTCGTCTTTAAATTTTGAATACATCCTTCTGAAACTAACCTCAGGCATTAACAACATTCCAGCGAAAAGGTTTGCCGCATATTCTTCCTCATGTTCGTAATAGTGATCATCTGCAAATTCAACTTTTGAAACAAATTCGCTTTCTCCGAAAAAGACATGATATATTTCATGTGCTATCGCAAAATTCACATTTACTCTAGGCAATGATGTATTAACTACTACATACCCCAATCCATCGCCTCTATAGCACAATGCCCCTATTTCATCATCTGCAAAAGGCATTTCAAAAACAAAATATCCCTTCTTTTGAAATGATGATCTAACAATTTGTAAAACGTTAAGAAGGTCACTATCATATTCAATTCCAGCGAATGCACAGAATCGTTTTACCATGGAATATATTTCTTCACGATTCTTATCACTATATGCAATAATTTTTCGTAAGCGTT
>JBJEMF010000116.1:0-2171 GCA_051879535.1 Lachnospira sp. | reverse complement strand
TATCGTTTTTACAGAATACGATGACTACGGATTCACAAAGGCCGTCTATTTCAAAGGTACCCCCATTAATGCCATTGACACAGATGGAAAGGATTATTGGTCAACAAACAATCCAAAGTTAATAAATCAATTTAATCACTTGGCTAATAAATATAATCTCACAAAAGATCAAAGGAAACAACTGCATGATTATATTCATGGTGAAGGTTTTGATTATCATGAAATAGAAAAAACCATATTAGATATATTCAGATAATGAAAATAATAAAAAGGATAAAATATGAAATTATTTTATGAACTATGGCACAACTTTAATTGTGACTCGTTAGAAATTAGACATAATTTGCCTGTTGACCTCAGCATGAAATGCATAGGTGCAAGCAGTAAGGAGAAAATGCCCGATGGGATTGAATTCTCTGTCGCAACAGGGAATAAAGCTTATGATATTATTCGGTTTTTCGACCGTTGTGAGTTTTTGTATTCACAAAGAATTATTGATGTGTTATCCAAATATATTGATATGTCAGAAAAGTGCTATCCAATATTTATTAAGAATGTTGATATGCCGTATTATGTCATTTTCAATTTATCCGATGTCGCATATCTTAATGAGAAAGAGAATATCTATATTAAAGAACCAACCTTTATTGATGCACAAAAAATGAACGATCCATTATTTTGCATTAGAAACACAGGAAGTATTATTGTCTCAGAGGAAATAAAAAATGAACTATTATATAATAAACTTACTAATATATCCCTCGAAGAATGTTACAGTTGCTCAAGGGAGGTTTACGAACGAATAAAGAAAACTGGAGTTTGGCCAGAAGTCCGTATATATGAAGACAGACTGAAAAATATAATAACAACAAAATATTATAGATTATGATTACATTGTATGATTTTAATCATAGTTTTAAAAAGGACATGCTGGAGATTACTCCAGATGTGGAAGTTGGGAATATATGGAAGTACCTGCTGCCGATGAGCAAGGAGAAATTGCCCGACGGCATAGGATTCAGTGCTGTAAGAGGCAACAAGCAGTATGACATCATTAGGCTACATGAGGGGGGACAAAGATGTTTCTCGCAGAAAGTCATTGACATCCTGTCGGGATATGTAGATATGTCCGACAAATGCTATCCTATATATATAAAGGATGTAGATACGCAATATTATATCATATACAACCTGAAGGCCTATACCTGGTTTAATAACAATTGTTCATTTTCGAATGAACCAAGATACTATGACATCACAAATGCTTCCAATTGTCTCTATTCTATAAGTGGAACAATGAATATCGTGGTCAATGAAGTAGTGAGGGAAGCCTTGGCGCAAGAAAGCATTACAAACATGGCACTCACTGAATGTTTCGGCTGCACTGAGGATGAATACATACAGGTTATAGAATCGAGGGAAATACCAACAAAAGCGTCGAATCATTCTATAAAGACAAATAATACAAACACGACGGAAACATCTGAATTAAGCAAGAGTGTGCAAATGCTCCGCAACAGTACAATATGTTATTCAAGAGCAGGAGGAGGAGCAGGGAGCATTATACTGATTAATACCAACGACAACCTATCATTATGGATTGAGTGCTATTGGGAAATAAAACACAAAGGTATTGTTATTGCTACAGCAGATGATGACACGACTGCTGTTGTTGGACCAATTGCCATTGCAGCTAAACAACTGGAAGGAAAGAAGATACACAGGGTGGAATTAGCCCCATATACTCTTGATTTAGAACTCTTTATCGAAGATAATTATGTTTTGAGCATTGTCTGCGAACCTCAACCAGACGAAGATGACAACCTCAATAATAATTGGGATTTTTCCATTATCGATTCAAATATAACATATTGTGTGACATGTAATTTCACTGTGCTACAAGAACAATACAAATAACCTCATAATATGAAAACATTTTATCGTTTATCACACCATTTCAAAAACAGCTTGTTCGAAATCAAAGCTGAAAAAGAAGATATTCTTTCATGGGAAGAATATCATCGTCACTGAAGAGGTAAAGGATGCCTTGTTTGACAATAAAATCACCAATATATCTCTCGAGGAATGTTTCGGCTGCACCAAGGGAGAATTCGATTGGATTTGGGAGACGGACGAAGAACCGACGGTGCATTTCTATAAAGACAAATAGG
>JBJEMF010000115.1:0-2190 GCA_051879535.1 Lachnospira sp. | reverse complement strand
ACTGTAATGGAAGTCCAGCCACCGCCTCCGACAATATCCTCACGCAAGAGTACACTGCCGTCATCTGCATCGCTGTTCTTTCATTTACTCTCTTCCCTGAAGTCGAACCGCCCATAAAGAACGAATACGCACTACCCGAAGTTCTGTCTGTGGGAGCATCCCTTCCACGAAACAATTTGCTAAACACGCTCATCATTTACCTCCATACAAAAAGGCACTTACATTTCTGCAAGTGCCCTCTTCGATAAAATATTATTTAAAAACTTCTTATTTCTTTTGCCAAGCTAAAAGGAATAATCTCTCCCGCATTCGTCTCCTTATATGCCTTTTCTTCATGCATATAATCTACAATATCCTTCGCCTTATAATTTTTGAATTTCTCAATCACCTTATCCAGAATAGCCTTTTCTCTATCACTTAATATAGAATAATCCATTCCAACAGTGGGATAAACATGAAGCATCGTATCATAGTTATAGCTCATCTCTTCTTTAATGTTGAGATTTTCAAGATTCATCAAACTATAATGTCCTATAGGCAAGGCTCCCATTGGTTCATGTCTATATACCATACCAGTCATAGCAAAGCCATTCTCAATGAATGACAGAACATCCGAATACCACAACATTTTCATCAGTTTTACCTTAAATAAGTTTGATACTTTCTCCGCAATGTAGGAAATCATTGCCTCTATCTTATCAATATTCAAAACCGTAAAACCATTTGAATCAGACGGTTCTTCAAAATTAGCATACTCACCTTCAAAAGTTTGGCGTGTCAAATATTCCTTTCCGTATGAATCAAGCTTTTCAACGATTTTTGACTTTATTTCCATTCTCTTCATTGGAGTAAATTTATCCGCATTCTTTTTTAAGAATTCTAATGCTTGAAGTGGATTATCCTTAATTAGACGAAGCATGGTATCATAAGCCTCATCTTGAATCGCTTTACTCTCATAACGAGAAATAGTAGCTTCTCCCCATCCCAGAAGTTTTGCCAAATCAACCTGGGATAGCCCATAGCTTTCTCTTATCTCTACTATCTCATAAGATGTAAGCAAGCCTTTCTTAATACGGTATGCGTTTCTAGCATTTAAGAGATTCTCATTGGTCATAGTTCCCGTTTCAAATTCATTCTCATCTTCGTCCGCATTGGCACAAAAATAAAACCTCTCCTCGTAGGTTACTTCTTCTCCCTTTAATACAATTGATGTAACACGTTTTCTTTCTTCAACTTCATGTGTCTTGTCGCATAAAGGACAATTCATATGAACCTTTCTTAATAATGTGTTGGCCTCCATTTTTCTTACCTCCTTTGCAATTCCATTATGCGTAAGGAAATGTCATTTTCTCCTTCGCATAGTGGAACGACACGCATAATACATGTCTCTGCTGATCTCCTTTAATCTTTAACTTCACATATACAAGCTTACTATTTATATCCTTCCCAAAAACAAATAATAATGGCGGATTCAAATCGTCTTTATCTATTTTGGTCTCAGAATATTCTGCTACGGTAAGTTCTTTCAGCCGCTCTACTACATCTTCCGTATCGTAATCAAGATCCAATAAAGTATATGGTGTTGAATATTTTTGATCTTGACCCTGTTTCTTTTTGCTAATCAAAGTAAGATCTGTATCTATATCAAAATCTGCATTCTCCAGTATCGACTTTAATTCATCCAGAAATGCAATGACTTCTCTCTTTTTCGATTGTGTACTAAGGAAAATTATAACCACCTCCGAACATTTCTACTATCAATTGATAGTATACTCGTCAATTGATAGTTTTTCAAGTAGATTACAAGATTAACAATCCTCTCTCATCATAAACACTTCCCTGTGGCTCACCCTGATTTCTTAAGCATCTGTCCAGAGCCATAATGGAAGCTACAATTCCATCAATTTTCTCTTTTGACTTTGCCTTAGTAACCTTGATATTCTCCGCAGCATCGGTCTCAATCACCACATTGCCTGCCATCCAACGAAGCACCGGATGTCCTGCATGAATAATCTGACCTTCCATAAGAAGTCTGTAGAACTCCTTAGTCGGTGTACTCATGCTTGCAAAGCCCTGTCCAAAGGGCACCATTGTAAATCCGGCATCTTCCAGATTCTGAATCATATGAGTCGCATTCCACCTGTCCACCGCTATTTCAAGGATGTGATATTTCTCACCCAGATCACAGAT
>JBJEMF010000114.1:0-8566 GCA_051879535.1 Lachnospira sp. | reverse complement strand
TTATTTCACTTGTCTACCTAGAAGGGAGCATATCATTTCTTAATGCGACAGCCTCTTTTTAAACTCTATTTCCACAATCTGTTGTGTTGCTTAACTGCTGAATTAGAAAATATTGTATATTTTATTGAAAAAATAGTATAAATAATGTAAACTTTAGGAAGAATTGACCGATATAATAATTGATACGGATGTTTGTATCCGGTTAAGAGAAATTATCGGATTGTAGTATCCTGCCTGAACAGGTAAAAGTAACAGGCGAAGGTTTTACATTAGAGCGTGAAGTTAATTTTGAATTGCACTATTTTAAAGGTGGAGATGAGGAAATATATATGAAGAAGATAAAACAGTTAAGAAAGCTAAAGTTACAATGGAAGATTCTTATTGCAATGGTTTTAGTGTGCGTGGGATTTGGAGGCTTTTTTGTTTATGCCAGTGCGGAGTCTTCAGTTTCGGTTAAGGTTACAACTACCACTTCCGTTGTTAATCAGGGAGCTACATCTAATGCCATAATTGCTACTTTAAGCGGTACAGATGAGAATAATATTGTAGGTGAGGATTCTCCGGATAATTATAAGCCTAATATAAAGAATCTAAAATGGACAGTGTCTGATCCTAACGTTGTTGATTTTATTGTAAGCGACAGTGCAGGAGTAAGACATGCTGAGTCAGTGGAAGGCGTAGCAGGTCCTACAATTTATGGTAATAAAGCAGGAAGAGCAACTATAACAGCAACTTATACATCCAAAGTATATGGTCCGGGTGGAGAGGTTGTTTCATCAGAAGTATTAGGAAGCGATTCTGTAAGTGTATATGTTCCTCTTCAAATCACAAGTTTCAAGGCATATCGTAATGGTATCGAAATGACGGAAGAGCAGATGCTCTGTTATCAGGTAGGAGATATAATTAAGATAACGTCCAATGCATGTGATACTAACAGAATATTTGTTGAAACAGACAATGACAATACGGGTAATCTTTCCAATGATGGAATTGTAAAGAAGAGAAGATCAGACGCATCATCGGTAGAACTTGAGATTGTTGGTGGCGGTAAGACTAACCTTAAGGTAAGAACAGCGGATGGAGACGGAATACCTTCACTTACAGCAACATATACGATATCTTCAGATGTTCAATTCAGTACAGGGGAGGCTAATGACCAGGGACATTATGTACAGCAGCTTTCTGATGGTACTAAATATATTGTTTTGGATGATACGGATTATGTTCCTTTTACCAATGAACTGATTCCGTCAAATGTAATGTACCCGGCTACATCAAGGGTTACATATTTATCAAGTAATACTGATGTATTTACAATTACAGCGGGAAGCGTACTTGCTAAACAGGCGGGTGTAGGTAAAGCTACAGCAGGATTGTCGTCTATTGACGTTGCAGGTAATATAAGCTGGACAACAAGAGATGAAGTGATGGTTGTTGTTCCATTTAAAAAACTTGGAAATAATGTAAGCAATATGAATGTTGGTGACAAACTTCAGTTGTCAACATCATCAAAACCAACCGAGATAACATGGTCAACATCGGATAACAGTGTTGTACAGGTGGATGCCACTACAGGCCTTGTAACTGCAGTTGGTGCAGGTAAAGCTGTAATATATGCTACAAGAGTTGAAGATGAACTTAGTACGGTATATCATCAGAAGACACAGCTTGTTTATGAGATAACAGTAATAGATGGTTTTGGCCTTAGTCTTACCAATATGTCAGTTAATATAGGAGAGACAAAGACATTACAGGCACTTGTAACCAATAATCCATCAAAATCAGATATAACTTATGTCGTTGAAAATCAGGCGGATGCAGCGGGTGTTGTACCTACAGAAAATTTGATAACAGTAACTCAGTCAGACGACGGAAAGACATTTACAATAACCGGAGTGGCTCCGGGTACAGTTCAGATTAAGGTTACCCAGAATGTTAATGGAGTAATGAAGACTGCTACCTGTGTGATTTATGTAACAACGCCTGTTGGGGAAGTAAGCATTAATCCTTCATCTATATCTATTGACAGAGGTTCTTCGGATACGGTTCAGTTATTGTTTAATCCTGCAGGGCCTACTAACAGTAAAGTAATGTGGTCATCGTCAAATCCAGCTGTGGCAACAGTGGAAGGAGACAGCTATACAGCTACTATTACGGGTGTTTCAGGTGGTTCAACAACAATTACAGTTATTACAGAGGATGGATTGAAGGTTGCCACTTGTGATGTATATGTCAGGGAACCTGTTACGGGTATAACTCTTAATGAGACTACGGTTGAGTCAACTATGGCTATAGGACAGTTCCAACTTGTAGCTACCGTTACGCCGGCAGGTGAGGGTGTAAATAGAAACGTAATCTGGTCTTCGTCTAACGAATCAGTTTGTACTGTTGATTCCAACGGACTTGTAAAGTTTATAAAGCCGGGATATTGTACAATTGTTTGTAAGACTGTGGACGGGGCGTTTATTGCAACCTGTAACTTTATTATAAGTATTCCTGTGGAGTCAATTAAACTTGATTATACAGATGAGATAATGTCAATAGGAGGCAGACTTCGTATTACCGCGGAAGTTCTTCCTCTGACTGCATCAAACAGAACTGTTTCGTGGGAATCATCCAACACAAATGTATGTATTGTTGATTCTAACGGACTTGTAGAAGCAGTTGGAACAGGAAGTTGTACAATCCTTTGTAAGTCTCTGGATGGCGGATGTACAGCAATGTGTAATATTTATGTTAAGCAGCCTGTAACGCAGGTTATTCTTAACACAACAGATATTACTGTAAGAAAAGGACAGATTTTCTGGCTTAATGCAACCTGTCTTCCTGAGAATGCTGATAACAAGATTGTAACATGGGAGAGTAGAGATACTGATGTTTGTACCGTTGAAAATGATGGTAAAGTAACTGCAACAGGAGCAGGAACCACATCAGTTATTGCAACAAATGTTGATACAGGTCTGACAGCATATTGCGTTGTTACGGTAACTCAGCCGGTGACAGGAATTACATTGAATTCTGATTACCAGCAGCTGTGGGTTGGTGCAAAATATGCCATTATTCCAAACATTCAGCCAATTGATGCAGAGAATAAAAATGTTACATATTTCTCAAGTGATACTAGTGTGGCTACTGTAGATGAGTATGGTGTTGTAACAGCGCTTAAAGGCGGAAGCTGTATAATAGAGGTAACAACTGAGGAATGTCATCTTACTGCAGCTTGTACTATTGACGTTAAAGAATATGTTTCATCCATTACTTTAAGTGAAACAGACAAATTTATGAACGTAGGGGCAACAGGTACCTTAACAGCGTCTGTTGGAACGAGTACGGCTACAAATAAAACTATTGTATGGTCATCATCTAATGATGAGATATGTAGTGTTGATAATCAGGGACATCTTACGGCTAAGATTCCGGGAAATGTAGTTATTACAGCAACTGCGGCTGATGGAAGCGGTGTGACAGCTTCTTGTATAGTAAGAGTTGTTAATCCGGTAACCGGAATTACAATAGAGCCGAATACAGTGAGACTTCTGGTGGGAGATTCTGCTAAAGTCAAGGCTATAGTAACGCCTGAAAATGCCACAATTAAAGATGTTGAATGGACTTCATCCAATGAATCTATCGCAACAGTTGATGAGGATGGAGAGATATTTGCTTTAAGTACAGGCAAAGTAAAGATTACAGCCACATCACAGGATGGTAATAATATAAAAGGCGTATGTTGGGTTTATGTAACACCTGTTGTTAATATTTCATCTTTGAGAATTAACTCAAAGGAAATATATATGCTTTCCGGTAGATCAAGACAGTTGTCTGTAATAGTAAGACCTGTAAATAATACGGATGCCTATGAGTGGTATTCATCAGATACGGGTATTGTTCAGGTAAGTCCATCCGGTGTTATTACAACGGTAGGACCGGGTACAGCTGATGTATTTGTAATAAGCAGGAACAGCAGCGTTGAAGCTTCATGTACTGTTCATTCTCTTGCTATGAGCCGTTCCAGCATAACACTTGAACAGTATGATAAATATACATTGGATGTTATTGGTACAGATGACAATATTACATGGAGAAGCAGTAACCCGAGAGTCTGCACGGTTTCATCATCAGGTGAGGTTGTTGCAAGAAGAGCAGGAACAGCAACTGTAACGGCTGTTGTAGACAATAAGACATTATCATGTGTTGTAAAGGTTACAAATTTCAGATAATTCAGTCAGTTAAATAAAAATAAAAAAATTCCCAATGTTAACCAACACTGGGAACTTTTTTATTTTAATATGAGGGGGAGATAGAAAGAATTAACTTTGCTATCCGATTATTAGTGTACATACTAAATATGTTCAATATATGACAAAATTATAAAAGAAATATAAATATTATAAACTAATTAAAAATTTGTATGATATTTTTTATGTCGGGATTAATTTTGGCTTATGGGTGATGAACCATACAAAGGAGAAAGAACTTAATTTATTGATTATTCCATACTAATATGTTAAAATTTAGAAGCATGTAATAAAAAAATGGGGGCTTTTTATGCTTGATAATGATAAAAATGTAAACAATGGCGATGCTCTTGATGAAGAGTTTTTGAAATCCCTTGAAAAGATGGTGGAAGAAGAAACTAATGTTGCAAAAGCATTTGTAGAAAATCAAAAGGATACTGAAGATGATAAAGATGATTTATTAGGTAAGACAAGAGTTATACCTGCAATACCTGAAGAGTATAACCAGGAAGATATTCTCATGGAAGAGGATGATAAACCGGTTGTTGCACCTGCAAGGCAGAATGGTAGTAATTCTAAGACCAAGATTGAAGAAAAGAAACGGGAAGACAAAAAGAAAAAGATTATAATTGCATCTGTATGCGGAGTTGCAGCTCTTATTCTCATAATAATTATTATTGTGGTGACGGTTGTAAGTAATAATAACAAGAAATCATATAAATATAATTATGATAAAGGTATGAATTACTACAATGAAAAAGATTACAGCGATGCTTTAACATATCTTAAAAAAGCTGCCGGTGAAGCAGATGGAAAGAAGAATCTGGATTTAAAGTATGCGTTGTATGAGTGCTACTATAATACAGGAGATACAGCGAGTGCTATTGATATGCTTAAAGACATATTGTCTTATGATAAAGATAATGAAAAAGCATTAAAATCCCTTGCTAAGATTTATTCGGATAATAAGAACGGAGATAAGCTTACAGAATTACTTAGATCTTATAAAGATTCACCTTCTTTGAAATATCTCTCCGATTATAAGGTTTCTGATCCTGTTGCTAATGTAGCATCGGGAAATTATGATGACACTGTTAAGTTGCAGTTTACATCAGACAATGATAACGATTTTATATATTATACTACAGATAAATCAGAACCAACCAGTAAGAGTACGCTTTATACAGGAGAACCTATTGAGATTATCAACGGTACAACTACAGTAAAGGCTGTTGCCATGAATTCTGATAATGTGTACAGTAATGTTGTTGAATATACTTATGTAGTGGATTACAAGAAACCGGATTTGCCATCAGTAAGTCCCGCATCAGGGAATTATTCTGAGGGACAGAAGATTACCATAGATAATATTCCTGAAGGCAGCAAAGCATATTATACATTGGACGGAACAACGCCTACAAAGAATTCAACAGAGTATACAGGAGAATTTGATATGCCTGTGGGTAATACGGTTGTTTCTGTTATAATTATTAGTTCTCATAATCAGGAAAGTTCTGTGGCTAAGAGGAATTATGTAGTAAATGCTTCAAAAACTTATACTTATGAAGAGTCCCTTAGCTTGCTTAAATCAAAGTTGATTGCCAAGTCAGTGCTTAAATCTGACGGAGCTACAACAACGGATGGTTCTAAGGTTACATTTGTTTATCATACCAGAACTACTGTAAATTCTGTGGAAATGTATATTGTCAGAATGGATGTGACCAAGGGCGGTACGACTTCAACATCGGGATATTACGGAGTTGCAACTAAAACAGGAACGTGTTACAAGGTGAACTTATCCGGAGGAACATATTCCGTTACAGAATACTAATTAGTTTGGATGTGTTTATACACTTCATAAATAAATAATTGAAAGGGGTATTATAATGTACAAAATACTTAAGGCTGAAAAATTAGCAGAAAAGATTTTTCTCATGGACGTTGAAGCACCAAGAGTTGCTAAACACTGTGAACCTGGCCAGTTCGTTATCGTGAAGATGGATGAGAAAGGTGAAAGAATTCCGCTTACAATCTGTGATTACAATAGAGAAGCGGGAACTATTACTATAGTATTCCAGATTGTAGGAGCATCTACTGAGAAAATGTCACATCTTAAGGCCGGAGACGCATTCTGCGATTTTGTTGGACCATTAGGATGCCCATCAGAACTTATTAATGAAGATATTGAAGAACTTAAAAAACAGAAATTAGTTTTTATTGCAGGTGGTGTTGGTACAGCACCTGTTTATCCGCAGGTAAAGTGGCTGCATGAACATGGTGTTGAAGCAGACGTTATTGTTGGTGCTAAGAATAAAGATTTAATACTTCTCGAAGATGAAATGAAAGAGGTTGCCGGTAATCTCTATATCACTACAGATGATGGAAGTTATGTGAGAAAGGGTATGGGTACAGATGTACTTAAAGATCTCTATGCTGAAGGAAAGAGATATGATAAGTGTATTGCTATCGGACCATTGATTATGATGAAATTTGTATGCCTTTTAACTAAGGAACTTGAACTTCCAACTATTGTCAGTATGAACCCTATTATGGTAGATGGTACTGGTATGTGTGGAGCATGCAGACTCCAGGTTGGTGATGAAATAAAGTTTGCCTGTGTTGACGGACCTGAATTTGATGGACATAAGGTTGATTTTGATCAGGCTATGAAACGTCAACAGACATATAAGACTGAAGAAGGCAGAGCTATGCTTGCACTTCAGGAAGGTGATACTCATCACGGAGGCTGTGGTCATTGTAATTAACATTTTTTAGAAAAGAGGTAAATATAATGGACGTTTTAAAGAAAGTTCCTGTTAGGGAACAGGACCCTAATGTTAGAAATAAAAATTTTGATGAAGTTTGTCTTGGATATAACGCAGAAGAAGCTATGGAAGAGGCTACACGTTGTTTAAACTGTAAAAATGCAAAGTGTATTCAGGGGTGTCCTGTTTCTATCAATATTCCTGAATTCATCCATAATGTAAAAGAGGGTGAGTTTGCTGAGGCTTATAAGACGATTGGAAAGTCATCAGCACTCCCGGCAATATGCGGAAGAGTATGTCCTCAGGAAAGTCAGTGCGAAGGACAGTGTATAAGAGGCATTAAGGGTGAAGCTATTTCAATCGGAAAACTTGAAAGATTTGTCGCTGACTGGGCAAGAGAAAACAAGGTTGAGCCTGAGATGCCTACAGAGAAGAAAGGCAAGAAAGTTGCTGTTATTGGTTCAGGTCCTTCAGGTCTTACATGCGCAGGAGATCTTGCAAAGAAGGGATATGATGTAACAATATTTGAAGCACTTCATCAGCCGGGAGGAGTATTGGTTTACGGTATTCCTGAATTCCGTCTTCCAAAGCAGAGTGTTGTTGCTTCAGAGATTGAAAATGTTAAAAAACTGGGTGTTAAGATAGAAACTAACGTAGTTATCGGAAAATCTATGACAATTGACCAGTTAATAGAAGAGGAAGGCTTTGATGCCGTATTTATCGGTTCAGGAGCAGGTCTTCCTAGATTTATGGGTATTCCTGGTGAGAATGCTAACAATGTATTCTCAGCTAATGAGTATCTTACAAGAAGTAATCTTATGAAAGCATTCAGAGATGATTACGACACACCGATTGCAAGATTTAAGAAGGTTGCAGTTGTAGGTGGCGGTAACGTTGCCATGGATGCGGCAAGAACTGCATTAAGACTTGGCGCAGAGGTTCATGTTGTATACAGAAGAAGTGAAGAAGAGCTCCCGGCAAGAAAGGAAGAGGTACATCACGCTAAAGAAGAGGGGATTATCTTTGACCTTCTTACCAATCCTGTAGAGGTAATAACTGACGAAAAGGGTAATGTTACAGGAATTAAGTGTGTAAAGATGGAACTTGGAGAACCGGATGCATCAGGCAGAAGAAAGCCTGTTGAAATTCAGGGCTCAGAGTTTGTAATGGAACTGGATGCTGTTATTATGTCTCTGGGAACATCACCTAATCCACTTATTTCATCTACAACAAAGGGTCTTGATGTTAATAAGAGAAAATGTATTGTTGCTGAGGAAGAAACAGGAAAGACATCAAAAGAAGGCGTGTATGCCGGAGGAGATGCTGTTACAGGTGCAGCGACGGTTATTCTTGCAATGGGTGCAGGTAAGGCTGCAGCTAAGGGAATTGATGAATATCTTTCTAAGTAAATTTTCCTACAGTTAAAAATCTGTTTTTTTGAAGAATAATATTAAATATAAAATGTTCAGGCTTTGGCCGGGAATTACCCGGTCAGAGTCTTTTGTTTTTTGGAATAGAGTAAAGATTTTGTTAGTTGAATAAGAAAAAATAAAAAATGAGAGTGAC
>JBJEMF010000113.1:0-31339 GCA_051879535.1 Lachnospira sp. | reverse complement strand
GAGCGCCGCCCTGTCACGGCGGAGGTCGTGGGTTCGAACCCCATCCGGGTCGCTTACAATTTTATATTGTATAAGCTTGTTAATTCAAGCACATTTTGAGTATGGGATCTTAGCTCAGCTGGGAGAGCATCTGCCTTACAAGCAGAGGGTCACAGGTTCGAGCCCTGTAGGTCCCATCATCTCGCCGACATGGCTCAATGGCAGAGCAGCTGATTTGTAATCAGCAGGTTGTTGGTTCGACTCCGACTGTCGGCTTTATATTAACAATACATTCATGAAGGGTGTATTGTTAATATTTTTATAAAGATATTTTGGGTGGATTCCCGAGTGGCCAAAGGGGACAGACTGTAAATCTGCTGGCACTGCCTTCGAAGGTTCGAATCCTTCTCCGCCCATTGATGGAATAATTTCCATCTTGATGAATACAATTATAATAGATGACGCGGGGTAGAGCAGCTCGGAAGCTCGTCGGGCTCATAACCCGAAGGTCACAGGTTCAAATCCTGTCCCCGCTACTATGCCTAGATAGCTCAGTCGGTAGAGCAGAGGACTGAAAATCCTCGTGTCACTGGTTCGATTCCGGTTCTAGGCACTTTAGAAGCTGTTTCGTAGAGAGACAGCTTTTTTTGTTATTTATGATAGTTACAATTTTTAATATTGTCGGAATCAAAATTGTAATTATAGTTAAAGTCAGGGTACATAATTGATTAAAGGTTAAGAGATTACCTTTTTGTCACTGTTTTAGGAGTTATTAAATGGATAAAAAAGATTTATTGTCAGTTCTAAAGGAATATTCCAACAAAAATTATATTCCCATGCATATGCCGGGAGCAAAGAGAAGTTGTGATGTTTTCCAGGATGCAGATTTTGATATTGATATGGGAAATCCCTATTCTATTGACATTACAGAAATAGATGGATTTGATAATATGCATAATGCAAAGGGAATTATAAAAGATGCATTTGACAGAACTGCAAAAATGTATGGTGCAGATGAAAGTTTATTTTTAATTAATGGCAGTACATCAGGAAATTTAGCTGCCATATCGGGAACAACCTTTAAAGGGGACAAGGTGCTTGTATCAAGGAATTGCCATGTTTCGGTTTATAATGCCATTTATTTAAATGAGGTAAACCCTGTTTACATTTATCCGGACTGTGATAAGAAGCTTGGGATATACAGCGGTGTAAAATTAGAAGATGTTAAAAATGCGTTACAAGATAATGAGGATATAAAGGCTGTGATAATTACTTCTCCTACATATGAAGGTAATGTGTCGGAAGTTAGGGAAATAGTGGAGTATCTACACAGTAAGGGCATTCCGTTAATTGTGGATGAAGCACACGGAGCTCATTTACATTTTCATAAGGATTTTCCGGAATCTGCAGTGGATTGCGGGGCGGATATTGTTATTAACAGTGTGCATAAAACATTGCCATCATTGACTCAGACTGCAGTGATGCATATTAATTATGGTTTGGTAAATGTGGAAAGAGTGAAAAGGTATTGGAACATTTATCAGTCCACAAGCCCTTCTTATGTTTTGATGGCAAGTATTGACAGATGTATGTCAATTATTGAGAGCAACGGTGAATTTTTATTCAATGATTACGTTAAAAGGTTAAATGGATTAAGATGCGGTGTGGACAAGCTTAAAAATATTCACATGGTTCAAACTGATGATATATCCAAGATTGTACTTGCCTGTGATGATGGACACAGATTATATACGGAATTATTAAATGGGTACAATATTCAGATGGAAATGTGTTCCTTTAAGTATGTAATTGCCATGACATCCATATGTGATACTCCGGAATTTTATCAGAGATTTTTGTGTGCTTTAGAAAAAATTGATGAGCAGTGGGCAAATAATAAACAACCAGAAAATGTGGAAACCACAATGAAGTGTGAGGAATGTATTCCATGTCCGAAGCCTAAAATAAAGTTTAATATTGCGGATGCTCTAAATAAAGCAGATAAATACGGAATTGAAGAAATTAAGGTGAATAATGTTGCAATATATGGTAAGATAAGTGCAGGTACAATTACAATTTACCCGCCGGGAATTCCGCTTGTTAATCCCGGAGAAGTAATTACCAAAGAAGTAATAGATACAATAAATTCAGCACTGGAAACAGGCTTGGAGATTATTGGAATTAGGGAAGGAAACATATCATGCCTGAGATAGCATTTATTATGGGAAAAAGCGCATCGGGGAAGGATAAAATATATAAATCACTTATTGATGACGAAAGTCTGGGTTTAAGTACCATAACATTGTACACAACAAGACCTATGAGAGTAGGGGAAACTCAGGGGCTTGAGTATAATTTTGTTGATAATGACACTGCCCTGGAGATGGAAGACAACCATAAAATTATAGAAATGCGGACATATGACACGATTTACGGAGAATGGAAATATTTTACTGCCGATGATGGTCAGATTGAGCTGGGAAAGGGCAGACGGTATGTTGTTATCGGAACATTGGAAGCCTATGAGAAGTTTTGCAGTTTCTTTGGAAAAGAGCATATTTTGCCGATATACATTGAAACAGATGACGGAACGAGGCTTTTAAGGTCAATTCACAGAGAACAGAAGCAGGAAAATCCCAGATATGAAGAAATGTGCAGGAGATTTCTTGCAGACAGTAAAGATTTCTCAGAAGAAAATATTAAAAAATCCGGAATAACCAAGAGAATTTATAATAACGGAGAACTGTCAGACTGTATTGAAGAAGTTAAGCAGGAGATTATTACTAATATGTAATAACCTAAATATCAGGTATTTGAAGGTGGGAAATGTATGGATATTAAGATTAGTGATATACAACAGACACAACCGGTACAAAGCGTAAAGAATACAGAAGTCAGGGATGACAATTTTAAATTTACCCTTATAAGCAATATTGAGGAGAAGGATCTTCAGGAAAAGCTGGGTAACATGATGCAGGAAATCACGGAACAGGGTGAGAAGATTTCAAAGCACATGGATATAAAGGATATGAAAAAATACAGAGAGATGGTTAAGAATTTTTTAAATGAAGTTGTTAATCGTTCTCATCAATTTTCACGAGAAAATTTTCTTGATAAAAGAGGCAGGCACAGAGTATACGGAATAGTAAAGCTTGTAGACAAAAACCTGGATGAACTGGCAAGTGAGCTTGTAAAGGATGAGAAAGACCATCTTGCAATTGTGGGAAAGATTGATGATATAAGAGGACTTCTCCTGGATATATCAACATAACCATTATAATTAGAGAGGAACAGGAAAGGGGGATTGTATGAGTGATTTTTCAGATATTTACGGATATGAGAGTATAAAGGAACACCTTCAAAATGGGATAAAAATGGATAAAGTTTCCCATGCATATATAATTAACGGCGGTCTTGGGGCAGGTAAGAAACTTATTGCCACAACATTTGCAAAGACACTGCAGTGTGAAAACAGGGGAGAAAGTATTAACCCATGCAATCAGTGTCATTCCTGTATTCAAACAGACACAGGCAATCAACCTGATATTATATGGATCAGACATGAGAAGCCGTCAAGTATAGGTATAGATGATATAAGGGATCAGCTTATTGCGGATATGCAGATTAAACCTTATAGCAGCAAGTATAAAATTTATATTATTGACGAAGCGGAGAAACTTACGGTTCAGGCTCAGAATGCTCTTTTAAAAACGATTGAGGAACCACCTGCCTATGGAATAGTAATGATGCTTACTACTAATGCAGATATTTTTCTCCAGACAATTCTTTCAAGATGCGTTCTTCTTGATTTGAAGCCTCTCAAGGATAGTGTTGTGTCAGATTATCTTAAAAAGAATTATGATATATCAGATTATCAGTGCAGGTTTGCAAGTAATTTTGCTCAGGGTAGAATCGGAAGGGCAAAAACAATTGTTGAAAGCAGCGAATTTGCCCAGTTAAAGCTGGACGTGATGCATGTAATAAAGAATGCCAAGGAGATGACATCGCAGGAAATAATGGCTGTAGTCAAGGCGGTGGCAAATTACAAGCTTACCATTGATGATTATCTTGATTTGATGGCTATGTGGTTTAGAGATGTACTTATGTTTAAAAGTACCAATGATACTAATTTCCTTATATTTACAGATGAGATTTCTCTTATTAAGTCACAGGCTCAGACTATGTCCTATGAAGGAATTCAGGATATACTTGAATCTATTGACAAAGTCAAGATTCGTCTTAAAGCAAATGTTAATTTTGACCTTGTTATTGAGCTTCTTATAATGGCAATTAAGGAAAATATGTAGTACAATAGTGTGGTTATAACACAGAATAATGAAATGGAGATATGATGATTAAGGTAGTAGGCGTAAGATTCAGACAGGTTGGTAAAATATATTTCTTTGCACCGGGAAAATATGATGTTAAAGAAGGACAACACGTTATCGTGGAAACAGCACGTGGCGTTGAATACGGAAGTGTAGTTTTAGGAGAAAGAGAAGTAGAGGATAGTAAAGTGGTTCAGCCGCTTAAGGCTATTATCAGAATTGCCACTCCTGAGGATGACGAAAGGGAAAAAAAGAACAGGGAGAAAGAGAAAGAGGCATACAAGATATGTCTTGAAAAGATAAAGAAGCATAATCTTGATATGAAGCTTATTAAGGTTGAATACACTTTTGACAATAATAAGGTATTATTTTATTTTACTGCTGACGGACGTATTGATTTCAGAGAGCTGGTAAAGGATCTTGCAGCTGTATTTAAGACACGTATTGAATTAAGACAGATTGGTGTTAGGGATGAGACAAAGATATTGGGAGGAATAGGTTCCTGCGGAAGACCACTGTGCTGTGCAACCTATATGCCGGAATTTATTCCGGTTTCAATTAAGATGGCTAAGGAGCAGAATCTTTCACTTAACCCTACTAAGATTTCCGGCGTGTGTGGAAGACTTATGTGTTGCCTGAAGAATGAGGAGGAGACATACGAGGAGCTTAACAGCCATCTTCCTAACGTAGGGGACACAGTAACTACTCCTGAGAAATTAAAAGGCGAAGTGGCAAGCGTAAATGTATTGAGACAGCTGGTTAAGGTTTATGTGACACCGGACGGGGATGAACGAGAAATTCGTGAGTATCCTGTTGAGGAATTAAGATTCAAGCCTAAGAAAAGATTCGATAAGATTCAGATTGATGACAAGGAACTTAAAGAACTTGAGGAATTAGAGAGAAGGGAAGGAAACGCTCACATTAATGACGACTAATGAAAGAATTGACGATCTATTAAGGGATGACCTGAAACTGATTCAGAATACGGATATATTTTGTTTTGGAATGGATGCAGTACTCTTATCTACATTTGCAACAGCAAAAAAGAATGACAGAGTGCTGGATTTAGGAACCGGAAACGGTGTGATTCCAATACTAATGCAGGCAAAGAATCCCTGTAGTAATTATACCGGACTTGAAATTCAGGAAGTCAGTGCGGATTTGGCAAGACGGAATGTGTTGCTGAACAAGCTTTCACAGCGTTTGACAATTGTACAGGGCGATATCAGGGAAGCTTCGCATATATTTGGCGAGGCTTCCTTTAATGTTATTACAAGCAATCCGCCATACATGAATGAAAATCATGGAATTATAAATCCGGAAAGTGCCAAGGCAATTGCAAGACATGAGATTTTGTGCACGCTGGATGATGTGGTAAGGGAAGCCTCACTGTGCCTGAAGGTTAAAGGACATTTTTATATGGTACACAGACCCCAGAGGCTGGTGGACATTTTTACAACTATGAAAAAATATCATCTTGAACCAAAGAGAATGCGCATGGTATATCCATATATAAATAAAAAGGCCAATATGGTTCTTATAGAAGGAGTAAAATGTGGCAATTCACAGCTGACAGTAGAGGAACCTTTAATTGTCTATAACAGTGATGGAAGTTACACAAAAGAGTTGCTGGAAATGTATAATTAACAAGTCATGGGATAATAAAGAGAGGTAGATATGGCTGATAGTTTAGAGATAGATAATATGGGAAATGAATCAGAAAATGGTTCAGAAAATGATATTAATCCGGAGGATGTTAAATATAAACAGGAGGGAGAGGGAAAGCTCTATCTTTGTGCCACTCCTATAGGTAATCTGGAGGATATTACATTCAGGGTGTTAAGGACTTTAAAGGAAGTAGATTTGATCGCAGCTGAAGATACCAGAAACAGCATAAAGTTATTGAATCATTTTGACATAAAGACACCTATGACCAGTTATCATGAATTCAACAAGTATGATAAGGCAAAAGTTTTGGTTAATAAAATGCTTAAGGGAATGAATGTTGCGGTTATTACTGACGCAGGAACTCCGGGAATATCAGATCCGGGAGAGGAACTTGTAAGACAGGCTCTTGAGGCAGGAATTAAAGTGTCATCACTTCCCGGTCCGGCAGCGTGTGTAACAGCTCTTACAATGTCAGGACAGGCTACCAGAAGATTTGCATTTGAAGCATTTTTACCTTCAGACAAATCGGAGAGAAAGGCTGTAATTAAGGAACTGGAAAATGAGACAAGAACAATAATTATGTATGAAGCACCTCACCGTCTTGCAAAGACATTAAATGAGTTAAGGCAGGTGTTTGGGGATAACAGAGCTATAACAATCTGTAGGGAACTTACCAAAAAATACGAGACAACCATGGTAACTACTTTTCTAGAGGCTTGTGAATATTATGAGAATAACGAACCGAGAGGGGAGTATGTACTTGTAATAGCCGGAAAAAGCAGGGAAGAAGTAATTAAAGAGGAGCAGGAAAAGTGGATTAGTATGTCTGTTAAAGAGCATGTGGAAATGTATATAAGCCAAGGAATGGATAAGAAAGAGGCCATGAAGGCTGCGGCAAAGGACAGGGGCGTATCTAAAAGAGATATTTATCAGGAACTTTTATGATTGACTTTACATAATATTAACATTATAATTACATCGTTGTTTTAGTGGTCGGGGGAGCGCCCGGGTGCCATGTATATGAGGACAATTACTGCGAGGGAGCCAATGCCTTGGCTGAGAGGATGCAGGAAGCATCGACCGTTTTGAAAAGAATAGTCAGACTTTCGCAGCATTGTTATATTTATATATTAAATAAGATTAGAAGCTGTCAGAATAGTCTGGCAGCTTTTTTAATAGGAACAGGGTGTCAAAAGCCCATTTTAATTTTATTCCCTGGCAAATCGCACAAAAAAGATAGTTTGCATTCCATACAAAAGTCATTTAACCAATCTTTTTTGTGCAATTTGTCACCCGAGTTTTTCATAATGGGCTTTTGACACCCTAATCCTATTAAATTAAAACATTCCGTGAGGATGACACCCATGGAATAAAAAGCAAAAAAATAGCAGGATAGGAGAACACATTTATGAAGAGTAAAAAAACAACGGTAGTCAGGAAATTTGTATCAGTATTTGCAGCATTTGCAATATCAATGTTAAGTGTCTTTAATTTTACGGCGTGTAATGATAAGGGGGCTTCTGACGAGGAGAGTAAATCTGTGGATACATTAAAGATTATGATTTCCCCTTATCAGGATGCAGATGAACTGCTTACAAGCATGAAACCGTTAGAGGAGCTTATAAAGCAGGGAATGGCAGAAAGAGGATATGAAGTAAAGAATATAGAGATGACAGTTGGTACATCTTACAGTGCTGTGGGAGAGGCTCTTAGTGCAGGTTCTGTGGATGTGGGCTTTATTTCAGGAGGAACTTATGTTACTTATGATGAGGACTGTGATGTACTGCTTACAGCCTTAAGAGAATCTATCAATAAAGATTCTACTAATGCGAAGGATTGGAATGATGGTTCAGAAGAGAAATTTAACAGTGAGCTTACAACATATTACAGATCTGTAATCGTTGCAGGTCCAAGTAAGAAAGGACAGGAGCTTATTTCAAAGGTAAATGCAGGGGAAAAGCTCACATGGGATGATCTTAACAGTGCAACCTGGTCTACAATGGGTGCATCATCTGCATCGGGATATATGTATCCTTCACTTTGGTTAAAAAACAATTATGGTAAGCAGATTAAGGATTTAGCTCATGTTGTTCAGTCAGATTCTTACACAACACTGGCAGGACGTCTTGCTTCAGGACAGGTTGATATTATTGTGTGTTATGGTCATGTAAGGGCAAAATTTGCATCTACATGGGAGAGTAAGCTTGGCGGAACAGACAGCATATATAAGCAGACAGGAATAATAGCAGTTACAGATAAAATAATGGATGACACAATTAGTGTGAGCAAATCTTCAGAAGTTATGACAGATGGATTTAAGAAAGCATTTGGTGAAACAATGATTGCCATTGGTGAAACAGACGAAGGAAAAGAAGCATTGAATACCATAAGTCATAAGGGTTATCAGTGGGCAAACGACATTGATTATGATGCTGAGCGTCAGGTACAGCAGATGCTTAAGGAGAAATAGTTTGGAAGCAATAAGAGCATTGAATTTAAGGAAAACTTATACAAAAAATATGGTGGCAGTGGATGATATAACATTTTCTGTAGAAAAGGGAAGCTTTACTTCAATAATAGGAAGAAGCGGGGCAGGAAAAACCACCCTGATGAAGATTCTCAACGGAAGTGTAAAACCTTCCGGAGGGGAAATATGGATTGGAGATACACCATTGCATAATCTTAAGGGCAGGAGACGGAGACAGTGTCAGAGGCACATTGGAACTATATATCAGGATTTCTGTCTTGTAGATAATTTAAGCTGTATGAACAATGTTCTTAATGCAATTTTGCCGGAAATGTCAGTAGTTAATGTTATTGCGGGAAGATTTTCACAGGAAAACAAGGACAAGGCGAGGGAATCTTTAAAGCTTGTGGGACTTGAAGATAAAGAAGATGTGATGGCCGGGTGTTTGTCCGGAGGTCAGAAACAAAGAGTTGCCATAGCAAGAGCTATTATGCAGAATCCGGATGTCATTCTGGCGGATGAACCGGTGGCGTCATTGGACCCTTATACGGCAGGACAGATTTTGGAACTGCTAAAAGATTTGCAGCAAAACAGAGGTATTACTATTGTTATGAATAGTCATAACGTAGAGCAGTCATTGAAATTTTCGGACATGATAATTGGTGTCAGAGACGGAAAGGTTTGTCTGAATAAAAAAGCAGAAGATGTGACAAATGATGATATTGATATAGTGTATGGGACGGTAGATTAAAGTGGATAAGAGCATCCTTAATAAAAGAATAAAGAGTTTATTAAAGTTCCTGCTGTTTATGGCATTTGTTATGATATCCCTAAAAATCACAGGAGTATCTTTAAAAGTTCTTAACAAGCGGGGGTACAGATTTTTTGAGTTTCTGGGAAAAATGTTTCCAATTGATTTTTCTTATGGAAGCAGTGTGTTTTTGCCTTTGTGGGACACCATCAGAATGTCCGTTGCGGGAACTTTTATAGGTGCTTTTCTTGGTATATTTACAGCACTTTTATCATCGAAAAATCTTCACATCAGTAAGATAATAGTTTATACAATAAAAGTTGTGGTTCAGGTAATCAGGACAATTCCTGTATTAATAATCGCACTTATATGCACATTTTTCTTTGGAATAGGAACATTTGCCGGAACAGTTGCCTTAAGTGTATATACATGGGCCATACTTACCAGAATCGGAAGTGAGCTGATTGATGCAACACCTGTAAATGCATACGAAGTGTTGGTCAATTCGGGATGTTCCGGGACGAAAGCATTTTTCAGAACAATATTTATTCAGTTTATACCGGGATATTTGGAAAATGCGTTATATGTTCTGGAGTCAAATGTAAGGCAGGCGTCAATCCTGGGTTATGTGGGAGCTGGAGGAATAGGACTTCTGCTTGGCGAGGAAATGTCCTTCAGAATGTATGCAAGGATAGGTACCATATTGAGTATGCTGTTTGTGGCAATAGTTATAATTGAAGGAGTAAGTATTTTTCTTAGAAATTATCTCACAGGAAAAATCAGGCATGGAAAATTTTTAAATATAATGATGGGGATTGTATTTGCTGCCTTAGCGGCAGTAAGTATATTTTCCATTCAAAGACCGGATGTGACGGTACTTGGAGTCAGGGTTGCATTTAATATGATAAAGGGAATTCTACATCCGGATTTGGCTTATATGTTTAAGTGGTCAAGGGATGGTGTGCTTTATCTTGTATTTGAAACTATATGTATTGCCGGATTGGGAACGATATTTGGCGCCATAATTGCATTAATATTATCCTTGCTGGGTTCATTCTCTCTGGTGCCTAAGTGTCTTGCAGTTCCGGTGAGAATTGTAATTATGGCTATAAGAACAGTACCGGTCTTTATATACGGACTTATGTTCATAAGAGTTACGGGACCGGGAAATTTTGCGGGAGTTCTCACCATAAGTCTGTGCAGTGTGGGATTGTTAAGTAAAAGATTTATGGTATCAATTGATAATTATGACAAAGCGTCCTGGAATGCGTGTAAGGCAATGGGAGTGGGGTTTGCGGGCAGAGTTAAATACTGTCTGTGGCCTCAGATAAAGACATCCTTAAAGGCATCGGTGCTTTACAGATTCGATGTGAATATAAGAGAGGCATCAGTATTAGGACTGGTAGGAGCCGGAGGAATAGGCGCACCATTAATTATGTATATGAATAATTACAGGTGGGACGCAGTGGGAAGCATACTCATAATATTATTCGCAGTAATACTGATTGTTGAAATACTGTCATATAGAAGCAGATAAAAGTTTATAAAAATTTAATGGGGTCTGACCCCATTAAATTTTTATAAACTTTTTTTATTCTTTATTGTATGTTCTTTTATAATGGCTTTAATTGTTTTATAAAGATGTGGCTTGATAGTGTTTATATCTGCCGGTTCCTGATACAGTATTGCGCTGTAGCTGGTGGAACTTACAAGTTCTACGATAAGAAACAGCATAATTTCAGGGTCTTCCAATTCTATCTCCGCCGAATCAATCATTTTATAATATACATCTCTGAAGTTAATATCGTTGGCAGCAACATTTGTTGTAAGAGCCTCTTTAAATATTCCCCAGGAAAGATTTTTCGAAATAAATGTCAATAATGTCTGGTTATTATTGAGAGCATCTATAATGTGATTGGCAATAAACACAATCTGGTCTTCGAAACATGGCTCAAATTCGGAATCTTCTGCTTTCTTTTTATTAATATAGGAATGAAGGTCATCAGCAGCAGCCTGGAACAGCTTACTGGATTCATGAGATATAAGGCGGTTCCTTATGTCATATTTATCTTTGAAATACAGATAAAATGTGCCCTTGGCAATTCCGGCCTTCTCAGAAATCTCAGCAATTGACGTCTTTGATACGCCTTTGGTTGTAAAGAGGTTAAATGCGGTATCCAATATTGAATTTCGTTTCTGTAATTTATTAGCCTCCAATTTTCCCATACTATCCTCCATTCTGAAGGCACTTTTCACACTGCCTCCATATAAATATAAAAAGAAAATACGTAAACAAACCGGTAAACAGGGATGTAACACCGATTTCCACAATTCTAGCACAAAAAAAATAAAAAATCTATAAAATAAATGACTTTTGGTCATTTATGTATTGACTAGTGGTCATTTTGTGATAGAATAACATTTACAAATTAAAAAATGACCAAGAGTCATAAATTAAAGAGACGCAATAAAGCGTCAAATGGAGGTCAATATGAAAAAGTTTGGAAGAGTAGTTGTAAAGCTTAGGATTCCTATTCTGATCTTAAGTTTCCTGCTTTTAATTCCATCAGCTATTGGTTATGTTAAGACTCGTGTCAATTACGATATCTTATACTACCTTCCTGATGAGATTGAAACCATGCAGGGTCAGGACATTTTGCTTGAGGATTTTGGCAAGGGAGCCTATGCAATGGTAGTTGTCCAGGATATGGATGTGAAGAGTACATCAAAACTTATTCAGAAAGTTGAAGATGTGGATCATGTTGCAAAAGTCATATCTTACACGGGGATTGTTGGAGAGGATGTTCCATCAGAGATACTTCCTGATAGGTTCAGAAAGTATTTTGAAAATGACGACAGTAATTCAACTTTATTTGCAATTTTCTTTGATGATACTACCTCCAGTGATGAGACAATGAATGCGATTCTTAAGATAAGAGAAGTTACAGAGGGGCAGGCATTTATCAGCGGTATGTCGGCGGTAGTTACGGATACTAAGGTGCTTTCAGAAAAAGAAACACCTATATATGTACTTATAGCGGTTATACTTGTCTGCATTGTGCTTGCAATATTTATGGATTCCATCCTTGTACCGGTATTCTTTATGTTAAGCATAGGAATGGCAATTGTTTATAATCTGGGATCCAATATATTCTTAGGGGAAGTTTCCTACATAACTAAAGCATTGGCAGCAGTATTGCAGTTAGGTGTTACTTTGGATTATTCAATTTTCCTATGGCACAGTTATAAGGAAGCTAAGGAAGAATATCCTTCGGATCACAAAGAGGCCATGGCACAGGCCATTGGAAATACACTTACGTCAGTTGTGGGTTCATCAATCACCACAGTTGCGGGATTCATTGCACTATGTTTTATGAGCTTTACACTGGGTCTTGATCTTGGTGTGGTTATGGCTAAAGGCGTTGTATTGGGTGTTATAGGATGTGTTACAATCCTTCCTTCAATGATTCTTACATTTGACAGGGCACTTGAAAAAACCATGCATAAAGAAATTATGCCTAACTTTGGTAAGCTTGCAGATTTTATTGTTAAGCATTCATGGATATTCCTTTTAGTTTTTCTCATAATGTTGTTCCCTGCATTGTACGGATACAACAATACTAAGGTTTACTACAATCTTTCAGAGACACTGCCCGCAGATTTGGACTGCACACAGGCAAATACGAAACTTGAAGAAAATTTTGACATGAATTCAATCTATATGATTCTTGCGGATTCCCACATGTCCACAGACACAGCTAACGAAATGATGGATAAGGTTAAGGAAGTTGACGGTATTGAGTTTGCATTGGGGCTTGATACATTTTTAAAATCGGGAATTCCGGAGGAGATACTTCCGTCATCGCTGGTATCAGAGCTTAAGGGAAGTGATTATCAGATAATGATGGTTGCAACCAATTATAAAATAGCCAGTGATGAGGTTAACACCCAGATAGATAAGGTTAATGATATTGTTAAGAGCTATGATGCAAAGGCAATGGTTATCGGCGAAGCACCTTGTACAAAGGATTTGATTACCATAACAGACAAGGATTTCAAAATAGTAAGTATTGTTTCAATAGCGGCCATATTTGTAATTATCTTCTTTGTTTTAAAGTCTGTGTCATTACCTATTATTCTTGTTGCTGCCATTGAATTTGCCATCTTTGTAAATATGGGTATTCCATATTATACAGGAACGGAAATACCGTTTATTGCTTCTGTTGTAATTGGCACAATTCAGTTAGGTGCAACTGTTGACTATGCTATTTTAATGACAACAAGATACAAGAGAGAGAGAAGCCAAGGATTTACCAAGAAGGAATCAATTACAACAGCTCTTGCAACATCAATTCCTTCAATCATCGTAAGCGCATTGGGATTCTTTGCGGCAACATTCGGTGTTGGTATGATAGCTTCAGTTGATATGATTGGTTCTCTTTGTACACTTATGGCACGAGGTGCAATTATAAGTATGTTTGTGGTTATATTTATTCTTCCGTCATTGTTCGTTGTGTTTGATAAGATTATCATACACACAAGTTTGGGATTTCTCCCGAAGAAAAAAAGTGTACCGATAATAGACGGAAATCATACAGCAAATGTTGTACAGTAACAGACAGGTTGTTCTTGCAGTTCCTTGAACGCAAGTGTTCTTAAAAATGGAGGTTAATATGGTTAAGAAGAAATTATTCAGATATAGTTCGGTTTTAATGTGTGTTGTATTAATGATGGCAAGTCTAACAGGTTGCGGTGCATCCGGTGCTGCCAATGAAGTATATAAAAATGTTGCTGTATCGGAGGAAGCTGCAGGTAATGCGGAAAGTGTAATTACCAGTGCAATAAAAAATGAGCTCTCAGTATCCAACACAAGTACACTTAAGACAAATGCAAGAGATGAAATGGTATATGTGTTTGATAACGCCAGCGGAGTTCAGAATCACATTACAGTTACAGAAAAGGTTACCGACTCAAAGGGAGAGACAACAACATCCCAGACAGAATCAAAGCAGGAAGCTCCTGTAACAATGAAAGTTACTTATTATATGGATGGTGTCGAGGTTAAGCCTGAAAATATGGCCGGAAAAAACGGAAAGGTGACAATCAAATTTGAGTATATCAATAACCAGAAAAAGGAAATCACAGTTAACGGCAAGAAACAGACAGCCTACGTTCCTTTTACAATGGTAACAGGCATGATGCTTCCTACAGACAAATTCAGTAATGTGGAAGTAACTAACGGCAAGGTTACCAAGGTGGGTGATAATGTTGTTGCCCTTGGAATCACAATGCCAGGTTTAAAGGATACGTTAAATCTTAAATTTGACACAGAAACATTGGAACTTGATATACCTGAGTATTTTGAGGTTACAGCGGATGTGAAGGATTTTGAACTTGATATGACAATGTCCGTTGCCACAACTAACATTTTCTCAAGCCTGGATATTGATAATATGTCCGTTGATTCTCTTAAGAAAGAACTGGATACTCTTCAGGATGCGGCAAATCAGCTTACAGACGGAACAGTATCACTTCAGGATGGCACACAGCAGCTATCTGACAGTGTACCAGCATTAAAGGAAGGTATAGATCAGTTAAACAGCGGCGCCGTATCTTTAAAAGAGGGTATTTACGCTTATGTTGACGGAGCTGCCGGCGCTTATGAAGGAGCAGTTTCTCTCAACAACAATATGAAGGCTTATGCAACAGCAGTTAACCAGTTATATGAAACCTTGAAGGATAAGGGTATCGATGCAAATGTTTCAGCCTTGTGTACAGGAGCAGGCAGGCTTAACGATGGTCTGGGAACATTAAAAACATCTCTTGAAAATGGTAAAACAGAGGCTGATACAAGCTATCAAACAGCATATACCACATTTTATGCGGCAGCCCATACCGGTGGTTTAGATGCAGCCCTTACAGCTAAGGGTCTTACTCAGGCACCGGAAGTGACAAGCGATACACAGTATGTTTATGCCACAGGTATAATTGCCAATTATTATTCTACATTTAAGACAGGAATGGAAACTGTTATTAGATCAAAAATGAGAACAGAGTATATAGCTGCATATAAGGCCCAGACAGGTATTGAACCGGCAGAGGATTTAATTAACGGATATATTTCAGCCAACTGTACAGCTGAGTATGTAGAAAGTAAGACCTTGGAAGTATTAAGTGGATTATCTCAGGCATATAAGGCGTATGATATATGCAACAGTACACTGGAAACATTAACAGTGTCAGGTTTGTTTACAGGGGCATCCCAGCTTTCATCAGGACTTGTATTACTTGAAAAATCAATTGGTTCATTTAATGCATATCAGGAGGGAACTCTTTGTTCAAGCATTTATGCACTTAATATCAATGCATCAAAACTTCAGAAAGAAGGAACAGAGGCTCTTGAGTCAGGTCTTGCTACATTAACAGATAACAACGACAAGTTAAAGAGCGGTGCGGTTAAACTGGCAGAAGGAACAGACAGCCTTAACGCAGGAGCAGTTACTCTTGCCGATGGAGTTACACAATTAAATGCAGGAGCAATTACTCTTAAGGATGGTATGGCTGAATTCAACGAAACAGGAATTAAAAAGATAACAGGTCTTGTAAATGATGATGCTCAGGCAGCAGTTGATACTGTGAAGGAAGTTGTTAAACTTGGAAAAGATTACAACACATTTCTTGGAAGGTCAGATGGTAAGGATAATTCAGTAACATTTATATACAAGACAGCGGGAATCAATAAATAAGTAATTGTACGTAACCTTTAAGACATAAGAAAAAGGCGTTGATTTAACTCGAGTAAAGTAATGCACAGTTTGTTATGTGCATTGGGAAAACGAATTAAACCGACGCCTTTTTTATAATCCCTGGTAATAAAAAATGTATTTAATTATCTTTTTTATGTTTCTTAATAATTTCGTTGTAGCGTTTCTGGGATGCAATCTCCTCAGGAGTTGGCTCCTCGGGAGTTTCTTCAATATCTTTTAGCTGATCCAATATATCAGCTAAATCATCCATATTGAGTAGATTGTGATCTGACATGTTTCCCCTCCTTTAAACATAATTAATTGCGAAACCTAAACTAAGGTATCTGTCTGAAATAATTCTCCAGTCTCGTAAAGGTTTTGATAAGGACAGCAGCTTCTTCTTCACTCAAATCTTCTGTGATATGTGTAATCATATCTTCATGAAACTGCTTGTGGTGTTCATATGCCCGTACACCTTTATCAGTAAGAGAGGCATAGACAATTCGCCGGTCCTTCTCACCTCGGGTTCTTATTACATAGCCCTTTTTAACCAGACCATTAATCCCAACTGTAAGAGTACCCATAGTTACCCCAAGAGATTTAGATATTGTAGTCATAGTTTTTGGTTCCTTGACGCCGACAGCTTCTATTATGTGCATATCGGTTACGGAAATATCTTTGAATTCATCGGTAATTAATGCTTTTTCTTCAATGTTCATTATATCATTGAACAATATTACAAGAAGTGAATTCAATGACTCATAAATGTTCATAATAAGACTTCCACCCTTAGTTTAATAATAGTATAATTATAAAACAAGGTGGGATTTTATGCAATGACAGTTTGCATTTTGACCTAATCCGTAGTATCATTTTTTATGATAACATAATTTTAGTATGAGATTTTAATTTTATTTATTAAACAGGAATATATGGAGGCACGTATGAAGTTTATAGCAATAGGAGAACTGATGTTAAGATTATCTCCACCTAACTATGAAAAAATCGTTGCAACACATGATTTCAGGGTTAATTATGGAGGAGCTGAAGCAAATGTTGCAGTTTCTTTAGCTAATCTTGGTGTGGATTCAACATTTTTTACAGTATTACCTAAGACGGACTTAGGTAAATCAACGATAAATTATCTTAAGTCCAATGATGTGCATACTAAACATATCATTATGGCAGAAGGCCGTATGGGACTTTATTATCTTGAGGAAGGTATTTCCGTAAGACCTTCACAGGTTATATATGACAGAGGAAGCTCTGCATTTGCTGAATATGATTACAAAGATGTGGATTTTGAGAATATTTTAAAAGATTATGACTGGCTGCACTTAAGCGGTATTACTCCTGCATTATCATATAACTGCAGAAGACTTATTGATAAAGCTGTGAAAGCCGCTAAGAAACTGGGACTTACGGTAAGCTTTGACCCGAACTTCAGAAGTACACTCTGGTCTTTTGAGACAGCAAGAGACGTTCTTAGTAAGTATCTTCCTTATGTGGATGTGCTTATTGGAATTGAACCTATTCATGTATATAATGATGACGGAACAGATGTAAAGGACGGACTTACAATGGACCCTTCATTTAAGGATATGGACAGGGTTTTCAAGGCGATTGATAAGCAATATCATATGAAGGCAATAGCAAGAACTGTGCGATATGTACATTCCGGAAGTAACAATTCCCTGAAAGCATTCTATTATACCAATGGAGAGACTTACGAGAGCAGGACAATCAATTTTGAGATTGTGGACAGAGTAGGTGGAGGCGATGCATTCTCGTCCGGACTTATATATGCTCTTATGGACAATATGTCACCGGAGGATACAGTAAACTTCGCTGTAGCATCTTCAGTAATGAAGCATGCCATCAGGGGTGATACTAATATCACAAGCGTTGACCAGATTAAGAGGCTTATGCAAAATGCTTCATTTGACGTTCAGCGTTAATGTCAGACTTGACATTTTAAATATGATTATATAAAATCACAATATCTGCGATGACGAAGACAGTAGATTACAGAAGAAATTAATAGCGAGCCGGGTTGGTGGAAGCCGGTGAGAGTAAGCTGTAATTGAACATCACTTCTAAGCATCCAATCTGAAATTATGAATGATATTTCAATCCTGATTGAATAATTCGGACATAAGACTAGGTGAGGACGGAAATCCCTCCGTTATAAGGGACGCATATGATGGTATGTCGTAATTGATTCAGGTAGATTAATTAATGCCCCTGTCGTATTACGGCAGGGGCTTATTTTGTTATAGGATAAGATGCAGAAGCATGAAGAAAGTTACGTCCTATGGCAGAATACATAACCTTAACCACAAAGCAATTAATATATTAGCCGAAGGGCAGGAAAGGAAGTAACACTATGGTATACGATAAAGTATCATCTGATATGAATTTCGTAGAAAGAGAAAAAGAAGTTGAAAAGTTTTGGGCTGACAATGACATTTTCCAGAAGAGTATTGATAACAGAAAGGAAGGGGAGACATATACATTTTATGATGGACCTCCTACCGCTAATGGTAAGCCTCATATAGGACATGTTCTTACCAGAGTTATCAAGGATATGATTCCAAGATACAGAACAATGAAGGGTTACAATGTTCCACGTAAGGCAGGCTGGGATACACATGGACTTCCGGTAGAGCTTGAGCTGGAGAAGGAACTTGGTCTTGATGGCAAGGAACAGATTGAAGAGTATGGTCTTGAACCATTTATTAAAAAATGTAAGGAATCAGTGTGGAAGTATAAAGGAATGTGGGAAGGTTTCTCATCAACAGTAGGCTTCTGGGCTGATATGGACAATCCGTATATTACTTATGAAGATAACTTTATTGAGTCAGAATGGTGGGCATTAAAGCAGATTTGGGATAAGAAGCTTCTTTATAAAGGCTTTAAGATTGTTCCTTACTGCCCAAGATGCGGTACACCACTTTCATCACATGAGGTTGCCCAAGGCTATAAGTCAGTTAAGGAACGTTCAGCTGTTGTACGTTTCAAATGTGTGGGTGAGGATGCATATTTCCTGGCATGGACAACAACACCTTGGACACTTCCGTCTAATACGGCACTTTGTGTAAATCCGGAAGAAACTTATGTTAAGGTTAAGGCAGCAGACGGATATACATATTATATGGCAGAAGCACTTCTTGGTTCTGTTCTTGGCGGATTAGCCCAGAAGGCAGGAGTAGAAGGCAGTGACTATGAAGTGCTTGAGACTTACCTTGGTAAAGATTTGGAGTATAAGGAATATGAGCCTCTTTTTGCATGTACAGGTGAGGCTGCCCAGAAACAGCGTAAAAAGGCACATTTTGTAACCTGTGATACTTATGTAACAATGGGAGACGGTACAGGTATTGTTCATATTGCTCCTGCATTTGGTGAAGACGATGCAAGGGTAGGACGTAACTATGATCTTCCGTTTATCCAGTTTGTTGACGGTAAGGGTGAAATGACAGAGGAGACACCTTATGCCGGCTTATTTGTTAAGAAAGCAGACCCTGAAGTCCTTAAGGATCTTGATAAGGAAGGCAAACTCTTCGATGTACCTAAGTTTGAGCATGATTACCCATTCTGCTGGAGATGTGACACACCACTTATTTACTATGCAAGAGAGTCATGGTTTATAAAGATGAGTGATCCTGAGGTTAAGGCTAACTTAATTGCTAATAACAAGACAATTAACTGGATTCCTGAGACAATCGGTACAGGTCGTTTCGGAGCATGGCTTGAAAATGTTCAGGATTGGGGTATCTCACGTAACAGATATTGGGGAACACCACTTAATATCTGGGTTTGTGATGACTGTGGCGAGATGCTTTCTATCGGAAGCAAAGAGGAATTAAAGGCAAATGCAATAGATTGTCCGGAGGAAATCGAACTTCACAGACCATATATTGACGCAGTTCATTGTAAATGTCCTAAGTGTAGCGGAAAAATGACAAGAGTTCCTGAGGTTATTGACTGCTGGTTTGATTCAGGTTCAATGCCATTTGCACAGCATCATTATCCATTTGAGAATAAGGAATTATTTGAACAGCAGTTCCCTGCCAAGTTCATTTCAGAGGCTGTGGATCAGACAAGAGGATGGTTCTACTCACTTCTTGCAATCTCAACCTTACTGTTTAACAAAGCACCTTATGAAAATGTTATAGTTCTTGGTCATGTTCAGGATGCTGACGGACAGAAGATGAGTAAATCAAAGGGTAATGCGGTAGATCCGTTTGACGCTTTAAAGACCCACGGAGCAGATGCAATACGTTGGTATTTCTATGAGAACTCAGCTCCATGGCTTCCTAACAGATTCCATGATAAGGCTGTAACAGAGGGACAGAGAAAGTTCATGGGAACAATCTGGAATACATACGCATTCTTTGTACTTTACGCTAATATTGATGAATTTGATGCAACGAAGTACACTCTTGAGTATGATAAACTTCCTGTTATGGATAAGTGGATTCTTTCAAAGCATAATACTTTGGTAAAGACAGTAGATAACAATCTGGAAAATTATAAGATAACAGAGACTGCAAGAGTTCTTGAGGAATTCGTTGATGAGCTTTCTAACTGGTATGTAAGAAGATGTCGTGAGAGATTCTGGGCAAAGGGAATGGAGCAGGATAAGATTAATGCTTATATGACTCTTTATACAACACTTGTAACACTCTGCAAGGTTTCAGCACCAATGATACCGTTCATGACAGAGACTATATATCAGAATCTTGTGCGCAATATTGATAAGAGTGCGCCTGAGAGTATTCACCTTTGTGACTTCCCGGTTGCTAAGGAAGAATGGATTGATAAAGAACTTGAAGATACAATGGAAGACGTTCTTAATGCAGTTGTTATCGGACGTGCATGCCGTAACGCTACTAACATAAAGAATAGACAGCCAATCGGAAAGATGTTTATCAAGGCAGACTGGAAGCTTAATGATTTCTTTACAGCAATTATTGCTGACGAGTTAAATGTTAAAGAGGTGGAGTACACAGATGATGTCAGATCATTTACATCATACTCATTTAAACCTCAGTTAAAGACATTGGGACCAAAGTACGGAAAGATACTTAATGACATCAGAACAGCTCTTGCCGATGTAGATGGCAATGCAACAATGGATGAACTGAATGATAAGGGTTCATTTGTACTTAACGTTGCAGGACAGGATATTACTCTTGAGAAAGATGACGTGCTTATCGAGATGACACAGAAGGAAGGCTTTGTGGCTAACTCAGATAAGGGTATTACAGTAGTTATGGATACAAATCTTACACCTGAGCTTATTGAAGAAGGTTTCGTACGAGAAATCGTAAGTAAGATTCAGACAATGCGTAAGGATGCAGGATTTGAAGTTATGGACAGAATTACTGTGTATGTTTCCGGCAATGATAAGCTTGCTGAAATTATGAATAAGAATGCTGACCAGATTAAGTCAGTAGTCCTTGCTGATAATATTGTATCAGGAAAGACACAGGGATACGAAAAAGAATGGGATATTAACGGCGAGAAGGTTTCTCTTGCTGTAGAAAAATAATATCTGATGATAAAGACCTATAGTTGTATATCGCTCAGGGGAAACTGAAATTCTGATATATGACTACAGGTCTTTATTATATTATTTGCAATGACCGCCTTTATCGTGTATAATAAAGGCAAATTTTACGGGTAAAATTAATACTTAAAGCATATTGATGCAAGGTATGGGATTGCATCCGGTAGGAGGAGAATTAGTATGTCAACATTTAACGAACCTAAATTTAGTAAAGAAGAATTTAAGAAGAGTGTTGTAAGCAATTGTAAATCCTTGTACAGAAAGAACCTTAATGAAGCAGATAAGCAGCAGATATTCCAGTCAGTAGCTTATGCTGTAAAGGATCTTTTTATTGACAAATGGATTGCTACATTTAAGCAGTATGATGAGGATGATCCTAAAATCGTTGTTTACATGTCAATGGAGTTCCTTATGGGACGTGCGCTTGGAAATAATATGATTAATCTTACTAAATATACTGAGATTAAGGAAGCGCTGGAGGAGTTAGGACTTGATATTAATGTTATAGAGGATCAGGAGCCGGATGCGGCACTGGGTAACGGAGGCCTTGGACGTCTTGCAGCTTGTTTCCTTGACTCATTGGCAACACTTGAATATCCTGCATACGGATGTGGTATCAGATATAAATATGGTATGTTCAAGCAGGAAATTAAGGACGGATATCAGGTTGAAGCACCGGATAACTGGTTGAAGGACGGTAATCCTTTTGAAATTAAGAGATCAGAATATCGCCATGAAGTAAAGTTCGGCGGATATGTACGTTCATATAAGGATGAGAAGACAGGAAGAGATGTGTATGTTCAGGAAGATTACCGTTCGGTAATAGCTGTTCCTTATGATGTTCCTGTAATCGGATACGGCAACAATACTGTTAATACCCTTAGAATATGGGATGCAGAGCCGGTTAATACATTTAATTTAAGTTCATTTGATAAGGGTGATTATCAGAAGGCTATAGAGGAAGAGAATTTAGCAAAGAATATCGTAGAGATTCTTTATCCTAATGATAACCATTATGCCGGAAAAGAGTTAAGACTTAAGCAGCAGTATTTCTTCGTATCAGCATCGGTACAGAGAGCAGTTGAGAGATATAAGTCAATGCATAATGGGGATGTAAGTAAGTTATATGAGAAGGTTACATTCCAGCTTAACGATACACATCCTACAGTAGCAGTTCCGGAATTAATGCGTATTCTCATGGATGAAAATGGTCTTGAGTGGGATGAGGCATGGGACATCACAACTAAGACAGTTGCATACACCAATCATACTATAATGGCAGAAGCTCTTGAAAAATGGCCAATTGAATTATTCTCAAGACTTCTTCCTAGAATTTATCAGATAGTAGAAGAGATTAACAGAAGATTTGTGGAGCAGATTAAAGCTAAATATCCGGGCAATCAGGAGAAAATCCGTAAGATGGCAATCATCTATGACGGACAGGTTAAGATGGCCCATCTTGCTATATGTGCTGGATATTCTGTTAACGGTGTTGCCAGACTTCACACAGAAATCTTAAAGAATCAGGAATTAAAAGATTTCTATGACATGATGCCGGAGAAGTTTAACAATAAGACAAACGGAATTACCCAGAGAAGATTCCTTCTTCATGCTAATCCGCTTCTTGCAAACTGGATTACAGACAAGATCGGTGATGGCTGGATTACAGATCTTTCACAGCTTGAGAAGCTTATGGTTTATGTGGATGATCCTAAAGCACAGCAGGAATTCATGCAGATTAAGTATAAGAATAAGGTAAGGCTTGCCAAGTATATAAAGGAAAACAATGGTATTGTTGTAGATCCTAATTCAATTTTTGATATACAGGTTAAGAGATTACATGAATACAAGAGACAGCTTCTTAATATCTTACATGTAATGTATCTATATAATGAGCTTAAAAAGAATCCGGATATGGATATGGTTCCTAGAACATTTATATTTGGAGCCAAGGCTGCTGCGGGTTATAAGATTGCCAAGCAGACAATTAAACTCATTAACAGTGTGGCTGACGTAATTAACAATGATGCATCAATCAACGGAAAGATTAAAGTCGTATTTATTGAGAACTACAGAGTATCTAATGGTGAGATAATATTTGCGGCAGCAGATGTTTCAGAGCAGATTTCCACAGCATCTAAGGAAGCTTCAGGAACAGGAAATATGAAGTTTATGCTTAACGGTGCACTTACACTTGGTACCATGGATGGTGCAAATGTTGAGATTGTTCAGGAAGTTGGCAAGGAGAATGCTGAAATCTTCGGACTTAGTTCTGATGAGGTTATTCGTTATGAGAATGAAGGCGGATACGATCCTATGGAAATTTTCAATAACGACCAGGATATAAGAGAAGTTCTTATGGAACTTATAAACGGAAAGTATTCTCCTGAGGATACAGAGATGTTTAGAGATATCTATAATTCTCTGCTTAACTCTCAGGGTGGAAGAAAAGCTGATACTTACTTTATCCTCAAGGACTTCCGTTCTTACGCAGAAGCACAGAAGAGAATAGATCAAAGATACAGAAAAGAAACCGAATGGGCTCGTTCAGTGATGATTAATACCTTTAAGGCAGGTAAATTCTCATCTGACAGAACAATAGAGGAATATGCTACAGAAATTTGGAAGTTAACTAAGACTCCTGTAACAATAAAGTAGTATAAAGCCATTTATTAAAGTCTAAATAAAAAGTATATAATAAAACCTGAATTCATATAATTGAATCAGGAGGTTAAGGGGTTGTCCCCACATGATTAATTAAAGTTGTGTGGGGGCAATCCCATTTTTTATATGAAGATTTCTAAAAAGAGAAAGAATCAATGTATAGTTGTGAGCATATTTATTATTCTGTATCTTTTCATTCCAACAATTGTAACTCTTAATATGACCGGAACCATAGATACCCTGGTGCCCCAGGAGGATATAGATGGGAGAAGTGTTATCGTAGAATATAAAAATGCAACTCAGTCGGTAAGCGTTGAGAAATTTATTACCATGGTAATGGCAGCCAGATTTGACATAAGCCGTGAGGTGGAGGTGCTTAAGGTTGAAAGCATAATGATAAGGACGGACATCTTAAGAATAATGGGTGACAATTTAACCATAGACAGTAAAGACCTTGGAATGGAATATTACACCACAAGCATAATGAGAAGTAAGTGGAAAGATAATTTTAACGATAATTATGAGTTGATTAAGGATTGCACTTCCTCCACTTATGGCCTTGCAATTAAATATCAAGGGGAATTTATAGATGCAAGATATACAGAGGTAAGTGGCGGAACTACTCTTTCAGGTAATGATATTCTTGGAGAAGGACATGAATATATGATTCCTGTAGAATGTGAGAAAGATAAGGAATCGCCGGATTATGTTGCTGTAAAGACTATTTCCAATAAGGAATTTGCTGCTGCTTTTGAGAAGAACTTCGACGGGCTGACGATGGAGAAAAGTAATTTAGAAAATCAGGTTCAGATAGCAGCAAGATCAACAGAGGGATATGTGCAAAAAATTCAAGTGGGAAATGTTGTTATGACGGGAAACACATTTGCACAGATATTGGGAATTAACTCTCCTAACTTTAAACTGAGCTTTATGGATAGCACAGTTAAGGTAAACACCGTAGGTGTGGGAGAAGGTTTGGGAGTGAGCATGTATACGGCAGACTATATGGCAAAAAACGGAGCCGGGTATGAGGAAATACTGAAAACATTTTATAACGACATCAGTATTTTATGTGAATAAATCGCAAGAAAATCGGAAATCATATTAACATCAAAAGGCATACAGCCGGAAACAGATGGGAGGATGTTGATATGCGCAATGCTCAGCACAAGAAAGCAGACAAGATGAAAATTATTTCTACAGTAATATCACTGGGAGTAATATTGACGCTTGCCTGGGGTATATTTTCGGTAATTGGAAGTGTCAATTCCGGAAAAAATAAAAATAACATAGTGGATCTTAATGAAACAGCAGGAAACGTGGCAATTAAGACTAATGATTCTCAGGAGGAAGATGTAGCAAGGGAAGTGAATGCACAAGGTCAAATGGCAGAAATAAAAGAAACTCCGGCAGAAAGTAAAGCCGTAGAGACTGTTGATGAGACCAAAGAAGCTACTACACAGGAACCTACGGTACCGCCTACATTATCCTCAGAAGAGGTATTGGCAGAGGTTATGAAGAATTACGCATTTGATGAAAGTCATAAGCTGATGCGCCCGGTAAGCGGTGAGATTTCTCTGGGGTACAGCATGGATAATACAATTTTATTTAAGAGTTTGGGAATGTACAAATGTAATCCTGCAGTAATTATAAAATCAGAAGTTGGAACCAATGTTGCAGTGGCAGCTTCCGGAGTTGTAACAGATGTTGCGGATATGCAGGAAACCGGCACAACGGTTACTGTTTCTTTAGGAAACGGATATGAGACAACAACAGGTCTTATAGAGGGGGTAACAGTAAAACGTGGTGATACAGTTACAAAAGGACAGCTTCTTGGAACGGTGGCCAATCCCACAGCATACTATAAGGAAGAGGGCCCGGGTGTATATTTCAAGCTTGCACAGTTTGGTGAACCAATAGACCCTGACAGTTACTTTGAGGAGTAGACTGCACTGAAAGATAAAGCAATCACCCATTTATATTTTTACAATCAGCAGTAAATCAGTGCCGCTTTGCGGTATTTGCAGGACTGCATTGCGGTTTCTGCAACCATTCTTTTAGGGAGAATGATGAGTGATATACGTCATAATGGGTGAATTATATAGATATTAGGTACCAGACGCTTTTGAGAAAATGGGTCTAAAGGACTGAAATTGTACGCATAAAAGTACAAAAAGTTTCCTGTCAATCCATTTTCTCCCCCCTAATGGGGGTAAGAATACATATAAATTGGTGATAGTATAAACCCATGGAAAAAACAGGTACCAATGTACTAGTTTGTAGTGATGTACAGACAGGAGTAATAAATAGTTGGTTCCATAGGAAACAAAAGATGTTATTATAGAGTGTTTAAAATTTAGGGAGGAAGTAAGATGAAGAAGCTGTTAAACAATACGAAACTTCGAAGAGCTTGGGGACTTATAATGGCTGGAGTACTCACCGTATCTACCATTGTTACATCACTTGGTGTGATTACATATGCGGATGATGACACATCAGCTAATGAGTTATCATTAAGCAAGACTGCTGTAGCAGTAGAGGGTGAAGATAATACATTTGATGTTACCCTTACAGTAAATGGTACTAATGCAAAGACAACTACAGATGTGGTATTTGTCATTGACAGGTCCAACAGTATGGCTGACGAGGTTGAGGGTAATAAGACAAGAATGGAAAAGACCAGAGAAGCTGCAAAAAAGGCAGCAGGAACACTCCTTAACAATGACCAGACAAGAGTGGCAGTTGTTTCTTATAGTGATTCAGCAACAACAAACAGTACATTTTATACAAAAGATACATTAAATGCGTTAAATACAGAAATAGACAAGATTAAAGTAGATGGTGGAACAAACATCCAGTCAGGTATTAAAGCTGCAGAAGATATTCTTGCAACATCAAATGCAGACAGCAAATGCATAGTTCTTCTTACAGACGGACAGCCAACATATGCTTATAAAATTACAAGTATTGATCCAAGCAGTTATGAGGTAAAGAGCAATTGTAAAGATTACTGGATTTTTGGAATTGATCATGATTTAACTGCAAAGATGAAATCATCTTACGTTATTACCGGAGTTGATTATAACAAAGTAGTGGGTAAAGGTAATACATCAGATTACACATCTACATTGGAAGTATCTTTGGCAGGAACCTGTAAGCATGGTAAATCAGTTCATACAACTGATGAAGTTGAGCTTAAAAACGCAGTAGTAAATGCTACTATATATGAAGCAAATAAGGCTAAAGCTGCAGGATATACAATCTACGGACTTGGTGTGGATGTTAATTCACAGACAGGAACAAATACACTTAAGAGTTGTTCAGATAAAGTTTACAGTGCAACTTCTGCAGATCTTGAAAAGACATTTTCAGAAATTGCCGGAAAGATTATTAATGCAGCAACAAATGCAGTAGTTACAGATCCTATGGGTGAGAAGTTTAACCTTGTAAAAGGTTCTGTAAAGGTTTCTCAGGGAACATACAAATATGACGAAACATCAGACAGCATTAAATGGGAAGTTGGAACAGTAACTGAGGGTACACCTGCAACTCTTACATACAAGGTAAAATTTGATGAAGACCTTATGGATTCAATTGAGGCTGGCAAGGATTATCCTACTAACGGAACAACAACAATCACATATACAGATAAGGAAGGAAAGAAAGCATCACAGGATTTTGATGTGCCTGAAGTACAGTTAACAAAGGGAAGCTTAAAGGTTAAGGGATATATTGTTAACGAAAATGGTCAGCCGGTAGATGCAAATGGAAATGTAGTATCTTCAATAGAGGATGCAGCAGCAGCTTTTGCAGCATATGATTACAAGGTTGATGGTAATGCAGAATTAGCTTACGGAGACTACAAGGTTTCATTTAATAAGTATGAAGGAAGCAACCTTGAATTCGTTAAAGCTACAGCTAACGGAAAGGATACAACATCAACAGAAGTTAATGTTTCTGTAACAAAGCAGGCTCCATCACAGGTTGTATATGCTGCTTATAAGACAGTTTCAGAGGTTAATGTAACTTATAATTACTATAAGGATAGCGTTTCTGATTCTAATAAACTTGGAACAGATGTAAAGTCAGAGAAGCTGGGAAGTACAATTAGTGCGGATACTAAGGCATATGCTCCTACAGGATATAAGATACCTGGAACAGTACAGGAAGGAAGTGCTACAGTAGTTAGCATTGACCCATCAAAGAACATTGTAAATGTTGTTTACACAAAGGATTCTTTTGGTTACACAGTAAATTATTATAAGGACTCTGTTAAAACAGAGAATTTCCTTGGAACAGTATCAGGAACAGCAGAGTTCGGTTCTAAGGTAGCAGTTGATAAGGATGCAAAGCTTCCTACAGGATACACAGCTAACACAGCTACAGGAGCAGATTCTGTTGTAATAACATCAGATGCCTCTAAGAATGTAGTAAATGTTGTTTACACAAAGAAGAACTCATATGGTTATACTGTTGAATATTATACAGAAGGTTCAGATAAACCATTTGCTTCAAATTCAGACGCAACAGCAGAGTTTGGTTCTAAGATTCCTTATGCATTAGACAATGTACCTACAGGATATACATCAGAAGGTGCTGATATTAGCAATGCTGATGGAGTAGTTACAGAAGATGTTACTAAGAATGTAGTAAAGATTACATACAAGAAGGCAGAATTTAAATATACAGTAAATTACTATAAAGAAGTTGTTAATAACAACGAGGTTGAGACAGTACTTGTAAAATCAGAAGATGATAAGGCAAAGTATGAATCATCAATTAGCTTCGATAAGAACAAGTACCTTCCTGGTTCAGACTATGAATTATTAGACAGTAATGTAAAAGGAGCAACAGTAGTTTCAGCTAATGAAGCAGAAAATGTTGTAAACATTACTTACACATTAAAGTCAGCAACAGTAGTAGTTAATTATTATCTTGACAGCAAAGAAGGAATACTTCTTTACACAAATAGCAATTATGCTACAGCAAAGGTAGGAACAACAGTAAAGGTTGATGCATCGGTATATCCTTCATCAGCAGATACAAAGCTTCCTGAAGCTTACAATGCTGAAGGTACACAGAGTGTTGATTCAGTAGTTGTTTCAACAGATTCATCAAAGAACGTAGTAGACGTAGTATTAACTAAGAAGACATTTACAGTTAAATTTGTAGATGAGGATGGAAAAGAACTTTCTGTATCATCGGTTGTAGTTTACGGAGATTCAGTAGCTACACCTAAAGATCCTTCTAAGGCTGATTACAAGGTTGAAGGCGATAATGTTGCAGCACAGTGGATTAAGTATAAGTTTAATAAATGGGTTGCATCAGGTGATTATTCATTATCTGATTTAGAGCAGGTAACACAGGATATGACATTCACCGCATCATACAGCGGACAGAACGTATCAATTAAGTATTATGTACTTAATAAGGGTCTTGCTCAGCCAAGTGAGATTTATTCATATCCTGTAGCAAATTATTCAAAGGGTGTAGCAGGAGGGCTTCATTACTTCACTGAATCTAAAAATGTAGATGAGATTAATGCTAACCTGGTAAATGCACCAACTGCTTCAGATTTTGGAATTACTCTTGAAGAAGGTCAGACAATTAAGTGGTATGTAATCAAGTCAGAAGGTGATGGTTATCACGTAGATGGTATTATTACAAACCAGATGTATGACTTAACAATCAATTATGTTGATGAGAATGGAAATAAAGTTGCAGACTCTTATGAATCTAAGGTGGCAGCAGGTACAGATTACAGCGTATCTTCACCTGTTTCAGAGAAGTACACTCTTGTAGCTGCAACACAGTCAACAGTTGCAGGAACAATGCCTTACGACGATGTTACCGTAGATGTAGTTTACAGTATTAACACATATGTAATCACATACGTTGTAGATGGTGAAGTATATAAGACAGAAACTGTTGATTATGGTACAGATGTAGATGCATTAAAGGCAGTTAAATATGATAAGCTTGATGAGAGCAAGAACATTACAGACTGGGCAGTGACATCAACAGAGGATAAGGCTGCTTATACAGATACAAAGGTAACAAAGCCACTTACATTAACAGCAACAACATCAACAAAGCAGTTCAAAGTTACTTACCTTGTAGATGGTGTGCAGGTTGGAGATGTTGAGACAGTAGATTATGGAACAGAACTTAAGTTAAGAGATAAGTACACAATCGAAGGAAAGAAAGTTTCAGATTGGAAAGTAATTACAGGTGATGTTTCAAGCGTTAAGGAAGACGTTGTTATCACAGCAAATTCAGAAGATATTTATTATACAGTAGTATATAAAGTTGATGGTGAAGTAATTTCAACAAAAGCTCCTGTTAAGTATGGTTCTGACATATCTTCTATGACACAGGAATACACAGCACCTGAAGGATATGATTTCTCAGGATTTACACAGACAACAAACGTAGATCTTACAAAGGTAACCGGAGATGTTGTATTTGAAGGAACTAACACACTTAAGACATTTACAGTAACATATATGGTAAATGGCGTAGAGCTTACAAAGGTAGAAAACGTTCCTTATGGAACAAGCATTATTGAGCTTGATGACTTCGACTATGAAGTAGCAGAAGGATATAACTTCTCAGGCTGGGCAGCAGATGTTAAGGAAGGCGAAGTTAAGGTTACAAGAGATATCGTAGTTAACGGAACAACAACACTTAAGACATTTACAGTAACATATATGGTAAATGGTGTAGAGCTTACAAAGATAAATAATGTTCTTTACGGAACAAGCATTGATGAGCTTGCTGATTATGACTATGAAGCAGCAGAGGGATACAATTTCTCAGGCTGGACTGTAGATGTTAAGGAAGGCGAAGTTATTGTAACAAGAGATATCGTAGTTAACGGTACAACAACAAGAATTCCTGATGTTGCAGCAGATGAGGATGAAGTTAAAGATCCTAATACTGATAAGAAGCCAGAAGTAGGAGCCGATACAGATGTTGTTAAGAAGCCTGAGGTGGGTGCTGACACAGATACTGTTAAGGAACCTGAAGTGGCAGCTGATCAGGAATCTGTAAAGACAGCTGATGGTGTTAACCTTCCTTTCTGGTTTACAGTAATGGGAGTAAGTATTGTATCATTAGCAGCACTTCTTCTTACATCAAAGAAAAAGGAAAACTAAAAAATTA
>JBJEMF010000112.1:0-2234 GCA_051879535.1 Lachnospira sp. | reverse complement strand
TGGATGCGGTAGTGGCAGCAGCCCTTGCCAAATGTGAAGAGCAGTCATGGTAATATAACTACAAAAGTCAGGTAAGTGCGATGAATTTTAATGAAGAACTTAATCGAATTAAATACAAAAATAACCATTCAAGAAATGTTTTGATTGCGGAAATTGCATCATTTATTCTTGTCATAGCAGTTATATTCGGAATTAGAGTAACATTTGATGCCTTAGATATGGTGGGGGATGCACTGCAGCTTAAGACAGAGCTTCAGGGGCTTGTTTCTTGTATTAAAGAGAAAGACTATGCCGGGGCAGAGGCAGCCAGACAGAATATTGATGTGATAACGGATGGGCTTAATTCAACATTGGATGAACCGATGATGAAAATGGCAACCAAGATACCGGTTGCAGGTAAGTATGTATGTTCTTTACATGATGTTGTAGATATGGTAGATATTACCTCTCATAGCATAATAAAACCGGCAATTTCGGTATTGGCAGAATATCCAATGTCTGACCTGAAGGTGGATGATGGATTTAACGTTAATGTTATAAGTGCATATATTCATTTGTTGGAGGATATAACTCCTCAGGTTGAAGAATTGTCAGCTAAGCTTGACGGATTGAATATTCCTATGGGTGACAGTGGTAAAATTGCAGAATATATGGACAAATTTACACCAATTCTTGAAGCTTATAAGGATGCAGAACCATATTTTCCGTTGTTAACATCATTTCTTGGAGATGGTGATGACAGGACTTATCTGTTGGCGGCACAGAATTCAGCGGAAATCAGGGCTTCGGGAGGATTCCCGGGCTCAATCGGAACCATACAGATTCGTGACGGGGTTTTAAGAATAGGTGATTTTGAAAGCGTTTACAATGTGCTTTCACAGAATACACCTCCGGGGGGCAATGTTACCGACCAAGAGGATGAATTGTTTGGATTCTGGATGAATTATCCAAGAGATGCCTGCTATAATCCTGATTTTGAAAGAGTTGCACATATATGGGCATTGGCCTATGAAAGAAATACTGGTGAACCTGTTGATGGAGTTGTCTCATTAACACCTATGATTATTCAGGATTTGCTGGGATATATTGGAACCATAACCTTGTCTGACGGAACAGAGTTAAATGGTGATAACGCTACGAGGGTGCTTCAAAATGAGTTGTATTTTAAGTACATGAGCGAAGAAAATGCTTCTGCAGAATCATCAGATATGGCAGATGCCTTATTTGCAGAGACGGCAAAGGTAACAATGAGCATGTTGGTGTCTGACTTCAGTTTGGGAAGACTTAAGGATTACTTTAACATTTTCCTGGAAGGTGCGGAAAGTCGTACCATAATGATGTGGATGGCTGATGAAGAGGAGCAGGAGTATGCACGTATAGCAGGATGCTCAGGAGGCTTAAACTCCGATGAAAATAATCCTAAGACTGGGGTTTATTTTAGCTGTTCAGACCCTAGTAAATTAGGATGGTATCTTAATATGGATACCAATATAAGTGAGCCGACACTAAATGATGACGGAACAAGGACTTATGACGTCACGGTATCTTTAAGCAACGCAATAGATAATTATGCTCTTAGGAACGGTGGGGGATATATTCTTGGAAATTATGATGGAGCAATTAAGGGATTTATTCATCTCTTTGCACCTGCCGGAGGTACTGTAAGCGACTTTAAAGCCAGCAACGGATTACATCTTTACAGGGATGAGTATGAAGGTCTTGAGCTGGGATATAGCCTGGGAGTTATGGTATATCCTGATTCAAATATTACGATTACATACAAGGTTACTACGGCACCGGGGATTACCACTCCTCTGGGTGTAAGCTCTACACCTACATTGCAGAAGTATAGATAAGGGCGAACCTAAGGTTACTGTTCACACCCCGGCAGGATTATTATAAACAATGGTTAATGTTGCAATATAGATAAACACTTCCATGAAACGAAGAATACAACGTGTTTCATGGAAGTGTTTATCTATATTACACATAGACATGTTTACAATCCGGCTGGGGTGTGAACTGCATATTCCGCCCCAACGGGAAACTAATTCCGCTTGAAACGGGATAATCCTTTACGCCCGTTCGGGAAGTCCTTCCACCTTGAATAATCCGGCGTCCGTGTCCCTGCTGTCGGGGGGGAGGAAAACGCAAAGTCCGTGACACCATGTTAAATACCAAATAGAGTAAAGATTTTGTTAGTTGAATAAGAAAAAATAAAAAATGAGAGTGAC
>JBJEMF010000111.1:0-31668 GCA_051879535.1 Lachnospira sp. | reverse complement strand
CAACAGTAGGAAAAACAGCATCGTCATTTGTTGTAGGAGAGTTGGAAGATAATGCATTTAGTTTTACACTGGATGTAGCAGCAGAAAAGCTGGGCTTCTCAGAAACAACGAAAGCAGGAATACAAGGTGCGTATGACATCTTAGGAACAACAAAAGGTGTTCGTGACTATAGAAAAACATGTAAGACAGAACAAGGAACACATAATAATCATCCGGAAATGACAGTAGAAGAACTATCAAAGTCGCAGACAGGAGATAAACTTAATGTTAGTGAGGGTGGTTTAAACTCTGTAGATGATATTATAAAAGGAGTGGAGAATAGAGATGTTCCATTAAGTAATAACATTCAAAAAGGTAATTATGGCGAGATGAAGATGGATGCATATTTCGAAAGTCAGGGATATGAGAGGATAAGTCTCGACAGAGTGACCGATTTGAATACACCAACTCATCAAGGAATTGATGGAGTATATTATAATCCAGACGGTCATCCACCATACATAATTGGAGAGGCAAAGTATGGTAGCTCAAAGTTGTCGACACTGGCTGATGGAACTCCACAGATGAGTACAGAATGGATTGAAGGTGGAAAAGGTACTCCACGACTAGAATTAAGCGTTGGAAAAAATGTAGCGGATGATATATTACTAGAGGGTTATGATAGTGTTTTAGTTAATATAGATAAGAATGGAAACATTATTACACATATGTTGGATGAAAAAGGTCAAATTGTTAAATAGGAGTGTAAATTATGAGAGATATATTAATGAGTGAACAATATTTTTCTGAATATATTCAGGAAGAAACAGAAAGAATAAATAAATTTACGAATAAGTTGGCAAGTAATGAAGTTAGGGAAGATAGAATCTATGCAGTGAAAAAAAAGATTGATTCTATAAAATTCGGACTACTTATATCAAAATACTCCTATGGCGAAGATGTTAGTAAGTTAGAGAATGAGTTTATTCAGTTATTAAACGATATGCCATTGTATTGGAATAATAATTCAAGTTATGTTGATATGTTATGGATGATGTCGCTTGCAATCTTATTTGATGTAAGTAAGGAGCAATTTTGTATTTTGTCAGATTTAGTGAATAAATATAATCGTAATGATGCTTTGTTAGAGTTCTTTACTAAATATAAAGTGCAAGGAATTGTTGAAGAAATAGCAGGGAATTATTCATTTGGATTTCCTTATGATAAATTAACAGATATTGTAGCGGATAAAGAAAATTGTGTAGACAAATTGAAAGAATATTTGGAGAAATTTTGGTATGTTGGGCACAAAGATATGGGGTGGTACGATATTCATAAAGCAAAAGAAAAATTATACTATGGATACTGGAGCTTTGAAGCAGGTGCCATTGCAAAGATACTAAATCTGGATGATAGTAGTTTAAAGGATGAACCATATTATCCATATGACTTGGTTCATTATAAAAAATAAAATTTATTAGGAAGCAGTAAGGGCTCTCTGAATTTTATTTTAATTTTGTTGAATGGGTTTGCTTCTACAATATTTTTGTATTCTAAATAGTGAAAGAAGGCTTTCAGTGAAGCTAATTTTCTTTTTACAGTCTTTGGTTTAAAATTTTGATGTAAATATTCTATGAAATTTTCAATGTTGGCTACAGATAAAGTTTGTATATTTGTATTGTTGAAAAAGGTTGTAAACTGTTTTAAATCAATTCGATATGCTTTGATTGTTTTGTTGTCTAGTCTTTTTTGGAATTTACAATATTCAAGGTATCTGTCAGTAATGGGAATAAGTGTATTCATGTGTAAGTATCTCCTTTTTTAATTAAATTATTTTTTATTTATTGTGAAGCTGATTCATTTTACCCCTTATACATATCAGAAATGAACGTAAAAACTTACAAAATACTGAAGTGTGTGCAATAGATGGAAGTTATCGGCGGCAATAATGAAGATAAAAGAAAAGGTGAAGAAATTGGATATTCAATACTACATTGGCGACAGGTTTTTGAAACAATTGCAAAGAACGGACATTCTGAATCGTAATTTGTGGAATCATAAACAAAATAAGTGTTGATTATTTAAAAAAAATGGTGTATAGTACCAATAGATTAATAAATTAAGTCAAAGGGGACAATTCTGGTTGGAGGCTGGAATTGTCTTTTTTTATAGGAGGAAGTACTATGGACAAAATCGATAAGAAACTGATAACTTTATTACAGGGTAATGCAAGAATGCCTCTTAAAACATTGGCTGAAAATGTTTTTCTTTCATCACCTGCAGTTTCGGCAAGAATAGAAAGATTGGAAAAAGAGGGCATTATTGAAGGATATGAGGTGAAAATCAATCAGATAAAGCTGGGATATCATATTACCGCGTTTATCAATCTTGAAGTGGCACCTGTACAGAAACCGGAGTTTTATCCTTTTATAAAGTCATGTCCCAACGTAGTGGAGTGCAATTGTGTTACGGGTAATTACTCTATGCTCCTTAAGGTTGTGTTTCCAAGTACTATGGAGCTTGATACATTTATCGGACAATTACAGAAGTTTGGAAGAACAAGTACACAGATTGTATTTTCAACACCTGTGGCACCGAGAGGCATTGATGTTAATCAGGAGCTGCCGGGAGAAGAGTAATGTTGTAAAATCTTCTGACAACTATATTTAAAAATTCATATAATTTTCATTTTTTAGAGCCACTGCCGTATTGATTGGGCAGTGGCTCTTTTGTTATACTGTCCTATATGTAATTGTGAAATCAATTGCAGTATTAATTGCGATATGATTGTAGTATTAATTGGGTGGAGGTTAATAATGGAGTTTAACAAAATATTAGATAATGTATCAAGGGTAATTGTTGGTAAAGAAGATGTTGCTGTGAAGATTCTCACATCAATTCTTGCAGGGGGGCACGTTCTTCTTGATGATGTTCCCGGTACAGGAAAGACAATGATGGCCAAATCTATGGCAAAAAGTATTGATGGTACATTTTCACGAATTCAGTTTACCCCGGATCTGCTTCCTTCTGATGTTACGGGAATACATGTGTTTAATCAGAAAGAGGGGGAGTTTATATTTAAACAGGGACCTGTGTTTGCCAATATAATTCTTGCAGATGAGATTAACAGGGCTACACCAAGAACCCAGTCTGCATTGCTGGAGTGTATGGAGGAACATCAGGTTACGGTAGATGGTGAAACTTTTAATCTTGAAGAGCCATTTATAGTAATAGCAACAGAAAATCCGGTTGAAACAGCGGGCACATATCAGCTTCCGGAGGCTCAGCTGGATCGTTTCCTTATGAAAATCAGTATGGGATATCCTTCTAAGGAAGATGAGGTGGAGATTCTTTCAAGATTTCTGGAGAATAATCCTATTGAAGAAATTTCGGCTGTGTGCAGTAAAGACGACATTATTGACATGAAGAGAGAAGTTAAGAAGGTTTATATACACCCTTCATTAATGGAGTATATTGTGAACCTTGTTGATGCTACACGAAATATAGACAGCGTTTCCATTGGAGTAAGTCCCAGAGGAACCATTAATATGGTAAATGCTGCGAGAGCTTATGCATTTGTTAATGGAAGAGATTATGTTGTACCGGAAGATATTAAGGAACTTGCAGTGAGTGTATGGGCTCACAGACTTGTTCTTCGTATGGGTATGGCAGGTAAGGATAACCGTGAACAGATAATAACTAATGTGTTGGAATCCTGTGCTGTTCCAACGGAGGAATGGAAGAAATAAATGAAATTAATTTTAATGCTTTTAGGTGTAGTGGTAGTCTATCTTATAGTGGCCTTTATTTACCGGAAAAACTGGAGCAGAGATTATAATGTTGATGTTTCCTTTGAAAAAGACCATGTGGTTAAAGGGGATACTATTAATCTTATTGAGGTTATAACCAATGCAAAGAAATTGCCGCTTCCCTATGTTAATATTAAGTTTGAGATAGACAGGAGTTTCTTGTTTAACAGAAAAGACACTAATTCAAACGTTACGGACAAGACCTACCGTAATGATATATTTTCCCTGTTATCCAATCAAAAGATTACCAGAAAAATACCGGTTGTCTGTAGCAGAAGAGGTGTTTATGGTATTTCCAATGTGGAGACAATATTTTCAGGTATATTCATGAATGAAATCATGGTATACAGAGTGCCATCAAGATGTCATATAACAGTGTATCCTAAGGCCGCTGATGTGAACCTGCTTCAGGTATTTAATAACAGAATGCTGGGTGAAGTGGAGAGGAAAAAGTTCCTTCTTGAAGACAAATTTGTATTTGCAGGAATCAGGGATTATCAGACTTATGACAGTATGAGAGATATCAACTGGAAAGCAAGTGCAAGAACAGACAATCTGATGGTTAATCAATATAATGAGACCATGAGCAGGAATGTGTGTTTGCTTCTTAACCTTGAGTCTGATGGTATGCTTAAGCTGGATGAGGTTAGTGAGGAAAGTATTTCCATTACATCAGGTATGGCACAGATGCTTTTGTCAATGGGGATAAATGTTTCTGTTGTAAGTAACGGATGTGATTTAGAAACAAAGAATATGACTGTAGTGGATGGGGGAAGCGGAATTGCTCATCTGAATCAGATTAATTCAGCACTTTCAAGGATAGACCTTAATGTTTCCATGAAAGAATTTGCCGATATTCTTAATGAAATGAAATCTGATGAAACATTTGATGAAAATGTGGTTTATGTGCTTATATCTGCCAGCAGAAGAAAAAATCTGCAGGAGGCCGCAGAACGTTATTTTTCCAACCAGCAGGAAAAATTATGGATTTTGCCTTATGCTGCGGGAATGGAGAATTCACTGGATTACTGTAATATAGTTCCGCAGATTTGGGAAGTAAAAAGATAGACGGGGGAAGGATATGCAGAGTATATTTCTTAGACGAATAAGAATATTTCTTGAAATATTGATACAGTGCGTAGTGTATATGGCTGTTATAACAGGTGCATATCTGGGAGTGTGCAAAAAGCCGGGTAATACCGTGTATTTATGCTTTCTTATGCTGATACCGGTTATTGCTACTTATATATTGAGGAAAAAGACGAAAAACCTCACTGTATTTATTGTTATCAATGTAGCATTTATGGTTGTAGCTGCAATGCTTGGAGAAGCAGATATTGATAAAATGAGTTATTTTCTTTCAGCGGGCATGGTATGTGTACATTCCATAAGATTAAAGACTCTTACTGTAAAAAGAAATGAATACGCAGTTAATTACAACACGGACTATGATGTATCAGGAAAGAGTGAGGATGACAAAAAAATTGCACTGGATGCCAGTGAAAGGCTTCATCCTGCTTATTGCGTTGTTATGCTGGCATTTTATATTGTTGGAAACAATGTGGGAAGTCCGCTGCTTATGGGTATTCAGATGGCAGCCTTTATAGCATTCATTCTGTTGCAGGTGGTTTACAATCAGGTGAAGAATCTGGAAAATGTATTCTTCTCCAATGAAGGAAAATCCGAGTTTCCTGCTAAACGAATAATGGTAATAAATGCTATAGTAACCACCGTATTTATAATGCTTATGATACTGGGCATGGTGATGTTTTATAACGGCAGATATGGCAATATATTTACAATCATCGGTTCTTTGTTTATGGTTGTTGTTAAATTTATTCTTAAAATCATTCTGACATTATGGAGAAATGACAATGTTCAGGATTCAACACCCATTGTTGAGGAAGAAAGCAGCTCCGATATGGAAGTGATTGAAGATGATTTACTGGAGGAGGGTTATGAGCCTTCTGCAATAATGTCAGCTTTATTCTTTGCAATAGGTTTTACACTGTTAATCGGAACAATAGTTGCCATAATTGTTATGATTGTAAAGTATGCGGGAAGATTTAAAAATTCTGTTGAAGGTGATTATGATGAAGTGGAATTTATTAAAGAATCACCGGATAAAGAAAAACATTTTGTTAAAGACAAAGACAGAAATAAGGGCGAAAAGATTAGCAATAATATGGCCTATCGGAAGCTTTATAAGAAGTATGCGTTATCGAAAAAACGCAATACCAAAGGCAAGCTTTCAGCAGATAAGCCACGGGATTGCATGATGCCTGAGGATATAACAAGAACTCATATTGTGGAAGATGAAGAAGTGGCACAACGAATTACACAAGTTTATGAGAAAGCCAGATATTCTAATGAATCGGTGACAAAGGATGAAATAGATTATCTTAAGAAAATGCGTTAATAGTATCAAGATAATAATAGTATCAAGATAATACAAGTAATAGTAGAATAAAAAATTTAACTTGACATATATTGTGTTATAGGATAATATTTATTAAAATTAATAAGTAAATGCAATGAAGAGGAATATTAGGTAGGAACCTGATTCAGAGAGTTGTCGGGTGGTGCGAGACAACTGATGGAACTTATTGAACTCGCCTTGGAGCTGCTACCTGAAATTAATTATAATTAAGAAGTAGGCGTAGCCGGTAGCCAACCGTTATATTGGACAGAATATAATGCCTTAGGGTACGTATTCAGTGAGAGCGCAGTGAAAGCTGCGAATAAGAGTGGTAACGCGTGAGATTATTTATCTTTCGTCTCTTAGGGGAAACCTTGAGACGAAAGATTTTTTATTTAAAAGGAGGATTTTATGTTTGATTTTAAACAGTATAAGAGGGGCTATTTTATGCCACCTACAGAGTGCAACGACTGGGTTAAGAAGGAGTATATTGATAAGGCACCAATTTGGTGTTCGGTAGATTTAAGAGATGGTAATCAGGCTCTTGTTGAACCTATGAGTCTTGATGAGAAACTTGAATTTTTTAATAAACTGGTTGAAGTAGGATTTAAGGAAATTGAAATTGGATTTCCTGCAGCGTCTGAGACAGAGTATGAGCTTTGCCGTACACTTATTGAGAAGAATATGATTCCTGAGGACGTTACAATTCAGGTTCTTACACAGGCAAGACCACACATTATCAAGAAGACATTTGAAGCTGTTAAAGGAGCACCAAGAGCAATTGTTCATGTATATAATTCTACATCTTTGGCTCAGAGAGAGCAGGTGTTTAGGAAGTCAAAGGAGGAAATTAAGCAGATTGCCATAGAGGGAGCTAAGCTTTTAAAAGAGCTTGCAGCAGAAGATGGTGGAGATTTCCTTTTTGAATACAGTCCTGAAAGCTTTACAGGTACTGAGCCTGAATATGCATTGGAAGTATGTAATGCGGTTATTGATGTATGGCAGCCTACAAGTGACAGAAAGTGTATTATCAATCTTCCTGCAACTGTTGAAATGTCACTTCCTCATGTATTTGCCAGCCAGGTGGAATATATGAGCAAGAATATGCATAACCGTGAAAATGTTATAATTTCACTTCATCCACATAACGACAGAGGTACAGGAGTGGCTGATGCTGAGCTTGGCTTACTTGCCGGTGCAGACAGAATCGAGGGAACATTATTCGGTAACGGTGAGAGGACAGGTAATGTTGACATAGTAAATCTTGCCATGAATATGTATGCTCAGGGAGTTGATCCGGAACTTGATTTTTCTAATATGCCTGAGTTATCAGAGATGTTTGAGCGCCTTACACAGATGAAGATTGATGACAGACATCCTTATTGCGGAAAATTAGTATTTGCAGCATTTTCAGGTTCACATCAGGATGCTATATCTAAGGGTATGCATTACAGGGTTGAGAAAGATCCGTCTAAGTGGACAGTTCCATATCTTCCGATTAATCCGGAGGATGTTGGACGTACTTACGATTCTGATGTTATCAGAATTAACAGCCAGTCGGGCAAGGGCGGAGTAGCCTACGTTTTAGAGCACAATTATGGAATGATAGTGCCAAAGCCTATGAGAGAAGACCTTGGATATGCCGTAAAGGATGTTTCCGATGTGGCTCATAAGGAACTTGCTCCTGACGAAGTACTTGAAATCTTTGAGAAGAGATATAAAAAATATACACCTGTATTTAAGATTACAGAGGTACATTTTAAGCAGATTGATGGTATTCAGACAGTTGTAACTGTTGAACAGGATGGACAGAAGGTAAATATAGAGGCTTCCGGTAACGGACGTCTTGATGCTGTAAGTAATGCTCTGGCACAGCATTTTGGAAAGCCTTGTGATGTGTCATGCTATGAGGAACATGCTTTGAAGCAGGGCTCTGACTCAAGCGCTATTGCTTACGTTGGTATAAAGGGCGAGGATGGTAAGGATTATTTTGGTATCGGTATAGACCATGATATTATCAGGGCATCTATAGACGCTCTTGAATCTGCCATGAATAGGAGTCTTGAGGCTTAATAAAGCACAAGACAGTAAATGAATATTCATATAAATACATAGAGAATCATATAATTTTTTTAGATAATCGTGTCATTTCATCTTAAAAACATATTGTTTTGAGTTGATTTTGGCACGATTTTTTAGAGTCTCATCGGAACGGTTAGCACAACGGAATGCAAACTAGCTTTTATGTGCAATTTGCTAGGACATAAAATTATAATGGGCTTTTGACACCCCTATTCATTATTAAAAAAATCAAAAAATCCCCCCATAAATGGGGATGATAGGAAATATTGACCAATGGTACTATAAAGCAGGTATAAAGTTAATAGAAAACTTATATATTATGGAGGGTATTTTGATGAGGTTAACTGTGAGCAATAAAATATTAAACAAGATGATATTAAAAGGAAAGAAAGCTGCATCAGTTGCACTTGCAGTAGCTGTGACCGGAGTATCAATAGCATTGGGATTATCTTTTAATGTTAAAGCCGGAGCAACATCTGCAGAAGCAACATTAAAGGAAATCTTGGGAGATGCTGCAGCATACGGAGTTGTATGTGATGAATTCGTTGCAGCTAATCATCTGGAGACTAATTTAGCAACAAATAATCTTATTGTTAACGGTACACAGGGATTTGGAAATACAAAGAGTAGAACCAGCGCAGGGGGCGTTAGTTTTATTAAAAATTTTGAAAGTGGATATTTAAGAGTAACCAGCTCTGATTCTTATATTGGAGCAGTGGTTTTTGGATGTGATTATCAGCTTGATGATAGTCAGACAAAACTTTTACTGAATGATGGTAAGGCTGTATTTGATTTCGCAAATTACAGTGTATTAAAAGAAAAGCTTTACGCCATCTGCCCTGATTATATGGATGTAAATTCCACTATTGCCACAGTATCTGAAAACTTAAATTCATATACAAAATCTGATAAGGGTGTTGTGTTTGATACCACAGATTATAATAATGGTAAGATTGATGTCACAGGAGTAAATAAGAACTTCGTTACAGTTAGTCTTACATACGCTCAGTTCAAATCAGTTGCCCAGTTTAGAATTGTTAAAAATGATAATCAGATTGTTCTCATCAATTTGACAGATATAAATCAGAATTATATTGATATTACAAAATACCTTGGAAATTATGATACAGCAGAAGCTGCAACTTCCCTTGTATGGAATTTTGGTGATTATTCCGGAACTATTTGTCTTACAAATGTTCCAGGTACATTTGTTGCACCAAATGCATCTATAACATTGGGTGGTACATGTGCAGGTAGAGCTATTTGCAAGAATTTTACAAATCCAAATGGTGAGTGGCATTTTTATTCTTATGATCTTGTTGATGAGACAACAACAGCTACAACAACTACTGAGGAAACAACAACAGTAGAAGAGACAACAACTCAGCAGGAGACAACAACAACCCAGCAGGAGACAACAACAACCCAGCAGGAGACAACAACTCAGCAGGAGACAACAACAACTCAGCAGGAGACAACAACTCAGCAGGAGACAACAACTCAGCAGGAAACAACAACCCAGCAGGAGACAACAACAACTCCAGAGGAGACAACTACAGTAGAGGAAACAACAACTCAGGAAGAAACAACAACTCCAGAGGAAACAACAACTCAGGAAGAAACAACAACTCCAGAGGAGACAACTACAGTAGAGGAAACAACAACTCCAGAGGAGACAACTACAGTAGAACAGACAACAACCCAGCAGGAGACAACTACAGTAGAACAGACAACAACACAGGTAGAAACAACAACAAGACCGGGTGAAACAGGTGCAGACAGAGAGAAAGTTACACCACCTGCAACAACTACTAAGCCAGGTGAAGTAGGAGCTGATAAGGATGTGATTAAGAAATCCGGTGAAGTTGCATCAGACGTAGCAAAGACAGGTGATAACTCTAATGTATTTTTATATGTTGGAATTCTTGTAGTTGCAGTTATTGTTCTTGGTGTAGTTTTTGTTGTAAGCAGAAAAAAGTCTGATAAGGAAGAAGAATAATATAGAAATCTTTTAATTACAGTATTTTTAATAATAAAAACAGTAAGAGCTGTTACACTAAGATGTTATTAACATGCCAACTGTCCATTTGACAGGGCATATCAAAGTGTTACAGCTCTTTTTGATTTATGAAATTTTCTATGATATAATACCAGATGTATGCCAAAAATAATATTTAAACCACTAGATACAGTTTATGTGGTTTGGAAAGGGATTACAATGGAAATAATTCTTGCGTCAGGTTCGCCCAGAAGAAAGGAGCTGTTACAGCAGATTGGTTTAAATTTTACAGTGGTTACAAGTGATGTTGACGAATCTGTTTCAATTACAGACCCTAAAGATTATGTTGCTTTTTTATCATCTCTTAAGGCAGATGCTGTAAGGGAATTAATCGGGGAAAAGAAAAACGATTATGTAGTTATTGGCGCAGATACAATTGTAAGTCATAAGAATCACATTCTTACGAAACCTAAGGATATGAATAACGCCAAAGAGATTCTTAGGGAATTATCGGGAAATATCCATCAGGTATATACGGGAGTTTCTCTGGTAACACTTGACACCAGAGTAACATTTGTGGAGAAGACAGATGTGCACCTGTATGATATGTCTGATGATGAGATAAGTGCTTATGTGGAAACCGGAGATTGTATGGATAAAGCAGGAGCTTATGGGATTCAGGGCAGGTTTGCAGCATTTATAAAAGGTATAGAAGGTGATTATAATAATGTTGTGGGATTACCTGTTTCAAGAGTTTATCAGGAATTAAAGAAAATCAATGCGTTATAGAAATGGAATGGAGGACAGAATGATAAAGTTCATTGCCAGCGATTTGGACGGAACAATACTCCTTAACGGAGCTCAGGCTGTAGATAAATCATTGATTGATGTTATTGAAAAGCTTCTGGATAAGGGTGTACTGTTTGCACCTGCAAGCGGAAGACAGATTGTGAGCCTCAAAAGACTGTTTCAGCCTATTAGTGACAGACTTGTATATATATCTGAGAACGGAGCCTTGGTTGAATACCGGGGGAAAGTTATAGGCAAGACGGCTATAGACAGAGATTTGGCTATGGAAATTCTTGAAGATGTATATTCTATGCCTAATTGTGAACTTCTCATTTCAGGGCAAAGTACAGCTTATATAAAACCAAAGACAAAAGAGTATTATCATAGAATGACAGAAGTGGTTAATTATGATACAACTCTGATAGATAATTTTAATGATATTAAAGAAGATATTATAAAAATTGCAGTCTGTGATTTATCGGGAATATGTAACTCCAAGGAACATTTTTTTGGAAAATGGAAAGATAAGGCATCTGTTGCAGTATCAGGTGAATTGTATCTGGATTTTACCGAGAAAAGTGTTACAAAGGGAAAAGGAATACAGCAGATACAGGAGTATTTTGGTTTATCTGCCGATGAATGTATGGCATTTGGGGATAATTTCAATGATATTACGATGTTGGACAATGTTGCAGAGTCTTACGTTATGGAAAATGCCTGTGATGAAGTTAAGAAACACGGAAAGTATATTACTGACCGGGTTGAGAATATATTGCGTAGATTATAAGAAACGGAGGAATGTTATGGAAAAACATATTGATGAATGTGCCAAGGTATTTTTAAGAGATCAGAAAAAACTTTTTGATGAGCCTGTGGCTTATGATTTAGAGGAAGCAAAGGAGTTTCTTGAGGATTGTTTTGCTTCATATTGTAAAGATATAAAGGAATTAAGAGAACTAATGGATGAGGAAGGCATGGATGTTTCAGAGCTTTCGGATAAGGAGCTGGAGGAACAGTTAGAGGTGTTCAAGTTGGACAATGGCGGATATTTTTTTGTGGAAGCTTAAGTGCCTGCGAAATGGAGGATATTTATGAGAATAACTATCTGCTGTGTTGGAAAGATAAAAGAAAAATTTTATATTCAGGCAATTGAGGAATATTCCAAGAGGCTTTCCCGTTATTGCAAGCTGGAAGTCAAGGAAGTTCAAGATGAGAAGACACCTGACAATGCCGGAGATAATATGAACAATATTATCAAGGATAAAGAGGGGGAAAGGCTTCTTTCCAACATACCGGAGGATGCTTATGTGATAGCTCTGGCAATAGAGGGGAAAATGCTGGATTCTGTTGAATTGTCACATCACATTGAAAAGCTGGGAATAAGCGGAGTCAGCCATATTGTTTTTGTTATAGGAGGTTCTCTGGGACTTTCAAAGGTTATTATGGACAGGGCTGATTACAAACTTAGTTTTTCAAAGATGACATTTCCTCATCAGTTAATGAGAGTTATACTGTTGGAACAGATTTACAGAAGTTACAGAATTATGAATAATGAGCCATACCATAAGTAAGAAATTAGTTAATTATGTGCAGAGAACGTTCTCAGAACGGAGGATAGTGTGAAAAGAAAAAAGAAAAGATTGTTAATGCTGCTGATAATACTGGTTATTGTTGCAGTTGTATTTTTGTTTATGAAGTTTTTTAACGGGAAGTTATTTTATCTTTCTACAGGACTTAATAAGCAGACATTAATGAAAGTGGACAATGAGAAAACCTACACATTTGAGGCAGAAATACTTATGTCGGATGCCAGAAGTCAATATGAGAAAATGTTTGGCACAGGTATTTGGAAAGAACAGATTTCAGGAGAGTCTTTTGAGGAGTATATAAAGGAACAGATAAGGGTAAAGCTTATAAGAGTAAGATGTATGAATAGTCTTGCAAAAGAGAAAGGGATAGTTCTTGGAAGAGAAGAGTCGGATGCTGTAAAAAATGCATCACGGAAGTTCTATTCCGGTTTATCTGACAGCCAGAAAGAAAGCCTTTCTGTCACAGAAGAACAGCTTAATCAAATGTTTACAGAATTTGCCATAGCCCAAAAGTTGTATAAGGATATGACTTCACTTATGGATATAGAGGTGAGCTCTGATGACGCCAGAGTTATTAATATTCAGTATATTGTAACAGATACCAGAGAGCAGATTGAAAAGGCTTATGGTGAAATTACAAATGGAAGTTCATTTTTTACTGTTGCCAAGGAATATAATCCTGATGGTAATTATGAATATGAACTTAAGAAAGGTGAGATGGATTCAGCTTTTGAAACAGCAGCATATAATCTGTCCACAGGTGAGATGAGCGGTATTATAGAGGCGGCTGGTAAATACTATATAATTCGATGCACTAGTGATAATGATAAGGCAAAAACAGAGGTAAATAAAACCGCCATGCTTGAGCAGAAGCGCCTTGAAAAATTTAATGAGACTTTTGAAGAATATGAAGCGGAAAAATATATTGAATGGAACGATTCTTATTGGAATAAACTTTCAATTTCCCAATGTGAAATACTTCCCTTAAGTTTTGAAGATACATTCAACTCTATTTCAATAAATTAGTAGTAAGGAGAAAAATAATGGCAAAGTATGATGCTAATAGTATTTCGATACTTGAAGGACTAGAGGCTGTAAGAAAAAGACCGGGTATGTATATAGGAAGTGTTGGTACTAAGGGTCTGAATCACCTTATATATGAGATTGCAGATAACTCGGTAGACGAACATCTTGCAGGTTACTGTACACAGATTGATGTAACTCTTAATGATGACGGAACAGCGACAATTAAGGATAACGGACGAGGTATTCCAATTGGAATTCACCCAAAAGCGGGAATTCCTGCGGTTGAGGTGGTTTTTACTGTACTTCATGCCGGAGGTAAATTTGGCGACGGAGGATATAAAATCTCAGGAGGATTGCATGGTGTTGGTGCATCTGTTGTTAACGCACTTTCAGTATGGCTTGAAGTTGAAATCCGGGTTGATGGGGGAGTTTACAAGCAGAGATACGAAAGAGGAAAGGTTGTTGCACCTCTTGAAAAGATAGGCACATGCAGGAAAAATGATACCGGAACTAAGGTAACATTTTTACCTGATGGCGAAATATTCGAGAAAACCAGATTTAAGGCAGATGCAATAAAGAGCCGTCTCCACGAGACAGCCTACTTAAATCCGGGCCTTACAATTAATTTTGAGGATAAACGCAGTGGAAGTGAAGAGTCAATTGTTTATTCTGAACCGGATGGAATAAAGGCTTATGTAAAAGAACTTAATAATGGTAAGGAAACAGTAACGGATATTGTATATTTTAAGAAGACCGAGGACGGCATTGAGGTAGAGTGTGCATTTCAGTATGTTAATGAATTTGAGGAAAATATCCTTGGATTTTGTAATAACATTTATACCCAGGAGGGTGGAACTCACATAACCGGATTTAAGACAAAATTTACCATGATTATAAATCAGTATGCCAGAGAATTAGGTATTCTTAAAGAAAAGGACAATAATTTTACGGGATTGGATGTGCGTAACGGTATGACTGCAGTTATTGCGGTAAAGCATCCTGCACCAAGATTTGAGGGACAGACCAAGACAAAGCTGGATAATCCCGATGCCGGTTCAGTTGTCAGCAACATAACAAATGATGAGATACAGATGTATTTTGACAGAAATCTGGAGCAGTTAAAGCAGGTTATTGCCTGCGCGGAGAAGTCTGCCAAGATTAGGAAAGCTGAAGAAAAGGCTAAGACAAATCTTTTGTCAAAACCAAAGTTTTCTATTGATTCCAATGGAAAGCTGGCAAATTGTGAAAGTAAGAATCCATCAGAATGTGAAGTGTTTATAGTTGAGGGAGATTCAGCCGGCGGTTCTGCTAAAACTGCAAGAAACAGAAGAACTCAGGCAATACTTCCTATCAGGGGTAAAATACTTAACGTGGAGAAAGCATCAATTGACAAGGTGCTTGCCAATGCAGAAATCAAGACTATGATTAATTCCTTCGGATGTGGATTCCTGGAGGGGTACGGCAATGATTTTGATATAAGCAAATTAAGATATGATAAGATTATTATTATGACTGATGCGGATGTGGACGGAGCGCATATAGATACCCTTTTATTAACATTTTTCTACAGATTTATGCCTGAACTTATAAATCAGGGACATGTATATATAGCAACACCTCCTCTTTATAAGGCAGAGGTTAAGAAGAACGACAAGAATGGAAAGTCAAAGAAGGGGGAAAGCCAGTACCTTTATGATGATAAGGCGTTGGAAAAGTACAGGGCAGAGCATGCCAGCGGTTCTTTCACACTGCAGCGTTATAAGGGATTGGGAGAGATGGATCCGGAACAATTGTGGGAAACAACGCTTAATCCTGAAACAAGGATTTTGAAACAGGTGGAAATTGAAGATGCCAGAATGGCAACAGAGGTTACATCAATGCTCATGGGAAGTGATGTTTTGCCAAGACGTGAGTTTATATATTCTCATGCCAATGAAGCGGAGATTGACGCATAATTGTTCAATAATAGATAAGGAGTTTAAATTACAATGGCAGAAAATATTGTAAAAACAGAATATTCTGAATTGATGCAGAAGTCTTATATAGATTATTCCATGAGTGTTATTACTGCAAGAGCATTGCCTGATGTAAGAGATGGTTTGAAGCCTGTTCAAAGGCGTGTTCTTTATGCAATGGATCAGCTTGGACTTAACTATGATAAACCACACAGAAAGTCAGCTCGTATCGTGGGTGATGCAATGGGTAAATATCATCCTCATGGTGACAGCTCTATATATGAGACACTTGTTGTCCTTTCACAGGATTTTAAGAAGGGTATGGCACTGGTGGATGGACATGGTAACTTTGGTTCCATTGAGGGTGATGGTGCAGCTGCCATGCGATACACAGAGGCAAAGTTAAAGAAATTCACTCAGGACGTTTATCTTGCTGACCTTGATAAGGATGTTGTGGATTTTGTTCCTAACTTTGACGAGACGGAGAAAGAACCGGAGGTACTTCCTGTAAGAGTTCCTAACCTTTTAATTAACGGTGCGGATGGTATTGCAGTAGGTATGACAACTAATATTCCTACACATAATCTGTCAGAGGTTGTGGATGCCGTATGTGCTTATATGGACAATGAAGATATTACCACAGAGGAACTTATGGAATATGTTCCAGGACCTGATTTTCCTACAGGTGGAATTGTAATAAACAAGTCAGAACTTAAGGAAATATATGAAAACGGAACCGGAAAGATAAAACTTAGAGGCAGAGTTGAATTTGAGCCTGCAGCCAAAAAGGGTGAGAAGGATAAGCTTGTAATTACCGAGATTCCGTATACTATGATTGGAGCCAATATAGGTAAATTTATATCTGATATAGTTGACCTTGTGGAGAGTAAAAAGACAACAGATATAGTTGATGTGTCTAATGAATCTTCAAAGGAAGGAATACGTATAGTTCTTGAACTTAAGAAAAATGTTGATGTGGAGAACTTAAAGAATCTTCTTTACAAGAAGACCAAGCTGGAGGATACATTTGGTGTAAATATGCTGGCCATAGTGGACGGAAGACCGGAGACGCTTGGACTTAAGAAGATTATAGAACATCATATTAAGTTTCAGTATCAGCTTGCTACAAGAAAATATACAACGCTGCTTAATAAGGAACTTGCAAATAAGGAAATTAAGGAAGGTTTGATAAGAGCCTGTGATATCATAGATTTGATTATTGAGATTCTCAGAGGAAGTTCTAATCTTAAAATGGCGAAGGATTGTCTTATTAATGGCAATGTTGAGGGAATTAAGTTTAAATCTGATTCTTCAAAAAAGGCTGCATCCAAGCTTGATTTTACGGAAAAACAGGCATCGGCAATTTTGGAGATGCGTCTTTACAAGTTAATAGGTCTGGAGATTCTTTCCCTTCAGAAGGAATACGAAGAGTGTCTTAAGAGAATAGCTGAGTATGAGAAGATTCTTGGAAGCAAGAAAGCCATGGCTAAAGTAATTAAGGCTGATCTTGAAAAAATCAAGAAGGAATATGGTGTTGAGAGAAGAACAACAATTGAAGATGCTGAAGCGGCTGTATTTGTGGAAAAGGAAATTCCTGCCCAGGAGGTTATGTTCATTATGGACAGATTTGGTTACGCAAAGACTATTGATATGGCAGCCTATGAGCGTAATAAAGAGACTATCCATAACGAGTATAAGTACATTTTTTCATGTATGAACACGGACAAGATATGTATTTTCACTGATAATGGACTTCTTCATCAAATTAAGCTTAAAGATGTTCCTTTTTCAACAAAGTTCAGGGATAAGGGAGTACCAATTGATAATTTGGGCAATTATGACAGCAGTGGAGAGCTTATTGTGTACCTGTGTGCTTCTGAGAGAATAAAGAACCAGAAGCTTCTGTTTGTTACTAAATTTGGAATGATGAAAATTGTTGATACGGAGGAGTTTGACGTATCAAAGAAGACTGTAGCAGCAACTAAGCTGTCAGATAATGATGCAGTAATTGATATACTTGAAACAGATGTGAGGGTGGAGAGTTATTCAAAGTTTAATTATGACGGTACGGTTACGGATGTTGATGAGGTAATCAGTGACAAGAACGTCATTGTACAGACTAACGGAGGTGTATTCCTTAAATTCCCGCTTACGGATATTCCTATGAAGAAGAAGAGTGCCGTTGGTGTAAGGGGCATAAAGCTTGCCAAAGACGATTATATTGAGGACGTATTCCTGCTTAATGAGGGAGACGGATTTGAGATGGAATATAAGGGAAAGACAATTGATTTCGGAAAAATGAAACTATCACACAGAGATACTAAGGGCACTAAGTTACGGGTTTAGAAGATAAAGCAGGTGTATATGAGACAGAATGTTAATTTTACTGAAAGAATGGAATTTGTTATTGCAATGATGGCTTCGGCTGGTATTATGGATGCTTATTCTTATATTCAAAGAGGGCAGGTTTTTGCCACTGGTCAGACAGGAAATTTTACTTTAATGGCAATACGTATTGTTCAAAATGATTGGATGGGATTTCTGTATACGGTATTGGCGGTTGTGGCTTTTTGGATTGGAATTTTCATTTGCTGGCATGTTTTTTATACGATAGGAGAAGAAAATGACCGACGCTGGAAAAAAATTGTTCTTGTGATAGAGTTCGTGCTTTTGGCAATTGTGGGATTTCTGCCTGATACAATTCCGGATTTCTTTGTTAATCCTATAATTTCATTGGCTGCAGCATTTCAGTTCTGTGCTTTTCGAAAGATGGGAACAAATGATACCTATGCAAGTGTATTTTGTACAGGAAATATGAGAACCTGTGCGGAAAGTTATTATTTGGGACTGGTAAAGAAAGATAGAGAAGCATTAAGAAGGGCAAATAGATTTTCTTTAATTTTGATTTCGTTTTTTAGCGGAGCTATTTTGACAGGAATTTTATGCCGGTTCATACAGGAGAAAGCAATATGGGCGGTAAATCTGCTATTTATATTTTTATATTGCTATTCCGGAATATTAAATTTCAGAAGACGACGTTAAAGGGGTCAGACCCCATAAAATTTTTATAAACTTTTTTGCAAAAAAAGTTTATAAAAATTTTATGGGGTCTGACCCCTTTTATCCCCTTTTATTACTGTTTCATATATTCATCATATAAGGCAATTACCTTATTCATCATTTCAGGTCCGGGAGCACCAAGTGTAAGACGCTTATCAACACAGGTCTTTAAGCTGATAGCTTCATATATGTCTTCCTCAAATACAGAACTGATTGATTTGTATTCTTTAAGACTTAAGTCATCAAGGGCAATGCCTTTATCTAAGCACATAAGTACAAGCTGTCCCACAATGCCATGGGCATCACGGAAAGGAACCCCTTTTTTAACCAGGTAATCGGCAGCATCAGTAGCATTAGTGAAGCCTTTCTTAGCTGAATCTTCCATACGGTCATTATTAAACTTCATTGTATCAATCATACCCTTAAAGAGTCTTACGCATCCCTTTACTGTATCTATTGCATCGAAGGTGAATTCCTTATCTTCCTGCATGTCCTTGTTGTAAGCAAGAGGAAGCCCTTTCATGGTTGTAAGAAGACTTACAAGAGAACCATATACACGTCCTGTCTTACCTCTTACCAATTCAGCAATATCAGGATTCTTCTTCTGTGGCATAATGCTTGAGCCGGTACTGAAAGCGTCATCCAAATCAATAAACTTATACTCATTGGAGTTCCAGATACATATCTCTTCGGAAAATCTGCTGAGATGCATCATAATAGTTGATAATGCACTTAAAAATTCAATGAGATAATCCCTGTCTGAAACTGAGTCCATACTGTTAAGGGTAGGACCATAGAAGTCAAGGAGTTTTGCAGTCATCTCTCTGTCAAGAGGATAGGTTGTTCCTGCCAGTGCACCTGCACCAAGAGGGCAGTAGTTCATTCTCTTATAAATATCTGAGAGTCTGCTTCTGTCTCGTTTAAACATTTCAAAATATGCCGAAAAATGATGGGCAACTGTTACAGGCTGAGCTTTTTGAAGATGTGTGAATCCCGGCATATATGTTTCTGTGTTTTCCTTGATAATTCTAAGGATAACAGCCATAAGTTCTTTTATTTCTTCATCAACATTTTTAATTTCATCACGGGTATACAGTCTCATATCCAAAGCTACCTGATCATTACGGCTCCTGCCTGTATGTAGCTTTTTGCCTACGTCACCAATTCTTTCAATAAGAGTCGCTTCCATAAATGTGTGAATATCTTCATATTCATCAGTAATTTCCATCTTTCCGGACTCTATATCTGATAAGATACCGTTAAGTCCATCAACAATCTGTTTACCCTCATCTTCAGAAATTATACCTGAGGATGCCAGCATTGTTGCATGGGCAATACTTCCCTGAATATCCTGTTTATAAAACTTCTGATCATAGGAGATAGAAGCATTAAAGTTATTTACCAGTTCATTTGTTTCTTTTGTGAAGCGTCCGCCCCAAAGTTTCATAGTAAATCCTCCATTTATTTATTAAGTTTGAATATAATAAATGCATTTTAATACATTTTAAATGCATTTGGTAGCTGAAAGCATTTGTATTGTGATAATCCTGCAATTTACTGAGAATTATCATCCTGAATATCATCGCTGTCAAGATTATCAAAATCATTAAGTGAGTCAAGGATAACATCATCAAGAATAGTGTCATCCGGAATATGCTCCTCTGTGATACCATCCTCTGTAATTCCTTCAGAATCTACTTCACCATCTTTGTTGTATATCTTGTATGAGACGGTAGGAATTTCCTTTTTCTTTTTCTTCTTGTAAATGACATCCTTTGGATCAATTAATTCTCTTATTATAACCGGCCAGTGCTTTGTATTTATTCTCTTTAATTCGCGTAATCTGTTAAATACATAAATACCTGCAAGTATTAATATACATAGCAATGTTATAAGTATACCCTTAACAAGACCCACAGGAGTGTATTTGAGAGTGACAGTGTGCTCACCGGATGTAACCTTAACACTTAAAAGGGCATCGTAGAGTTCTACGGTTGGAACTTTCTTACCGTCGATATAGACACTCCATCCACCATCATAAGGTATTGAGAAGATAAGTGTTGCATCGTTGGTTGGTTTTATTTTTCCTGTGATTTTAGTAGTTGAGAAAGAAGTAACCTCCATTGAATTGTTATTTAATGTATTGAAGGCTGAAATGAATCTGTCTTCCTCAAGGGTATATACGCTTGCATTTATTGTTGTATCTGATGAAACAGTGACGTTATCATTTACTTCAACATAGCCAATATCAACTATTCTGTTGTTATTCTTTAAATTTGAATAAGTATAACTTGAATCATTAATAGTGGCTGTCACTGAATCACAGCCGGTATTCTTAACTACAAGATATAAGTGCCCGTTCTTAACAGGTTTAATGGTAAAACTTGAATCAGAAGCATTTTCCATTGTAAGGGTAAATACATTTGTAACGCCTGTCAGGTTTTGAACCAGAAGATTCTGGTTCTCAATTCCGCTGCCTCCTGCAGTGCTTGGAACCCACTGATTTACATCACCATAGGTCATGAAACCGATAGGAAGAGTATAATTGTTCCTATAGATAAATTCCCCGTCACTTCCTGTATAAAATTCTCTAAGCTTACTCTCTTTCAAAATTCTGTTAGATATAACATATTTGGTTGAGAATAATGACTGGGTCACAAGAGTACCGCCGTTGCATCCGTAAGCATTTGTGGAGTGTTCAAATCCCAGCTTTCCTAAAAATGATGACATACCTGCATTAGAGGTCGATGAAAATGTTGAAATTGAACGGTAATTATGCCATGCACCATCATTTTTGGATCTGGCACCGAATATCTTGTCCATCCTGTAGAAGGAATTGTCATTTTTTGCAACCGTGTCTGTTACAGTCTCCACAGCATTGTAATCAAGAAGATATGACGTTCTGCTTGTTGTTCCGAGACCTGTGGATTCCATGTTCATTGTACATTCGATGATAACTGCGGAAAATGCACAAAACAGCATAACAGGAACTTTCCAGTTTGTCTTAATATGAATCAGCATAAATAGGGCATATATAATAATAAACAGGGCGCTTATATATACTGTTTTGAAATTATATGTGTCGTCAATAGCAAAGGTCTGCTCAATTAAAATGAGAAGACCAAAAGCAATCCAGAAGGCTGCACCTAATTTCTTTGTGGTAATTTCCTTAATGTGGCTGAATGCTTCATAGCACATTGTCAGCAAAAAGAATACATAAATAAATGACTGACGGCAGGGAAGACTGTTAGGGAAGTGAAATCCATGCCATATAAAATTAGGTATATTAAGGTTGAAAGCAGTAAGGAATACAAGAAGTATAGCTGACTTTCCGATTTTTTCCTTAAGGTCAACCTTTTTGTCCATCATATAGAGAGGGAGCAAAAGAAATACAGCAACACCACAGTAAATGTTAGGGTAGTGTTCCAGACCCAGGTGGACAGGAACATCTATCAAATGTCTTGTAAGCATATTAAGAATGCTGAAATACAATGTAAGTTTCTTAGGAAATGAAATATCGCTGGATGCTGACAGAGAAAATGTATAGAACTCAGGAAGCAGCAAACATGCGGCCAATCCACCTGCAAGCAGTGAAAATATTCCAAAATTTAAGAATTTTTTAAGGCAAATAACAAAGCTTTTTGTGCCCTTAAAGGATATAATAAGTACTATGAAATAAAGGACAACAGATAAACATACCATAATAGCTATGTAGTAATTGGTATAAATACATAAACCAAGGGTTATGCAGTATAAAAAGCATTTGTTTTCATTAACAAGTCTCTCAAGTCCCAGCATAATAAGAGGAACCAGAATTATACAGTCAAGCCACATAATATTCCAGCTGTAAGCGGCTACATATCCGGACAATGCGTAGAAGAAACCAAATAACGCAATTGAGACAGATTTGGTATTAAAATGCTTTGAAATATAATAGGTTAAAGATAAACTGCTGCCTGCAAGTTTTAAGATAATAAGACCATTCATTATCTCTATCATGTATTTCTGCGGAAATAAAGCAATCAGCCAGTTGGCAGGACTTGCAAGATAATAGGCATAAAGAGATGTGAAATTGGTGCCCATACCAATGTCCCAGCTGTATGTAAGATTTTCTCCGGTTCTTATCTTATGCCACAGCTCTGAGAAAAATGGAGCATACTGATGATACATATCAGAGCGAAGATAGCAGTTGCTGCCAAATGGAAACATTTCCCTGACATAGTAAAGTGCGATAAAAATCACAACAGGTATTACAAACGCTATAATATAAGTAATATTTCCACTAGGAATATTGCCTGTGGATTTATCAAATAATTTAAATTTTTTTTTGGTTTTAGTGTTAGTTTTCAAGGCATCCTCCCAATAATTACATAATAGATTTATTTTAACAAATGGGAAATTAACTGTAAACACTTGTATTTAAGAAATCAATTCTGTAAAATGTTCATTGTATATGCAAAGGGGACTTTTACCTGTCAATAAAAGGGTAAAAGGAGTATATATGGATATAAAACATTTTTATAATCAGCACGGAAATTATTTTAAGTACGGTGTGGTTTCATTATTCATAATCATACTGGGTCTGGTATATGTAATACACGGAAAAGGCATGTTTAACAATGCTTCAGGAGAGATGGAAAAATATACCATGGATGGATATGCCGGGGAAGATTATCCGTCAAAAGATGATAATTCAGTGTCAGCTCAGACACCATCTTATACACCGGAAGAAAACACTGCCGGTGGGGAGAACTGCATATATGTTTATGTGTGCGGAAGTGTTAATGAGCCAAAGGTTGTAACGTGTAACAGTGGGGCAAGAATTTACGAACTTATTGAAATGTGCGGTGGATTTTGTGAGGATGCAGACAGAACAAAACTTAATCTTGCGGAAACTGTAAAAGACGGAGATAAAATATATGTGCCGGCTTATGGTGAGAATTACGAGGAGATAAATGCATTGGGAGCCGTAGGGGATTCTAAGAATACAGGAATCACTGCTTCGGGTCTTATAAACATCAACAGTGCATCCTTAGAGCAGTTGATAACCCTTCCGGGAATCGGAGAATCAAGGGCAGCTGATATAATAAGCTACAGGCAGAGTAATGGGGGATTTAAGAGTATTGAGGATATCAAGAATGTTTCGGGTATCAAAGATGCTTCTTATAATAAAATAAAAGATTATATATGCGTATAAGTTATATGTGCATAGGTTATATGTGTATATCAAAGTCAAAATACGTAAAAAATGAGTTTTACGAAGTATAAGGCATAGCAGATTGGAGAATAAAATGGCGGGAAAAGTATTAGTGGTAGATGATGAAAAGATGATTGTTAAAGGCGTAAGATTTAGTCTTATGCAGGACTATGATGTGGTGGATTGCGCCTATGATGGTGAGGAAGCTTTGGAAAAGGCCAGAAACAACAACTATGATATTATTTTGCTTGATATAATGCTGCCTAAAATGGATGGACTTACAGTATGCCAGATGATAAGAGAATTTTCCAATGTGCCTATAATTATGCTCACTGCTAAGGGTGATGACATGGATAAGATTATGGGGCTGGAGTATGGTGCGGATGACTACATTACAAAGCCTTTTAATATATTGGAAGTAAAGGCAAGGATGAAAGCCATTCTTAGAAGAAATTCAAAGAAGGAAGAAACACCTGTAAAGAGCAATGTGATTATTGCAGGAGATATGAAAATAGACTGTGATTCAAGAAGTCTCTATATTGACAACAGGGAAATAAATCTTACAGCTAAAGAATTTGACCTTATAGAGCTTCTGGCTAATAATCCTAACAGGGTATACAGCAGGGACACTCTGTTAAAAACTGTATGGGGAGCAGATTACCCGGGGGATGGAAGAACAGTGGATGTACATGTGAGACGTCTCCGTGAGAAGATAGAAGATAATCCAAGCGAACCTAAGTATGTTCACACTAAGTGGGGAGTAGGATATTATTTTAATGTTTAAACATAATTATTTAGAAGCGGAAAAAAAGAACGGAAGCAGAGTTGCTTCATTTGTCAATAAAACAGCACGTTGCTTAAAGAGCAACAGAACCAGAATATTCCTGGCAATTGCTTTGGTGGCAATTGTATCGGTTTTTGCATCTTTTGTTGTTATCAGAGCTTCCTATATAGAAGGCTTTATTGAGGATGATAAAGCTGCTGTGCAAAATGAGGCTGTATTAATTTCAGCAGAATTTACAGAGTATGAAAGTCTTGATGATGCAAGAGACAGCGGGATGTATGAGAATCTTAACAATTATTCTTCTCTTAATTCCATCAGAATAAGGATTATAGACAGAAATCATAAGGTAATCGTTGATACCTACATGATTGATAATGGGAAGACAATGGTTAATTCCAAGACGATTAATATGATTGATAATCCCAAAACCATCAGTGATTATAATAAAAAGACAGGCAGTATAGAGGCAGCTTCGCCTATATACAATAACAGCCAGAATCTTATAGGAATGGTTATGGTTAATCTTGATGATTCAAAGGTGACCAAACTGATTTTTGATGCCGATGAGAGTATCAGTGCCATGTTTATTACTATTATTACACTGATAATAGTAATAGCGATTATTGTATCTTATCTTATTGAAAAGCCATATGATAAAATGCTGAAGGTGGTTGAGGATATTTCACAGGGCTATACGGATAAAAGGCTGGATGAAAAAGGAACTACAGAACTTAAAGATTTTGCCACTAATTTTAATGAGATTATGGACAAAGCCAATAAGCTTGATGAGTCAAGAGGCGAATTTGTTTCAAATGTGTCACATGAGTTAAAGACGCCTATTACATCAATTAAAGTACTTGCAGATTCCCTTAATACACAGGAAAATGTTCCGGTAGAGCTTTATCGTGAATTTATGCAGGATATTGTAAATGAGATAGACAGAGAAAATAAGATAATAGAAGACCTTCTTGCAATGGTTAAGATGGATAAATCCTCTTCATCTCTTAATGTTACATCTGTGAATGTGAATGAGCTTTTGGAGATGGTGCTTAAAAGATTGAAACCTCTTGCCCAGAAGAAGAATATTGAAATATTATTTGAAAGTTTCAGACCTGTGGTGGCAGAGATTGATGAAGTAAAAATGACTCAGGTAATATCCAATCTTGTGGAAAATGCCATTAAATACAATAATATGGATGGCTGGGTTCATGTTTCGTTAAATGCGGATCACCAGTATTTCTTTGTCAGGATTGAGGATTCGGGAATAGGCATTCCTAAGGATAGTCAGAATAAAGTTTTTGAGAGATTTTATCGTGTTGATAAGGCACGTTCAAGAGAGACCGGGGGAACGGGACTTGGTCTTTCAATAGTAAGAGGAATTATATTGATGCATCATGGCTCTATTAAGCTTTACAGTGAGGAGGGTCAAGGAACAACATTTACATTCAGAATTCCATTAAATTACGTGCCGGAAAAGGAAAATTAACTCATGTCTAAAAAGATTACAGGTATTGTTATGATAATGGCAGTATTGTTATCATTTTGCGGATGCAGCTTTAAAGATTCAGGGAAAAAATACACCATTTATTATACCAATTCTACAGGGGACAAATTAATAGAAAGAACATGTACCATTAAGGATGATTCTGACGTAGCGTCTAAAGCAGGACAATTGCTTGATATAATGGCGTCTAAGAGCAAAAAGGATTCTGATGTGGTTATTAAGCCGGATTATGTTACGGTTCTCAATATAAATTATAATAACCGCACATTATTTATTGACCATTCATCGTCATACAAGGAAATGAGCTCTTCTCAGGAATTATTGTACCGGGCTGCAGTGGTTAAATGTTTATGTCAGATAGACGGGGTTTCCTATGTGCATTTTTACGTGGATGGAAAAGATGCAGTTTATAGTGACGGCACAACTATAGGAACCATGAAGTTAAGTGATTTTGTGGATACAGATAGTTCAGTGACAGATGTTAACTGGAAGATAGTTAATATTTACTATTCCAACAGAAGCGGCGATGCACTTATAAAAAATCGTGAGTATGTGGCATACAGTAAAAATATGCCCATTGAGAAGGTTGTTATTCAAAAAATTCTTGACGGACCCAATGAATCAGGATTATACAGAACACTTCCGTCGGGGACTAAGCTGATGAGCGTATCTGTAATAGACAGGGTGTGTTATGTCAATCTGAGTGAGGAGTTTGTTACGGGGCTCGTTAACGTGAAAACATCCGTTGAATTGTATTCTGTGGTGAATTCTTTGTGTACACTGGATGGAATAGATGGGGTTAAGATTCTTATTAACGGGGATGCCAGCAGGAGCTTAAGGGAAAGTGAGAATTTAGACAGGGTATTTAATTTTAATTCAGATATTATAATTCAAAATTAAATGATTATTGAGTCTGATGTTTCGTGCATAATGGATTTAATATTATCCTGCTTATAATTTGTTTTGAGTTAATGTTATTTATTGACAAATGTATCATATTCTGTCCGTTTTTTGGAAAGGACAGTTATTGAAAAGACCTTTATTATGCGGGGCTGTTATAACAATTATTACAGCCCTTGTATCAAATTATATCTATAAGCATTGGTGGGGAAATCTGCCTGCTGTCATAAGCTTTCACATTTTGTACGGATGTATGGCTGCTTTTGCGGTGTATACATTTTTAAAAAAGAAAAAGCTTTCCATGACCTATATGTTAGTTCTGCTGTCAATGGCAGCAGTATGGGTTTCATCTTATAAAACCGGTTATAAATTATCAGATGTTCATAATTATGAAACAGAGCAATTAGCCACATTTTCGGGAAAAGTGGTTTCTGTGTCCCAAAAGGAAAATAGGGAAGTATTAATGGTATCGTATTCCACCATAAAAAAATCCGGCATTGTTGTGTATACCTCAGGAACAGGAGTGACTGCCGGGGATTACATAACGGTAAGGGGAAATGTGTCTGCATTTGAAAACGCTGCAAATTACGGAAATTTTGATATGAGAAGTTATTATAACTCCCTGGGTTATCAATACAAATGCGTGGCGGATAATGTAAATATAGAGAAAAGGGATGAAGGAGGGCTTGAGTATTCCTTGAGCCGTTTCTCAAATAAAATAAAAGAAGTATACAATAAAGTGTATGATGAATCTAAAGCAGGTGTTGTGACATCAATTGTGCTGGGAGATAAGTCATGTCTGGATGAAGATATTAAGGCAATGTACCAGAAGAATGGAATTGCACATTTATTATCTATAAGCGGACTTCACATTTCTATTGTGGGCATGTGTGTTTACCGTCTGCTGAGAAAATGGGTGAGCCGTATTAATGCTTCGATTATCAGTATTATTGTCATTGTCTGTTATCTTGTTATGGTTGGAAATATTATATCTGCCACCAGGGCTGTAATAATGCTTGTTATGGCTATTACGGCAGATGTACTGGGCAGAACATATGACATATTGTCAGCATTGTCATTATCATGCATGTTTCTTGTATGGGATAATTCTTACGTAATCTATAACGCAGGGTTTCTCATGTCTTTCACTGCAATATTAGGAATCATTTTTATATATCCCATTCTGTCTAAAAAAGATCGCATTCTTCTGGTGTTTAACAGAAATGACGAGAAGAATACAGGATTTTTATCTATGATTTTATACAAGGTGACAGATAGTTTTGCCTGTTGCTTAAGCATTCAGCTTTCCACCCTTCCTGTAGTCTTAAATTCTTCTTATCAGATGCCGGTAATAAGTGTTGTCCTTAATTGTCTGGTAATTCCCCTTATGACTGTTGTTATGATCAGTGGCATATTAACAGGGCTTATAGGGATTATATCCCTAAAGGCTGCATTTTTCTTTGCAGGAGCATCCGGTTACATTCTGGATTTCTACGAATTTCTATGTCAATTATCATCTGATATCCCTTACTCTGTAATAGTTACCGGGAAACCGTCTTCATGGTCTGTAATGTTCTATGTAACTGTGATTGTTATGTGGGTATTTTTGAATTATAAGGTTACATCTTCCGGATTTAATGGAGTTTTTGGGAGCAGAGCAGAAGTGTTTCTTAGCCGGATAGGAGCGCTTCTTAGCCGGATAGGAGTGAGGCGGATAGGAGCGAGGCGGATAGGAGCGTTTCTTAGCCGGATAGGAGTGAGGCGGATAGGAGCGAGGCGGATAGGAGCGAGGCGAATAGGAGCGAGTCGGAGGTGTGTGGGAAACAGAAGCAGGAAAAGGGATAAATCATTTATCCCTATGATATTAGACATAATAATGGCAGCAGTTCTTTTGCTTGCAATTGTGGGTATGAGACATATTCCTTATGACGGATTAAGTATAGATATGCTTGATGTGGGGCAGGGGGATGGAATATTTGTTCAAAGCAGGGATGGAACAAGTTATCTGTTTGATGGTGGAAGTCTGGATGTGAAAAATGTGGGTAAATACAGAATATTACCATTTCTGAAGGCAAGGGGAATAAGCTGTCTTGATTATGTCGTGGTAAGCCATTGTGACCGGGACCATATAAGTGGAATTAAGGAACTTATCGAATTGAGTGATAATACATTTTCTATAAAATGCCTTGTGTTGCCTGATATTGTCAATAAGGAAGGTGAGAAAGCTTATACTGAGCTGATTACTCTTGCTACGGATAAAGGTATTGGTGTTAAGTACATGTTACAGGGAATGAATATTAATTCCAAGAGCTTAAAGGTTACCTGTCTTCATCCATGTGCCGGTTATGATTATAAGGGAGCTAACGATTATTCTGCAATTTATAAACTTTCAGTGGAGGGGTTTTCTATGATTATGATGGGAGATGCACAGGAGAAAGCTGAAAAGTGCCTGATGGAGGATGCACAGGAGAAAGCTGAAAAGTGCCTGATGGAGGATGGTGATGAAATTAATAATCAAGATGCGGATTTGGGAAATGCTCCTTTTTCCATAGATAATATAAGTGTCCTTAAAGTGGGACATCATGGCTCCAAATCCTCCACATCACAAGAACTTTTACAGGAAATAACCCCAATGGTTTCGTTAATATCCTGCGGAAAAGATAACAGTTATGGGCATCCTCACGCGCAGACTTTAGAAAGACTCAGTGAATCAGGTTGTAAAGTGTTTCGAACGGATAGCATGGGTGCAATTAGTATAACTGTGGATGTGAATAAAAAAATTTGGAATGTGAAGAGCTGGAAATGAATTATAAGTCTGTTGGAGCCTTGCTTAATATCGTTAAAGCTTGTTAAATCTTGTTAGATTTTGTGGAAGTGTGTTAAAGCTTGTGGGAGTGTGTTCATATGCGCAGAGAAGCAAGAAGGTGACGAAGAAAGATTGAAGAGAGTGAGAAGCGGGGCATGGGAGGAGAAAAGAAGCCACCATGCCCCGTAGAGAAGAAAGAATGTGACGAAGAAAGATTGAAGAGAGTGAGAAGCGGGGCATGGGAGGGGAAAAGCAAGCTGCCATGCCCCGCAGAGAAGCAAGAAGGCGGTGAAGAAAGATTGAAGAAAGTGAGAAACGGGGCATGGGAGGGGAAAAACAAGCCCCATGCCCCGCCGAAACAGAGTTAAAGGGGATTGCTGATTTTTTTACACGGCTGTTTGTGATGAGAACGTCACAAATAAGCCATGGTCCGACAAGAAAACTACCTACGCTAACTTTTCTTGCGGTTCTGAAAATGATTACGTTCTCGGAATGGAGTTTAATATGGATTATATAAGATGTGAAGATGTTAAGGTAAAGTTAGATGTAATTAAGAAAGAGATTGAAAAGATAGAAACAATGAAAAGAAAGCTCCCTGAGGGAGAATTATTGTGTTGTAAGAATGAGAAAAGATATAAGTGGTTTTGGAAGGTTAATGGAAGTTCAACCTATCTTCCTAAAAGAAATAGACAGCTTGCTGAGAAACTTGCTCTTAAGAAGTATTTTAAATATAGATTGGAAGAGCTTAAAACCAGTTTGTCAGCATATGAGTATTATTTGAAAAAAATGTCCGGGGTAGAAGGAAAAACTGAAACATTGTTGCTTCATGAGGAATGGAGTAAGTTGCTTGCAACACACTTTAGGGCGGTGAACGTCGAACTTCAAAGATGGCAGGAAGAAGATTATGAAAAATGTGAAAAATATAAAGAGAATTTGATATACAAAGGGACACAGGGGAAAATGCTAAGATCTAAATCAGAAGTAATAATTGATATGATGTTATATAAGAACAATATTCCGTTTCGATATGAAGATAGACTTACATTGGATGGAATTGAGGTGTATCCGGATTTTACAATAAGACATCCGGTTACAGGAAAAATAATATATTGGGAACATTTTGGGCTTATGGATGAGGAGGTGTACAGAAATAGTGCATGTAGTAAAATTAAGCTGTATTGTGATAATGGAATTATTCCGTCTGTTGATTTGATAACTACATATGAAACTAAGCTGCATCCCCTTGATATTGGTCATGTAGAAGCTATTATAAAGGAATATTTTTTGCCGTGATGGCAGGATGATTGTAATGAGGAAACATTAAATATGCAATTTTACTTTTGGTTAAATAAATTAAACAATATTTAACAGAAACTCAATTGAATGATATAAAAAATCTTGCTATTCTTTGTGTGTAAAAGCATTTGAAACATTATTAGAGGCTGGTGAATGTGCATTTTAGATTTGTGAATGTGCATTTTTGAGGCTGGTGAATGTTTTTTTAGAGGTTAGTGAATGTGCATTTTAGAGGCTGGCGAATGTTTTTTTAGAGGTTAGTGGATGTGCATTTTAAGGTTGGTGAATAAATACTTTGGAGGTTGTGAATGAATATAGCAGAAGTGATTAGAAAATATAGAAAAAAAGCAGGGCTGACGCAGGAAGAAATGGCAAATAGGCTGGGAGTGACAACCCCGGCGGTTAATAAATGGGAAAATGGGGATTGAGATATAATAGTGACAAGCTTAAGAAAGCCTTATAAACGGGGCGTTT
>JBJEMF010000110.1:0-2279 GCA_051879535.1 Lachnospira sp. | reverse complement strand
CTATGCTTTCAATGTGGAGGATGATAAAGAAGAGGAATTTCAGCAGTTTCTGGAGGGCTATTAACAGTTGAAAGTAAATTATAAATCTATGTAAATAAATGTTGAATTTTATAAGTTAATAACGTAGAATAATACTGAAAGGAGTTATTACTATGAAGTATTATTCTATACATGAATTTTCAAAAACTATAGGCGTATCTGCACAGACATTACGAAACTGGGATAATAATGGAAAACTTCATCCACATCATACTACGGCCAGTGGGTATAGATATTATTCCGATGAACAGCTTAGTCAGATCCTGAATATAAAGCCTAAAAACAAGCGTATTACAATTGGTTACTGCAGAGTTTCCAGCCATAAACAAAAGGATGATCTGGAACGGCAGATAGACAGTGTAAGGACATATCTTATTGCAAAGGGACAGCCCTTTGAGATAATCAGTGATATTGGCTCAGGAATCAACTATAAGAAAAAGGGACTTCAGGAGTTAATAAAACGAATATCCCAAAATCAGATCGAAAAAGTTGTTGTTTTATATAAAGACAGGCTTTTAAGATTTGGATTTGAGTTAGTGGAGTATGTTGCATCACTTCACGATTGTGAGATTGAGATAATCGATAATACAGAAAAGACAGAACAACAGGAGTTGGTTGAGGATCTGGCACAGACCATTATCTTTAGCTGTAAATTACAGGGTAAGCGGGCGAATAAAGCAAAGAAACTTGTCAGGGAGCTGATACAGGAGGAAGAAAACAGTGATAAAAAGCCTGAAAGTAATGCTGATGCCTAATAACATACAAAACACTAAGATGTTTCAGTATGCCGGTGCCGCAAGATTTGCCTATAACTGGGCTTTAACCCGGGAACAGGAAAATCATGAAAAAGGCGGGAAGTTTATTCCGGATACAGAGCTTCGAAAAGAGTTCACAAGGCTTAGAAATTCGGATGAGTATGCATGGCTGCAGAATATTTCCAATAATGTGACCAAACAGGCGATCAAAGATGCCTGTAACGCATACAAAAACTTTTTCAAAGGTTTACAGCAGTATCCCAGATATAAGTCTAAAAAGAGGTCAATGCCTAAATTCTACCAGGATAATATAAAAATAAAGTTTACGGATACGCATGTGAAGCTTGAAGGCTTCTCTTCCAGCAGAAAAGCGAATAAACAGAAACTTAACTGGGTAAGGCTTGCAGAACACGGGCGTATTCCTGCGGATGCCAGGTATAGGAATCCCAGGATATCTTTTGACGGATTAAACTGGTGGATCAGTGTAGGGATAGAATGTCCTGACAGCAGGGAAGAGTTATCTGAGCATGGGATAGGCATTGACTTAGGAGTGAAAGATCTGGCTGTATGTTCTGACAATCATACATATAAGAACATAAATAAGTCTCAGACTATTAAGAAGTTAGAGAAACGAAAGCGCAGATTACAACGCAGCGTTTCCCGTAAATATGAACAAAATAAAAAGAAAGGAAAATACTGCAAAACAAATAATGTAGTCAAAAAGGAAAAACTTTTACTTAAAGTAAATCATAGATTAACAAATATCCGTAAGAACTATCTGCATCAGACCACATCTGAGATCGTAGATCGAAAACCAAGATTTATATGTATTGAAGATTTGAATGTAAGTGGAATGATGAAAAACAGGCATCTTGCAAAAGCAGTCCAGAGTCAGGGCTTCTATGAGTTTCACAGACAACTGGAATACAAATGCAAAAATGCAGGTATTCAACTTATAGTAGCTGACAGGTTTTATCCTTCATCAAAGTTATGTAGTTGTTGTGGAGCTGTTAAGAAGGACTTAAAGCTGTCTGACAGAGTTTACAGATGCAGTTGTGGAAATGTCATGGATAGAGATCTTCAGGCAGCTATCAACTTAAAGGCTTATGGAGACAAATTTGCATCTTAGCATCTAAAAGCAGATGCAGATATGTACGGATTCGTTAGTTCGGAATTTACGCCTGTGGAGAGTACAGGAACTTGTGAGTAGATAGATACTTGTACTATCAAAAGCATACTCAGAGAAGCAGGAATGAAACATAAAAGTTTATAACTTTTTATAAGTTTTCGGTAACGGCAGTTATGGGGAAGGTTACGATTAAAAGCATTGCGAGCGATCTGGGTCTGTCGAGAAACACCGTATCGATGGCTTTGAAGGGAAATGATCTGGTTGCACCGCAGACACGTGAAAAGATATTGCGTTATGCAGTGAAGGTTGGTTTTATTGATGAGGTGTCGCTGAAGGAAGAGACGGAGAATAAGAAA
>JBJEMF010000109.1:0-2295 GCA_051879535.1 Lachnospira sp. | reverse complement strand
GCCGTTGCTTTCAAGACTTTTCTGCTCATATGCAAATCTTACAAGGTTCTTTGCGAACGAAATGTTTCGATCTCCTTCTGTCTTCTCCCACAGTCTGATGTCGATCAATGGGTGTATCCCCAGATCCTTTCTCAAATCAATCAGCTTTTCGAAATAAAATGTTTCTGTATTGGCACCTTCACATATAAAATAGTACTTCCTGTAAGGCTCTACCTGTTCCTCACGATCTGATGGTCGCGAATTCCAATTGGTGTAAGTATGGACCGGCATTATTTACCCCTCCTTTCGAAAGGTAAACTGCCTGAACACAGGAATCGCACCATAACGACCATCGAGATAGGCTTTACTTAACTTCTTATCGTATCGCTCCTTAAATCTATCCAGCGAATAGATCTTGCTGGCATTATCAGCATCCCTTTCCACAAACCAGATTTCATCCCGGCGGAATAATTCCTGATCCATGATAGTATCCTCATGGGTTGTGAAAATAAGCTGCATTCTGGAATCTTTATGTGCTTCCATAAATAATTTCAGGAAGTGTTCTGTCAGTTTTGGATGAAGACTTCTTTCCAATTCATCGACAATAAATACCATATCCTGCCGTTTTGTCATAAGCATATCGATAAGATCAAAAAGTCTCTTTGTGCCGTCCGATTCTTCAGCAAAGTTGAAATCAAATACAGACTTACCGTGTTTAAGAACCAGTGTCGTGATTTCCGGTTCTGAATTCTCCTTTATACGAATATTAAAGAAACCTTCATCGATTCGCCAGGTCATCTGTATCTGGGGGAGATTAGTCATCTGCATCTGCTTTTTCAGATGTGCAAATATTCCTGCCAGGACCTCAGCTGGTATCATTTTCCCCATTTCATCCACAGAGATAACCCTGGTCTTAATATCGCTGACACCTGTATCAAATGTTTTTATCAGATTACTGATATTTTCTAATGACTCCGCACTATAATATGCGTCCGTATTTGAAATACCAATACGAGGATTGATAATCACGATATTGTTCATGATCCAATCAAATGTCTGGAAGAAAAACTTCAGTTTGGAATTTTCAGTGTACTTCTTACCACGATTCATTTCGGTCAGGAACAATTGTGTATCATGACCTGCAAAATCTTCAGAATATACTGCAAATCGATTCTTTTCTGCAGTTGTCGGATTTACCTTTTCACCCAAAACAGGCGCCTTATCCCCTTCTCTCATAAACAGGTTATGCGCCGAGCCATCCTGCATTAATTCAAACAGCCATTCTTCGGTAATTTTTCTCTGACTTAATATAGCAGAAAAACCATAGGCATAAAACGTATCTCCAACCGTGAACTGGATTTCAAACACACTTTCACGATCTTTATTCTTCATATTATTTCTGCAAAAATCATTAACAGAACCTACAGGAAGGCCTTCCATAAGCACATTCCTAATAAAAGCAACAGCGGTAACTAAATTCGATTTTCCGGATGCATTTGCTCCGTAGACCACAGCATTTTTCAATAACGTTGTTTGTTTAATTTTCAAGCGATGACTTTTATTGGTCTGAATTTTGCTTGAAGAAAGCATCGACAATTCTTCCTTCTTGTCGAAAGATTTGAAATTCTCCACAGAAATCTTAATTAACATCGCTTGCCACCTCCCTTACTTCTTCTGGAATTTCATTATAGTTCTATTGTATGCAAATTTCAATATTAAATTCCTTATTTGGAGATTTTTTCTCTATATACAAGAGCAAAACAGCAATAACATTGGTTTCACCCAAGTTTTCATTCTTCATTGACCGTATTCATTCACATCACTTCTTTAGCACGCTTTGCAATATATTCCGCATAATATAGTAAATATTCCGCAATATATCAATTATATTTTGATATATTGCGGAATATTATCAGCGTTTTGTAAGAATTAACTTGTTCTAATCCTAACCACAACGTCCCCATTGCTAAGTAATTCCGTCACCTGATCCTCTGGTAAGTCTATCTTTCCGAGTCTTGTATATGCCCAGGAATTAGAACCGTAAAATAATACAATGTTACTTCCGCTGTACAGAACGATATCACCGTTGTGGGTCGTCGTCTGCTTATCATTCCTCGTATAGCTTCTGCCAAGAGATCCGACCTGCTCATTATTGCTATACATAGACATGGAAACGATGATTTCTCCCTGGCCAGCTTCTTCCATCAGTTCAGTAACACTGGAGTTGTCTTCCCAGATTACCGGAATTTCTGTATCATTAACGTATAGCTTCATCTCTGAATTCCTTTCCTCATAATCTGCCGATTCAGTAACTTC
>JBJEMF010000108.1:0-2312 GCA_051879535.1 Lachnospira sp. | reverse complement strand
CCGTCACGTTTGAGCCTATAAAAAAACTCGCAATTCATGCTTATTTCCAATATGCCCCGACTTTTGCCATGCTATATACAGGAGATAGCGAAACATGTTATGGGAATTATGCATCTTTGTGGATAGCCGGAGGAAACATTTCTTATGGAGCAATAGGTCTTGGTATAGAAAGTCGATTTGGGAACACAAACTACAAACCTATTGGTTCTTCTGATTCAGAAAATATAGATTCTTCATTATCAGGTTTTCGTGCCTATTTAACATTTAAATTTTAACATCTATGCATAAAATACTAACATTTGTTATTTGTTGTGTAATGAGCATATTATGTTCATGTAATACAAATATTATAGACGAAACAGCTAGAGAGGAGTTGTCTTTACAAACGGTTCATGGAACTCTTGCGGTCGTTGAAAACAACTATGACGATTGTACTCTTTCTACAATTTCTGACCAGTCTTCTATTAGCAACAATAGTTTTGAAACGACATCCAATACAAGCAGTAAAGTCCAAAACTTCTTTGTGCATAAAGGAGAAGAAGTGTTTTTGATGTCGAGGAATGTTCTTAAAAACAATAAAGATATCGTACTTGATAGTCATTCAACGACATTAGCACTCATTACCTTGCATCCGATATTCTCTTCCTGTGATATCAATGAGTATCCAGAGTTAATTAGTTTTATTGAGAGCAATAGTAATTTTGAGAAAGTATATAAAGAGGTAGATAAAGTTGTTAAACAGAAACACAACATATATGATAACGAAAACACAGAACTACTTCTTGCATTAAATGATTTATATGAAGATATATTTGGAGAAATTAATGAGGAACAATATCAAGACACGTTAGCGATTGTCCAAAGTAGTTCTGTTACCAGGTCTACATATGATAGTCCTAGAATTAATCCAACTTATATATCTGCTGACATTTCAGGTCGAACATTAACATTGAGAGCCGTAGGGTGTACACCTAGTTATTATGGAACTGTACAACATGGTTCGGATGCTCCTGTTAACTATATGGTTCCGTCCAGATCTGATTTTGGATTATTGGATTTTGTTGGAAATCGAACATTTTATGGGCCTAAGGCTGAATTTGATTTCACGAAAGAAGGTGAATATAAATTCGACTTGTCAAGAATGAATGCAGCTGCAACCCTAGATTTTTATATGAGAGTTGCTGGATCAGTATTGTCCACATTGGGCTTAAATGTAGCTGATGACAATATGACGGTCGAAATTTCTCGCATGATAGCAAATGCCATTACTGCTGCGGGCTCAGGAGTGTCAGATGCACAGATGAGTCCAATGGACTGGCTGGGTATTGCATATGGAGCTACAACAGATTACCTAAGTAGAAATACTAGCGTTTTAGCAGAAAGAGGGATTTGGGCAAATGTAAGGAATATTGCTAGTATTTTAAGTAGTTCTTTCAATTGGTATAATAAAATTAAAGGTGCCGTAAATATTGGTTTAAGACTGTCATTTGCCTTAAATGCTCCAGAAACGATCGAATTCTGTTTGTGTTATTATAACAATGAAGTTACTACATGCTCAGAAGCTACTTTGACTAAGGTTAGTGGTGATGAGCAAAAAGGCTATGCTAATCAGAAGTTGTTTTTGCCGCTTAAGGTGTATGTGACCACACAAGATGAAAATGGTATGTACACAGGTCCAGTACAATACCATAAAATAAAATACGAGGTTACTAAAGGCGGTGGCAAGGTCTCTAACGAGATAGTATCAGCAGATAATGATAGAACAGCATCAGTAGAATGGACTTTAGGCGATAACGGTTCACAAGAAGTTAGGGCTGTGGTTGTTGATATTATAACAGAAAAAGAAATATCAGAACCTGTTTATTTTACTGCTTCACTTGAACAGGCGGAGGTAACAGTAAGACTTGACTGGAGTCAGCATAGTGGAAATACGGACATAGATTTACACGTCATCGATCCTTATGGAGAAAGAATTTTCTTTGGACACATGAATTCTGCATCAGGAGGTTATCTTGATCGTGATGATACTCATGGTCCTGGTCCCGAGCATATACATTGGGATAGTGCGCCAGCTGGAACATACAAGATTTATGTTCACTATTATCCAAATGAAGATGAGGATAAATCTGTGGTTTCCTACAAAGTGTCTGTAAATGCGGATGGAGTAACATATAGACCTGTAACAGGGTCTATTGCTTATAATCAGATGATTCCTATTGGTCAATTTACCATAGGTAACTCTACTAGATCATCAGGAACTTTAGGAAATACAGAGATTCCTCAGAATTTCACTATTCCAAAGAAAAAATAAG
>JBJEMF010000107.1:0-2320 GCA_051879535.1 Lachnospira sp. | reverse complement strand
GATTTGCGACTCCATTCCAATAACCTAATTCAAGTAATTGTATATTAGGATTTAAGTGTGCAAGAATGTCCATGTTAGAGGAGTTAAAAACCGAATCTCCTTTTTCAACATCTTCTGCAAAATATAGGACTGCTGCCTGCAAACTATTGCGGAAATTAATTTTTGTTCGCATCTCATTCGCGCATTTAACAATTACCCTAAACTCTTGTTCATTTGCCCAATCTGACGTTTTAGTAAAGAACAACTGCTGGGTATTATTTGTAAAGAATCGTTCCACATTATCTCCTTCGATAATAATTGAACTATCATATTCAGACGAATAATCAACATTGTCTTTTATCATATCAGAGGAGAAACAAGCAGTCAACATCTGTCTGTCAAACACCAAGCATACCCCATGCCCTCTTTCTGCATAATGCCCCCACATAGAAGGTATGTCATATCCTCTACGTGGCATTTTGTCCACAACGAAACTGAGTTGCTGGTATCGTCTTAGCAGAACATAAGCCTCTTTTATTGTTTCACCATTTCCAAATACACATCTATAAGACTCATTAATGTCGTTCATTGTCTCTAATTTCCCAAACAATAATGTATTTGAAGCAATTATTTTAATTGCTTTATCCATCGATGTATAATGGAAAAGATATTCTGACATCTTATTATTCATTTTGCTTTTTATGTTATAACTTTTCTTCTTATTTGATTTTAATTCCATAAAATTTCCATTCACTGTCGGCTGACTCTATTAGATCAATAGAAGTTGCATTATCAGAGATCGGTGGAAAATATAATGTGAATGTAATATCTTGACCGGCATATGAAAAATATGTTTTTTGGGGAGCAATTTCGATACCGTCCGTTCTAGTTAGTGTATAACGTGTTCCATTCACCAATATATACGTATTTCTATCAATATTGCACCATTGGTAATAACCATTTCCAGACTGATTATTACTTATTATTTCAATAGCAGTGTAATCCTTTGCCAATTTTACGCTCTTTATTCTTGCTCGTTCTGCAGTTGTTCGATGAACTGTAGGATAATCTATCGTCTTTATATTATTAGACATTGAAGGACTTACTGAATAGATGGAATTGCCGTCAACATTAGAGCAGGTAATCATGAAAACGTAATTCTTTAAACTCTTTACTTTTCCTGTCAACGGCAGTCCTGCTATTTGATTATTATTTGGTAATATTGAAGAGGAAGTTGAACTTTCAATTAAATTCCTCAAATAAGACGTTTTTATTGCGTAACCAACATTTTCTGCTCCTTTATGTTTCGCATTTACAATACCAATAAGATTTCCTTTGTTGTCGAATAAAGGACCACCACTATTGCCTGGTTGAATAGGTGCTGAAATCTGATATAAGGACACATCCCCTTGAAATCCTGTTTTTGAGCTTATCACTCCTGTTGTTAATTTTATTTCATCTCCCATAGTGCTGGTCAAAGGATAACCTAAAACAAATACATCTTCTCCCACCTCAGAAACAGTTGTTTTAACATTATAGGGTATTGAACCAAAGCCATTATATTTCTTGTCAGATATCTGTAGTAACGCAAGGTCATTGTACTTATCAGTTGCAATGATGGTCGCACTATATTTTTGGGCGAAGTCACCTTTTATTCCTTGAATGGATATAGACTTTGCATTTTCAATTACATGATAGTTTGTAACAACAAATCCATTTTTTAGAGCAAATCCCGTTCCTGACCATTCTTGCGTCAAGGATGGATTTCCTATATTACTAGATGTCGGATACATTTTCAAATACCCATCTTCATCTCCATTAATTACAATCTTCATGCTACCACCTTCAAACATAGCATAAACATCTGTATTAACGGTCTTATTTGCCATATACCAATTGGCTTTGAAAAAACCTGGTGTTGCACTGGCTCTTAGAACAGCCTTTACATCACCGAATCGCCATTGATTAAGTGTTTCTTGGCTACCCATATATATCAATTTGTAATCATCGCCATCCTTAATGCAGGCCAACTTATATTTGTTGTCTGAAAATCCCTCATAAATACCAACTATCCCATCATTTTGACTATCAATTTTCTGCTTAATTTGACCTTCATTCAATCCAATAGAAGGGACATTTGGATACGGATTATTGATTCGAATGCCCACCCATTCAAATCCACCTTCTTCAAGTTCTCTTATATATACATTTTCACATCCTGGAGGCAGTTTGTCAAAATGTAATTCAAAGTAATAAAAGTCACGACCTTTATCTGTAATCTTATATTTAGTATCTAACTGATCTACGCCCAAACTACGTATTAAGAATCCGGCTTTACTCA
>JBJEMF010000106.1:0-9087 GCA_051879535.1 Lachnospira sp. | reverse complement strand
GTGGCAATGCAGATTTGCAATTATGCAAATAAAATTTAAGACAGACTTATTGGAAAAATGATTTGTTCTCAGTTGTAATTGATTTAAGGTATCTTTTAAACGATGGTTGGTATAGGGAATTTATAAAAGAACTTAAAGTCCTGATTGATAAGTATCTTAAGAAACACGACAGTATAGCAGAACAAGAATTATATGAAAAAATGGGATTTCCAGAAAAATGGAGAAAGATAACCAGGTACAGGAAATAGTGAAAATATATTAAGCGTAGCAGCTTATGGCTTCTACGCTTTTTTACGCAGTTTTTTACCCTGTTTGTATTTACAAATTGACAAAAACAGTATATAACTGTAATATAAATAGGCAATATATTGCATAAAGGAGGAGAATAATGAATACATCTGAAGTGCTACATATGATGGACCATAAGTACGCTTTATTTGGCTTGTTTTTCGCATTTCATAATAGGCTTCAGGCTGTAGGAGATTCCTTTTATGATGAAATTACTTGCAAACAGTTTTTCTTGCTGGCATGCATGAATCTATATCAAGATGAGGCACCTACGGCAAATGAATTGGCGAAGACAATGGGATGTTCGAGGCAGAATGTAAAAGAGATATTGAACAGTCTGGAAAAGAAGCAACTGATTTCTCTCGAAATTGATTCAAAAGATACGAGAAAAAAACGAGTATATTTGACAGAGCGAGCAAGGTTGATGGCGGACCAATACAGGGAAAAAGAAACGGATTTTATGAACTATTTATTTGAAGGTGTTACAGAAAAAGAAGTGGATGATACCTACAATATTATTTCAAAAATAGAAGATAATTTAAAGAGAATGAAAGGAAGTTTAAAAGAATGAAAACGATAGTAATTTACAATTCCCAGACAGGTTTTACAAAATGTTATGCAGAATGGATAGCTGAAAAAAGTGGTGCGGATTGCTATGAATTGAGTGAGGCTAAGAAGAAAAATATGGATGATTATGACGCCATTATTTTTGGAGGCTGGGCATGCGGAGGCGGAATAAGCAAACTTAGCTGGTTTAAGGGAAATATAAATAAGTGGCAGGGAAAAAAACTTATAGTATTTTGTGTCGGGGGAAGTCCGTTTGAAAGTCCGGAGATAGAGCCTGCTCTTAAGAAGAATTTTAATGAGGATGAAATGAAGAGAGTAAGCGTATTTTATTGTCCGGGGGGATTTAATTATGAGAAAATGTCAACTCCATCAAAGCTGATGATGAAGATGTTTATAAAGGCATTAAAGGCGAAAAAGGACAAGACAGAAGAAGATGAAATTATGGTAAAAATGATTGCTTCGTCATATGATATTTCCGATATAAAATATATCCAGCCTATTTTGGATTGCTTAAATGAAAGAGATTAGTTTTCACCTGGAACTGAAGGGGAAATTTATCCCCTAAAACTTCCGGTCAATGTTAATTCTAATGTAAAATTCTAGTAGTTCATTGTGAGATATTTAAGAGTTCCTTCGGGTACTCCGGTGCCGTTTTCCAGAAGTGAAACGAATCCTTTAAGTGTGTTTTCTATATCTTCCTGAGTTGATGGAATCAGAGAGTTATCAAGTTTGACTGCAATAACTATCAGGGCAACCTCTGCAAGTGCATCGGGGTAATCAAAATGAATTTCGCCGGAGTCAATACCTTGGGAAATTATTGCGGTCAAGGCTGGTTTAAGTTCTGAAATCAAGTAATTCAGGTATTTTTGGTGCAGAAAAGCCTGATCCTGTATGGTTGTATTATTATGAAATCCCTGCTTTAAAAATGCAGCAGAGGAGTTACGGCAAGCCTGAAAAATCATGGCCATACGGGTGAAAGATGAAATCTCTGTCTTTTCTGATAAAGATTTTGCAGTCTGGAGAGGCTTTTGGTAGCTGCGTTTTATCAGTTCGTCAACAATGGCGTCTTTAGAGGGAAAATAGTAATATATGCTTCCCTTTCCCATGCCGGCTTTCTCGGCAATTTCACTCACAGAAATGTTTTGTAATTTTTTTTCTTCCAGCAATTGCTGAAGAGCGTCCAGTATTTTTTCTGCTTTATTCATATCCGGCATTTTCAAAAGCCACCTTTCTTTCTACTTTCCACATTTTTGATAATTGTAGCACGGGAATAAATTGTGAACAATAGATAATTCTCATAAGAAATATAATATTTTTGTTAATTTTTTTGTATTATCCATACAATTGACCGCTGGTCGAAAACTATGATACAATCCTGATGTATAGAAATCGACCAGCGGTCGAAAGTAAAGGAGATTATGCAAAAATGACGTATGCTGATTTTTTTTATGAAATTAAATCCCGCTTTATGGGGGCAGATGTAAGTGATATTAAAGAACATCTGGCATTTCAATTTGACATTGAGGACAAGGAAGCAGGAGGTGTTTTTTACGTTGAGGTAAAAGAGGGAAAACTTTACGTTGAGCCATATGAGTATTATGACAGAGATGCAAAGTTTATATCAGATCCTGATACTTTTATAAAGATAGCAGAGGGTAAAATTGACCCTGTATGGGCATTTACTACACAGAAATTAAGAGTTGAAGGTAATATAGAAAAAGCACTCAGATTAAAGGAAATTATAGAACTTAAGCAGAAGGAAGTTAAAAAATGAAAGTTTTCGGAATAGTAATGGCATGTGCAGGGGCACTTGTGGCAGCGGGAGCAGCAGAGACTCTGTATTTTTACAGAAGAACAATGAAAAGACAGAAAGTGGATATTGAACGTACCATAAAAATGGCAGGAACAGATTGGTCCCAGTATACTGAGATTCTTACAGAGAGAAAGAATTTTATGTTGGAGCAGCCTCATGAGGATGTGTATCAGACATCTTTTGACGGACTAAAACTTCATGCTACATATTTTCCTCCAATCAATGATAATTCCCATAAGAAAAGGCTTGTAATATGTTTTCATGGGTACACAAGTCAGGGCATGAGCGATTTTACAGGACTGACAGACTATTACTTCAAACGTGGCTATGCAATGCTGCATCCTGATGCCAGGGCACATGGAAGCAGTGAAGGAAAATACATCGGATTTGGATGTCTTGACAGGAAAGACGCGTTGGGATGGATTAACTGGGCTATTGAAAAATGTGGTGAGGATGTTGAAATCATACTCCACGGAATTTCCATGGGAGGCTCTACAGCACTTATGGCAAGCGGCCTTGAACTTCCTTCACAGGTTAAAGGAATTATATCGGACTGCGGTTTTACCTCTCCAAAGGAGGTCTTTACACATGTACTTAATACCATGTATCATCTTCCATCATTTCCTGTAATGCAGGGAGCTGAGATTATGAACAGAAGACTTGCAGGATATGGAATGGATGAGTGTAATGCCAAGAGAGAGGTATCAAAGGCCAAAATACCTATTTTGTTCATTCATGGTTCTAAGGATACATTTGTTCCTACTAGAATGTGCAAAGAGATATATGATTGTTGTGCATCGCCTAAGAAAATGCTGATTGTAGAGGGGGCATCCCACGGTGAGAGTTACTTTAAGGACATGAAAGCATATGAGGCAGCACTGGATGAGTTTTTGAAAGAGTTGTAAAAATATACGTTAAAGCGTTTGCGGAATGGAGTTTAATATGAAGAGAAGAAAAGGTTTTAAAACATATCCATTAACTGTGGCACAAAAATTCCATTTTTACTATATGGAATATTGTCCTAAAAAAGAGGTGGTAAATGTGGGAACAAGCCTTACCATTGAATATGAACTGGATATTGATGTGTTAAGACAGTCAATATATAAGGCATATGAGAGATGTGAGTCTATGCGCTTAAGATTTGCCTATGACAGAAAAGAAAAGCAGTGGTATCAGTATGTGGTGGATAAAGAAGAACGGGAAATTGATTATGTTGATTTTTCCGGAAAGACAATGGAAGAAGCTGAGGCTGTTATGAGAGAGTGGACTGAGGTTCCTTTCAAGAGGGAGGATTCTCCTATGAACAGGATTGTCATTATTAAGACTCCTGACGGTAATCAGGGTATTTACCTTCTTGCAGACCATTTTACACTTGATGCCCAGTCACTGATATGTTTTATGAAGGATGTTATTGAACTTTATTGTAATGCTATGTATGAGGGAATAGAATATCCGAAAGAAATGCGTTCATACATTGAACAGCTTGAAAAGGATCTTGCTTATGAGGCGGGAAGTAAGGCACAGCAGCGTGACAGGGAATTCTTCTATAAACTTATAGAACAGTCAGAACCTATATATAACGGAATTGACGGACCTAAAGCCTTAATTGAGGAAAGAAAGAAAAATCCTAATGCAAGGGCTGCATTGTTTATATCGAAAAATGTTGACTCTGCATTGGACGTTTTCCATTTGGAGGAAGAACCTACTAAACGTTTAATGACATTTTGCGAACAACAGCATATTTCCCTTCAATGCCTTCTTATAATGGGCATTCGTACATATTTGCAGAAAATGAATGGAAATGATGATGTATCTATCAATGTGGCATATGCAAGGAGAGCAACATTGTTGGAGAAGAAATCCGGCGGAACAAGAATTCACTCTTTCCCATTCAGGACAATTATTTCTGAGGATATGACTTTTCTTGAGGGAATTAAAGTGATTCGTGATGGTCAAAATGAAATTTTCATGCACACTAATTTTGATCCGGTAGAGTATTTCGCACATAGGAGTAAGGTATATCCGGTGGAGCCGGGAAGGACTTACGAGCCAATGTCATTAACTTACCAGCCAATGACTCTCAAAGAAAAAGGGTTAGATAAACTTGGTGACATTAAATATAAAACAAAATGGTATCCTAACGGAGCCACTACTCAGGCTATGTATTTGACAGTAATGCACAGACCTGACGATAACGGACTTGACTTTAATTTTGAGCATCAGATAGCGGCAGTTTCAAAAGAAACTTTAGAGTACTTCTATTATTATATGTGCAAAATTATGTTTAAGGGAATCGAGAGACCTAATTTAAAAATTGGAGATATAATCAAATTGGTATAAATAAAGCTGGTATAAAAAAATGAGTGATGATGAGTGATGAAAGGAGTCTAATTATGTTTGATAAATTAGCAGATATCATTGTAAATTATGTTGAGGTTGACAAGGCAGATATTAAGCCGGAGTCTCGTTTTATGGAGGATTTGGGCTTTAACTCATTTGATTTTATGAGTATGATGGGTGAGATTGAGGATGAACTTGATGTGGAAATCGTTCAGGAGGATGCAGCAGATATCCGTACTGTGCAGGAAGCTGTAGATTATCTGGAAAAAATTTCTAAGTAGTAGGAGGCAGTATGGAAGAGATAAGCAGTACAATTCGTGAACTGTTGATAAAGGCTGAAGCATCATACAGCACATGGGATGCATTCCGTTATAAGGTGAAGAAAAGTGATGATGACGGAAAGAAGAGTGTTGCAGTAGAGAGTAAGACTTATAAGCAGTTAAAGGATGATTCGGAATGTTTTTCAGCTGCATTGGAAGCTCTTGTTGGAAAGAAGCAACATGTTGCTGTTCTGGGAGCGACTTCTTATGAGTGGGTTGTGTCATATATGGGTATTGTAAACAGCGGAAGTGTGGCTGTTCCCCTGGACGCACAGCTGCCATCCCGGGATTTGTGCGATTTGTTAGACCGTGCAGAAGTTTCGGCTCTTGTGTATGATGAGAGCAAAGTCCAGGTGGCAGAGGAGGCTTTAAAAACCTGTCCAAATTTAAAATGTGTTATTTCAATAAGTGATGAAAGCTCGGTTAAAGGGGCACATCCTTTCTGGAAAATTGTAAAGGAGCAACAGCCGGGATATGACTATAGTCCTGCACCTGATGAACTTGCTACCATTATGTTTACCTCAGGAACAACTGGAAAGAGTAAGGGCGTAATGCTCACACACCGTAATATGGCAGAAAATGCTACATGCCTTGATATGAAGATAGAACATGGAACGGTGATTATGTCGGTACTGCCTATTCATCATGCATATTGTCTTAGTATGGATATTTTGAAGGGGCTTTCTTTAGGAAGTGTAATATGTATAAATGATTCTTTGATGAGAGTTGCAAAAAATATAAAGCTTTTTGAACCTAATATGATACTTATGGTTCCGCTGATGATTGAAACTCTTGCAAAGAAGCTTGAGGAGGCAGCATGGCTTCCGGCTCCTATTATTAAAGCAAAGGTGTTTGGAAAGCAGTTCCACACTATATGCAGCGGAGGTGCATATTTAAATCCTGCATACATAGATACATTTAAAAAATATGGCATTACAATTCTGCAGGGCTACGGAATGACAGAGTGTTCTCCGGTTATAAGTACCAATTTAAGCTGGAATAATAAAGCCGGATCAGTTGGAAAGCTTCTTCCTAACTGCGAGGCTAAGACTGTTAATGAGGAACTGTGGGTTAAGGGCTCAAGTGTAATGCAGGGGTATTACCATATGCCACAGGAGACAGCAGAAGCCTTGGAGGATGGATGGCTTAAAACCGGCGATTTGGGCTATGTGGATGAGGATGGTTTTGTATTTCTTACAGGAAGAAAGAAGAACCTTATCATAACAGCTAATGGTGAGAATATATCTCCGGAAGAAATCGAGAATAAGATTGGAGAGGCTCGTCTGGTTCAGGAAATTCTTGTCCGTGACAGCGAAGGTGTAATTGAGGCAGAAATATTCCCGGACTACGAGTATGCCTCAAAGAAAAAGATAAAAGACATACAAGGTGAGCTTCAGAAAATCATAGATGATTACAATAAAAATGCACCACAATATAAGAGGGTACTTAAACTGAAAGTCCGTGAGACAGAGTTTGAGAAAAACACCACAAAGAAAATTAAAAGATTTTAGTAAGACCATTGTAAGAACACTATATTTGATTGTGCGTATGATATAGAGAGAATACAATTGAGGTAATTTCATGAATGATGGAAATTTCCGGGAGCAAAAAGATCATGGACCTGATCCTTATGTGACAGGTGTTGTACGACAGGCAGTGAAGAATACAAATTACCGTACAACGCTTTGGACCGGGTGTTATGTACAAATGACTCTCATGTGTATTCCGGCATGCTCGGATATAGGGTTAGAACTTCATAAGGATACTGACCAACTGATTCGTATAGAGCAGGGGGTTGGTATGGTGAAAATGGGAAAATGTAAAAATAACTTGGATTTTGAAATCAAAGTCTGTATGGGAGATTGTGTCTTCGTTCCGGCAGGTACATGGCATAATGTAATAAATCTTGGTAGAATGTCATTAAAACTTTCTACTGTTTATGCACCGCCTCATCATCAGCCAGGAACTGTTCACCATACAAAGAAAGAATCGGAGACTGAACATAATAAAAAGTGATAAAAACAGCGGTAACGACACGTTATGTGAAGTTGCCGCTGTTTTAAAATGCTTGACAAAAGACGACATTTTTTTTTAAAATATAATAAATAATTGTAGTCGTGAAAAGAGAATATTACCACGAAGGAGGTAGAGGTTATGGCAGTTTACAAGTGTAGTGTTTGTGGTGCAATCTTTGATGAGGAAAAGGAAGGAAAAAATTTAAATGAATTGGAGGGTTGTCCTGTCTGCAAGCAGCCTATATCTAAATTTGTTAAAGTTTCTGATGACAATCAACAGAAAGTTACAGAAAGTTTTCAAGGGGAATTAGCGTATGATTCAAGATATGCCCGTACAGACAATACAGTGCGTTATATGGCGGAAATCCACGAGATGGCAGTTACAGGGAAGAGTATTGGAGGTTCCATGGGAACACAGATGCCATTGCCAAGCTGGGATGATATTTTGATTTTAGGAGCCCAATTGGATACTTTACCTCTGAATGATAATGATCCGGTAGATACAAGGACAATAATCGGAAAGCATGCAAAGAAACCTCTTATATTAGAAAATCCGGTTTATATTTCTCATATGTCTTTTGGGGCACTTTCGAAAGAAATTAAGGTTGCCCTTGCAAAAGGCTCATGCCTCGCAAAGACAGCTATGTGCAGCGGAGAGGGTGGTATTTTACCGGAAGAAAGAGAAGCGTCATACAAATATATTTTTGAATATGTTCCTAATAAGTATAGTGTTACGGATGAGAATCTTAAGGCTGCAGATGCAATTGAGATTAAAATAGGACAAGGAACCAAACCGGGCATGGGTGGACATCTTCCGGGTGAAAAAGTTACTGAAGAAATAGCAGCTTTACGAGGAAAAAATGTTGGTGAAGATGTACAAAGTCCAAGTAAATTTCCTGAGATTAACTCAAAGGAAGATTTAAAAGAAATGGTGGATATGCTTCGTGAGCGTTCTGACGGAAGACCTATAGGTATTAAGATTGCTGCAGGAAACATTGAGAAAGATTTATCACAATGTATCTATGCCGGAGCCGATTTCGTGACAATAGATGGAAGAGGAGGGGCAACAGGTTCAAGCCCGCTTCTTTTGAGGGAAGCTACAACTGTTCCTACTATTTATGCTTTGCACAGAGCACGTAAGTATCTTGATTCTGTGAATTCAGATATTTCTCTTGTTATAACCGGAGGATTAAGAGTTTCGGCTGATTTTGCAAAGGCTCTTGCTTTAGGTGCAGACGCTGTTGCAATTGCAAGTGCAGCACTGATAGCCGCAGCATGCCAGCAATATCGTATATGCGGAAGTGGTAACTGTCCTATGGGAATCGCCACACAGAATCCTGAACTTCGTAAAAGACTTAATGTTGATGCGGCAGCACAACGTGTTGCAAATTTTCTAAATGTAACATTATCAGAATTAAAGACTTTTGCCAGAGTAACGGGGCATAATTCAATTCATGATTTGGGAACAGCCGATTTGGTTACGGTAAATCCCGATATGGAAAAGTACGTAGGAATTCCTCATGCAGGAAGGAGTACTAATATAAATAATATTAAAAAGGAGAACAAGGGTATGATTAAGTTCAAATGTAAAATTTGTGGAGAGGTTTTTGAGGCAGCAAGTGTTGAGGAGGCAGTATGTCCTGTGTGCAAAGCTACAGGAGATAAGCTGGAAGTAATTGAAAATGCACCATCTAACAAATATGCAGGAACACAGACAGAGAAGAACTTAGAGGCAGCTTTTGCA
>JBJEMF010000105.1:0-2353 GCA_051879535.1 Lachnospira sp. | reverse complement strand
AGGGTTTGGCATAAAAAATAGCATAGTTGTTGAGGGTTCTTCGTGAGGGGCTGAGTTGAGGGTCTTTCATGAGGGGCTAACTTGAGGGTATGAGAAAGGGTCTGGTAACACCAGACCCTTAAATATTATTTAGTCTATTTCGTATTCTTCCGGATAAGGGATTCCGTGCTCATCTAGGAGATGTCGCAGTTCTTGGATATATTTGTACTTGCGTTCGATCTCTATCCAGTTTCCGTGGCACAACGTGTGGCATTCTTCTAATTCTTGTCTTGTGATTTCATAATCAAGCCAGAGTATGCATTTATGGTCTTTGCTAAAAGCGCAGTAGTTTTCCATAGAATCCTCCTTAAAATTCATCTTCTTCAAAATATGTGACAGGATTATAATCAGATACTCCATTTAGAACCGGAGCTGATCGTGTGGCATAGAGGAAGCGATTCCTGAAATGTTCAAAATTTCGAAAGCCTCTCCCTAGCCGCTTAAGATCTTTAACTTTTCTGTTGATTGATTCAATTGGGCCATTGGATAATCGGCTGTTATATATCTTTCCATTACCAATCTTTTCAACCATTATGAATGAGTTGATGATAGGGTCTTTGTATTTCTCCAATAAGTTGGCGAAATCTCTGAACATTTCATATGATGATTTTTTGTAGATATCTATTAATTCGTCAATTTCAGTACGTGCAGCAATCGGATTGCCGCCATTGCGTGAGTTGAATAAGACATACTGTTCCTTAAGGTCGCGGAAATCCTTAAGGTTAGAATCAATACGAAAAAGCCAATCCTCATAATCGTAAGTGTTCATTAGAACGTGAAAGTGCTGGTCCATGCGAAGATCTGAGTGATAGCGGATGTTTGACTGATTTGACAGAATAAGCCAGCGGTATTTCTGAAGGATATATACCTCGTCAGAGATAGGCAGCTGAACAGGATGCATGGGGTCAGTAGTCAACTGCTCCTGACGTTCCCTGTCACGTTGTTTGTATTCCTTTAGTAGCTGTCGCATGTAGTTATCGATAGAGCGGGTAATCCATTGAAGCACATGGAAAGAATCCACAACCGGAACAGCATTTGGAAAGTACTTATCTACATACGAAATGTATGGATTGTACATATCTGATATAAGGTACTTTACAGAATTACGTTCCTCAGGTGGAATTGATGTAAAGTATGGTTCGGTGACATTCATTCGTCTGCTTCGCAAAAGATCGATGGGATCTCCGGTATGAAAATCCTGAATGACTAAAGCATACTTGCAGTTGTCGTCCATATCCAGAAATACTTCATCAACAGAAATGGCATCTGTAAGAGGAAGTCTATCAAGTTTTACATACCGGTCAAATACATCATGCGCATATGTATCCGATACATGGAATCTTTTGCTTATAGATGCTGACGATTCGGCCAGGTTTCGATATGCATCAACAATAAGCATATCTGTTGCGTTTGTTGTTCTTCTGTTTTTGCTTACAAACTTGAATGAATCACTGATGTCGTAAAGGCAATCAGGATTGGTGCAACGCCAGCGACGCTGCTTAAGGATTAAAACAAGTTTGTAGTTATCCTGAAGTATTGGATGATTGATTTTTCTATTCTTGGTTCCTCTGGAATGCATTCTGAAACCGCAACAAGGACAGAAGTGTGCTTCCGGAGCTGATTCAAGATAGATTGTTTTTGTTTGACCTTCAATGTCGATAGATTTGATAGAAATGTTGACATCTTCAAGGTCAAGCAAATCTGTGATACTATTCATATAGCCTCCTTTGTATAAAATATTTCCGCAAAAATATCATAAGAGAAGAAGGCTGGAAGTGCCGATAGCACTTCAAAAAAGAAACAGGATTAACCAGCTAATGACTGATTAACCCTGTTTTTTTTGATAATAATATGAAGCCCCTCACGAAGAACCCTCAAACCAGCCCCTCATGAAAGCCCCTCACGACAAACCCTCAAGTTGTACCCTCACGAAGACAGCCCCTCAACAACTTTGAATATCCGTTTTATTATATAATTCATTAATTTTATTAGCATAAGAAAGCAATCGCTGTATTTGTGGATCGTTAGAATAAAAAATATCGTTAGGTGTACAATCGAGAACTTTACATATTTTTTCAAGTGTATCAAATCGTATTGTTGATGTTTCACTATTACATATTTTAAGAATATTATTTTGAGATATTCCAGTTTGTTTTCCAAGCCAATATGGAGTTAAGCCTTTTTTCTTTAAAATTTCATTGACACGAAGTGAAATCATGGTTTGTACCTCCTTGATAATGTATTTATATAGTATCAAAAAATAATATATTTTGCAATAATATATGTTGACATATATTATGAAAAGGTGTATACT
>JBJEMF010000104.1:0-86208 GCA_051879535.1 Lachnospira sp. | reverse complement strand
TGGGGTTGATACAACACCACAGGAAACAATAGATTATTGGAATGAATAGAACAGACAAAATTTGAATTTGTCGAAGAGATGAATAAATGAATTTGTAGAGGACAAATAATGATAGAGATAGAAGAGTTAAATGTTAATAATTGGTTAAAAACAACAGAACTTAAAGTTTCAAAAGAACAGAAAGATATATTTCCAATTCCCAATGTATATTGGATTGGTATTAGTAGATATGAGGAAGGAACAACACTATATGCAATAAAAAATGATGATATGATTGTTGGTATGGTTGGTATAGGGTACGATGAAGATGGCGTATCAGGGTATATTAATCCCTTGATGATTGATGAAAAGCATCAAGGAAAAGGCTATTCCAGAGATGCAATGATATTAGCTATTGAGAAATTGAAAAATGATTATGGGGTTCCTGAAATACATATAGGACATCGAAAAGACAATTTTATAGCTGGTAAATTGTATGAGAGTTTGGGATTCACAATTGTTGATGAAGACGAAAAGGATTACTTTAGAAAATTAGATTTGAAATAGGCGGGATGGTGCATTATGTTTCTTAGAAAGTATAATACTTCTGATTGTGAGTATTTAGCAGAATTATTTTATCAAACAGTTCATAATGTAAATGCAAAAGACTATACAAAAGAGCAATTAGATGTATGGGCAACCGGCAATGTGAACTTGAAAGAATGGGATAAATCCTTTTTGGAACATTTTACAATAGTTGCTATCAAAAATGAGATTATTGTAGGTTTTGGAGATATTGGTAAAACAGGATATCTTGACAGATTATATGTCCATAAAGATTATCAAGGACAAGGTATTGCTTCTGCTATTTGCGATGAATTGGAACATCGTGTCAATGTAAATAAAATAACAACACACGCTTCTATTACTGCTAAAACGTTCTTTGAACATAGAGGATACAGAGTAATTAAAGGACAACAAGTTATTAGGAACGGAATATCTTTGACAACCTATGTAATGGAGAAAGCTTTGATATAATACATATGGTGCTACCCTATTTCGGTAGGCGGTTAGCCTTTTTCAGAGAGTATCAGCTCTGTTTAGTATGACTTGTTTGATGGCTCTTGAAGGTGCAATTCAAGGAGTGAAGAAAACAATGTTATCAGATGAAGTAAAAGCTGATTTGAAAGTTTTTTATCAGCAGCATAAGAAATAGTCGATGAACTAATGCAACAGGGGATGACATGATGTAGAGGATAAGAACAGATGTGATGAAATTATTGAATTATAAAGAACAAGCAGGAATAAAGAAGAAATCCTTTGAATTAAACTATAATGGTGGAACAATATGGTGTGAACATCTTGATAGTATGGGAAACATGGAAGCGGAAGTAATCAGGAAATTTGAGGAAGATTATAAAACATTTTGTCGTCCATCCGTTTCTTCGTATATGATCATTAATTTGGATGAAACCACCATAACTGAACGGATTGTAGCGTGTATTGTAAATGGAATAATAGAATGCAAAAAGAAATTTATGAAGATTGCTTTTGTTGGTGTTGACAAAAAAGAACAAAAACTGGTTGAAGAGATAATTAAAGAATCTGGTGTGATGTTTTCTTATTTTAAAGATTACGAGAAAGCAAAAGAGTGGGTTTTGAAATGCTAGAATACTTATTTAGGATATCTTATTCTGTTTTGAATAAAGTTGATGGAAGGAATGCGACGATAGATATTTGGGTTAAATAAGAAGGAAATAGATAACTAAGAATTGATCAAGCTCTTTAGAACGAGGAATGCTTCTTGTCCGAAGGGCGAGAAGATGTGGTAGTTCGACAATTCGGGTTTTTTATTATAAAAATAAACAAGGAAAATTAAAGGAGAAACATAATGATCACAATTACAGGTTTTAAAGATAAGTATCTGACCCGTTTGCAGGAAATAGATTTTATGATGTGGCTTTCTGTACAATGGAACAGTACATTTATTCGTGAAAATGTATTTGCGGCTGTTGATGAGAATGATACACTGCTCGGAGTATGTGCGTTAAGCTGTGACGGAACATGGTATTATCTGGATAAAGAACGCAACGATATTCCGCTTTATCGTATGCAGATGGAACTTTGCACTGCAGATGATACAGACGATTCGGATGTTGTTGAAAGAGAGCTGATCAATGCAGTAAAACAGCGTATGCGTGAAATCAAAGAAAACTATCCCGATAAAAAGCTTTGTATTCGCTGTTGGTGTACTGAAAATGATAATGATTATCAGCAACAGCTTCTTGAACTTGGTTTTAAAGGGAATAATCTTACATGGATCATGGGTTTTGATCTTGAGCATACAACTATCCCAAAAGCAGAGATATCTGAAAATATATCTGTTGATATGCTTGTTTGTACGGAAGATGCGTTGAATGCATATCTTGAGGCAAATTGTCTGGGATATGATAATGTTCAGGATGCGGAGGGCGAGCTTCGTTTTAGGATGGGAGATGAACGCACGAAGATTTTTACGGCTCAGGATTGTGGGAAAATAGTTTCTTCGGTTACGGTTTGGCATATCAGCGATGATAGAGCCGCTACGGAAAATGTTTTTACAATTCCCGAATATCGTCGCAAGAAAATCGGATTAGCGACTATAGTAGAGGCTTTGTCCTACTTGAAGGAAAAAGGATATAAAATGGCAACACTTACCTGTGTAGGTGACAATTTGAATGCAATTGCTCTTTACAATCGAATCGGATACAAAGTCATAGGTCATCTGTTGGAAATGCATTGGGTTGTATAGATGATGTATCTATGGCTATATGACTTTGAAGAAGAATTGAGTTTTCTAGATATGCGTTTTAATAATATGTTAAGGAAGCAGAGGCTGATGAGAATGGAATGATAGATTTTTTTCATAAGCAACTGCCTGATATTGCAAGTAAAGAAATGAAAAATCACTAAATTGTTCAATTCCAGTTTGTAGAAATGGAAACTAGGAATTTCTCGATTTGAGTACACTTTTCTGCCCAAGCAATCAAAGTGATTCTCTATGGGTAGATAAATTACGGACTATTTAAACTTTTCTCTGCCCAGTGCTACTTATAATTATTCTATGGGCAGATAAATTACTTTCATTTGCTCTCTATCACAAGCTTTTCCGTAAAATATTCTGTCCAAATTAGTATATAACATCTTTTTGGGTAGAAATAACTCATTATTTTTCTCAAAATTCTGCTCAAATGATTATAAAACAGTTCTTTGGGCAGAAGTTTCACATCATTACAGCTTCTTTTTTTACTATTCGGACAGAAGCTCTAATGAGCTCGGTCAATCCCAATTTGTTGAAAATAAAAAATGAATTTAAAAACTTGTTGTAATATCAATTTAAAAACTTGTTGTAATATCTGCGTTTTAGCTACAATATAGCCAGAAAAGGCAATCGCCATAGAGTTGTTGAACAAGTTGAAAAAAACAAAGACCTTCCGTGACCGGCCAAAGTACAGGGAAGGTTTTTGTCATTACCTACCAGTTAGAAAGTTTTTCTTGATTTAGTGGGTAAAAAAGAGGAATTTTAGAAAAATATTTTTATGAATTACCTACTAAATACGTTTCTAAAAACATTTTAGTAGGTAAATGCGTGCACCGAAGGTTACATAATACAGGTACGGAGTTGAAAAATGCAAGTAAATTACCTACTAAAATAAATAAAATGTATAGTCTAGTGGGCAAATGTATGGTCTGGTAGATAAGTTTATACTCTGGTAGATAATGCATATTTTGTTGTCAAAAAATAGAAGAACATTTTGCCAATAATCATGTAAGTGATTTCTATGGGTAGAAAAAAATAATTGAAACTTGAGTTTTCTGTTGACTCTCCCCTTAGGGGATAATCTAAAGTATGAAATGTAAACAGGAAGGAGGATATCAAATGCTGAAAATAGGTGAGTTTTCAAAGCTTTCGCATCTTACGGTAAAAGCATTAAGATTTTATGAAAAGGAAAATCTGCTGGTGCCTGCATTTATTGATGAATGGACGGGATATAGATTTTATGAAACCAGCCAACTGTCGGAGGCTGCAAAGATAAAAGCTTATCGCCAGTTAGATTTGTCAATTGATGAAATTAAGGCAGTTTATTCCGGAACAGATATTAAAAGCATTTTATCGCAAAAGGCAAAATCCCTGTCTGCGCAGAGGGAAGAAATTGATATCAGACTTTCTATCATTAATCATATTTTGGAGGAGAAAGAGATGAAATATCAAATTACAGAAAAGACTATCCCATCAGTAATTGTTTATTATGCGGAAACTGTGTTGGAAAAATATCAGGATATTATGCAGTGGATTCCGTCACTGGGCGAAAAATGCATGCAGTTGAATCCTGATATTAAATGTGCAGAACCTGCATATGAATTCTGTGAGTATCTGGACGGAGAATACAAGGAAAAAGATATCCGAATCAGACACAATGAAGCCGTTACCGGAAGAGGAATTGAAGATGATGACATTAAGTTTCGTGAAATTCCGGAAACCAAGGTATTAAGTATTTATCACAAGGGTGCATATGACAGAATTGGTGAAGCATACGCCTATATCATGAAGTATGCGGAAGAAAATGGATACAAGGTGGCAGGGCTTGCAAGAGAATGTTACATTGATGGTATCTGGAATAAGGAAAATGTTGAGGATTGGTTAACTGAGATTCAGCTACCAATCGAGGGATAAATAAGAAACAGTTAATAACACAGAAAGTTTATAAAAATTTTATGGGGTTTTATGGGGTCTGACCCCATAAAATTTTTATAAACTCTTCTATCCCTATTTTTGTTTGTCTGAATTGTCACAAGAACATAAGGCATCCTGCGCCGCGATTGTGTTAAGAGTATCGCCTAATTGTGAAAAAACTGAGCCAAGTAAAATGATTTCATCGGTTGTTTTTCCTTTGGCAAGTTCGCAGGCTATGGCGGAAATAACAAATGTAAGATTGCAGGATTGCATATAAATCACCTCTCTAATATAATATGAGCCAAAACAATTTATGTTAAAATATATTTAAAAATATGGATAGATAGCTAAAAAGTTAACTTCTTCATGATGTTTCTCCATAATAAATTATATTTTTACGAAATTTTCTACTTACATGCAATTCGAAAATATGGTAAGATGTCATGGAATTAAATAAAAACATAAACGACACATGTGGTGCAAAGCACGTAAATCTGATCACGGTACATATGTAATCTATTTAAGATGAATTATCTGCCAGTGATAGGATTTTTGCCCACATGTGTTTTTTTGTTTAGGAAAAGGAGAATATTTTTATGCCAAAAAATCAATTTCAGAGGATGGTGTTTGCCTTCCTTACAGTATTAGTAACCGTACATGGATATGTGTTTTACAGTCTTTATGTAGTCAATGGAAATAAATTGATGGAGGTAACAGGTGAAAATAGTGTAATTAATGCTATTAATGCCCAGGGTGGAGTTTATATGTTTGGAGTCATGCTTCCAATATGGGCAGTGATAATCATCGAATTTTTCTGTGCGTATACACTGGAATGTTTATTAGGAAGTCCATTGTCTTTTAAAATGGCTTGTAAAATGTTTAATGTAAAAAACACTCATCCAATGATATTTGAGACAGTAATCATTAGCTGTACCGTACTTATTATGTGTCCAACAATGAGTTTTTTAGCAGCATGGATGTATTATCCGTATTATATGGGATTTAATATATTTACTTTGCTTGCTAACTGGTTAAAACTGGTGTGCTTTAATTTTCCGTTTGCATTTTTCTCTCAGATTTTCTTTATTCAGCCTTTTGTAAGATGGGCATTTGGAAAATTATTTGTAAAAGATGTTGTTGCTATATAATGCTATAAGTTGTTGCAACGCTTAGGAGAAATACAGGTTTAAACTTCATTTTAAGTTGAGTCCTTACAATGACATTATCAAATAAAACGTGTGTGGATGTTATGGGAGGAATGCTTATGAAGAATATAATAAAATTATCAAGTATTGTAATTGTGGTTTTTATGTTAACATTACAGTTGGAATATAGTGTTTTGGCTGATGATGCGAAAGAAGATAGCGGAATGAACATGTACAGCAACAGTGATTTTATCGAAAAAGAGCAGCCGGAGTTAAATGATGAAACTAAAAAGTTGATATCTTTATACCAGAGGAATCCGTCAGAGGAGAATTATAATAATCTTAGAAATATGGTTATTGAAAATTATAATGCTGTTCTTGAGAGAAAAGAAGCTAAGCTTGCAGAATTAAAGGCTGAAACGGCAGGAAAACCCGGCGGAGAAGAAAAAGTTGCGGAGATGGAAGAAATTGTACAGGAAATGTACATCAATTATTGGGATCGCATTAACAGTAATATGTTAAGATTTACAGATGCAAGACTGCTAAAGTGGAAGATTGCAGATGCTCCAAATTATGAATATATTCCTGTAATGGGTGCAGGAGAAAGTATATATATCAGTCGTACAGAAGTAACTAATGCAGAGTATGATGAGTACGTTAAAGAAACAGGTGCAACTCCTCCGCCTAACTGGATAAATGGAGAATACCCTACAGGGGAAGATTTGTTGCCTGTTAATTATGTTTCATATAATGATGCAATTGCTTACTGCCAATGGCTGACAAAAAAAGATGGGGTTAATACTTATCGTCTTCCCACTGAGAGTGAGTGGGAATTGGCAGCAGGACACATGCCTAAAGATGCTGATTTTAACTGTGGTGTAAATTCAGGTAGAACAGATGTCAATAAATATGAGAAGAATACAAGAGGAGCACATGGAGCAATTGATTTTTGGGGAAATGTCTGGGAATGGACATCAACCATAAGGACTGAAAATGGTAACACAAAAACATTAGGGGTAAAAGGCGGTTCATGGGCATCCGCAAGAACAGATTGCAGAACGGAATATCGTGATGAGGGCAGAGATTCATCTAAGGGATATGAAGATGTTGGCTTTAGAGTTATTCAGGTTGTTAATGGAGAAGAACCTGAGCAAAATTTTTTTATCTTTAGGAAGTGTTGCTTTTTGGATGCGAAACAGACATTAGTTTATATTGAAAGTGTGATTTTATGAATGTTAAGAAAAACAATAATCCATTATTAATACTGTATTTTACAATGATATTGACAATGTCTCTTTTTATTTCCGGTTGTTCCAACAAGGAAGTTGAAAATGTTATTCAGGAGACAAAAAATGACAACCATACCGGTGTAGAGGAAATTACATATTATTCAGATTATCTTGGAACTAACCGAAAGGCAAATGTATATTTTCCTTGTGGTTATAGTCAGGATATAAAGTACAATGTAGTGTATCTTCTGCATGGTATGGGTGGTGATTATAATTCCTATAATGAATTAAATGTGCTTCAGAAAGCTCAGAACATAATTGAAAGTTATAATCTTGAACCGATGATTTTAGTTAGTATGACTGTCTTTTGTGATACAGAAGGAAAATCAGAAGATGATTACACTTTTACACAATTGGCGCAAAAATACGATAATTGTATATATGACATTGTTGAAAGTTTAATTCCGTACATTGACAGTCATTATCAAACGAATAAGGGACGAGAACATACAGGTATTTGCGGTTATTCGTTAGGAGGAAGAGAGGCTCTTTATCTTGCATATTCTCATCCTGAATGTTTTGGATATGTTGGAGCTTTCTCTCCTGTGAGTGGGGTAGTTGAAACAGGCAGCAATAATTTTACATCAGATGGAAAGGCTTTGCTGGAGAGTTTTGATCTGGACAAAGATTATGAACAACCAAAGACAATTGTAATTGTTGTAGGTACTGAGGACCCCCATTGTCTAAAATCTTCGAAAGAATATGATGCTTATATGACAAAATCCGGGATTAACCATACATTTTATACTATGAGCGGAGGTCATGAAGCAAGTGTGTGGGATGATGGATTGGAAACTTTTTTAAAAAATGTTTTTAGATAGAGGATTTTTGCCTGAAATAAAATTACCATAAAGATTAATAATGTTGGGAGTTGCAAAGATGGAAGAAGACTAGTATACTTTACACAAACTTATTTGCGCCTGGTAATTGCGCAGAAATGGAGATGTAAAAATGGATTTTAATGATGCAAGTCTAAAAATCTTAAAGAAAAAAGTAGAAAATCTAAAAAGATTCGGAATTGATATAGAGTATTCCAAGTACCGTAATAATGACCTGGAAGCGGGGAATGTTCTTAATATATATATTAAGGATGTTATTGCTTTTTTAAAGGGATATGATTTCACACGTTTGAATCAGACTTTAGGCAATAATCAGTGGCAGGCATCTATGAATACAATTACAAGAATGGAACAGACCTGTAAGGAATTGGGAATTAACAGCTTTTTAAAGCCATTACAGTACACCAAATCAGCAGTGTTTTCTAAGAATTCCCGCAGTGCAAGCCAGAATCTTTCTGTTATGAATAATAAGAGAAACCAGATTTTAAATTATATGGGTGAGAACAATTCTGGCAGATAAGAATTGTGGAATAGTAAACACGGTTGACGGATAAATTCTGTCAGTCAATGTCTAACGGTTCTGCATGAGTATAATATTAACAAATATTGAAAAAAACATAAAATTATTATAAAATTGGAATAACATATAATCAAATAATTTGATTGGAGGCGTGAAAATATGTTATTTCAAATTTATGACAGTACGGCCCATACTCAATTGTTAGGATTATTGCTTGTTTTTATCGGACTTGTGGTTATCAATGAGATAGGACGTCGTACTAAGGTAGGCGGAGTATTACTCTTTGTAATAGTTCCTGTTATTTTAACCATTTATTTTATTGGTATTCAGGTGGGATTATTCGGAGGAAGCAGTAATCCTACCTATGAGTACATGAACGGATGGTTCCATTATGCTAAGCTTTATGCGGCAGACATTGGAGTTGTCGGTTTCCTTATGATTAAGTATAAGTGGGGAATCGGTAAGAAAGAATGGTTTAAACCATTTCCGTTTGTAATTGTTGCAATTAACATTCTTATTGCGGTTGTATCTGATTTTGAGTCAGCTTTCCGTGCATATCAGGTGACAAAAGATTTCTCCGGAGCATGGTGGGCATCCAATGAAGGTGTATTCCTCTATGGCGGATGGTGGAATATAATCAACGGTATTGCAGGTATAATTAATATCTTCTGTATGACAGGCTGGTGGGGCATTTATACATCCAAGAAGAAGGATGATATGCTTTGGCCTGATATGACAATATGGTTTATTATTGCATATGATATATGGAATTTTGAGTATACTTACTGTAATCTGCCTACCCATACATGGTATTGCGGTGTTGCGCTTCTTCTTGCTCCAACATTTGCTAATGCATTGTGGAATAAGGGAGGATGGATTCAGAATCGTGCCCAGACTCTTGCAGCATGGTGTATGTTTGCACAGGTTGTACCTACATTCCAGCTGAGTAATACCTTTAGCGTGCTTCCTGCAGTATATGGTGGGGCAACAAAGCTTGGAGTGACTACGCTGCAGTTATATGATGAGGCTATGAAGGTATATAATTCAGGAGTCAACACATCCGGTGAGGTTATGAGTAATCTTGGAATTACTGCCAATCCGACGGCTCAGGGTGTTGTTGCAATGTTAGCCCTTGCAGCTAACATAATTTGTATTTCTGTAATTATAAAGAGAGCCATTGAACAGAAGAAGAATCCATATAAGCATGAAATCTGGGTTGGTACAAAGGATTTCGATGCAGCAATGGAAAGAGCAGAATAGATTTGATTATATTATGTTAATTTGGGGTATTATCGTAATAAGGTTGCGATAATACCCTATTTTTGTTACCATATATAGGAATTTTGCTTCGCAAAAACAAGGAGGCCAAATCCTCTCCTCGCCGGAGGGGCTCGGATTTTTTCTTCGAAAAAACAAGGAGGACAATTCCTCTTCTCGCATGAGGAGCTCGAATTTTTTCTTCGAAAAAACAAGGAGGAATATATGGATTTTGTTAAAAAGATAAAGGGAATTAGAGGGGAATTGATTATTGTTTCAATAGCATTATTTGTTCTGGGATTATTTCTGGTGATTTTCCCTGATATTTCACAGGTGGTAATATGTAAAGGTATTGGAATTGCTCTTTGTGTATGGGGAGTTCTTAGACTTATTACTTATTTTAGGATTTCAAAGGAGGAGGTTCTGTCCTCATTTGGATTAGTGCAGGGAGTGACACTTATTGCCTTCGGAGTGTTTTTTGTTATGAGACCGGAAGCTATTTCAGTATTTTTCGGAACTGCATTATCAATTGTGATTATTGTGGATGGAATTTTAAAGCTTCAGTATGGTATTGAATTTTTTCATATGAAATCAGGATATTGGTGGATTGAACTTATTGGAGCATTTGTTATGGTAATAATGGGAATTATTGCTTTATGTAATCCTTTTGCTACAACCTCAGCTTTGATGATATTTGTAGGAATTGTGTTTATGGTTGAAGGATTGTGGGATCTTGTATCCATTGTGAGAATATCACGTTTTGTTAAAAAAGTTGCTGATGACATAAGGAGTATGTAATGAAAGACAGAGTAATATATGCAGCCGTTCTGGGAGCGGGAACAGTAGGAACAGGAACTTATAAATTATGCGAATCCATGAAGGATGAGATACTTCAAAAGACAGGAGCTACCCTGGTGATTAAGAAGGTTCTTGTAAAAAATGTTAATAAAACAAGAGATGGAATTCCATCGGAAGTACTTACTGATAATTGGAATGAGATAATCAATGATGATGAAATTGAAATAATTATTGAGCTTATGGGAGGAATCCACCCCGCTAAAGAGTATGTACTTAAGGCGCTGGAATTGGGAAAGCAGGTTGTAACGGCTAATAAAGATCTTATAGCTGAATTTGGAGAAGAAGTTGGAGACGCGGCTAACAAGGCCCATGCTGACCTTCAATTTGAGGCTGCAGTAGCAGGAGCAATTCCAATCATAAGACCATTAAAGCAAAGTATGGCGGGTAACCACATAACTGAGATTATGGGTATTGTGAATGGAACTACCAATTACATACTTACAAGTATGACACAGAATGGAATGGATTATAAGGATGCTCTTGCCAAAGCAACTGAGCTTGGTTACGCGGAAGCTGACCCTACGGCTGATGTGGAAGGCTATGATGCAGGAAGAAAAATTGCCATCATGGCATCTATAGCATTTAATTCCAGAGTAACCTTTGATGATGTATTCACTGAGGGAATTACTGATATTACAGCTGAGGATATCAGATATGCAAAGGAATTTGGATATGTTATAAAGCTTCTGGGAGTGGCAAAAAATACAGATTCAGGTATTGAAGTTAAGGTACATCCTATGCTTATACCACAGGATCATCCTCTTGCTACGGTAAATGATGCATTTAATGCTGTTTTTGTTCACGGAAATGCCATGGATGATGCAATGTTCATGGGAAGAGGAGCTGGACAGATGCCTACAGCAAGTGCAGTTGTAGGGGATATAATCGATGTGTGCAGAAATATAGTACACGATTCCTGTGGAAAAATAGGCTGCTGCTGTTACAAACAGCTAAAGATTAAGGATATATCAGAAACTATCAGTAAATTTTTCTTAAGACTTGAAGTGGCTGATAAGCCCGGTGTTCTTGCCAATATTGCCAGCGTTCTGGGCAATAGCGGTGTAAGTATAGCACAGGTAGTTCAAAGAAGCGGAAAAGATGGTGTCGCCGAGCTGGTTATTATAACAGACGAGGTTAAAGAAAAACATTTTAACGACGCAATGGCTGTATTTAACGGACTTTCTGCAGTTAAGAAGATTGCAGGTGTAATAAGGGTTTACTAAGGGGATGTTATGGCTAAAAAATATTATGGTGTAAGAGTTGGTAAAACTCCGGGAATTTACAATACATGGGAGGAGTGTAAGGCTCAGGTTCATGGATTTCCCGGCTCGCAGTATAAAAGTTTTCCAACCCTTGAGGAAGCCCGAATATATGTTGGAGATTCAGCAGAAATTTCGGAAAAGAATAAAGATGATGTCACCATGGAATACGCCACGGATGATTATGCATTTGTAGATGGCTCCTTTAATGTTGCATCAGGAGTTTACGGTTACGGGGGTTTTCTGGTTCATAAAGGGGAAAGATACGTGCTACAGGGTTCCGGCAATGACAAGGATATGGCATCTATGCGTAATGTCTCCGGGGAAATTCTTGGGAGTATGGCAGCAGTGGAAAAAGCCATTGAACTGGGAATTCCTAAGATTACCATTTACTTTGATTATATGGGAATAAAGGCCTGGGCGCAGGGAGAATGGAAAAGAAATAAGACCGGAACCATTGCTTACTATGATTATATGATGTCAGTTAAGGATAAAATTGATGTGGAGTTTGTAAAGGTTAAAGGGCATTCCGGAGTGGATGGGAATGAAGAGGCCGACAGGCTGGCAAAATGTGCGGCAGGGATTATTTAACATCGTTGACATTCAGTATTTTTCTATGATACAATACGGGCAGTGTGATTCAGAATACAGATTCATGCAAATATGACCACTTAAAGAATTGTATATGTCTATAAGTCAAGCCTAACGGACAGGCGGGTCGGTTGCCGGTGTGGTTGAAGCCACGTTATTGATTGAGTGAAAAGCTCTGTTTTTTAAGTTGATTACTTTATAATCTGTGCCACGCACATCATCTTGTGAAACGGTCAATAAAGAGTGACGAATATTTGCATGTAGCCAAAGGCAAAAGAATACTTTTTATGATTATCAGGTGATTGTGTAACAGTGCAATCACCTTTTTTTATTCAATAGGAAATTCCTACGAATTTCCTATTGAATAAAAACACTCCGTGAGGATGCACACGCTTTTGTAGATGAATATTGTCGCAAAAGCGACACAAAAGCGGCGCTGGAGTTTCGCAGGCGAAACTCTTTATTTTATACGAGTCTTGAATTGGAGGAAAGGGAACAATGATTGATGATCAGACAAGAGCTCCCATATATGAAGCATTACAAAGATTGAGAAGACAAAGGGTTGTTCCTTTTGATGTTCCGGGACATAAAAGGGGAAGGGGAAACCCTGAACTGGTGGAACTGCTGGGTGAAAAATGTGTGGGAATAGATGTGAATTCCATGAAGCCGCTGGATAATTTATGTCATCCTGTTTCGGTTATAAGGGATGCAGAGGAGCTTACCGCCAGAGCATTTAATGCTGAAAATGCATTTTTGATGGTAGGAGGAACCACTTCCGCAGTTCAGGCTATGATACTGTCAAGCTGCAAAAGGGGAGATAAGATTATCCTTCCCCGTAATGTTCACAAGAGTGCTATTAATGCCCTGGTGTTATGCGGAGCTATTCCTGTTTACGTTAATCCGGAAGTTAATCCTGAACTTGGAATTTCTCTTGGAATGGATCTTGCAAGTGTAAAGGAAGCTATAGAGAATAATCCTGACGCAGTTGCTGTTTTGGTTAATAATCCTACTTACTACGGAATTTGTTCAGATATACGGTCAATAGTTAAGATTGCCCATGAGCATGGAATGATGGTGCTTGCTGATGAGGCCCACGGAACCCATCTTTATTTCCAGCCGGATCTTCCGGTTTCGGCCATGGAGGCCGGTGCTGATATGGCTGCCATATCCATGCACAAATCAGGAGGAAGCCTTACTCAGAGTTCAATACTTCTGACCAATAAAGGTGTTAATTCAGATTATGTAAGACAGATTATTAATCTTACCCAGACTACAAGCGGCTCATATCTGTTGTTATCAAGCCTTGATATATCCAGAAGAAACCTTGCCCTCAGAGGAAAAGAATCCTTCACCAGAGTTATGGAAATGGCAGAGTATGCAAGAAAAGAGATTAATGAAATAGGTGGTTATTATGCTTATGGTAAGGAACTCATTAATAAAACCAGTGTTTTTGATTATGATGTAACCAAACTTTCCATTCATACTCTCGGACTTGGTCTTGCAGGTATCGAAGTATATGATTTGTTAAGAGATGAATATGACATACAAATAGAATTTGGCGATGTAAGTAATATACTTGCCTATATTTCCATCGGAGACAGAATTCAGGATATAGAACGTCTTGTAGGGGCTCTTGCGGATATTGCAAGAATTTACAAGAAAGATAAGACAGGAATGCTTAGTGGAGAATTTATTAATCCTATGGTAGTTAAATCTCCTCAGGATGCATTTTATGCTAAGAAGAAATCGGTTCCTATAAAGGATACAAAGGGTATGATTTCAGGGGAATTTGTCATGTGTTATCCACCGGGAATACCTATACTTGCACCGGGAGAGATGATAACAGAGGAAATTATAGAGTATATAATTTATGTTAAGGAAAAAGGCTGTTCAATGCAGGGTACAGAGGACCCGGAAATGAATAACCTGATGGTATTGGAGTAATAAAATACCGGAAAAATGAGGAGTGGTAAGCAGTATGGAAATGTGGTTTTCAGAGCTTCATACATCTAATGTTAAGCTCTCAATGAGAATTGAAAAACAGTTATTTTCAGGTATCAGCGACTGTCAGAGGATTGACGTGCTTGTATCGGATGAGTTTGGCAAGTTTCTTGCCCTGGACGGAGAAATCCTTTTTTCAGAGAAGGATGAATTCATATATGATGAGATGGTGACTCATGTGCCTATGGCGGTTCATCCAAATGTTAAGAAGGTACTTATCATCGGTGGTGGTGACGGGGGAGTTGCCAATGAACTCACTAATTACAGAAGCATTGAAAGAATAGATGTTGTGGAGCCGGACGAGATGCTTATTGAGGTTTGCAAAGAGCATTTTCCGGAACTTGCCTGTGGATTTAAAGATGAAAGAGTTCACGTATATATCCAGGATGGATTGAGATTTTTAAGAAGTAAGACTGATGAATATGACTTGATAATAAATGATGCCACAGACCCATTTGGGTATACAGAAGGTCTGTTTACCAAAGAATTTTACGGATGCTGTTATAAAGCACTGAAGGATGATGGCATTATGGTTTATCAGCATGGAAGTCCTTTTTATTCAGAGGATAAGGAAGAGTGCGTTAAAATGCACAGAAAAGCTTATAAATCTTTTCCTGTCAGCCGTGTATATCAGGCACATATACCAACCTGTCCGTCAGGATACTGGCTCTTTGGATTTGCATCAAAGAAGTATCATCCGCTGGATGATTTCAAACCTGACGAATGGAAGAAACTTGGAATTAAAACCAGATATTACACAGCAAATCTTCACAGGGGAGCATTTATGCTGCCTAAGTATGTAGAGGATATGCTTGAGGAAGAGGAAAAACGTAATTAAACAAAATTGGTCTAAAAAGAAAGGAACAGGATATGAGCAGATTATTGATTATTGGATGTGGAGGAGTAGCATCAGTTGCAATACACAAATGCTGCCAGAACAGTGACGTATTTACAGAAATTTGTATTGCCAGCAGAACCAAGAGTAAGTGTGATGCATTAAAGGAAAAGCTGTCAGGCAAAACTAAGACAGTAATAACAACAGCTAAGGTTGATGCTGACAATGTGGACGAGCTTGTAAAACTTATTGAAGAATATAAGCCGGATGCAGTACTTAATCTTGCACTTCCGTATCAGGATCTCACAATTATGGATGCCTGTTTAAAGACCAAGGTTAATTATATAGATACTGCAAATTATGAAGCTGAGGATACAGAGGACCCTGAGTGGAGAGCAATATATGAGAAGAGATGCAAAGAAGCAGGATTTTCAGCTTACTTTGACTATTCATGGCAGTGGAATTACAGAAAGAAGTTTGAGGAAGCAGGTATTATGGCACTTCTGGGAACAGGTTTTGATCCCGGAGTAACAAGCGTATTTTCTGCCTATGCATTAAAACATTATTTTGATGAGATTGAGACCATTGACATTTTAGATTGTAATGGTGGAGACCACGGATATCCTTTTGCCACTAATTTTAATCCCGAGATTAATCTCAGGGAAGTTTCTGCTCCGGGTTCATATTGGGAAAACGGACACTGGGTGGAAGTACCGGCTATGTCAATTAAGAGAGAATATGATTTCCCACAGGTAGGAAAGAAAGATATGTACCTTCTTCATCATGAGGAGATAGAGTCCCTTGCACTTAATATCCCGGGAGTAAAGAGAATAAGATTCTTCATGACTTTTGGACAAAGTTATCTCACTCATATGAAGTGTCTTGAAAATGTGGGAATGCTGCGTACAGACCCTGTTAAGGTTGGAGACGTGGAAGTTGTACCTATTCAGTTGTTAAAGGAATTACTTCCTGATCCTGCAACTTTAGGTCCTAGAACAGTTGGTAAGACTAACATAGGATGTATTTTTAAAGGTAAGAAGGACGGAAAGGATAAGACAATATATATTTACAATGTTTGTGATCATCAGGAATGTTACAAGGAAGTTGAATCACAGGCTATATCATATACAACAGGAGTTCCTGCCATGATTGGTGCCATGATGGTGGTTACCGATACATGGAAGAAAGCGGGAGTCTTCAATGTGGAAGAATTTGATCCTGATCCGTATATGGAAGCACTTAACAAGTGGGGACTTCCTTGGGTTGTTGACGAGAATCCTGTTTTGGTGGACTAGATTAAGGCAAACTGACACTAACAATCACAAGGACTTTCCATAAAGAAAGGCATTAAAGAAATGAGATTTGAAGAGTTAAAGACACCGGTTTATGTTATCGATGAGAAAATGCTCATACACAATTTAGAAATTCTAAAAAAAGTGGAAGAGGATACGGGATGCCATATCCTCCTTGCCCAGAAAGCATTTTCTGCCTATGGGGAGTATCCACTTATAGCCAAATATATAAGCGGAACCACTGCCAGCGGCATATATGAGGCAAAACTTGGGGCGGAGTGTATGGGCAAGGAGAATCATGTATTTGCTCCTGCATTTACTTCGGAGGATATGGAAGAACTGGTTAAGATATGCGACCATGTGGTTTTTAACTCAATATCTCAATTAAAAATCCATAAACAGACATGTATAGATGGGGGTGTGAGCTTCGGACTTCGTGTGAATCCTGAGATATCAACACAGGGAGAACATGCCATATATGACCCATGCGCACCCGGCAGCAGACTTGGTGTGACAATTGATAATCTCACTGAAGCATTAAAGTCGGAGCCTGATGTGCTGGATGGCATGGAAGGAATACATTTCCATACCCTGTGCGAACAGAATTCGGATGATTTAGAGACGACCCTTAAGGTGGTGGAAGAAAAATTCGGATTCCTTATGAAAGACATGAAATGGGTAAATTTCGGCGGGGGACATCATATAACCCGTGAGGATTATGACATTGCAACTTTGGAAAAATGCATTATCCATGTTCGGGATAAATATAATGTTCAGGTTTATGTGGAACCGGGAGAGGCTGTAGCATTAAATGCAGGATATCTCCAGACCACGGTACTTGATAAGGTTGAAAATGGAATAACAACGCTTATTCTTGATGGGTCAGCAGCCTGTCATATGCCTGATGTGTTAGAAATGCCATACACACCTCCCCTTCGCAATGGATTGAAAATTTCGGACATTGACGGGGATATATGGAAAACAGCAGAAACAGGCAGATACAGATACAGGTTATCTTCTTACACATGTCTTGCAGGAGATATTATAGGGGACTATGAATTTGATAAAGAAATAAATGTGGGAGACAGGCTTGTATTTGAAGACATGGCAATTTATTCCATGGTCAAAAACAATACATTTAACGGAATTCCACTCCCGGATATAGCTATAATGGATTCGGATGGGGATTGCCGTGTGTGGAAACATTTCGGCTATGAGGATTTTAAAGGGAGATTGTAGTTGATGGATAACAGTAATATATATAGCAGTATCCCAAGTAATGACGGATTTCGTATGCCGGCAGAGTTTGAAAGGCACCATGGATGTCTTATGATATGGCCGGAAAGACCGGGCTCATGGATTTATGGAGCCAAGGGGGCACAGAAAACATTTGCCCTGATAGCAGAGGCTATAAATGAGAGTGAGCAGATGTATATGATAGTGTCTCAGGCACAGTTGGAGAATGCAAAAATTATGCTTCCTGACACTGTTAAACTTATCGTTATGGAATCAGATGATGCCTGGGCAAGAGATGTGGGCCCTACATTTGTGGTAAGCGGAGAAGCCGATACACCTGTGAAAGAAAGACAGCTTCGGGGTATTAACTGGGAGTTCAATGCCTGGGGCGGAACCTATGACGGATTATATGCGGATTGGAGCCGTGATAACAAAATTGCAGGACAGTTCGTGGAATATCTTGGATGTGGAATGTATGATGCATCTCCATTTGTTTTAGAGGGAGGTTCCATACATACGGATGGTGAAGGAACAATGCTTGTGACGGAAAGCTGCCTCCTTAGTAAAGGCCGTAATCCTTCCCTTACAAAGGCTCAGATAGAAGATAAGTTAAGACAGTACTGTAATGTTAGTAAAATAATATGGCTGCCTTGTGGAATATACAATGATGAAACTAATGAACATGTGGATAACGTATGTGCTTTCACAGCTCCGGGCGAGGTGGTACTTGCCTGGACAGATGACACTAAAGATCCTCAGTATGATATGAGTAAAGCCTGTCTTGAGGTTCTTGAGAAGGAAAGAGATGCCAAGGGCAGGAAGATTAAGGTGCGAAAGCTTCCTATTCCAAAGAATCCGGTGTGTATAACACAGGAGGAACTTGACGGATTTGAATTTGAGGAGGGAGAGGATGCAAGAGAGGCAGGGGAACGTCTTGCTGCATCTTATGTAAACTTCTACATTGCCAATGGTGCGGTTATAGTGCCACAGTTTAAGGATGAAAATGATGTAGTGGCACTTAAAGTATTGGAAGAAGCCTTTCCGGATAGAAAGATTGTGCCTATATATGCAAGAGACATTATTGTAGGCGGAGGTAATATTCACTGCATAACCCAGCAGATACCGGGGAGCTGTATGCTGTAATATGAGATTGGAGGAAGATATGAGGAATGTTAAATACGCGGCAATTCAGATGAAATGCTGTGAGTCCGTTGATGAAAATATAATGAAAGCTGACAGGATGGTGAGAGAGGCAGCAGCTAATGGTACTAACATTATTCTTCTTCCGGAGCTTTTTGAAAGACCTTACTTCTGTCAGGAGAGAAATTATGATTACTATGGGTATGCAACTCCTGTGGATGAGAACCCTGCTGTAATGCATTTTAAGAAGGTCGCAGCCGAACTTCAAGTGGTACTTCCAATAAGCTTTTATGAACGCGATGAGAATGTATTTTACAACACTGTGGCCGTGATTGATGCTGATGGAGAAGTGCTTGGAATATACAGAAAGACTCATATTCCTGATGATCACTATTATCAGGAAAAATTCTATTTTACACCGGGAGATACGGGATTTAAAGTGTGGGATACAAAGTATGGAAGAATAGGTGTTGGAATATGCTGGGATCAGTGGTTTCCTGAGACAGCACGAGGCATGGCAGTACAAGGTGCTGAGATACTTTTTTACCCAACAGCAATAGGCTCAGAACCTATTCTTGAGGTGGACAGTATGCCTCATTGGAGAAGATGTATGCAGGGACATTCGGCATGTAACATTGTACCTGTTGTTGCAGCTAATCGAATCGGTGAGGAGAAGGTTATACCATCAGAAGCTAACGGTGGTCAGAGCTCATCTCTCATTTTCTATGGCTCTTCATTTGTTACAGATGCTACCGGCGAGGTTGTTTCTGAGGCTTCAAGAGATAAGGAAGAAATAGTGTACGGCGAATCAGACCTTGATGCTAACAGAGATTTAAGAGTAAGTTGGGGATTGTTCCGTGACAGAAGACCGGAGATGTATTAAGTTTACGGTGGGTGATTGTGAAATTTATGTATTGTTCAATCAAGTGGGATAAACATAAATTAAGTTGATAATTGGAAATAAAATAGTTATACTGACTATAGATATGAAAGAAAGAGGGGTGGATTCAATGGATTTAAAATTGAATGATAACATAATTGAGAATGTTGAAATCGAAGCAATTGCCAAAGTGTCCGCTTCTATGAAGGAAGATCTTATTGAAGGTATATTGTATGGCTCTTGTGCAAGGGGCGATTATTCTGAGGATTCAGATATTGATATAGCTTTGATTACCCGTTGTGATAGAATTTCGGCGAAAAAATACAATGCTATGTTAAGTGAAGTTGCAACAGAACTTGCTATGAAGTATTTTGCTATTGTTAATTTTGTGTGTATTCCATATGAGGAATATATAGAAAAGAAGGGGTGGTATTCATATTTTGAAAATATAGCAAAGGAGGGTGTTGCTATATATGGATAAAGAATATTTGCAGGCATTGTCCAAGATTAGATTGGAAAGAGCAAAGGAATTAATTGATGAAGCAAATAGCCTGTTAAAGTCAAATTCTTATAAGTCAGCTAATAATAGGGCTTTCTATGCGATGGAAAAGTCGATTAAATCATTATTGGCTCTTAAAGGTCAAGACAATTTGACACATAATGGTGCAATAAAACAATTTAATTATCATTATATTTACAAGGGTGATGGATTTTTCACTGCTAATGATTATAAAATTATTTCATCGGCTGAACAGATAAGAAATGCATCTGATTATGATGATTTTTATATTGCAAATAAGGATGAAACTGTTAAGCAGGTTGAGAATGCAGAATATTTATATAATAAAGTCAATGAGTATATAAATAAATTAGGACATATAATTTGTGAATGATTAGCCAAATCCCCTTCTCTATGTTATTATACTAGCAAGAAAATAACATAGAAAAGGGGATTTCCTATGTTATAGGGGATTTCAATGTATGTATATAAGTCATTATCTTGAGCATAGATATAGTTTGGAGGAATTATGTCACATAAAAGTCCAATTAACATAGGAATGTTAGCTCATGTTGACGCAGGGAAGACTACTCTTTCCGAAGCGTTGCTTTACAGGGCGGGGAGCATCAGGAAACTTGGAAGAGTTGATAATCAGGATACCTTTCTTGATACGAAAGATATGGAAAGGGCGAGGGGAATTACCATATTTTCCAAGCAGGCATCCTATATTTATAATGGCAGGCAGTACACCCTTCTTGACACTCCCGGACATGTGGATTTTTCAGCTGAGACGGAGAGAACTTTATGGGTGCTGGATGTGGCAGTGCTTGTAATAAGTGGCATGGATGGTGTACAGGGACATACAGAGACCCTTTGGAGTCTGCTTAAAAGATTGGGAATTCCTGTATTTATATTTGTTAACAAGATGGATCAGCAGGGGACAAGCAAAAGCCGTGTGTTAGAGCAGTTAAAGAATAGGCTTTCCGGTAACTGTGTGGATTTTAATAATATAGATTTTGAAGAAGCAGCATTATGCCATGAGAAAGCTCTTGAACAGTTTTTAGAGAAGGGCAGCATTGATGATGAACTTATAAGCTGTATGGTTGGGGAAAGAAAGATATTCCCTGTATATTTTGGCTCTGCATTAAAACTTAATGGTGTGGACGAGCTTATGGAGGGAATTGACAGGTTTGTTAAAGAACCTGAATACAGCGATACATTTAAAGCTAAAGTTTATAAAATTACAAGGGATGACAGAGGCGAAAGAATGACTCACCTTAAGGTTTGTGGCGGCGTGCTGAAATCCAAAATGCTTATAGATGATGATAAAGTCAACCAGATAAGAGTCTATTCCGGGGAGAAATTTACCGCTATAAATGAAGCTGTTCCGGGGACCGTATGTGCTGTAACAGGACTTAATGACACCCGGGCAGGGCAGTTTATAGGCGAGGAAGGCGCAGATAATGTACCTGTACTGGAACCGGTACTTAATTATAAATTAAATCTTCCCCAGGGGACTGATTCAATAGCTCTTCTTGCAAAATTAAGGACTCTCCAGGAGGAAGAGCCGGAACTTCATGTTCAGTGGGATGAAAATTTTAAAGAGATACACGTAAGTGTCATGGGTCCGGTGCTTATCGAGGTTCTGACTAATATTATCAAAGATCGGTTTGGAGTGGATGTAACCTTTGGCGAGGGAAGTATTGTATATAAAGAGACTATTAAGAATAAAGCTTACGGAATCGGTCATTTTGAGCCTTTAAGACACTATGCAGAGGTGCACCTTTTACTTGAGCCGGGAGAGCTGGGAAGCGGTATGAAGTATAAGTGCCAATGCAGTGAAGATATTCTTGATAAAAACTGGCAGAGACTGGTGTATACCCATCTGTGTGAGAAGACACATAAAGGTGTACTTACAGGATCAGAACTTACAGATATGGTGATAACACTGGTTGCGGGAAGAGCTCACCCGAAGCACACTGAGGGCGGTGACTTCAGGCAGGCTACATACAGAGCTGTAAGGCAGGGACTTATGCAGGCAGAGTCGGTACTGTTGGAACCTTTCTATGCATTTTCACTGGAGATACTAAGAGAATATGTGGGCAGAGCCATGACGGACTTTGAACGAATGGGAGCTGCATTTACTCTTCAGGATGCAGATGGGGATAATGTTGTTATTACGGGAGAAGGCCCCGTGTCTGTTATTGGTAACTATCAGGCAGAGGTCAATGCCTACACTAAGGGTACAGGCAGGCTGACGCTTCAGATGGCAGGCTACAGACCGTGCCATAATACTGAGGAGGTGCTTGAAAAATTTGGCTATGACCCTGAAAGAGACACGAGAAATCCCGTGGATTCTGTGTTTTGTGCAGGAGGTTCAGGCTATGTTGTGCCTTGGAATGAAGTCCGGGAACATGCCCATGTGGAAATTGCTGTTACAGACACATCTGTTGTGGGAGGGCAGACCCGCAGAGAAGTTAAAATGTCCGCAAAGCAGGCTTCAAGAACCGTGTCTGAGGAGTGGATAGGCACGGATGAAATCGACAGGATATTGGCGGAGACCTATTATGCTAACAGCAGGGGAGAAGACAATCAGAGGAAAAAACTGTCTAAAAGGAAGGTTTCATCAGAAATGGGACATTATGTTGTTCCTAAAAAGAAGGAATCTGTAACCAATTACCTTCTGGTTGATGGATATAATATAATACACGCATGGAAAGAACTTGAGGAATTATCAAGAATTAACATGGATAGTGCAAGGAATAAACTTATGGATATTCTGTGCAATTATCAGGGAATGAAAAAATGTGAGCTTATAGTTGTATTTGATGCTTACAGGGTTGTGGGACATGAAGAGGAATTTCTGGATTATCACAATATTCATGTAGTTTATACGAAAGAGGCAGAGACAGCTGACCATTATATAGAAAAATTTGCTCATGAAAATGGGAAGAAATATAATGTTACAGTAGCAACTTCAGACGGGCTTGAACAGGTGATTATAAGAGGGCAGGGGTGCCTTTTGGTATCGGCAAGAGAGTTCGAGGAAGAAGTTAAGGCTATGGAGGAACATATACGTCAGGAGTATCTTGGCAGATTGTGCTAAGTACATTAAATATATGACACAGGAGGAGATTGCAGAAAATGAGTACATTATGGGTGGTTGGAGATTCTACGGTTAGCAGTTTTGAAGATGGGTATTATTATCCAAGATATGGTTATGGCACTATGCTGGATAAATTTCTTGAGCCACAGATACAGGTTAATAATATTGCCTTATCAGGAAGAAGCAGTAAAAGTTACACTACAGAACCGAACTATAAAACGCTTCTTGAAGGTATGAAAAATGGAGATTTCCTTCTTGTAGGGTTTGGACATAATGATGAGAAAACAGAGAAGGAAAGATATACTAATCCTAACGGGGATTATAAACAGGAAGGTACATTTGCCAATTCTTTGTATGAAAATTACATAAAGAAAGCAGAGGAAGCAGGATGCAGGGTGATTCTTTGCACACCCATTGTCAGAAGAAATTCTGATGGTGTATGGGATTGCGTTGATCTCCATAAGATTCCGGATATAGACGGATTTGAAGGGGGAGATTACAGACAGGCTGTTATTAAACTGGGGATGGATTTGAATGTTCCTGTAGTGGACATGACAGATTTTACGAGGAAGCTTTATGAATCTGTGGGACCGGAAAAAAGTGTGAAATTTCACGCATGGCCTTCAAACAAATCTTTAAGTGTTGATAATACCCATACTAATGTGTGGGGAGCACGGATTAACGCATGGGCAATCATGTCATGTATCAAAAATATGAATATACAGGGATTGTCTGAGTATGTGACTAACACAGAGGAAAATCCTTTAGATAATGAGGAAAAATATCTTATCAGCAATCCTGATTATGTTCCGGTGGTATTTGATTCTAATCTTTCACAGAGCAGTCTGTTTCAAGATTATGGAGAATTTAAGGGAACTGTATTCGGGGATATACTTTCTGATGTTTCAAAGGAACATTTTACGCTGGAAACAGATGAACATGGGGATATGCATATTGCCGTGAGACATAACTGCGGAAAAATTTCTGCTGTTACAGATGGAATAGCAATGTATTACAAAAAAGTACCTGTTGGTGAGAAGTTCACGTTGTCTGCAACAGTACGGGTTAATGAATATTTTTCCAATGACCAGGTATCCTTTGGACTTATGGTAAGAGATGACATTTACATAGATTCCAATATTACGGATATTCTTGGTGATTATGTGGCAGCAGCACCATTATTTCTTACAAGAACGAAGGATGCTGTGAGCTCATTTGCAAGAAGAAGCGGAAAACTTGTGTGTAAAGGATGCGTTGCTTCTGCCATAAAGCCGGGAGAAGAGTACAAGGTTACTCTCACCTCTTCACAGGACGGATACGGAGCACAATTTGGAGACGGACCTATGATTACCGGCGGATTCGATTTTAAACTTACTGCAATTGATCCTGAAAATGTGTATGTGGGAATGTTTGTTTCAAGAAATGCGGATGTTACGTTTTCTAATATAAAATATACAAAAAATGTATAAAGTGTTATAATAATGTCATAGTTATGGAACGTGCAATGCAAAGGGGGCAATGTCTATGAAATTAACATTCTTGGGAGCCGATCACGAAGTTACAGGAAGCTGTCATTTTCTTCAGATTTCAGGAAAAAATATACTTGTTGATTGTGGTATGGAGCAGGGAAATGATGTGTATGAGAATCAGGAACTTCCTATTCCTGCATCGGATGTGGATTATGTGTTTCTTACACATGCACATATTGACCACTCAGGATTGATACCATTGCTTTATGTGAATGGGTTCAGGGGAAAAGTGTATACCACTGTGGCAACAGAGCAGCTATGCGAAATTATGCTTAAGGACAGTGCTCATATACAGGAATTTGAGGCTGAATGGCGTAACAGAAAAGCTAAGAGATCCAACGGAACATTAAAAGAGTTTGTTCCTCTGTACGGAATTATGGATGCAATTAATGTTATGAATCAGTTTGTGGGCTGCGAATATGAGAAGATAATTACTGTAGACGAGGACATTAAAATCAGATTTAAGGATGTGGGACACCTTCTTGGCTCTGCCAGCATTGAAGTATGGGGAGAAGAGGATACGGATGAAGGAAGAGTATCGAGGAAAATAGTATTCTCCGGAGATATTGGAAACATTAATAAACCTATTACAAAAGATCCTGCTACTATCGCGGATGCTGATTATGTTATTATGGAGTCTACTTACGGAAACAGAAGCCATGGGGGCACTCCTGATTATGTAGCAGAACTTGTTAAAATATTTGACAGAACCTTTAAGAGAGGCGGTAATGTTGTAATTCCTTCTTTTGCCGTGGGAAGAACACAGGAACTGCTCTATTTTATAAGAAAGATAAAAGTGGATAAACTTATAGACAGGGATTTTGATGTGTATATGGACAGTCCTCTGGCTATTGAGGCTACCAACATTTTTAATAAAAATATTGATGAATGTTTTGATGATGAAGCTCTTTCTCTGGTAAAACAGGGAATCAATCCCCTTACTTTCCCGGGACTTAAATATGCGGTTTCAGGGGAAGAATCTAAACTTATTAATTTTGACAGCAATCCTAAAGTTATTATTTCGGCATCAGGAATGTGCGAAGCCGGTAGAATTCGTCATCATTTGAAACATAACCTCTGGAGACCGGAGTGCACAATCCTATTTGCCGGTTATCAGGCTAACGGAACAACAGGAAGAATTATAGTTGATGGAGCAGAGGAAATTAAGCTTTTTGGTGAACCTATTCAAATTAAGGCAGAGATAGCACAGCTTCCGGGAGCCAGCGGACACGCAGACAAAGAGGGGCTGCTTAACTGGATTAACGGTTTTGAAAAAAAGCCGAAGAAGGTTTTTGTAGTTCATGGTGAAGATAGCGTATGTGATGAATTTGTGGAATGTTTAAGAGATGAATATGGATATGATGCATTTGCACCTTACACAGGAGGAGCTGTTGACCTTATTACAGGAAAGATTATCAGTGAGGGCAACAGAGAGAAGAAGAGTAGAAGAACAGTGCGTAATAAGCGTAATCAGAGTGTATTTGACAGACTGGTTGCTGCAGGTAAGAGACTTATGACTGTTATTACCCATAATGAAGGCGGAGCAAACAAGGATCTTGCAAAATTTACGGATCAGATTAATTCCCTTTGCGATAAATGGGACAGATAAATCTGGCGGGCATAAGACAGGAGGATGACTATGAGGAAAATGCTGTTTGTTTTTAACCCTAATTCCGGTAAGGCACAGATAAAGAATGTATTGTTAAAGATAATACAGATATTTTCTAATAATGATTATGAAGTTACGGTTTATCCTACAAAGGAAGCGCTGGATGGATATCAATATATTCTTAAGAGCGAAGGAAGATTTGATGTGATTGTCTGCAGTGGAGGCGACGGAACTCTCAATGAGGTGGTAGGAGCTGTTCTTAAGTATAAAGGTGATAAGCCTCCTATTGGATATATCCCAAGTGGTTCTACCAATGATTTTGCTTTAAGTCTTGGTATCCCTAAAAATATGGTTAAAGCGGCAGAGGCTATTGCTGAGGGCACCATATTTCCGTGTGATATAGGAATGGCTAATGGTGAGAAATCATTTAACTATGTTGCGGCATTTGGAGCATTTACCGAGGTATCTTATGAAACTCCCCAGGATTTAAAAAATATTCTGGGACATCAGGCATATATACTTGAAGGAGTTAAGAGACTTGCAGATATTAAAACTTATGATATTAAAGTGTCATGTGATGAAATGAAGCTGGAAGATAGGTTTGTGTATGGAATGGTAAGCAATACGAGATCTGTTGGAGGAATGAAGGGGCTGGTAGGCTCAGGAGTTGATCTTCAGGACGGATTGTTTGAAGTTACCTTGATTAAAGAAATAAAGAATCCTATAGAATTACAGATTGTTCTAAATGCTTTATTGTCTCAGACTTTTGAAAAATGCGATATGATATATTCTTTTAAGACAAAACATATAACTTTTGAGTCGGAGGAAAGCATCAAATGGACGCTTGATGGAGAATTTGGCGGTGAACATAAGGCGGTGTCCTTTGACGTGCTTCATAATGCTATTGATTTGCTGGTTAATAAAAATAAGAATTAGCATAATATAATAAAAATAATAAAGTTTAATAAGAATTTTCTTAAAATTATTAGAAAATACTTAATATAATAAAGCGACTATTGGGGTAAATGTAAATTTACAGAGGTAGTTGCTTTATTTTTTTACAAATTTTTAATATTGGCAGGTTTGAGGAGAAAAAAAGGGATAAAACCACAAACAACTTTGACACAATTCTGTAACAGAGTAATTTGATATAGCGATTTTACCCAGATGATTTGGTTGGTTTAAGACTAAAAAAGACTTATAAAGTGTAAATAAAAGAAAAAATACAATATTATTTTGATAAATAGTCAGACAATTAATGTAAAATAAATATAAATACAAATAATCTGACAATTTGAGAAAATTTTACATTTACACATTTTAAAAAAAGGAGTATATTTAAGCACAGGCAGGGACGAAAGAGCTTGTGCATCTTATTGTACGGGGTTAATCTCTTCGATTCCTTCAGGACAAAGTTTTAAATCTACAGGAAAGGATGATTAAACTATGAAAAATCAAAACAAACAGCCGGGACTTTACAGCCCTCAGTTTGAACATGACAATTGCGGTATAGGTGCTGTTGTAAGTATTAATGGTACAAAGACTCACCAGACAGTATCTGATGCATTGAGCATTGTTGAAAATCTTGAGCACAGAGCAGGTAAAGATGCAGAAGGTAAGACAGGTGATGGTGTAGGTATTTTACTTCAGATATCACATAAGTTCTTTAAGAAAGCTGTAAAACCTCTGGGAATTAAAATTGGAGATGAGCGTGAATACGGCGTTGGTATGTTTTTCTTCCCGCAGGATGAACTTAACAGAAATCGTGCAAAGAAGATGTTTGAGATTATCGTAGAAAAAGAGGGAATGGAATTCTTAGGATGGAGAGAGGTACCTACATTTCCTAATGTCCTTGGTAAAAAAGCAGTAGATTGTATGCCTTATATAATGCAGGGATTTGTTAAAAAACCTGAAAACGTTAATAAGGGAATAGATTTTGATAGAAAACTTTATGTTGCAAGACGTGTGTTTGAGCAGACATCAGAGAGCACTTATGTATGTTCTTTATCAAGCAGAACAATTGTATATAAAGGTATGTTTCTTGTAGGACAGTTGAGAACATTCTTCGGTGATTTGTGTGATGAGGATTACGAATCAGCTATAGCTCTTGTTCACTCAAGATTCTCAACTAACACTAACCCAAGCTGGGAAAGAGCTCATCCTAACAGATTCATTGTACATAATGGTGAGATTAATACAATTAAGGGTAATGCGGACAGAATGCTTTCCCGTGAAGAGACTATGGTTTCTCCATATCTTGAGGAAGAGATGGCTAAGATTACCCCGGTTGTAAATACTAACGGTTCCGATTCAGCTATGCTTGATAACACACTTGAATTCTTTGTAATGAACGGTATGCCGCTTCCCCTTGCTGTTATGATTACAATTCCTGAACCATGGAGCAATAACAAAGCAATGGAACAGGAAAAGAAAGATTTTTACCAGTATTATGCCACAATGATGGAGCCTTGGGACGGACCGGCATCAATTCTTTTCTCAGACGGAGATATTATGGGTGCTGTTCTTGATAGAAACGGTCTTCGTCCATCAAGATATTATGTGACTAATGACGGATATCTCATTCTTTCTTCTGAGGTTGGTGCATTGCCTATAGATGAGAGCAGAATCAAGTTAAAGGATAGACTTCATCCCGGAAAAATGCTGCTTGTTGATACAGTTAAGGGAGAGCTTATTGATGATGATAAGTTGAAGAGTGAATATGCGCATAAACAGCCTTATGGTGAATGGCTTGATAATAATCTGGTTAAACTTTCTGATTTGAAAATACCTAACAAAAAGACACCAATTCACACTAAGGAAGAGAGAGCAAGATTACAGAAGGCATTTGGATATACATATGAGGATTTCAGAACATCAATCCTGCCTATGGCTCTGAATGGAGGAGAGGCAATCGGAGCTATGGGAATAGATACTCCTCTTGCTGTTCTTTCTAATAATCATCAGCCGTTATTTAATTACTTTAAACAGTTATTTGCACAGGTTACAAATCCGCCTATAGATTCAATCAGGGAGAAAATAGTAACTGCTACATCTGTTTATTTGGGAACAGATGGTAATGTGCTGGAGGAAAATCCGGAGAATTGTAAGACATTAAAAATTAACGATCCTATTCTTACCAACTCAGATCTGTTAAAGATTAAGAATATGAATGTTGAAGGATTTAAAGTTGAGACAATTCCTATTACATATTATAAGAATACATCTCTGGAAAAAGCCATTGACCATCTCTATGTTGAGGCGGACAGAGCTCACAGAGAAGGTGCTAATATAATTATCCTTTCAGACAGGGGTGTTGATGAAAACCACGTAGCGATTCCTTCACTTCTTGCTGTTGCAGGTTTACAGAATTATCTTGTTCAGACAAAGAAAAGAACAAGCATGGCTGTTATTTTGGAGAGTGGTGAACCAAGAGATGTGCATCATTTTGCAACACTTTTGGGATATGGTGCATCAGCTATTAATCCATATCTTGCACAGGAGAGTATTCAGGAACTTATTGATCTTAATATGCTGGATAAGGATTATTATGCAGCAGTTGATGATTACAACAGTGCAATTTTAAGCGGTATTGTTAAAATAGCAGCTAAGATGGGTATTTCAACAATCCAGTCATACCAGGGCTCTAAGATATTTGAAGCAATTGGAATTAATTCAGATGTAATAAATAAATACTTTACAGGTACTGTATCAAGAATTGAAGGTATCAGCCTTAAGGATATTCAGGAAGATGTTGAAACACTTCACTCTAAAGCATTTGATCCTCTTGGATTATCAACTGATACAACTCTTGACAGTGCAGGTGCTCATAAGATGAGAAGCGGTAAGGAGGAACATCTTTATAATCCTCAGACAATTCATCTGTTACAGCTTGCTACACGTACAGGAGATTATAATACATTTAAGGAATATACTGCTCTTGTTAATAAGGAAGAAGGAGTTAAGAACCTTAGAGGACTTATGGATATTAAGTTCCCTAAGAAGGGTATAAGCATAGATCAGGTTGAAAGCGTTGACTCTATTGTTAAGAGGTTTAAGACAGGAGCTATGTCATACGGTTCTATATCAAAAGAAGCGCATGAAACTATGGCTATTGCCATGAATATGCTTCACGGTAAGTCTAACTCAGGTGAAGGTGGAGAAGATGAAGACAGATTAACAGTGGGACCTGACGGACTTAACAGATGTTCTGCAATAAAGCAGGTGGCATCGGGAAGATTTGGTGTTACAAGCAGATATCTTGTGAGTGCACAGGAAATCCAGATTAAGATGGCACAGGGAGCTAAGCCTGGAGAAGGTGGACATCTTCCTGGAAAGAAGGTTTATCCTTGGATTGCAAAGACACGTCTTTCAACTCCGGGTGTATCTCTTATTTCGCCACCACCTCATCACGATATATATTCAATCGAGGATTTGGCACAGCTTATATATGATCTTAAAAATGCCAATAAGAATGCAAGAATTTCTGTTAAGCTTGTTTCAGAGGCAGGCGTTGGTACAGTAGCTTCAGGTGTTGCCAAGGCAGGTGCACAGGTAATTCTTATTTCGGGTTATGACGGAGGTACAGGTGCGGCTCCTAGAAGTTCAATTCATAATGCAGGACTTCCTTGGGAACTTGGTCTCGCGGAAGCTCATCAGACACTTACTATGAACGGACTGAGAAACAAGGTTATTATTGAGACTGACGGTAAGTTAATGAGTGGTCGTGACGTTGCAATTGCAGCTATGCTTGGTGCGGAAGAATTTGGCTTTGCCACAGCACCGTTGGTAACAATGGGATGCGTAATGATGAGAGTTTGTAACCTTGATACATGTCCTGTTGGTGTGGCTACACAGAATCCTGAACTTAGAAAGAAATTTACAGGTAAGCCGGAATATATTGTGAACTTTATGAGATTTATTGCTGAAGAACTTCGTGAGTATATGGCTAAGCTTGGAGTTAGGACTGTGGATGAGCTGGTAGGAAGAACAGATTTCCTTGAAGCTAAGACAGATGTTAAAGGAAGCGGACGTGCTTCTAAGGTGGATTTATCCAACATCCTTAATAATCCGTATGTCAAAGAAGCATCATCAATTAAGTATGACAAGAAGAATTTATATGATTTTGAACTTGAAAAGACTATTGATGAAAAAGTACTTATCAAGAAATTTGCTTCTGCAATGGATAATAATCAGAGCAGAAGTATTGAGATAGATGTTACCAACACAGACAGAGCGTTAGGTACACTTCTGGGTGCGGAGATTACAAGAAGATTTGGAGAAACACTGGAAGAAGATACATATACTGTTAAATGTACAGGTGCTGGTGGTCAGAGCTTCGGAGCATTTATTCCAAAGGGACTCACTCTTGAACTTGTGGGTGACAGCAATGATTACTTCGGTAAGGGACTTTCAGGAGGCAAGTTGATAGTATATCCTCCAACAGGTGCTTCTTATAAGGAAGATGAAAATATAATCATTGGTAACGTTGCTCTCTACGGGGCTACAAGCGGTAAGGCGTTTATTAATGGTATAGCAGGCGAGAGATTCTGCGTAAGAAACTCAGGTGCTACTGCAGTTGTTGAAGGAACAGGCGATCATGGTTGTGAGTATATGACAGGAGGACGTGTAGTCGTTCTTGGAAGAACCGGAAAGAACTTTGCGGCAGGTATGAGCGGTGGTATTGCTTATGTACTTGATGAAGATACAACATTATATAAGAGAGTTAACAAACAGCTCGTTTCATTAGAGCCGGTTACTAATAAGTATGATGTTCTTGAATTGAAGCAGATGATAACAGAGCATGTTGCTTACACTAATTCTAAAAAGGGTAAAGAGGTTCTTGATAACTTTGGAGAATATCTTCCTAAGTTCAAGAAAATCATGCCACATGATTATAAGAAGATGCTCAATATGATTGTTCAGATGGAAGAAAAGGGATTGAGCAGTGAACAGGCACAGATTGAAGCATTTTATGCAGCAACAAAATAATCGCAGATTACATTGAATGTAGACTGCTAAAGGGCGCCGGATATGGCGCGGTGCAATTACGAAAGGAGATTAATCATGGGAAAACCAACTGGATTTTTAGAATATGAGCGGGTTGAAGCTAAAGCAGTTCCGCCTAAAGAAAGAATAAAGAATTTTAATGAGTTCCATACACCTCTTTCAGAGGAGGAGCAGAGATGCCAGAGTGGGCGATGCATGGATTGTGGTGTACCATTTTGCCAGTCAGGTATGACGATTAAGGGAATGACAAGCGGATGTCCTCTTAACAATCTTATTCCTGAATGGAACGACCTTGTGTATACAGGAAATTGGGAACAGGCTTATAATCGTCTTCACAAGACCAGCAATTTTCCGGAATTCACAAGCCGCGTGTGTCCGGCATTATGTGAGAAGGCATGTACCTGCGGACTTAACGGAGAGCCTGTCTGCACTAAGGAAAATGAGATGGCAATCATTGAACATGCTTATGCAAACGGACTTGCGGGACCTAAACCGCCAAAGGTAAGAACAGGCAAAAGAATTGCAGTAGTAGGTTCCGGACCGGCAGGACTTGCAGTTGCGGACCAATTGAATTCCAGAGGACATCTGGTGACAGTTTATGAAAGAGCTGACAGAATCGGAGGACTCTTAAGATATGGAATTCCAAATATGAAGCTTGAAAAACATATAATTGACAGAAAACTTGACGTAATGAAAGAAGAAGGTGTTGAGTTTGTCACTGAGGCTAATATAGGAGAAAATGTCAAGGCTAAGAAGCTTGTAGATGAATATGATGCGGTAGTGCTTGCTTGTGGAGCTTCTAATCCTAGGGATATTAACGCTCCGGGACGAGATGCTAAGGGAATCTATTTTGCTGTGGATTTCCTTACATCAACTACAAAGAGCCTCTTGGATTCTAACCTTACTGATGGTAAGTACATATCAGCAAAGGATAAGAATGTTATTGTTATAGGCGGTGGTGATACGGGAAATGACTGCGTTGGTACCTGTATCAGACATGGATGCAAGTCAATTACCCAGCTTGAGATGATGCCTAAGGCACCGGACGAAAGAAGTGAGTCAAATCCTTGGCCACAGTGGCCTCTTGTATGTAAGACTGATTATGGTCAGGAAGAGGCTATTGCTGTATTTGGACATGATCCTAGAGTATATACAACTACTGTTAAGGAATTTAAGAAGGACAAAAAAGGAAATCTTAGCAAGGTTGTAACAGTACTGCTGGAATCTAAGACGGATGAGAAGACAGGAAGAAGAATGATGGTTCCGGTTGAAGGTACAGAAAAGGAACTTCCTTGTGAACTGGTTCTTATTGCTGCAGGATTTTTGGGAACACAGAAGTATCTTGTGGATGCGTTTGGAGTTGAGGTTAACGAAAGAACTAACATAAAGACAGATGCAGATAAGTTTGCCACAAGCGTACCGGGAGTGTTTGCAGCAGGAGATTGCCATACAGGACAGTCATTGGTAGTTAAAGCTATCAGACAGGGACGCGACTGCGCAAGAGAAGTAGATGAATACCTCATGGGCTATACAAACCTGTAAAGTAGAAAAAGGGGTCAGACCCCATAAAATTTTTATAAACTTTTCGATAAAAAGTTTATAAAAATTTTATGGGGTCTGACCCCTTTTTTTGACAAAATTCTAAAAAAATACCTTAACAATATAATTTTAATACTGATATTTCATAAAAAGAACAATACTGATATTTATTAAAAATATTGTTGGATTTTTATTTCAGATGTGATACAATTCATTGGTATGTACGTTGTACGATTGAAAAAAGAACTTCATATATATTTAAGGAGGATTTATTTACAATGAGTTTTAAAGTTGAGAACATGGAAGAGAAGAATATGTGTAAGCTTATTATTGAGTCAAGCGCAGAAGAGTTTGAAGCAGGACTTGATAAGGCTTTTAATAAGAATAAGAACAGAATCAGTGTACCTGGCTTTAGAAAAGGTAAGGCTCCAAGAAAGATGGTAGAGAAGCTTTACGGAGCAGAAATATTTTATGAGGATGCAGCTAATGCAATTATACCTGAGGCTTATGCTACTGCAGCTGAGGAAAGTGAATTAGAGATAGTTTCACAGCCTAAGATTTCTGTAACACAGATAGAGGCAGGAAAGCCATTTATATTTGAAGCTGTTGTTGCAGTTAAGCCTGAAGTTGAGCTGGGACAGTACAAAGGTGTTGAAGTTGAAAAGACAGAGACAGAAGCTACAGACAGTGATGTAGAAGAAGAGTTAAAGAGAGTACAGGATCAGAATTCCAGAGTAGTAACTGTTGAAGACAGAGCTGTTAAGGATGGAGATATCACATCTATCGATTTCGAAGGTTTTGTTGACGGTGTTGCATTTGAAGGTGGAAAGGGAGAGAATTATCCTCTCACAATTGGTTCTCATTCTTTCATTGACAACTTTGAAGAACAGATTATTGGTATGAACATCGGAGATGAGAAGGAAATAAACGTTACATTCCCTGAGGAGTATCATGCAGAAGAATTAAAGGGTAAGCCTGCAATGTTTAAGGTAAAGGTTAACGAAATCAAGGAAAAGCAGCTTCCTGAGCTTGATGATGATTTTGCACAGGATGTATCTGATTTCGATACACTTGCTGAATATAAGGATGATTTAAAGAAGAATATTTCTGAGCGTAAGGCTAATGAAGCTAAGGCTAAGAAAGAAGATGAAGCAATAGCTAAGATTATTGAAAGCTCTAAGATGGATATACCTGAAGCTATGGTTGATTCACAGGTTACAAGAATGTTAGAAGACTTTGCTCAGAGATTACAGCAGCAGGGATTGTCAGTTGAGCAGTATTTCCAGTACACAGGAATGACAGCTCAGCAGATTCAGGAACAGATGAGACCTGAGGCACTTAAGAGAATTCAGTCAAGACTTGTTCTTGAGGCAGTTGTTAAGGCAGAAAATATTACTGCATCTGATGAAGAGTTCCAGGCAGAACTTGATAAGATGGCAGAGCAGTATAAGATGGAAATAGAAAAGATTAAGGAATTCATGGGTGAGTATGAAGAAAAGCAGATTAAGGAAGACATTGCTATCCAGAAGGCTGTTGAATTAATCGTTGATTCAGTTGTAGAAAAGTAATATTCCTTAATCCACAGACTGGTTATTGTATGCGCTTTGCGCAGGAAGGAAGTGTATTATGAGTTTTGTACCTTATGTCATAGAACAGAATAGTCGTGGTGAGAGATCTTACGATATATATTCACGTTTGTTGAAAGACAGAATTATATTTTTGGGTGAGGAAGTAACTGATGTTTCCGCTAATCTTGTAGTTGCACAGATGCTTTTCCTTGAAGCAGAGGATCCAAGCAAGGATATTCATTTTTATATCAATAGTCCTGGTGGTTCTGTTTCAGCAGGTTTTGCCATCTATGATACAATGCAGTACATCAAGTGTGATGTATCAACTATATGTATTGGTATGGCTGCCAGTATGGGAGCATTTCTTCTGTCAGGTGGTGCTAAAGGTAAAAGATTAGCTCTTCCTAATGCTGAGATTATGATTCACCAGCCATCCGGCGGAGCTAGAGGCCAGGAGACAGAGATTAGAATAGTTGCTGAGAATATCTTAAAGACAAGAAATAAGTTGAATGAAATTCTTGCAGCGAATACAGGTAAATCAGTAGAGGAAATATCTCGAGATACGGAACGTGATAACTATATGACAGCGCAGGAAGCTGTTGCTTATGGTTTGATTGATAGTGTTGTTGAAAAGAGATAGTTAACTTATGTGGGACTGTTGATTTTCAGACAGTCCCATTTTTAATAGGAGGGCTTTATGGCAAATAGAAATAACGACGATAAGCTTAGATGCTCATTTTGCAATAAGACTCAGGATCAGGTTAAAAAACTTATTGCAGGACCTAACGGTGCTTATATATGTGATGAATGCGTTGGAATATGCGGAGATATATTGGACGAGGAGTTTGAAAACGAGAATGATACCGATGAAGCGGTAGAGGGTATGGAAATCAATCTCCTTAAGCCAAAACAGATAAAGGAATTTCTTGATGATTATGTTATCGGACAGGATGAAGCTAAAAAGGTGCTTTCTGTTGCGGTTTATAATCATTACAAAAGAATACTTTCAGGCAGAAATCTTGATGTGGAATTACAGAAGAGTAATATTCTTATGTTAGGACCTACAGGTTCAGGTAAAACATTTCTGGCTCAAAATCTTGCTAAACTTTTGAATGTTCCATTTGCCATAGCCGACGCTACAACTCTTACAGAAGCAGGTTATGTAGGTGAAGACGTTGAAAATATTCTTCTTAAGCTTATACAGGCGGCAGATTATGACGTTGAGAAGGCTCAGTACGGAATTATATATATTGATGAGATAGATAAGATTACCAAGAAATCTGAAAATGTTTCTATAACAAGAGATGTTTCGGGAGAGGGCGTTCAACAGGCTCTCCTTAAAATATTGGAAGGAACAAATGCATCTGTTCCGCCACAGGGTGGAAGAAAGCATCCTCAGCAGGAACTTATTCCTATTGATACCACTAATATTTTATTTATTTGTGGTGGTGCATTTGACGGACTTGAGAAGATTATTGAATCAAGAATGGATAAGAGTACGATTGGATTTAATTCAACGATTAAAGATAAAAGTGCAACTGAGGATGTAGGAGCAATGTTCCATAAAGCACTTCCTCAGGATCTTATCAAATTCGGTCTTATTCCTGAATTTGTGGGAAGAGTGCCGGTTGTAGTTGCTCTTGATTCTTTAGATGAGAATGCTTTGGTAAGAATTCTTAAGGAGCCTAAGAATGCTATTCTTAAACAGTATAAAGCACTCTTAAGTATTGATGAAGTGGATCTTGAATTTACAGAGGATGCTGTCACTGCAATAGCTCATAAGAGCTTCGAGAGAAAGACAGGAGCCAGAGGGTTAAGATCTATTCTCGAATCAGTAATGAATGATGTAATGTATGAGGTTCCCTCTGATGAGACTATTGCAAAATGTGTTATCACAAAGGAAGCGGTTGAGGGTACCGGTAAGCCTATCATTGAGTACAGAACCGATGCAGTAAATAAGAGAGCTTAGCTCTCAGACTTTGAGATGAAAAAAGGTTAGTTAAAAGATATGAATATGATTACGTTACCAGTAATTGCTTTAAGAAGTATGACCGTGTTGCCAGACATGGTCATACATTTTGATATAAGCAGAAAAAAATCTATACAAGCTGTGGAAACTGCCATGGAAAAAGACCAGAAAATTTTGGTCCTGACACAGAAGGATTCGGAAGTATCCGACCCCGGCTTTGACGACCTTTACCGGATAGGTACGGTTGCTGTTATTAAGCAGGTTGTTAAAATGCCTAATAAGCTGATTAGGGTGCAGGTAGAAGGTATAAAAAAAGGCAGAGTAATTGAAATATTTGATTCCAAAGAGATGTTATTTGCAAATGTGGAAACAGTTGGTACATTTGTTAATGAACCGGATGAAGTTACAGGGAGAGCGATTGTACTTGGAATGAGGGAGATGCTCAAGCAATATGCTGCGTCAAATCCAAGATGCAACAGAGATCTCATTGCTGTATGGCTTCAGGAGAACAGTGCCAAAAAGCTTATGGAATCATTTGTAAATGATTTTCCTATGGAGTATGAGAACAGGCAGAAGATACTTGAGATGAATGATATCCTTGATATGTATGAGTTTGTGGCAAAACTTCTTATTGATGAGACCAACGCCTATAGGATTAAGGAAGAACTGTCTGAGAAAGTAAAAGAAAAGGTTGAACAAAACCAGAAAGAATATATTCTTAGGGAGCAGATGAACGTTCTTGCAGAAGAACTTGAGGGAGATGATAAGAGCGAGATTGATGAATTTACAGAGGAAATCAATAAGCTCAATGCTGATAAGGAAGTAAAAGAAAAACTTCTCAGGGAAGTAAGACGAATTAAGAAGCTTTCCCACAGTTCGTCTGAAGCCAATGTTGAGCGTATGTACGTTGAAACATGTCTGTCACTTCCGTGGAATAATATGACTAAAGATAACAATGATATTGAAAATGCAAGAAGGATTCTTGATGAAGATCATTATGGAATGAAAGAGGTCAAGGATAGAATTATCGAATCTCTTGCGGTAAGAAATATAACATCAAAATCCGATGCCCCTATTTTGTGTCTGGTGGGTCCTCCGGGAACAGGTAAGACTTCTATTGCCAAATCTGTTGCCAGAGCTTTAGAAAAGAAGTATGTGAGAATCTGCCTTGGAGGCGTTAGAGACGAAGCTGAAATCAGAGGACACAGAAAAACTTATATAGGTGCCATGCCGGGAAGAATTATAGAGGGACTTAGACAGGCTGAGTCTTCCAATCCCCTTATGCTTTTGGATGAAATTGATAAGATAAGCAGTGATTATAAAGGGGATACATCGTCAGCACTTCTTGAGGTTTTGGACAGCGAGCAGAATTCACATTTTATAGATCACTATATAGAACTTCCCACAGACCTTTCAAATGTGTTGTTTATTGCAACTGCCAACGATTTGTCTTCAATGAGCAAACCGCTTCTTGACCGTATGGAAATAATAGAGGTAAGCAGTTATACATTTAATGAAAAAATGCATATTGCAAAAGAACATCTGGTTAAAAAACAGGTGGAAAAGAACGGTCTTACCATGAAAAATATAAAGTTTTCTGATAAGGCATTGAAGCAGATTATCCTTGGATATACGAAAGAAGCCGGAGTGAGGGAACTTGAGAGACAGATTGCAAAGGTTTGCAGGAAAGCTGTAACCCAACTGTATGAGCTGGGAGCGTTTGATGCAGAGGGTAATATTGTTGCAGGTAATAAGTCTGTCATAAGGATTACGGAAAAGAATCTTTCTGATTATCTTGGGAAAATCAAGTACAGACCTGACAAGAAAAATAATAAAGCAGATGTGGGAATTGTCAGAGGCCTTGCATGGACAAGCGTAGGCGGAGATACTCTTGAAATAGAGGTAAATACACAAGCCGGAAAGGGCGAACTTACACTTACCGGACAACTTGGAGATGTTATGAAAGAGTCAGCAACTATTGCTTATTCATACGTGAAATCAGTTACTGAAAAGGGCCGGGATAAAGTGGATGGGGGATTCTATGAGAATCATGGATTCCATATTCATGTGCCGGAGGGAGCTGTCCCTAAGGACGGACCGTCCGCAGGTGTAACTATGGCTACAGCTATTTATTCTGCTGTTACAGGAATTCCGGTAAGAGCTGACCTTGCTATGACAGGAGAGATTACATTGAGAGGAAGAGTTCTTCCAATCGGCGGCTTGAAGGAAAAGTTACTGGCATCAAAGGCTGCGGGGATAACAACGATAATTGTGCCGGAAGAAAACAGACCGGATGTGGAAGAATTTGACGAAGAAATAACCAGAGATTTAGAAATTGTCTATGTTGACAGAATGTCTCAGGTGCTTGACACAGCTCTTGTAAGAAAATAGGCTAAACTAACAGAATGGAGGTTAGTATGGTAATAAAGAAGGTAAATCTTGATATTGTAATTGGTGTGACAAGCGCCATTCCTGATACTGCATTTCCCGAGGTGGCATTTGCCGGAAAGTCAAATGTAGGTAAATCATCACTTATAAATTCATTGATGAACAGGAAGTCCTATGCAAGAACATCTTCCCAGCCGGGAAAAACCCAGACAATTAATTTCTATAATATTAATGATAGTATGTATCTGGTGGATTTACCGGGATATGGATATGCCAACGCAAGCCCGCAGGTTAAGGCAAAGTGGGGAAAGATGATTGAGAAATATTTGAGGAAATCTTCTAATCTTAAACAGGTATTCTTACTGGTTGATATAAGGCATGACCCGTCTGAAAATGATAAGCTTATGTACAATTGGATCGTTGATAACGGATTCAGACCTGTTATTATTGCAACTAAGCTGGATAAGCTTAAAAGAAGCCAGGTTCAGAAGAATATTAAAGCTGTGAGAACAGGGCTTAACTTAAGACCGGAGGATATTCTTATTCCTTTCTCATCAGAAACAAAACAGGGATTTGAAGAATTATGGGAAACCATAGAACATTATGTAACATCTACAGAAAATGAATAATGAAAACTATTGTAATAATTTCTTATATGTAGTATCATTATAGTGATTTTTTTCAAGATATTGTGTTGGATTATCTTGTTACAAATGGCTATAAAATATTGTATTACCGGTTGATGATGTGCTTGTTTGTGTTATGTCAGGGGGAGGAATAACCTATGGACAAGAGAAAAATCAAAAATGCAGACTTTTATAAGAATATTTCATACATAAATATGAAGAAGGCGTACGTTTCTTCAATTGTAAGCTGTTTGTTGCTTCCAGTATTTGCATTTGTAACATTAGCTTTTTGGGGAAAAAATGTTTCATTTAAAACACCAATTATAGTGTGTTATATTTTGGCAGAACTTGTTCAGATTTGTTATTTGTTTTTGATTAGAATGGAAATTAAGAATGATGAGTTTGATTCCTTTAAGAAAACTTATCTTTCGTATTATGGCTTGACTATAGCATTTATGATGATTTTTGCCGGCGTTAACATGCATATATTCGACAGCGTTGTGGTGTATGTGTGCGCATGTTTGTACTTTATATTTGTACCTGTGGTGGAGGAAAAGGAGAGACTTGCATTTGTAGGTGGAATGACAGCTATTATGGTTGCGTTAATAGCTGCGTTACAGTTACATATACACTGTGTTGCAGATGTGTGTCTTATCCAGATAGGAATAGTATTTTTGTCCGGATACCAGCACAACAGTGTTGTAAAACGTGAAAATACCAACAGTAAACTTAAAAAGAAAACAGATAATTCAGAGCATGATGCGCTCACGGGACTTCTTAACAGAAGAGGACTTGAAAGAAGGGCAGCTGCTATCTGGCCTTATTGTGAAAGACATAGAGTTCCCGTTGGCATTATAGCAATAGATATTGATTTCTTTAAAAAATATAATGACTCTTTTGGTCATCCGGCAGGAGACAGATGTCTTAAGTTAGTGGCGGATGCTCTTAAAGAATCAGCTCAGAGAAGTACTGATTTTGTAACACGTACAGGTGGAGAAGAATTTTTGATATTTGTTCAGGATACAGGACAGAATAATCTGGTTTCCCTTGCTATGAAAATAAGAAAGAATATTGAAGATAAAGCCATACCTCAGGCATATTGTGCTGTTTCTAAAAATGTAACAGTAAGTATCGGAGCAGCCAGTTTTGTTCCTTCATATAATAATTCATTTGACCAGCTTTACGAGGAAGCAGACAAAGCGTTGTATACAGCTAAGAAGAATGGCAGAAACTGTATAGTATATGATGGCAATTTGTATGGAAGAATACGAAACGGAATGGCTCAGGTTGTTTCCATGTAATTTTATATAACATTGCATAATTATAGGCATGATTATACATTTTAAGGTTGTTTTTCTTCATAAAATGTAGTATAGTTGTGAATATTTCAAGGTTAACCGCAAATAACCATGAGATTACATATAAAATGTGTTTTCATTTTAAAGCACATAAGAAAAGTGGCACAGGAAACGGGAGGAGAAATATATGTTGACGGTATCGATTCTGTTGGACTCAGTAGAGAAAGTTCAGAGGTTTGTTAGCAAAATTAGCAAGTATTCATGTGGATTTGATGTGGAGTCCGGTTGCAGTTGTGTTGATGGAAAGTCATTGGTGGGACTTTTCAGCCTTGATATAAGCAAAACGTTGCAGTTAACAATCAATGATTCCAACGGAGAGATAGAAGATGTCTTAAGAGACATTAATGAATTTATAGAGTATTAATTGAAGAGCATATTTATTAGGAGGAGGTCTGTAGGGATCACCTCCTTATTTTTTTTACAGTCTTGACAACTTGGGATTTGTCAATGTGCTCACATTTCATGGAGCAGTCTCTATTCCGTTATGCCCAAGCTGGTATGAAACGCCCCTTATGGGTAGAAAATTTGACTGCTTCACGAAGAAATTTCTGCCCAAGAAAGGCAAAATGAGAGAAGATGGGCAGATAACGAACATCCATAAGCTAATTTGATGCACAGGGACTCCTCACAATAAAAAAGAAGAGGGCTAAGTTTTATAGCTTAACCCTCTTCTTTACTTAATGCGGAAGATGGGACTTGAACCCACACGTGGTAACCCACACAAGAATCTGAATCTTGCTCGTCTGCCATTCCGACACTTCCGCGAACTCTTAACATTTTATAGGAGGCGTGGGGAGTTGTCAAGAGGCAGATTATCTCACATTCCATTCTGCACAAATTATCTTACATTCCATTCTGCATTTATGAAAAGGAATTCTGTGCAACATCCTGTGGAATCTTAATAGATTAAAAATCTGTAGAATATTTAAAGAGAACAAAAAATGATATTGTTTTTAAAACAATTTTATGGTAAATTTATACAAAACGGCTTGAAAAATTTAATATTATTTTATAGAAAATATCAATTTAAGGAGGATTGCAATATGCAAAGATTTAGCAGAGATTGCAAACTGCGCCGAATTGCGGCGTTCTCCCTTGCACTTTTAATCGTGCTGGGGATATTATCGGATTTGCCGGCGGGAATACTGGGAGGTCTGGTTACTGCGAAAGCGGTGGGAGGTACACGTGTAAGTGAAACATACACATGGACAACCTCAACAGCATCATCCTTTACCGATGAAACAACGGCGAATGGTGGTGCGGCTAAGACATTGACTAATACAGATGGTCAATCGTTAGAAGTGCTTGCCGGAGGTACTTTTGATATAAGGACTGGTAATGGAGATTACAATGTTAAAGATAATGCTTCCTTTACCTTACCGGTTGTGTCAGGGGCATTAAATTGCACAATTAAAGTAAATGCATATTATGATTTAAGTTTTGAGGAAACAGAAGAGGGAGTGAAGATTACCAGTTCAGATACTGTTGTAAACTGGGTGGATTACCAGTATACCATTAGTCTTGACGGTACGAAGGATTGTGTAAAAGTAGAAACTTCTGGTGGGAATTATTACAAATCAATTTCTATCACATCTTCCAATTCTACAGCAACTACACCGGCTCAATTTGCCGGCGATTTCGACAGTAACGGAACTGTTTCAGCTACTTGGGATTATGGAACTGAAAATAAAACAATTCAATCTAATAGCGTTTCATATAAGAACAGCAGTAATGACGTGTTGTATGTAGACGCTACAACAGGAAAATTTGCAACTGATGTTACTAATACAAGAATACAGGTCAATCCGGGAACTAAGATGTACGTTCCTGTAGCCGGGGATAAGAGTATTGTTAAGGTTAAGATAAGCACATCATATCTTCCGTCTTCAGATGATAAGTTGTTTGAGGAGACATTTAGCTTTGAGGGAGTTAGTGATAATGTTTTACATTACGAGCTGTTGGGCTCTGAAACAGTGGATAAGTATAAAGAGTATTCTATAGTATGTTACACTAACGGTAATGAAGGAGAAGTATTGTTAACAGCAATAACGTCTTCAAAGAATTACTATCAGAGTATTTCAGTTACAAGCTACAAGCTTCCTAAGAACACCATTTCAGGAACTGTAACCTCTTCCACAGCTCTTACTGAGGGAATGCAGGTTGTTCTTAAGAATAAATCTACAGGTATTGAATACAAGGGAACAATTGGAATAGACGGTTCATATTCTGTAGAAGTACCTTATGAGTCAGATAAAGCAGATTTTGAAGTATCAGTAAGCGATGATGAATTTACTATGACATCTGATACCGGCTTAGTTACTTTAGATGGAAGCAATAAATCAGATTTTAACATAACTCTTATTAAGCTGAGCACAGTTACTGTTTCAGGAACTGTAACAGGCTTTGATAATGATTATGAACTTTCAGAATTTACTCCTACATTTACAGCGCAGGTGAACTCTGAGTTTACACCTCAGGTGAATTTTAATTCTGAATCAAAGACATATACAGCTAAGCTTGCCAAGGACGTAGCATATAAGGTGGGAATAACAGGAGCACCTGATTATCAGTTATCCTCACCATCAGATAATGTTACATTTACAGAAAGCTCAACACAGGATATCACTGTTACAAAGAAGACAACTTATGGGGTAACATTAAACCTTCCTGATGAACTCAAGAACTCAGGGAAGAGCTTTACATATAAGTATGTCAATAGAGAAGATGACAGAACATATTCATTTTCTGATTCAGCCGCAGTTGCATTAAGAGATGGTACTTATGACTTTTCTATTGATGGATTAAATGAACTTCCTTATGATTTGGTTAACGGAAAATCAGTTACTGTAAAGGGAGCATCTGTTACACAGACAGTAACGGTAAAGGACGTGACAGTTTGGAATTTATATAATCCGGGCGATGGAAGTGAATACTTCAATACCACGGTTCAGAATACAACAGGTTATTTTAAGGGAATGTATATTGATGCCTCTGACAGCGCTAACGGAGCAAAGCTTGCAGGAGACGGTTCAAGGGCACAGTTTAATCCGGGTACATATGTAACAATTCCTGTTACAGGACCATGTAAAGTGGTTGTTACAGGATACTCAGCTGCATCATGCCTTTACACCATAGGTGTCAGCGATACGGATAAGATTACAGCAGCTACAGACTCTGTTACATCTACATATTCATATACCGGAGATGCTCCTGCCACTGTTAAGATTGCAAGTACTGCCATAAAGGGTGGTTCTAACACAGAGAATAAGGCTTATCTTAAGAGTATTGAAGTTATTTATGAGAAGATAGTTCCTATTAAGGAGCAGACTGTTATGCCTGTAGCATCAGGTAATACAGATAATCTTACAGTAACTCCGGAAGGACAGAAGCTTACTGTAAAGAATGCAGGCGGTTCAATGGGAAGTTCCACAATTTCTTCAGGGGTAAGCTATTATGGTTTCCCTGCAACCACAGACAATAATATCCTTGAAGCAGATGTTGTTATAAAGGATTGTTCTAACAGTACTAATTATGGAATTTTCTTCGGAGGATATAACGGCGGTTCTATTGCCACTGTGGGTATAAGATCCAAGACAGGCCTCAGAGGTATATTGTCAAAGACAAAAGCAGGGGATGCAAATGCTTCCGGAACCAATACAGTTATAACTGAAGGACAGAAAGTTCATTTTACGGTTCAAAAGACAGATGAAGGTTTAGTTATTACTTCTACACCAAAGGGTGGAGAAACTAATACAGATACATATAAGTACGGTGATTCCGGTGTATATTTGATGAAAGCATCCGGAAAAGATACATCTATGTCATACGGATTTGTTGTGTCAGGCTGTACTGCTGTAATTACCAATATGGTATATAAGAAAGCTGATGGTACAGTACTTTATGATCAGAATGACTGCTATTATACAGATGGTGTAGCACCGGTTGTTTCTAATGTTACAGCAACAGCAGCTACAACAAGAGATTATATTGAAGTTAACTGGGAAGCTTCTACAGAGGCAGAAGGTGACGGAATGTATGTATTACAGGTTTCTAAGAGTTCTTCAGAAAACGGAACTTACAGCTCATGGACAGACGTAGAGACCGATATAGAAGGTAAGACATATAAGTATCCTGTTGATTCCTCAGCAGACGGATATTATAAGTTCAGAGTAGCCGGAAAACTTGGTGTTAACGGTACCGTTAATACTTACAAGGAGACTAGTGGAGCAACATACGTTAAAGGTGCATTGGATTCACCTGAAATCAGTATCAGTTCTACAAAGTCATCTATCACTCTTAGCTGGCCATCAGTTAAAGGGGCAGAAAGATACGAAATATATCGTTATTCTTATGATGAGGGAGAAGATGGCGCAAAAATCGTAAGCAAACAGACATCAACTACTTATACAGATACTTCTGTAGAAGCAGAAATGCCTTATTACTATTATGTTGTTGCTTACAGCGATACAGACAATAACTGGAGTAATCCATCAGAAACAGTATGGTCACTTCCTTCAGCCGGACATACAGGAACTTATGTATATGAGACAAAGGCTGCCGGAATTACAATAACAAAACGTTCATACGATACAGTGTTCAATGGAAAGATTACTCTTGAGGGTGTAATTGAGAGAGCAGGCACAGCAGAACTTTATGTAAATGAGGTAAAAGTGGCTTCAGTACCTGTTAAGACAAGAGGAACATTTTCATTTAAGGATATTGTTGTTACAGAGGGAAGAAATGATGTTAATCTTATCGTTACAGATACCGATGGTAACAAGACAAGACAGACATTTAATTATGTATATCTCACAAATTATGATATAGTTGTAGATTGCAATTATGAAGGTGCTCCTGGTTCCGTAATTGATGGAATAGTAACATATAAGACAGTTCAGGAAGCGGTTAACTCAATACCTTCAAATAATACACAAAAGGTCACCATATTTGTTAAAGAGGGTGATTACCATGAGCATCTTGTGGTTAATTCTCCGTATATAACACTTATTGGTGAGGATAGCGAGAAAACAAGAGTTTACTTTGATTCAAGTGAAATAGGCCAGGTTGGTGGAGATATGGGCGAAAGATGTGCAGTTAAGATTGCATCCGGAGCAACTAATTTCTCTGCTGAGAATATAACATTTGAAAATACATACGCATACGTTGGTACTTTAGGAAACGAGTCTTGTGATGCGCTTCGTAATGATGCGGAAAATACGGTTTATGTCAATGTAAGACTGTTAGGATATCAGGATACTCTCTGTGCTAACGGAGGAAAACAGTATTATTACAAGTGTTACATTGCAGGTAATGTGGATTTCATTTATGGAAATGAACCAAGAGCATTGTTTAGCGACTGTACATTAATGTTCAGATACAGTGCAACCAAGAACTCAGGATATGTGTGTGCACCTAGAACAGCAGCAAATGCAGATTATGGTCTTACATTTGTTAACTGCCGTGTTCTTTCAGAGGACGGATGCTCAGGAAATAAGTACTTCCTCGCAAGACCATGGGGACAGGATGCATATATAACATGGATTAACTGTTATATGGGAAGGATAATTAAGCCTAATAATAGTAATCCTTATTCAGACATGAGCGGTGCTTTAGCTGTAAAGGCAAGATTTTACGAGTATGGTTCTTACGGATACGGATACGAGATTAATAAGTTCAGAAGACAGATATCTGTGAATAAGGCAAACAGTATGCAAAGTGTAAGCTACCTTGGATGGGACCCATATACAACAGTTTCATCTATTGGAAGCAGTTACGTTGGAACTTTAAGCACTACAGTCAGTGAGAAATTTGTAACCAAGGAATATGTAACAGACTCCTATTCAGGTGAAGAGGGAGATGACAGTAATCTTGCTAAGTATAATCTTGAGGGTTATGCAGCATTAGATGATGTAACAGGTGGCGGATTACTTTACGAGACTTCAAAAAATTATTATAAAGCAGGCAGTGCAACTGAATTCCTTCAGGCATTACTTAACGTAAAAGAATCGGGAATGCCTTCGGTAATTGAGATTACTGCAGATATTAATTTAGGTGACAAGGAAGTTGAAAACTTTGATAATTACAATAGTATAATAAAAGCTCATGGTAAATATCCGCTTACACATCCTACGTTAATTAAGTCAGGTGTGTCTCAGCTTAAGTTAGACAGTTATTCTAATTTGACAATCTTCTCAAATAATGCATCTTCAATTAAGCATGCATGTATTGATATAAGTGGTTGTTCTAATATAATAATCAGAAATATCAAGTTTGATGAAATGTGGGAATGGGATGACGAGACAGAAGGTGCATATGACAGAAATGACTGGGATATTATGACAATAGAGAAGGGCAGTTCAGATATTTGGATTGACCATTGCACATTTTATAAGGCTTATGATGGTGTTATTGATATAAAGACACCTACAAGCAAGAGTAATATTACAATATCATGGTGTGAATTCCTTCCGGGAAGTGAAGATGATATATTCTTTAACGAAATGATGACAGCCATGGAAAGCAATCCTGGTGCATACCCATATTATAGCAAGTGTTTAGAAGAGGGTATGACAGCACAGCAGATTAGAAATTATGCATACGGACAGAAGAAGACTCATCTCTTAGGACAGGCTGATGATGCAACTGATGCGGTTAATATAACTCTAACATTATCAAATAATGTATATACTAATTCTATGGACCGTATGCCAAGACTTCGTTATGGTACAGTTCATGAATATAACTGTATACTTGATGCACAGACACTGTGTGATTACAGAAATGAAATTACTAATGAGGATCTTAGAAAGAAAATTGTAAGTAATGGTGCATCATCAACTTGCGGTGGACATATGCTTTTACAGAACTGTCTGATTAAGGGAATAATAAATGCTCTTAACAGCGGTAACGGTGACAGTCCTGCAGGTTACATTAATGCCATTGACACAGAATATTACATGGATGGAATTAAGACAGAGCTTACAGTAGGTAACAATAATTCTGTTAAGGATGGTGCCTTGATTCAGGATGCAGAAGAGTTTTTATCAGCTCTTCCACAGGGTTATTCATATACTGTTTATGATTCAAGCTCATTGGAGAAACTTGTAACTCCTTATGCAGGTGCAGGTAAGCTTACGCTCACTACACTTCAGTGGGAAAAGACATTTTACAATGACAGCAACCCTGTAACAACAGGACTTTCTATCAAATCTGAGGTTGGAGTGGGAGCTCCTGAGACTGAGATTGATACACCATTTGAAGAAGCAGCAGAAAAAATATTCACAAAAGAAGAGTTACAGCAGATTGCAAACGGTGTTGAGGCTAAGATTATTTTGAAGGTTGACAATGCTGAAACAGTATCTGATGAGGATAAAGCATTAATAGACACAGCAATTTCACAAGTAACAACAACTGATAATCAGTATAAACTGGGACAGATAATTGATATTTCACTGTTTAAGAAGCTTGGTGTTTCAAATGCCAGTGCGGTAAGTGAAACAAACGGACCTTTAAAGATTAAAGTGGAATTGCCGGAAAATCTCATAACAAAAGAGAATGTTAACAGAGTATATAAAGTTGTGAGAATACATGAAGGTAAGACAGATATTCTTGATGCTGAGTTTGATAAGACAACAGGAACATTAGTATTTGAGACTGATAAGTTCTCGTTATATGCAATTGTTTATTATGATGAGGCAGCAACGGAAATTACCGAAGCTTCACCGGATACAGGTGATACTCACAATGTAACCGTAATGATGGGAATGCTGTTGATGAGTGTATTAGCTGCAGCTGGTGCATACTTATTCTTCAAAAAAGAAGAAGTTTAAAAACAGCCTTTTCGTCAGTAGACTCAAAAGACGGACTTTGTAAACAGGGTGGGAGCTTTTGCTTCCACCCTGTTTTTAATAAAAATTTAATGGGGTCAGACCCCATTAAATTTCTATTAAATTTCCACTAAATTCAAAAAAGTTTGGAATTTCTTGTTGACAAATATATCTTGGGGTGATAATATAATCAAGTCGCTGGTTGACAGCGAATACAAACGCAGTCGTGGCGGAATTGGCATACGCGCTAGACTAAGGATCTAGTCCATATTGCTTGGGTGCGGGTTCAAGTCCCGCCGACTGCACTGAGTGAGCACCGGAAACATAAAGTTTTCGGTGCTTTTTTTATAAGTTAAGCAAAAAAGGAGCATTGATTATGTTTAAGGTTCTAACAATAGCAGGAAGTGACAGTTCAGGAGGAGCCGGAATACAGGCAGATTTAAAGACAATGGCGGCTCATAAGGTGTACGGGATGAGTGCAATTACAGCTTTGACTGCACAAAACACCACCGGAGTTCAGGGAATATTAGAAATAACGCCGGAGTTTGTTGCACAGCAGATAGATTCTGTATTTACTGATATAAGACCTGATGCTGTAAAAATAGGTATGGTTTCGTCAAAAAATATAATAGAAGTCATTGCAGAAAGACTTACGTTTTACAAGGCTGAAAATATTGTTGTTGATCCGGTCATGGTTTCCACCAGCGGAAGCAGCCTTATAAATGATGATGCTAAGGATGCAATTATAAAATATTTAATGCCGATAGCAACGGTTATAACTCCTAACATACCTGAGGCTGAAGTCCTTTCCGAAATAAAAATAAATAACTTTGAAGATATGGAGAAGGCAGCTGAAATCATTTACAATAATATAGGTAGTGGCACAGCCGTTCTTGTGAAGGGCGGTCATGAGGTTAATACTGCCAACGATTATCTTTATTCCGGGGATAAGAGCAGATGGTTTGAGGGGGAGAGAGTTAACAATCCTAATACCCATGGCACAGGATGCACATTATCCTCAGCTATAGCCAGTAATTTATCAATGGGTAAAGATTTATACACGAGTGTCAGTGATGCTAAAGAATATATTACCGGAGCTTTGAAGGCACAACTTAACTTAGGTAGCGGAAGCGGCCCGCTGGATCATCTGTTTTGTCTGAAAAGAGCTGACCTCTAAACTGATAAACTAAATATAAAAATAAATATAAAAATGAACATAAAGAGGAATAAATTATAAAGAGGAATTTCAGATGGATAGTTTTATATACAGTCTTAATGCAACAGTACCTATATTTTTGGTGATGATAGTGGGATGGGTTGTAAAAAAGCTTGGAATTATAGATGACCATTTTGCTAATATAGCTAATAAATATGTATTTAAGGTTTCCCTTCCGGTGCTGTTGTTTAAAGATCTGTCCCAGGCAGACTTTAAATCCCAATTTGACTTAAGATTTGTACTTTACTGTATGATTGTAACTACTGTTATGTTTGCGGGAATATGGATTTTAACGGAATTATTTATGAAAGATGACAGTGAAAAAGGTGCATTTGTACAGGCGTCTTTCAGAAGCAGTGCAGCTATATTGGGAATGGCTTTTATACAAAATATGTACTCGGATACGGGAATGGCACCCTTGATGATAGTAGCTGCTGTTCCGTTATTTAACATTTACTCTGTAATTGTACTTACCTTTAAGGCGCATCCGGAAAAATTCGGTGAAAGTAAGGATATAGTTAACAATGGCGAAAACAAAGAAGCCAAATCGGATAACATTAAATCAGACAATATTAAATCAGACAACATTAAATCAGATAATATAAAGAAAGCATGTATTAACATAGTAAAGAATCCTATTATTATAGGAATTGTCTTAGGATTGTTATCATCTCTGATTGGAATAGATTACCCTGTCATAATAGACAAAACAATCTCCAGTGTGGCACAAACTGCAACACCAATTGCTCTTATATGTATTGGTGCGGGATTTGAGGGAAGAAAGGCGATTAAGAAGATAAAGCCTACGGTTATAGCAACATTTATTAAATTGGTTGGACTGGCAGCTGTTTTTCTTCCTATAGCAGTCATCATGGGATTCAGAAATCAGGAACTTGTTGCAATACTTATAATGCTGGCATCTCCAACTACTGTAACCTGTTATGTTATGGCTAAAGGAATGGATAATGACGGAGTACTTTCCTCAAGCATAGTTGTTTTAGCAACATTTTTTTCAAGTATTACCCTTACGGGCTGGATTTTTTTATTAAGAAGTTTTGGTTTGATATAGAAATGGTGTAAATATACTTTAAACAAACAATTGAAAATGTTATATCTATGTGGTATAATCTCAATCAGTTATGAATATAAAGGAGGTATTGTCGTGAAGCACATTAAGACAATCAGCAACCGAGTTTTAAAGGATACAATGAAGCACGGCGGATGTGGCGAGTGCCAGACATCATGCCAGTCAGCATGTAAGACATCTTGCACAGTCGGAAATCAGAGCTGTGAGAATAAGAATAATTAATTTGTACTGTGGATAAGAGAGTGTTAAAGCATTTCGACACTCTCTTATTTTTGCGGTTAGGTGGAGATAATAATGATACATCAGTATAAGAATAATGGATACAACATTGTATTGGATGTGAACAGTGGTTCCGTTCATGTTGTTGATGAATGCGTGTATGACATAATTGCCTTGTATGAAGATAAATCTCTTGATGAGATTATAGATGCACTGGAGAACAAATATCCTGAAAAAGAAGTAAGGGAAGCGTATTCTGAGATTAATGAACTCAAAGATGCAGGACAGCTGTTTACAGAAGATGTGTATGAACCATATATAGATTCATTTAAGGACAGACCTACAGTTGTTAAGGCACTGTGTTTACATATCGCTCATGATTGCAATCTTGCCTGTAAGTATTGCTTCGCTGAGGAAGGGGAATACCATGGAAGAAGAGCTCTAATGAGCTTTGAAGTAGGTAAGAAGGCGTTAGATTTTCTTGTGGCTAATTCAGGTAACAGAAAGAATCTTGAAGTAGATTTCTTCGGCGGAGAGCCGACTATGAATTTTGAAGTTGTTAAGCAACTTGTGGAATATGGAAGAAGTCTTGAAAAGGAACATAACAAGAATTTCAGATTTACTCTCACAACTAACGGAATACTTCTGGATGATGATATATTAGAGTTTGCCAATAAAGAGATGGGCAATATAGTATTAAGTATTGACGGTCGTAAGGAAATCAATGATTTAATGAGACCTACCCGTAATAATCACGGAAGTTCTTACGATATTATAATGCCTAAGTTTAAGAAGGTGGCAGAGAGCCGTAATCAGATGAATTATTATGTCAGAGGTACATTTACACATAATAATCTGGATTTTTCAAAGGATGTCCTTCATCTGGCAGATGAAGGCTTTGAGCAGATTTCAGTGGAACCTGTGGTTGCACAGCCTACGGACTCTTATGCAATAAAGGAAGAAGATTTACCTGTTTTGTTTGAGCAGTACGATATCCTGGCAAAAGAGATTATAAAGAGAAAGAAAGCCGGAAAAGGATTCAATTTCTTCCACTTTATGATAGACCTTAACGGTGGACCATGTGTTGCCAAGAGATTATCAGGATGCGGTTCGGGTTGTGAATATCTGGCTGTAACTCCTTGGGGTGATTTTTATCCATGTCATCAGTTTGTGGGAAATGAAGATTTTCTTATGGGTAATGTTGATGAGGGAATCACCCGTACGGATATAAGAGACATGTTTAAGAATTGTAATGTCTACTCAAAGGAAAAATGTAAAAACTGCTTTGCAAAGTTTTATTGCAGTGGAGGATGTGCAGCTAATTCTTACAATTTCCATGGCAATATTAATGATGCCTATGATGTGGGATGCGAGTTGCAAAAAAAGCGTATAGAGTGTGCAATTATGATACGGGCAGCTATGTCGGAAGAGTAAAAGATTGCATTTTTAATAATAACATTGAAGGGAGATACTAAATAAAATGAAGTACAGTTTACCTGAGAAAATTTGCTACTCCATAATAATAGTAGCATTGGCTGTTGGTCTTACGCTTACAGCATTCTTTGGAATGGATGGCAAGGGTTACGGAAGTGCCGGGAATATCAATCTTGGTCTTGACCTTGCAGGTGGTGTAAGTATTACTTATGAGATTCAGGAGAGTAATCCTACATCTCAGGATATTGAGGATACTATTTATAAGCTTGAAAAGCGTGTTGAAGGAAGAAGTACAGAGTCACAGGTTTATAGAGAAGGTGATAACAGAATCACAGTTGAAATTCCCGGAGTGACAGATGCTAACGAAATACTGGAAGAACTTGGAACACCGGGTTCTCTTGAATTCCTTGATTATTCAGGATATTCAGCATGGTCATCAGGCGAGTCTTATGAGCCGTTGCTTACAGGTTCAGATGTTAAGACTGCTCAGGCCTACACAGATACATCATCAACAGACAGCACACCTTATGGTGTTTCACTCACATTTACAGATGAAGGTGCAAATAAGTTTGCAGATGCCACATCTAAAAATGTAGGAAGCAGAATTTATATCATTTATGATGGGGAAGTAGTCAGTTACCCAACAGTTAACCAGACAATTACAGGCGGCAATGCTTCAATTACAAGTATGGAATCGGCAGAGGCAGCAGAAAATCTTGCTACTTACATAAGAATTGGTTCAATTCCTCTTACACTTAATGAGGTAAGTTCTAATATCGTAGGTGCCCAGTTGGGACATGATGCAATTAATTCAAGTCTTATAGCAGCAGCAATCGGTCTTGCATTACTTTGCATTTTCATGATTGTTATTTACAGAATTCCGGGTGTAGTTGCTACAATTTCCCTTGTGATTTATACAGCTCTTACACTTTTCCTTGTAAGTGTTTATGACCTTACATTAACCCTTCCTGGTATTGCAGGTATTATTCTTGGTATAGGTATGGCGGTTGATGCTAACGTTATTATTTATACACGTATCAGAGAAGAAATCGGCGCCGGTAAGAATGTTGAAGGTGCAATCCTTTCAGGTTACAGTAAGGCTACATCAGCTATTGTGGATGGTAATGTAACTACATTAATTGCAGCAGCGGTTCTTTATATATTTGGTACAGGACCTGTTAAAGGCTTTGCAACAACACTTGCTGTAGGTATAGTCGTTTCAATGTTTACAGCTCTTATTATTACTAAGGTTATTATGAAGCTTTTATATAACTTTGGAATAAAAGATCCTAAGTTCTATGGAAAGACAGTTCATGAGAAGACTTTCAATGTACTGGGAATCAGAAAATGGGCTATTATAGGTTCTGCTGTAGTAATCCTTGCCGGCTTTGTAGTGATGGGTATTCAGGCAGGGCTTGGAAACAGAGTACTTAATTTCAGCCTTGAATTTGTAGGAGGTTCAACAACAAGCTTTACCTTCGAAAAAGAGTATTCTCAATCTGAAATCGAGAATGATATAATTCCTGTAATTAAGTCAGCTGCAGGAATTAGTGAAGTACAGCAGCAGAAGGTTCAGAATTCAACTAAGGTATCATTTAAGACAACAGATCTTTCACTTGACCAGAGGGAAGCAATTGAGACAGCAGTCACAGAGAAGTTCCCTATCAAAGAAAATACAGTGGTTGAGACAGATACAATCAGTTCATCAGTAAGTAATACAATGAAGAAAAATGCTATTTTGTCAGTTGTATTGGCAACAATAGCAATGCTTATTTATATTTTTGTACGATTCAGAGATATTAAATTTGCGGCTGCGGCTGTTATAGCACTTCTTCATGATGTGCTTGTAGTATTAACTTTCTATTCTGTATTCAGAATATCTGTAGGTAATACATTTATTGCATGTATGCTTACAATTGTTGGTTACTCAATCAACGGTACAATTATCATATTTGACAGAATAAGAGAGAAGTTAAAGGATGCAACTTCAAGAACTAATATCACAGAGCTTGTTAATTCTTCAATTACAAGCACAATGACAAGAACAATTAATACATCTATCACAACACTTATAATGCTTGTTGTATTGTTTATACTTGGAGTTTCTTCTGTAAAAGAATTTGCACTTCCTCTTATTGTAGGTATCATTGTAGGTGCTTATTCTTCAATCTGCCTTACAAGTGCTCTCTGGTACATGATGGGTGGTAAGAAGCGCGGAGTTATCGATGAAGCAATTAAAAAGAGAGAAGAAGCTAAGAAGGTTAATGCAGACGGCTCTCAGGTGTAATATTTAATCAGATAATTATATATTTTAAAATGCCTCCGACAGCAAATATAAAGCTGTCGGGGGCATTGCTGTTTTATACATTATATTTTTTACATCGTATTTTACACGATATAATCTATATCTTTTTCAATTGGTTATGGATTTATAATTCTAAATAGGATAATATTATTACAGTGTTTTGGAGGAAAGATTCATGAGCAGGTGGATGCAGTACAGATTAAAGGCAGACTTTAACACCATAGGAAACAGATACAATGTAAGCGATGTTATTGCCAGAATAATATTTAACAGAGGGATTCATAATGACAGGGATTTCAATATGTATGTAAATGGAAGTATGAAAGACCTTCATGACCCTCATCTTTTGAAGGATGCCAATAAGGCGGTGGATATTCTTAAGGAGAAAATAAAGGCTCATAGAAGAATAAGAATAATTGGTGATTACGATATTGATGGAATATGTTCCACATACATTTTATACAAGGGGTTAATTACTGCAGGAGCACAGGCAGATTATGCAATTCCCCACAGGATTAATGACGGATACGGGATTAATATAGAGCTTATTGATGAGGCTGTAAGAGATGGGATAGACACAATCATAACCTGCGATAATGGTATATCAGCCTATGATGAAATTAAATATGCAGAAGATTGTGGTATAACAGTGATTGTTACAGACCATCATCAGATACCTGTTGAAACGGTAAATGGGGAAAATGTATTTAAGGTACCTATGGCACATGTTGTTATTAATCCACATCAGCCGGACTGTAAATACCCATACAAGGAATTGTGTGGTGCCGGAGTTGCATATAAGCTTATCACACTATTATTTATGTCTTTAGGGCTTGATATGGCCCATTTGGAAGAATATGCAGAGTTTGCGGCAATTGCTACTGTAGGGGATTTAGTGGAACTGAAGGATGAGAACAGAATTATAGTGAAATATGGTCTTAAACATATAGCCGGGACTAAAAATATAGGGCTCAGGGCATTGATAGAGACCTGTGGAATAGACATTAATAACTTATCTGCATACCATGTGGGGTTTGTATTCGGACCGTGTCTAAATGCCAGCGGGCGTTTGTCCTCAGCAACGGATGCATTGGAAATGCTTCTTTCCACAGATAAAAATGAATCAATAAAAAAAGCACAGTCATTAAAAGCTCTCAATGAGGAGAGAAAGGAACTTACGGAGCAGGGGAGCAACGAAGGATTATCTCTTGTAGAAAATACTGATTTAAAAAATGATAAGGTTCTTGTGGTTTATCTTCCGGATGTGCATGAAAGTATTGCAGGATTAATTGCAGGAAGGATTAAAGAGGTATATTATAAACCTACAATTGTGCTGACAAAGGGTAAGGAAGGAGTGAAGGGGTCTGCAAGGTCTATTGAAGGTTATGATATAGCAGCTGAGCTTGGCAAATGTAAATGTCTGCTTACAAAATTCGGCGGACATCCTATGGCAGCGGGATTATCTCTTCCTGAGGAAAATATTGAAATGTTAAGGAAAAAACTTAATGAGAATATTACCTTGAAGGAAGAGGATTTTATTCCTAAGATATGGATAGATGATGACAGTGCTACAGCTTATTCAGATATGAAGTTTATTTCCCAGTTGGAGATATTGGAACCATACGGAGTTGGAAATTCAAAACCTTTTTTTGCGGCAAGGAACATGCTGGTAAAGATGGTGCGTATGGTTGGCAGGAATCATAATGTTATGCATATAAATCTTGAGGATGAGTACGGCAAACAGGTAAAGGGAGTAATATTTAATGCAACACAGGCTGAAATGATGGAGATTGGAAGCACAATACAGGTGGTATATTATCCGTCATTAAATCAATATATGGGAAATGTATCAATTGATATGATAATTAAAGAATGGAGGAGACAGTAATTATGTTTAATAAAAGATTAAGGAAGAAAATTGCAGCCACATTAATTGCAGTTATGGCTTTATCATCATTTGCAGGGTGCGGCAGCACAAAGGATAAGGCTGATAATGAGGAAAATTCCGGTATAACACAAGAGTATGTAAGCAGGGATATTAACGTTGCAGCCTTGAAAGGACCTACAGCAATAGGAATGGTTAAGCTTATGAAGGACAGCGAAGACGGACTGACAGCCAATAACTACAGTTTTCAGATAGAAGCCTCTGCGGATGCATTTACTGCAAACCTTATAAAAGGTGATATCCAGATTGCTGCAATGCCATGTAACGCAGCATCCACACTTTACAATAAGAGTTCAGGAAAGATAACAGTGCTGGGAATAAATACTCTTGGAGTGCTATATGTGGTGGATACAGGAGATTCAGTTAAGTCGGTTTCTGACCTTAAAGGAAAGACAATTTATTCAACAGGAAAGGGAACCACGCCTGAATACACATTAAGATATCTTCTTAAATCCAATGGAATTGACCCTGATAAAGATGTAAATATTGAATTCAAATCAGAGGCAACAGAGGTCGCAACAATTATGGCACAGAGCAAGGATGAGGTAATAGCTATGCTGCCGCAGCCCTTTGTAACAACAGTACTTACAAGCAATAAAAATGCAAGAATAGCCTTAGATGTTACAGCAGAATGGGAAAAGACTGCAAAAGACGGAAGTAGTGTCGTTACAGGAGTAATTGTGGTAAATACTGAATATTACAACAGTAATAAAGAAGCAGTAGATAAATTCCTTGAAGAGTATAAATCGTCAGTAGATTATGTTAATGCAAATGTTGATGATTCTTCGGAACTTGTTGAAAAATATGGAATAACCAAAGTTGCCATTGCCAAACAGGCAATACCGAAATGTAATATAACATTGATTCTGGGAGATGAGGCAAAGACAAAGATATCTAAGTATCTTCAGGTATTATATGATGAGAATCCAGCCTCAGTAGGCGGTAAGATGCCGGCGGATGATTTCTATAAATAAAATTTAAGGTTACTGTTCACACTCAGTCAAATTATTATCATGCATATGTGTAATATAGATAAACAATTCCATGAAACACGTTGTATTCTTCGTTTTTTAAGCGCCGCCTATCAACTGCGCTCTTCGCAAACTCGCCATAAATGGCTCAAACATGCTGCGAGCACAGTAGCTATGCTCGAAAAACGTACGGATACTGCCTAACGTTTCATGGAATTTGTTTATCTATATTACACATATACTTGCTTATAATCTGGCTGAGTGTGGACAGTAACTTAATGTGACTGTCTGTTTATATACTCAGTCTTATATTTTGAATACACAATCTTCTGGCTGTTATACAGACTATAGTAGCCTGACAGCATATAGCTGAGAGCCACACATATAATTACAAATTTCATTGAACCTGCCCCGAACATCTCTATTGATAATATGAGGGATGTGAGTGGGCAGTTTGTGACTCCGCAGAAAACACTGACCATACCGCATCCGGCACATAATCCCACCGGAAGTCCGAATATAGGAGCTAAAAAGCTACCCAGTGTAGCGCCTACGAATAATGTGGGTACAATCTCGCCTCCTTTATATCCGCCGCCTAAGGTGATTGCAGTGAATATCATTTTCAGCAGGAATACATACCATGCAGCACTTACCGTAAAGCTTTTGCTGATAATATCAGCGCCTGCTCCCAGATAGTCGGTGGTGCCTGTAATATATCTCAAAGCAATTACCAGCAATCCGGCCATTACAATTCTTATGTAAGGGTTGGCAAAATATTTTGAATAAAGCTTTGATGAGGTGTGAAGAATTATGCAGAACAATATGCTTGCCAAAGCAAACAGCGCAGATATAATAATAAATTTTGTTCCTGAAACAATATTAAAACTGCATATTTCTCCTATATCAAACCTTGTGGGAGAAATGTTAAAAAATGCGGCAATACCCTGGGCGATAAAAGCAGATATAACACACGGAACTAAAGCAGCGTAATACATAATTCCCACGCTTATTACTTCCATGGAAAATATAGCGGCAGCGATGGGGGTTCCGAAAAGAGCGGCGAAGCAGGCACTCATTCCGCACATAACCATAATTCGTTTATCTTTTTCATCAAAATCCAGATGATTTGCAAAAAAATTACCTATAGAGCCACCGACTTGAAGTGCAGCACCCTCCCTGCCGGCAGAACCGCCGCAGAGATGTGTGAGCAGTGTAGAAATAATTATAAGTGGTGCCACTCTTATAGGCACTTCGTCATTTGATTGTATTGCAGTGATGACAATGTTGGTACCTTTATTATTTCCTTCTCCTACAGCTCTGTACATAAATACAATTATGATACCTGCAACAGGAAGCAGGAAAAGAAGATAAAAATTATTAATCCGTAATTCTGTCACAAATGCAAGCAGTTTGTAAAACCCGGTTCCTACAAGACCTATAACCACACCGGAAACAACAGAACAGAACAGCCATTTAATAAGGGTAAATACAGCCATTCTCATTCTCTGGAATGTCTCTGTAACAGTATCCGGTTGTATGTTGAATAACCTTGTTTTCATCTCGTTTGTGTACCTTTCTCAAATCCATATCTAAAGTGCAAATATTACTTAAAAATCTTTTGGCTCATGTTGCTGTTGTGATATTCCCTATTGTCGGTGACATCCTCAGTAAACCAGTCAGGTTTAATGTAAGAGTTGGCATCCTCAATTGATTCAAATTCCACTTCGGCAAAAACAGTACCTTCAAAGACACCTTCAAATATATCCAGTTCGATGGTGTGCCCGGTATTATCAGGAATTTCATATCTTTTCTTAGTGATAATATTACCATCAGCTTTTTTAATCAAGTGTTCATAGGATTCCTTTGTCAGTGGAAGATTATATTCTTCTCTGGCTAATTTACCTTTTCCTTTATAAGTCAGATAGTAATCATCATTGTCTTTTCTTACCCGAACCACAGGATTGGTTGAAAGATAACCCTGTTGTATTTCACGGCAGTGATACTGCTCAAGATTTTCAGGGATTTTTGATATTAAAAATTTGCGCTCTATTTCCATTGAAGCCTCCATAATTCATTAAAACAGGATACCATTGTGACAGAAGAGTAAGTTAATTAAAAAATAGGACTGCCACAAATGTGACAGCCCCACATGTTACCATTACTTACCAATTGTAAGAAAAATTACTTCTTCTTCTTGCTAGGTGTGTTAACAGTTGTCTTTAAAGCCTTACCAGCCTTAAACTTAGGTGCCTTAGAAGCAGGGATCTTAATAGCCTTACCTGTCTGAGGATTCTTACCTGTTCTGGCAGCTCTGTCAGCAACTTCGAAAGTACCGAAGCCAACTAACTGAATCTTCTCACCATTCTTTAACTGCTCAGCAACTGTTTCTGTGAAAGCCTTTAATGCCTTCTCTGCATCCTTCTTAGAAAGTTCAGCCTTCTCTGCGATTGCAGCAACTAATTCTGTCTTATTCATAATAAACTACATCCTCCTTAAATGAAATAAGTAATAATAAGTATATGATATATATACTCCAAACTAGTTATTTTGTCAATAAAAAATGCCTATAAAATGCCATTTTTCGGCATTTTTTAAAGATTTTGTCGAATATATAAGATAAATTTATATACTATCCATAAGAGTATCCCATTTTTCATATAATTCATTCAATTCAATATTGAGAGATTCTCTTTTATTATGGATTTCCATGAGTTTCCCTGTATCACTGCTGATTTCAGGATTATCATACATTTCATCCAGCTTCTTTATTTCATCTTCTATAGCAGCAATTCTTTCTTCAGTTTTCTTTATCTCATTTTTAGATTTCTTAAGCTGATTCTGTTTTGCTTTATCCTGCTGCCACACAGCCTTGGCATCAGCGCTTTTATTATCACCATTGATGGAAGTGTCTTTTGCTGAGATTTTAGCTGAAGTCTTTACATCCAGGATATCCTTTTTTTCCAGGTAATAATCATAATTTCCAATATAGTTAATAAGATGCTTATCTGAAAGTTCATAGATTCGGGTTGCAACCTGGTTGATAAAATATCTGTCATGAGAAACAAATAAAACAGTTCCTGTATAATTATTCAGTGCATTTTCCAGAATTTCCTTTGAAGTTATATCCAGATGGTTGGTAGGCTCATCAAGGATGAGCAGGTTTGCGTTGGAAAGCATAAGCTTTGCCAGTGACACACGGCCGCGTTCCCCACCGCTAAGGTCTCTTATATATTTGAATACATCTTCGTCAGTAAAAAGGAAAGCCGCCAGGGTATTTCTTATCTTGGTATTGTTAAGGTCGGGGTAGGAATCCTGAATTTCTTCAAAAATGGTTTTATCCGGGTCAAGAACGTGATGTTCCTGATCGTAGTAACCTATATTTACCTTGGCTCCAAGATATATTTCTCCCTTGTCAGCCGGTAAAAGTCCGTTAATTAATTTAAGGATTGTTGTTTTTCCTGTTCCGTTACTTCCTATTAAAGCCACACGCTCTCCACGCTTAATATCCATGTTAAGATTCTCAAAGAGAGTGATGTTATCAAATGCTTTGGAAAGGTCTGTAATTCTTAAAACGTCATTGCCACTCATAACCTTTGGTTCAAGTTTAATGCTCATTTTGTCGTTTAGTTCCACAGGTTTTTCTATAATATCCATTTTATCCAACATTTTTTCACGGCTTTCGGCTCTTTTAATGGATTTTTCCCTGTTAAACTGCTTAAGCTTTGCAATTACTTCTTCCTGATGTTTTATGTCTCTTTGCTGGTTGAGATATTCCTTTAACTTCATATTTCTAAGAATAGCTTTTTTAGACGCATAGTCAGAGTAATTTCCGGAAAATGTAGTGGCAATACTGTTATCAAGTTCTATAATTTTGGAAACAATTTTATCAAGAAAATATCTGTCATGAGATACAATAAGTACAGCACCGTTGTAATTGAGAAGATAATTTTCAAGCCAGCTTATTGAAGCCATGTCCAGATGATTGGTAGGCTCATCCAGAAGAATAATGTCAGGTTTTGATAAAAGAAGTTTTCCCAAAGAAACACGGGTCTTCTGGCCTCCTGAAAGAGTGTTGACACACAGTCCGAAATCACTTTCGCTAAATCCCAGACCTTTAAGTACACCTGTGATTTCACTTTTATAGGCGTATCCGTTATTTATTTCAAATTCGTGGTTAAGGGAAGAATATTTTGTCATTAGTTCTTCCAACTCTTCACCGCGAGCCTGGTTCATGGCAGCTTCCGTACTTCTTAACTTAGATTCCAATTCAAGAATATACTGCTTAACAGAAAGAAGTTCGTCATATATGGTATTGTCTGAGTTAAGGTTCTGCTCCTGTGCAAGATATCCCAGTGTTTTATTTTTTGACAGGGTTACAAGACCTGAATCAGCAGGTTCATCCCCGGTAATAATCTTTAACAGTGTGGATTTGCCTGCACCGTTAATTCCGATAAGTGCAGCTTTTTCATGTTCTTCTATATTAAAGGAACAGTTGGTAAGTATTACATCGGTTCCAAATGATTTATTAATGTTATTACATGAAAGTATCATAAGTACCTTCCTTTCACAAAAGTCTGAAATTCATTTTAAACTGTCTCTGTGAGTTTAATTACTCAAGAATTATATATGGTAATAATTAAAAATGCAATTTTGACTTATTCTAAAGGGTAATGTATGATGTTTCAGTCAGAAAAGGACAATGCAACAAAAGGTGTGCAGAAATGGAGATAAATATATGAAATTTGATGATTTTAATATTGATGATAGAATTTTAAGAGCAGTTGAAGATATGGGATTTGAGGAACCAACACCTATTCAGATACAGTCTATTCCTGTGGTTTGCAACGGAGACGACATGGTTGGACAGGCGCAGACAGGAACAGGTAAGACAGCTTCATACGCAATACCTATGCTTATGAAGATAAATCCGCAGATTAAGAAACCTCAGGCAATTGTATTATGTCCTACAAGAGAACTGGCTGTACAGGTGGCTGATGAGATAAGAAAACTGGCAAAATATATGTCTGATATTAAAGTGCTTCCGGTTTACGGGGGACAGGAAATTGTCAGACAGATTAAGTCCTTAAAGACGGGAGTCCAGATTATAGTGGGAACTCCCGGACGTGTCATGGATCACATGAGAAGAAAAACAGTAAAGTTTGACAGCATTTCAACAGTTGTACTTGATGAAGCCGATGAAATGCTGGATATGGGATTCAGAGATGATATTGAGACTATTCTTACAGACACCCCTGATGACAGACAGACGGTTATGTTTTCTGCCACAATGCCTAAGGAAATTATGGAAATTGCGGGAAAATACCAGAAAAATGCAAAGGTTATCAAGGTGGTTAGAAAAGAGCTGACTGTGGAAAATATACAGCAGTATTATTATGAAGTAAGACCTAAAAACAAGACGGAAGTATTGTGCAGACTTATAGATATTCATAATCCAAGATTATCTGTAGTTTTTTGCAATACAAAACGACAGGTGGATGAACTTATATCTGAATTAAAGGGAAGAGGATACTTTGCAGACGGAATTCATGGAGATATGAAACAGCAGCAAAGAGACCGTGTTATGGAGGATTTCAGAAGTGGAAAGATTGATATCCTCATAGCCACAGATGTTGCAGCCAGAGGTATTGACGTCAGTGATGTGGATATGGTATTTAACTATGACCTTCCTCAGGATGAGGAATATTATGTTCACAGAATAGGAAGAACAGGACGTGCGGGAAGAGACGGAATGGCACTTTCCTTTATAAGCGGCAGAGAGGTGTATAAGCTTAAAGAGATTGAAAGATATTGTAAGACCAAAATCCTTGCAAAGCCGGTACCTTCCCTGGATGATGTGAAAAACACAAAGATAGATAATATTTTTGACAAAGTTAGAAATATTATTAATGAGGGAGGCCTTTCAGATATGCTTAATCTTGTTGAAGAGCATGTCAATGAGGAAGATTACACATCAATGGATATGGCAGCAGCCCTTTTAAAAATGATTATAGGTGACACCCTGGAAAAAGAAGATGAGGTGGAAGATATACATTTTGATATGGAAAATGATGACAGACACATGGTAAGGCTCTTTATTAATGTTGGAAAAAAGGATAAAATAAAACCATCCAATATTCTGGGAGCTATAGCAGGAGAGTCAGGTATGCCGGGAAAACTGGTGGGTTCCATAGATATGATGGATAATTATACATTTGTTGATGTGCCTGCAATACATGCGGAGAGAGTTCTTCGTGCCATGAATGATAATGTTCAGATAAAGGGCAGAAAGGTGAGCGTTGAGAAAGCCAATAGTGCAAAAGGCGGAAAATCTAAGAAAGGCAGAAAACGCGGAAGTGGAAAATAGATTGAATAAGAAGATAACTTTGGATAAGTTAAATAGAAATGAGGCATTAAGATATTTAGGCTATAAAAATTTTCAAACAGATGAGATGACGGAAAGTCTGCTGAACCTCTGCGAGGAGGAAGTAATTAAAAATGCTGTCCCCCGTTACACATACAGGATAGTGGATTTTACCCAGGTGAATGAAGGGGTAAGCATAGACGGAACAAGTATGGTTCTTAAGGGGAATTCCATAAAAGAACATCTTGAAGGATGTGAGAAAGCAGCATTAATGGCGGTTACCATCTCAGAAGAGATAGACAGGATGTTAAGAGTTATGTCCGGCACTGATATGGCAAAGGCTGTGGTATCAGACAGTCTGGCAAGTGTTGCTGTTGAGCAGGTGTGCGATAAGGTGGAACTTATCATAAAGGATGAATTACCGGAATATAACCAGACTTTTAGATTTGGCATAGGATATGGGGATTTGCCTATTCAGCATCAGAAAGAATTTCTCACGGTACTGAATGCACCCAAACTTATAGGACTTAACGTAAGCAGGTCTTTTATGCTTACACCAACAAAGTCGGTTACGGCAGTAATAGGACTTACAAAGGGCAGGGTAAAAGCTTCCAACAGAGGCTGTGCATCCTGCAATCTGAAAGGTACATGCAAGTTTAGAAAGGCAGGAGGACATTGTAATGGTTAATAAATTACAGGAGTTATTAAAGAGAGATTATGTGATACTTGACGGAGGCATGGGTACGATGCTTCAGGCATCAGGACTGAAGGTGGGCGAGACTCCGGAAGTGCTTAATGTAACACAGCCCCAGCTGCTTATTTCAATACATGAACAGTATCTTAATGCAGGCGCAGATATTATATATGCCAACACATTCGGAGGAAACAGATATAAGCTGGAGGAATGTGGAAAGACAGTACAGGAGCTGGTTACAGCAGGCATAAAAAATGCAAGACAGGCCTGTGACAATGTTAAGCCGGAAGCTTTGGTCGCTCTTGACGTGGGACCTATAGGGCAGCTCTTGGAACCCACGGGAACCTTAAGCTTTGAGGAAGCTTATGATATGTATGCGGAAATAGTAAAATGCGGTGAAGAGGCAGGAGCGGATCTGGTTGTTTTTGAAACTATGACAGATTTGCTTGATGTTAAGGCGGCGATTCTTGCAGCCAAAGAAAACAGCAGTCTTCCTATTATGGCAACAATGAGTTTTGAAGAAAATATGAGAACCTTTACGGGATGTTCTGTATCAGCAATGGCACTGACTCTTTCAGGTCTTGGAGTTGATGCATTGGGAGTAAACTGTTCATTGGGACCAAAGGAACTTGAACCTGTTATAGAGGAATTAAGCCACTGGACAAAACTTCCTATTATTGTAAAGCCTAACGCAGGTCTTCCTGACCCCGTCACCAATGAATATAACGTTACACCGCCTCAGTTTGCAGAATTCATGAAGGATTTAAGAAAATATGGAATAAAGGTGTTTGGAGGCTGTTGCGGTACTAATCCGGAATTTATCAGATGCCTTTCAGAAATGTTGAAAGAAGCAGGAAATCCCGCAGTGGAAAAACCACAGATTCCGGGGGCTGTATGCTCAGCTACCAGTACAGTGGTTGTTAATGAGCCAAGGATTGTAGGTGAGAGAATTAATCCTACAGGTAAGAAAATATTTAAACAGGCACTTATTGACAGGGATATGGATTACATTTTGGGACAGGCATTGGAGCAGGTATCTGCGGGGGCAGATATTCTTGATGTAAACGTAGGCCTTCCTGGTATTGATGAGCGTCAGATGATGATTGATACTGTAAAGTCACTTCAGTCAGTTGTGGATGTACCTCTTCAGTTAGATTCAACAATTCCTGAAGTCCTTGATGCAGCTCTTAGAATTTACAACGGAAAGCCGATTGTGAATTCCGTTAACGGAGAAGAGGAATCTCTTAACAATATTCTTCCTATTGTAAAAAAATACGGAGCAGCCGTTATAGGACTTGCTCTTGATAAAGATGGTATTCCTAAGAAGGCAGCTGACAGAGTAGCAATTGCAAAAAAGATAATGGACAGAGCTGTGTCAATAGGTATTCCGAAGGAAGATATATATATAGACTGCCTCACCCTGACTGCATCAGCAGAGCAGGAAGGCGTTATGGAAACACTTAATGCTCTTTACAGCGTTAAACATGATTTGGGATTAAAGACGGTTCTTGGTGTATCAAATATATCTTTCGGACTTCCAAACAGAGTGCTGGTTAATCATATTTTCCTCACAATGGCATTGACCAATGGTCTGGATCTTGCCATTATTAATCCTAATATTCCGGAAATGACAGGAGCTGTGAGAGCCTATAAGCTTCTGGCCAACATAGATAAGAATTCTGTGGATTATATTAAAGCTTATGGCGCTATGCCTGCTGTCAGTAAAATTGATCCGGCCAATAAAGGACAAGCCGGGGCATCTTCTCCTGAGACAGCACAGTCTGTGGCAACAAATGTTAATTTAAAAGATAAAAAGGGAAATTACACAATAGCTGACCTTGTGTATGCAGTGGAAAAAGGACTTAAAAATGAAGGTGCAATTGTTACGGAAGAGCTTTTAAAAACAATGGATTCAATGGACATTGTTAATCAGGCTCTTATTCCTGCATTGGATAAAATCGGTGCTGAGTTTGAGAAGGGTACACTGTTTCTTCCGCAGCTTATTATGGCAGCAGGAGTTGCCCAGAGCGCATTTGAAGTTATCAGAAAACACATGATTATGAGCAACAGTGCTCCTGTAAGCAAAGGAAAGATTGTTATTGCCACTGTAAAGGGTGATGTGCATGATATCGGAAAGAATATTGTTAAAGTTCTTTTGGAGAATTACGGATATGAAGTGATTGACCTTGGCAAGGACGTGGAATATCAGGCAGTGGTGGATGCCATAAGAGATAACAATGTTAAACTCTGTGGACTGTCAGCACTTATGACAACAACACTGGTATCCATGAAAAAGACAATTGAACTTATTCACGAGAATAATCTTGATTGTAAGATTATGGTGGGAGGAGCTGTTCTTACTCCGGAATATGCAAAAGAAATCAAGGCAGACTTTTATGCAAGGGATGCAAAGGAATCTGTTGACATTGCTAAAAAGGTGTTAGGATAGGATTTCTTTACTTTTAGATAATATTGTTATACAATTAACATTATGTATGAGACTGCTTTTTAAGCGGGAGTACGTGGACGGATATAATTTAAGATTAGATATACGAAAAGATTAGGAGGCAACTGATGGAGGACAATAAAAAGATTTCATCTGCTGTAATTAGAAGGCTTCCAAGATATTACAGATACTTGGGTGAACTTATAGAGAGCGGTGTTCAGAGAATTTCATCAAAGGATTTAAGTATTAAGATGAAAGTAACCGCTTCTCAGATAAGGCAGGATCTTAACAATTTTGGAGGATTTGGACAACAGGGATATGGTTATAATGTAAAGTATTTGTATGACGAAATCGGAAAGATTCTGGGCATAGACAGAAAGCATAACATGATTATCATAGGAGCAGGAAACCTTGGCAGAGCTATTGTCAACTATGCCGATTTTGAAAAAAGAGGCTTTATTATCTGTGGTGTATTTGATGATAATGCTGATTTAAAGGGCGAAGAGATCAGGGGAATAAAAATTCGTATGATGGATGAACTTACGGATTTTATTAAAGATAATGAAATCGAAATTGTAGCACTTACAATTCCTAAACAGGCAGCCAAAGAAGTGGGGAAAATTGTAGCTGATGCAGGAATTAAGGCTATATGGAATTTTGCCCATACAGATCTTAACCTGGCAGATGATGTAATTGTTGAAAATGTGCATTTGTCTGAGAGTCTCATGAGACTTTCATATACAATTGCCAATAAAAGATAATAGACTGTAATATTTATTTATATTTATTTTTTATCCATTTATTCAATGATTCCGGCAGGGAGGTATGAAGAGTGTCAGAGATTACATACGATTTGATTAAAGATAATGACGCATTTAAGAATATACCAATACTTACCCTGGATGAGAGATGGTACCATCTTATTACAGAGAAGGTTAAGACAGATGAAATAAGGTATTGGGAGAAGGAGGTTAACGAGCTTCTAAAGAAACAGGGGCAGGTTAACAACGACATAAAGGAATTAAAGAAAATAAAGCAGCAGCTTATTCAGGAAGTGGTTGACAACATGGAGGACGATGATAACAGCGACAAGAAAAAGAAGACCATGAATCAGAATCAGAGGCTTATTCAGGAAGCAAAGGATAAGATTGCTGCCCTTGAAGATGAATCCCTTGATATACCCAGAGAACTCTCCAGGGCTAACCAGAAGCTTATGGCAGAAACACTAAAGGTTTGTTACAACAGACTTAATACCAACAAGGAAGATATTAAAGTTCTTGATAAGTGGATTAATGCCACAAGGGTGAAATTGAAAAAAAATATTCTTATCAAACAGGATAAAGAAGCGGTAAATGAGAAAGTGTATTCCTATATGCACGATATCTTTGGAGCCGATGCCTGTACCCAGCTTGATAAGATTAATGAAAATAATGAGGATAGCGACAATAATTGATATAAGCATGAGCTGGAATGGAGTCTGTTATGAGATATGTTGTAGATGCTGCATCAATGAAGGCGGTGGACGAATATTCAATCAAACAAGTGGGCATACCTTCCCTGGTTCTGATGGAAAGAGCAGCTTTATGTGTGACTGAAACAATCTTGGAGAAAGTGTGTCTTGACACTGACTCCAGGATTTTGTGCGTTTGTGGCACGGGAAATAATGGAGCTGACGGTCTGGCGGTTGCAAGACAGTTAACGGAAAAGGATATAAATACTGACGTTTACACGGTAGGAGAAGGCAATACAACGTCAGAATACCGTGTACAATTGAACATAATTGAGAATCTTGGCATAGAATGTATTAGTAAGCCATTATTTGATGAGTATGATGTAATTGTTGATGCAGTTTTTGGAAACGGCTTGTCAAGAAATGTTGAGGGTAGGTACAAGGATATCGTAGATTTAATCAATGGTGCATCTAAAAAGGGATGCACAGTTGTCGCAGTAGATATTCCTACGGGAGTAAATGCAACTGACGGCAGAATTATGGGATGCTGTGTCAATGCTGATATTACTGTAACATTTGGATATGAAAAGCTGGGAATGATATTATATCCGGGAACTGCATATTGCGGAGAGGTTATTATTAAAAATATTGGCTTTGCTCCATATTATGAGGAGTTAAAAGAAATTTTCGTCTATGAGGACGAAGATATTAAGAGACTCCCGGAAAGACAAAGCGACGGCAATAAAGGAACATTTGGAAAAGCACTGGTAGTAGCAGGCTCGTCAGGCTGTGGAGGGGCTGCCATTCTTGCAGGAAAAGCTGCTTATAATATGGGTACGGGACTGGTAAAGGTACTTACACACATAGACAACAAGGAGCCTTTATTGATACATGTTCCGGAGTGTCTTATATCAACTTATGATGATACCTGCTCCGGTGAAAATGCATCCCAGCTTCTGGAGGAATCTTTCCACTGGGCAACCTGTATCGCCATAGGACCGGGACTTTCAACGGACAAAAGGGCGGAGAGATTAACACTGGAAGTTGCAAAAAAAGCAGATATGGTGAGAGTTTTTGATGCTGATGCTTTGAATATTATTGCAAGGAATAAAATAACAATTGAGAGCTGCGGCAAAGAATCTAATGCAATAATCACTCCTCATATTGGAGAAATGTCAAGACTTACAGGAATTTCCGTGCCTGAAATAAAAAAGAACATTATAGCTACCGCAGTGGAGTATGCCAGAGAATACCATGTTATATGTGTTCTTAAAGATGCAAGAACGGTGGTTACCGACGGGGAAAGAGTTTATATAAACTGTTCCGGTAACGATGGAATGGCAACAGGCGGTTCGGGAGATGTTCTTACAGGAATTATTACCGGACTTCTGGCCACGGGAATGGGGTGCTTTGACGCAGCCTGCCTGGGAACATTTATACATGGAAAGGCAGGAGACAAAGCAGCAGAATGCTGTGGAAATGTAAGTATGACAGCAACTGATATTGCAAGATTTATCAAGGAAGTAATTAAATAATCCGAAAAAAATTGAATACACACCGGAAAGCCTGGCAATACTTAAGTTAGACAAGATAAGTAGATGCTTTGGGAGTGTGAAAATTGTGGTAATTAAACGTGGAGATATATTTTATGCAGATTTAAGACCGGTGGTAGGTTCGGAACAGGGAGGTATAAGACCTGTCCTTATAATTCAGAATGATACAGGAAACAGGCACAGTCCTACAGTTATATGTGCGGCGATAACGTCCAAAATGCATAAGGCAAAACTACCCACTCATGTGGAGATAGATTCATGTCATTATGATATAGTTAAGGATTCTGTAATTCTGTTGGAACAGTTAAGGACCATAGATAAAAAGCGCCTTAAGGATAAAGTTTGTCATCTGGATAATGATATTATTCATCAGGTTAACAAGGCTTTGAGTGTAAGTCTTGAGATGAACGACGATTTATGATATGCTTAATACGATACTTATTTGTATAAGTATTATATAATTTTATATATTCAATAAACTAGAGTTTGAAAGGAAAAAAGACATGAACGATGGCCATCCCGCGGATGGGAATGAAGGACTGTTTTCAGGTCTGTTCAGAAAACTGGCAGGCAAAGGAAAACGAGAAGAAGATGTAACTGAAGAAATAATGGATATGGTCAATGAAAGCCATGAGAACGGGGTAATTGCCGAGAACGAGGCAGAGATGATCGGCAATATCTTTGAACTGGGGGAGAAGAAGGCAGAGGATGTAATGACCCATAGAAAACATATCATTGCCCTTGACAGCAGTATTACTGTAAAAGAAGCATTTGATATAGTTATGGAGGAGAATTATTCCAGATACCCGGTATTTGATGGTGATATTGACAATATAATCGGAGTACTACATATCAGGGATTTACTTAAGCTTTATGTTGACGAAAGCAACAGAGATAAGAAACTTTTTCAGGTTAAGAATCAGATAATGTTTGATCCATATTGTATACCTGAAACCCGTAATATAAGCCTTCTGTTTAAAGAGATGCAGTCGAAGAAAAATCACATGGCAATTGTGGTTGATGAGTACGGTCAGACCACCGGTATAATTACCATGGAAGATATTTTGGAAGAAATTGTTGGAAATATCCTTGATGAGTACGACGATGAAGAAGAACAGGTAAAAGCTAATAATGACGGTACTTATGAAATTGATGGTCAGACTATGCTTGAAGATATAGAAGACAGGCTGGACATAAAATTTGACAGTGATGATATTGATACAATAAATGGCTATATCATATATAAGCTTGGAAAGATTCCGGAGAAGGATGAACAGTTTGAAACAGAATGCGACGGATATATTTTCAAGATACTTTCTGTAGAAAATAAAATGGTTGCAAAGGTATTAGCTACGCCGGTTAAAGACAAAGAGAATGAAGAACATGAGGAGAATAAAACTAATTAGAAGAACCTTAATATTGTTTATCTGGCTTTTAATTTGGCAGACTGCCAGTATGTTAACAGGACTTGAGCTTTTGCTTGCAAGTCCTGTTACTGTATTAAAGACACTTTTTGGAATGTTAGTCACATCAGGTTTTTACAAGACACTGTTTCATAGTCTGTGTAACATTGGCGGCGGATTTTTTATAGGTCTTGCCATTGGAATCATATTGGGTATGCTGGCAGGTAAATCTAAGATTTTTGGAGAGTTTATTGCACCGCCGCTGCAGCTTATGAAATCCCTTCCGGTGGCAGCTTTTGTAATATTACTCCTTATGTGGTTTGGCTCTAAGAAAGTATCAACCATAATTACGGCTATGGTGGTTATTCCCATGATTACCAACGGAGTGAGAGAAGGAATAAGAAACACTGACAGAAAACTTACGGAACTTGCAAAGGTCTACAGAATGAAAAAAATAAATCAGATAAGATATATTTTCTTTCCTGAGTGTTATCCTTATGTGGTTTCACAGTTGAAAATGTCCTTGGGAATGTGCTTTAAAGCAGGTGTTTCGGCAGAGGTGATAGGACTGGTTTCAGGTACCATAGGAACAAGTATGTATTATGCCAAAATATATCTTCTTTCAGCAGAACTTTTTGCATGGAGTCTGGTGGTTATAGCAGTCAGCGCTTTGTTTGAGAAAATTGTACTTGCCTTATCGAAGGGGTTATATCTGTTGTTAAGCAGATGAGAGGGATTTGAGGTGTGGCAGAATTATGATTGAAATTACAGATGTTTCAAAACAATATGATGGTAAATACATTTTGCAAAATATATCCCATGTATTCAAAGATGGGGAGATAACCTGTGTTATGGGAGAGTCAGGTGTGGGAAAAACAACATTGCTAAGACTTATTATGGGACTGGAGGCTCCCGATGCAGGCAGTATCAAAACCTGTGACAGCATCTGTGCCGTGTTTCAGGAAAACAGGCTGGTGAAACATCTTACTCCTGTGACCAATATTAAGATGGTTCAGCATAATCCTGATAAAAAAAGCATTGAGAAGGAATTGTGTGTACTTCTCGATAAGGACAGCATATATAAAAAATGTGAAGAATTAAGCGGTGGTATGCAAAGAAGAGTGGAAATAGTAAGGGCAATGATGACAGATTCTAAAGTGGTTATTATGGATGAGCCCTTTGCAGGTCTGGATGATGTGAATAAAGATAAGGCTATAAAATACATTGTTGAAAGAGGCAGAAACAGGACAATAATTATTACAACCCATGATATTAAGGACACGAAAAAATTAGGTGGAACAGTGCTGGTTGTTGGTTGACAATGAGTGTATCAGTTGATAAAATAATGTGTGATTTTATTATTTGAAGCTAGTTCGGTCTCATTACCGGGACTTGAAAAAGTTACTATGAAAGGCAGAAAGATATGAGAAGAGCAGTATTTTCAATTCTTGTAGACAATTCATCAGGTGTTTTAAGCCGTGTTGCAGGTTTGTTCAGTCGCAGGGGATATAACATAGACAGCCTGACAGTGGGAGAGACTTTGAATCCGAAGTATTCAAGAATGACAATCACTGTAACAGGTGATGAGGAAGTTCTGGAGCAGATTGAAAAGCAGCTTAACAAGCTTATTGACGTAAAGGAAATTGTTGAACTTCCTAGTGATGATTCGGTATGCAGGGAACTTGTGCTGATTAAAGTACAGTGCAGTCCGGAAGAAAGACAGCAGATTTCTACAATGGTGGATATTTACAGAGCTAACATTGTTGATGTTTCAAAGGAATCTTTGATAATATCATTGACAGGAAGTCAAAGTAAGGTTAATTCATTTATCGAATTACTGGATGGTTTTAAAATTACAGAACTGGCAAGAACCGGAATAACAGGTCTTGCTCGTGGTGCTGCAAGTTTAAAATAAATTTATTACATACTTTTTGGAGGTAGTTGTAAAATGGCAGAAGCTAAGATTTATTATCAGTCAGATTGTAATTTATCATTACTTGATGGAAAGACAATCGCAATCATTGGTTATGGTAGTCAGGGACATGCACATGCATTAAACCTTAAGGATTCAGGTGCACATGTAATCATTGGTCTTTATGAAGGTTCTAAGTCATGGAAGAGAGCAGAAGAGCAGGGCTTTGAAGTATACACAGCCGCTGAAGCTGCTAAGAAAGCTGATATTATCATGATTCTTATCAATGATGAGAAGCAGGCTAAGTTATATAAGGAAGATATTGAACCAAACCTTGTTCCTGGTAACATGCTTATGTTTGCTCATGGTTTCAATGTACATTTTGGTTTAATTAAGGCTCCTAAGGGCGTTGATGTTACTATGATTGCACCTAAGGGACCTGGACATACAGTACGTTCTGAGTATCAGGCTGGCAAGGGTGTTCCTTGTTTAGTAGCTGTTGAGCAGGACGAGACAGGTAAGGCTCTTGATATGGCACTTGCTTATGCATTAGGAATTGGTGGAGCAAGAGCTGGTGTTCTTGAGACAACATTCAGAACAGAGACAGAGACAGACCTTTTTGGTGAGCAGGCAGTACTTTGTGGTGGTGTTTGTGCACTTATGCAGGCTGGTTTCGAAACACTTTGCGAGGCTGGTTATGATCCAAGAAACGCATACTTTGAGTGTATCCATGAGATGAAACTTATCGTAGATTTAATTTATCAGTCAGGTTTTGCAGGAATGAGATATTCAATCTCTAATACAGCTGAATATGGCGATTATATTACAGGACCAAAGCTTATCACAGAAGAGACAAAGAAGACAATGAAGAAGATTCTTTCAGATATCCAGGACGGAACATTTGCTAAGGAATTCTTACTTGATATGAGTGAAGCAGGCGGACAGGTTCACTTTAAGGCTATGAGAAAGTTAGCTTCTGAACATCCATCAGAGAAGGTTGGAGAGGAAGTTAGAAAGCTTTACAGCTGGAATGACGAAAGCTCAAAGTTAATCAATAACTAATATAAATACATAATTATACCGATGTCACATATGTAATAAACATAGGGATATTACATTTGATATGTCATGGTAAATAAAAAGCAGATGCAGGTTTTAATTAACCTGTATCTGCTTTTTTAACTGTGGGCCCGGCGGAGCAGGTTTCTTAATTTATTTCCCTAGGGATTCTCCGTTTCTAAGTAAAAGCTCTTTTTCAACAACTTCACCGTTACAGATATAAATTCTTGGAACTCTTTTACTTACTGCACAAGTAAGCTCATAAGGAATAGTTCCTGCAAGCGCGGCTAAATCATTTATGGAATTATTTTTTCCGAATATTTCAACTTCACTTCCAACATCTACAGAAGGCATATCAGTAAGATCTATCATACACATATCCATGCATATTTTGCCCCTTTGTTTAGCAGGTCCTGCTTTTGTCATAATTTCGCACCGGTTGGAGAGACATCTGAAAAATCCGTCAGCATATCCATAAGGGAGTACGCCGATTCTTGTTTTTCTGTCTGTTTTAAAAATGCCACCGTAGCTGATGGCTGTTCCGGCAGGGAATATCTTAATTGTACTTACAGTAGACATTAATGACATTACCGGTTTAAGTCCCAGCTCCCCGGCAAATTCTCCGTAACCATACAGTAATAATCCGGGTCTTACCATATCAAGCCATGTATCTTTATATCTTGCAACTGCACCGGTATTGGCGCAATGACGAATCAGGAATTTGTGTCCCAGCTTTTCTTCAACAGCGTTAATAACATCGGTAAAAAGCTTAAATTGATGCTCTGTGTAAGCTTTGCATTCATCCCCGGGTTCATCTGATACTGCAAAATGTGTAAATATACCTTCAGCCTCAAGTCCCGGAAGAGAGCAGCCTTCACAGATACCTTCAACACCTGTGTTAAAATAGTCTCCGTCACAGAGGTACCCTAAACGGGACATACCTGTGTCTACTTTGATGTGTATCTTAAGGGTGCCATGACATTTAACAGCTTCTTCACTGTATTCTATGGCTTTTGCCTTACATGTGACAGCCTGGGTGATATTGTATTTAATAAGATTTGCAACTTGTTCTCTCGGAGTATGTCCAAGAATAAGTATTGGCATAGTAATGTTGTTGAGACGAAGTTCAACAGCTTCGTCAATACTGCTCACTGCAAGATAGTCTGCACCCAGACTCTGCAATAACCTGCTTACCCGGACAGAACCGTGACCGTAAGCATCAGCTTTAACAACACCTAAGAATTTAGTATCTTTTCCAATTCTTTCTCTTAATGTCTTATAATTGTGAGCCAGAGCATCAAGATCTATTTCTGCCCATGTTCTTTTTAATGTGGAATCCATCAAATCATCTCCATTTCTTATTTGCTATTTTTTCCACTTGCCCTTATTTTTTCTGTATTTTTTTCTATATAAGTTTTTAGTCCTGCCTGCTTGAAATGCGATAACTATAACAATGATTATGACAGCAACTATATTGATAACCATTTTCTTTACGGACATTTTTCCGGAAGTGTTGGAATTATCATTATTCTCATTATTGTCTGAATCATTTTCTGCTGCAAGGGCTGCTTCTTGTGAAGCAAGAGCCTCAGCTTCGGCCTGAGCTTTTGCAAGAGCCTCAGCCTTTTGTTGTGAATAGGACTTAACGTTATCCATCATGCTGTTATTGGTATCTGTTCCTACGGTGCTTCTGTATAGTCCAAATGCTCTGCAGTCAAATTTTTCATAACCGTAAGCAGAGTATCCGTCATCCCTTACTTTGAAGGCATATTCTGACTGGGAAACATGATATGTAAATGCTTTCTTTAATACCTCAACGGTGGTTCTTCCTCCAAGGCTTGAAAGAGGAGTATCAACATCCAGCGTTATGGCATTCTCTTCGTAAAGGTGCATATATGTCTTAGGAACATCCCATATACCATATTTAGCAGAGGAATCTGAACAGAAGTCCACATTGTTGGAATTTTCAACGGCCTCAGCAATAGCCTTAGCATAAATTCTGTGTCCGCCGTGTCCGTATTCACCATTGAAATCCTGAGATACACATACCATTGGTTTAAAACGTCTCATGCATTCAGTGACGTAAGCAACTATGTCATCATAATTGTACTGCTTTAAAGCACCTTCCAGACTCATGGAATATAAATCCATAAAGTCTCCCTTTACAGGGTAATGCGTAATTCCGCACTCCCATAGTCCGTCTAATTCTTCCTGCATTCTTATAGGTTCTGTTTTAAAGAAATCACACATGTAAGCAACCTGGACATTGAGTTTCTGCTCAGCGCCATAGTTGGTAAGTACTGCTCCAAGAAACAGTATTTCATCATCTGCGTGGGTGGAAAATACAAGAATATCAGTTTCTGAATTGCAAGGCGGCTGCCATACCTGTACATCCGAAGGAAGTGTTCCGGAAGAATAGGCGTATATATCGCATACAGACATTTCAGAACTAATATTGATGGTTACACTTTTTGTCCCTTGCTCAAGTCCGACATAATCATGAAGATATCCATATTTTCCGCAGGAAATTGTTTTGTCGTTATATGTAATTGTATAAGGGGATACTTCACTTCCCCATATTATATAGATTCCGTAAATGTCCTCGTTGCTTGTTATTGTGATTGTATCAGCAGAATCGAAATAACATTTTGATGTATATGAGCCATCGGTAAGGTTTCTGACAGCACCATCACCTGTATGATTAATATTGATATCCAGTTTAACTGCTGTGTTATCGGCTTTAGCTGTACTTGTGTTAGAGAGGGAAATACACAGCCCCGCTGTTATTACTGCTAAACAATTAAATATTTTCTTTAGTTTCATAATATTATTTAAGTTGTATTTGTTAAAAAATACAATTTCCTTTCCTGTAAATTCAACAAATAAAATAGCACATTAGACGTATTCTTTCAAGGAAAAGGCTGTCCGGATTAATATAACGTTTTGCAGTAAATATAATAGTTGTGATATAATCACCAGAGATGTGTTCTTCTGAAGCATAAAGCAGGAGGGATAAATTAATATTCAGGGAAAGAATGATTATATGTTGGAAACCGGACTTGTGGCGGGAGTGGGTACCAAAAAGCTCACTGCTGCAAAGTGTGATTTGATAATTAGATTTTTAAGAAAGAAAAATAAAAATATTAATATAAAAAAACAAATACTAAAGAAGGATGAATTATTACCGGAAACTGAGAGTCTTTTGAGGGGACTGGCAATACAGGAGTATAACATAGCTTTTATTGATTTGGATAAACTTTATAAGTGTATTAATAACGGTGTTGCGATTCCTCACAATGTCAATATTGCAACGTTGATTAAAAGACGTGACCCAAGATTCGTCCTCATAAAGAAAAAGAGAAAAAATGACATATTGGAGGGAGCGCTTATATATACCGTGAGTGAAGATGATGCATCTCAGTTCTGCCATCTTTACGACAATGTCAGATGTATGGTTGAAAAAAGTGTAAACAGATGCTTTAAGAAGCTTATTGCTGATGAGTGCGATGCAATACTGGTTCCCGGGGACGATGTAAAGATAATGAAAAGAGAAAAGGTTAAGGGCCTGAGATATAACTATCTTGATTGTAAAACATTTATTCCGGCAACAGGTACAGCATCAACAGCCATACTAACTTCGGATAATGAATTGATTGGCTTTCTTAGAGATAATTACGAAGATGAGGATGCAAAAAAATGCTTTGATATTGAAAATGAGATTACTAAGAGAGTAAATAATCTTGAATTTGTGGATTCCTGCCGTGTACATGCAGAGATTGAAAGGGATGTGGTTAAAGTTTCGGTGTACGCCTTTAATGACAAAAAGCATTTCCGATATGAAGAGAAAGAAAAAATAAATAATATCAATCTTTTGATGCACAGGCTGGTGGAAGAAGTCAGACGTAATCTTTAATTTACCATATGTACTTTTTACGAAAATATGTTATTATATTTACACTTTACATAATTTAAAATGCAAACTGATTTAGAAATGCAAACTGACTTAGGAATGCAAGCAGATTTAGAAATGAGGTTTTATGGAAATAAGAAAAATAGATGATAATAAATTTCAATGTCTCTTATATGAAGAGGATCTTGAAGAAAATAACATAACTCTGGATGATTTCTTTAAAAATGACACTGAAAAGATACATAGCCTTCTTGATGTTATTATGGAGGAGGCAGAAAAAAGTATAGGAATCGTACTTGATGGAGGCGTTATGTCTCTTCAGCTTGCGCCACAGCCTGATCATTCCATTCTTCTTACCATTTCATCGGGACAGGAAGATTTTACAAATATGCTGAAGCAGGCAGGGGAGAGAGCAGCGAAGGCGATAACATCTGCAGGAAATTTTAAGGGAAAAAGAAGCAATGTTATAAAGAATGCAGGGGAAAAATTAAAACCTGCAGAATTTTCTCCTTTTGACAGAATTTCAGAATTGTTTGGAAATAATGATGGTAAAGATAATGAGGGCAATGTAAAAGATAACAAGAGTAAATCTGCTGAAACGAGCAGTGACAGCGGGTATACAAGTGTGAACGTGCCATCAAAAAATAAGCATGATACAATTGTTAAAGCAGGATACGCAATATTTAAGATGGACAGCTTTGATGATTTTGAAGAATTTTGTACATTGGTTAATAAAACCTGGGGTATAGGAAACAGTCTGTATAAGAATACGGATGAAGAATGTTATTACCTAGTGATAGAAAAAGGAAAATGTGCAGAAGGTAAGTACAGGGCAGTGCTCAATCTTCTTATGGAATATGGTGAGTTTGATTCTGCAAAGGAAGAAAGATTTTCATGGATAAAGGAGCATTGCAGATGTATTATTCCTGTTAATGCCATAAACAGGATAAAGAAGTATCAGGGATAATTAAGAGGAGATAGTTTATGAGATATCCGGAATTTCTTAATAATGAAGGTTGTATAGGCTTCGTTGCACCGTCATTTGGCTGTGCGACGGAGCCTTATATAACAGGATTTAATAAGGCTTTGGAAAGATTTAAGAATATGGGATTGGATGTTAAACTGGGTCCTAATGTTTATGAAAGTAAAGGCGTGGGCATAAGTAATACACCTGAATTATGCGGAAAAGAACTTACTGAAATGTATGTGTCCGGGGATTGTGATGCGCTTATTTCCTGCGGAGGCGGTGAGCTGATGTGTGAGATTCTGCCTTTTGTGGATTTTGACAGGATAAAAAATGTTTCACCAAAATGGTTTATGGGGTATTCAGATAATACTAATTTCACATTCCTGCTTAATACCATATGCGATACTGCAAGTATATATGGGCCTTGTGCAGCAGCATTCGGGCAGGACAGACTACATCCGTCACTTAAGGATGCTCTGGATATTATGATGGGTAAAAAGAAAGAAATAAGCGGATATGCTCTCTGGGAGAAGGAATCCCTTAAGAGTGAGGACAATCCCACACCTGAATACAATCTGACTGAGTTAAAAGTTTTAAAGTGCTTTATAGGAAATCAAGCTGTGGATACTTCTAAAGAAGGAGCGGCAATTAATATAAAGGGAAGATTGCTGGGAGGCTGCATGGACTGCCTTGTAAATCTTTTAGGAACAAGATTTGATAATGTGCAGGAGTTTAATGAAAAGTATAAGGATGATGGCATTATCTGGTTTTTAGAAAGCTGTGATCTTAATGTTATGAGTATAAGACGGGCTATGTGGCAGATGGATAACGCGGGATGGTTTAAGTATGTCAAAGGCTTTATAATCGGAAGACCTCTTGTTTTCGGACAGGAAATGATGGGAATGAACCATTACAATGCAGTTACGGAAGTGGCGAAAAAATATAATGTGCCTGTTATCATGGATGCTGATTTTGGACATCTGCCCCCTTCAATGCCTATTGTGAGCGGAGCGCAGGTACAGGTTACCGTAAGAGATAATAATATCCATTTTAATTATTTATATGATTAGTATTCCGGATAGATTTAAGGTTTGCATTATGAAAATATATACTGTAGAATATATAGAAGTTCCATGTTTTATACATGATTTTTTAAGGAGGAATTAAAAATGGGAATGACAATGACACAGAAGATTCTTGCAGCTCATGCAGGTCTCTCTGAAGTTAAAGCAGGACAGTTGATTGAGGCAGATTTAGACCTTGTTCTTGGAAATGATATCACTTCTCCTGTAGCAATACATGAGATGGATAAGATGACAGTTAAAACTGTATTTGACAAGGATAAGATTGCATTGGTACCGGATCATTTTGTTCCTAATAAGGATATAAAATCAGCAGAGCATTGCAAATGTGTACGTGAATTTGCCATGAAACATGATATTACCAATTACTTTGAAGTAGGACAGATGGGTATAGAGCATGCACTCCTTCCGGAGCAGGGGCTTACTGTTGCAGGTGATGTTATTATTGGTGCCGATTCCCACACATGTACATACGGAGCTTTGGGAGCATTTTCAACAGGTGTGGGTTCCACAGATATGGCAGCAGGTATGGCAACAGGAAAGGCATGGTTTAAAGTACCTTCAGCTATTAAATTTGTTCTTAAAGGAAAGCTCAATAAGTGGGTAAGCGGTAAGGATGTTATTCTTCATATCATTGGAATGATAGGTGTAGATGGTGCATTATATAAGTCTATGGAATTCGTTGGTGAAGGTGTTAAGAACCTTACCATGGATGACAGATTTACAATTGCCAATATGGCAATCGAAGCAGGAGGAAAGAATGGAATTTTCCCTGTGGATGATATTGCAAGAGAGTATATGAAAGAACATTCTAAGAGACCGTTTGTAGAGTATACGGCAGACGAGGATGCTGAGTATGATCAGGTTATAGAGATTGATCTTTCAACAATTAAGTCTACAGTTTCTTTTCCACATCTTCCGGAGAATACACATACAGTAGACTCTATTGATGACATAAAGATTGATCAGGTTGTAATCGGCTCATGTACTAACGGAAGAATTGATGATTTAAGATGTGCTGCCAAGATTCTTGAGGGAAGAAAGGTAGCTAAGGGATTAAGAGTAATTGTTATTCCTGCAACACAGAATATATATATGCAGGCTATAGAAGAAGGCCTTGTTCAGACATTTATCAAGGCAGGTGCCGTTGTAAGTACACCTACATGCGGACCTTGTCTCGGCGGATATATGGGTATCCTTGCAGAAGGAGAAAAATGTGTATCTACAACTAACAGAAACTTTGTCGGACGTATGGGACATGTTAATTCGGAGATTTATCTTGCCAGTCCGGCTGTAGCAGCAGCAAGTGCGGTAACAGGCAAGATTAGTCAGCCATCGGAATTAGGAATTTAATATGTTATGAAGATGCGCAGTAAAACAGCGCAGAAACGGAGGATTATTTATGGTAGCAGAAGGTAAAGTATTTAAGTTTGGTGATAACATTGATACAGATGTTATTATTCCTGCAAGATATCTTAATTCATCTGATCCGGCAGAGTTAGCAACTCATTGTATGGAAGATATCGATAAAGAATTTGTTAATAAGGTTAGTAAGGGCGACATAATTGTTGCCAATAAGAATTTTGGATGCGGTTCATCAAGAGAACATGCACCGATTGCTATAAAGGCAGCAGGAGTGAGTTGTGTAATTGCAGAAACTTTTGCAAGAATTTTTTACAGGAATTCAATTAATATCGGACTTCCTATTATCGAGTGTCCTGAAGCAGCAAAGGCAATAAATGATGGGGATGAAGTGTCGATTGATTTTGACAGCGGCGTTATTACAGACAAGACTACAGGTCAGACTTTTCAGGGTCAGGCTTTCCCGGAATTTATGCAGAAGATAATAAAGGCAGAGGGACTTGTCAATTACATAAACAATAAGTAGTAAGTATAATACCTCGGGCAACAAGCGGGCTCGGGGTATTATTTGTTGTTGTGTGCCCGGCGGTAATAATGTTAGCGTTTTTTGCACGATTAAATGAAAATAATGTATGTTTTGGGATTTTTTAAAGGATAATAATAGTATACTATTAAGTAAAAGAAAGTAAGTGAGGGGTGAGGAAAATGTTTCAGACAATATGTATTGCGTGTATGATTATTGGGTTATTGATTCCATTTTGCAGTATTGTACTTAATCTCTTTGATGGCTTTGTTGATTTTCTGGATATAGATGTATTTCAGCTGGATTTTGGAGGAGATTGGTGTTTGGATTTTCTTCCCTTATCAGTTAACAGCCTCTGCCTGTGGTCTCTTATATTTGGATGTTTTGGAATGATTTTTCAGAACAGGCTGCCGGTATGGCTGCTGGTGGTTCTCGGATTGCTGTTGGGATATGTATTTGCGGTAGCATTACAATCGGCAGTAAAAAGACTTAAGAAGGTTGAAAATTTTCCATCGGATAGAGATGAGATATTGCTTAGAACAGGTAAAGTAAGTAACAAGATTCCGGACAATGGAGTTGGAGCTGTAAGCATTCTTGTAAGCACCGGTTCTAATGTTTCATATCCCGCAAAATCATCTGATGGCAAGGCCATAGAGCAGGATAAAGAGGTTAACATTTTAAGGTTTGAAGGAGACTATATAATAGTTGAGAGCACAGACCATCTTGAAGAAAAGTACGACAGGATGAGTGATGTACAGTAATTACACTTATGTGTGTTACATATATTAATGATTAAAATCAATAAAAATGAGGAGGTATAGGTTATGGATTCAAGTTTGATTGGAATCGTAGCTGCAGTAGTGGGTATAATAATTATACTTGCAGTTGTTCTTAGAATGTGGAAAAAAGTGCCACAGGATAAGGCAGGAGTTGTAACAGGTATGAAAAAGAGGGTTATTACCGGTGGCGGTGGCCTTGTAATACCTGTATTTGAGAGAATTGATTATATTTCCCTTGGTAATATACCGCTTAGTGTTGCTACACGAAGCAGTCTTTCAAGCCAGGGTGTTCCAATCAGTGTTATTACAACCGCCGTAATTAAGGTTAGAAATGAAAAAAACAGTATTTTGACAGCAATTGAGCAGTTTACGGGACGCAATGAAAAAGAAATCATTGATAACATTCAGGGAACTGCCATTGCGGTATTGGAAGGTAAATTAAGAGAAATTATTGCCACCATGACTGTTGAGGAATTGTACCAGAAGAGAGAAGAATTTTCTTCAAGAGTACAGGAAGTTGTGGGTACTGAGTTAGGCAACATGGGTCTTGAGGTCAAGAACTTTACAATCACAGATATTTCTGATGAAAACGGCTATATTAAAGCTCTTGGTGAAGGTATGATTGCCCAGAGAAAGAAAGATGCAGAGATTCAGAAAGCTGAGGCTGCAAGGGATATGCAGATTAAGACTTCACAGGCACGTCAGGAAGGTGAAGCTGCAAGATTGAAAGCTGAGGCAGATATTTCCCAGGCAGCTAAAGATAAAGCTGTCCTTGAATCTGCTTATAAGCAGGAGCAGGAAACTGCTATGGCTAAGGCGGAACTTGCCCATGATATTCAGTCTAACATTACTCAGAAGGATGTTATTCAGGCTCAGATGGATGCAGAACTCTTGAAGAAGCAGAGACAGAAGGAAATTGCAGAAGCTGAAATTCAGGTACAGATTGCTGCTGAGCAGAAGAATATTGAACTTGCCCAAAGACAGGCTGAAAAGACAAAAGAAAGTCTTCGAGTATCAATCGTAGAGCCTGCGAATGCTGAGAAAGCAAAACAGATGGCAAATGCTGATGCTGAAAAATATCGTCAGATTGCTGAGGCTGAGGCTAGAGCTGAAGCACGTAAGGTAGAAGCACAGGCTGAGGCAGAAGCTATTGCCATAAAAGCTCAGGCACAGGCAGACGCTATTGCCAAGACCGGTATTGCGGAAGCCGAGGCTACAAAGGCTAAAGGAATTGCAGAAGCTGAAGCTATGGAGAAGAAAGCTGAAGCGTATGAGAAGTACGGTCAGGCAGCTATGATGGAAATGCTTGTTAAAGTTCTTCCGGAAATGGCAGAACAGGTTGCAAAACCACTTCAGAGCATTGATAAGATTACCATTATTGATGGTGGTGACAGTAATGGCGGTTCGGGCGTAGGACAGATGGGAGGTTATGTACCTTCGGTTCTGGCGAAGACTATTGAATCTATTAAGGAAACGACAGGATTCGATATCACAGATGTTATGAAAGCTAATACACTCCAGGCTAAAACTGATAGAAATATTAATGTTGAAGGCATGGAAAATGTATCTAATGTCACAATTAAAAGCTCGGACATAAAATAATAAGCATATAAGGAGGGGGTCAGACCCAATGTCATTTAGATAAGATGACAAATCAAGATCTCAGTATTAG
>JBJEMF010000103.1:1914-2394 GCA_051879535.1 Lachnospira sp. | reverse complement strand
CAGGAGACGCTATTACAGAAATAACCCTTACACCAAGCACAACAGCCCTTACAGAAAACGGTACCATCTCCATAAGCGGTGTAAAGATTGAAAATACTGCCGGTAAGGATGTGACAGGCAACTATGACATTGCAACAGTAAACGGAACATTAAAGATTGTTCATGACACAACCCTTGCTCCGGAGAGAATAGAGGCCGTTAAGGTTAAGACAGCCTACATGGCAGGAGATACATTAAATGTAGATGACCTGACAGTCACAGCGTATTATGAAGACGGCTACAGCGAGGATGTGACAGGATACACAACCAACGCTTCAGCTATTGATATGTCAACGGTAGGAGATAAGACATTAACCATATCTTATACAGAAAATGGCACAACAGTAACAAAGGATATCACCATAACGGTAAGCCACAACACCACTCTTGCTCCGGAGAGAATAGAGGCCGTTAAGGTTAAGACAGCCTACATGGCAGGAG
>JBJEMF010000103.1:0-1814 GCA_051879535.1 Lachnospira sp. | reverse complement strand
TTAACCATATCTTATACAGAAAATGGCACAACAGTAACAAAGGATATCACCATAAAAGTAAGTAACAAGAAAGAAACCATTTCCTCTGCCAAGGTAAAAGAAAACTCATTTAAACTGGATATAAAAGCGATGGCATTATGGAAGGGAAGTAAGTTCGTCGTGAAATGGGGAACGTTAAGTGATGCTGATGGATATGACATTTTTGCTACACGGTGTGGAAAGAAAATGACTTCCAAATCCCTGGTTAAGACCGTAAAGGGACAGAAAACATCTACAACACTTGCAAAAATTGAAGGTAAGAAGATTTCTGGCAAAATGTCCTATAAGGTTAAAATCAAGGCATATAAGATTGTAAATGGCAAGAAGGTTTATATCGCTACCAGCCATACCTACCATGTGGCAGGAAATGACAGTAAGACACATACCAATGTGAAGAAAGTCAAATTATCCAAAAAGTCAGTTACGATAAAGAAAGGGAAAACCAGCCAGATAAAGGCAACCATCGTCAAACAGTCCACAAAGAAGAAACTGCTTAATAAGTCGCATGGACCATCTCTGCGTTACTATTCAACAGATACAAGTGTTGCAACGGTAACTGCAAAAGGAAAGATTAAGTCAAAGGGCAAGGGAACCTGTTATATCTACATCAAAGCATTAAATGGTGTAAGAACTAAGGTGAAGGTAACAGTCAAGTAAGCGGATAATGATTTTTACATATTCTGCAGGTAAATAAGAAGCGGCAGCTCGATGTAATTCGGGCTGCCGCTGTTATTTCTTTATAGAAAATTTCTCAAATCATCAGAAATATATTTTCTAAGAAGTTTTTCTTGCTTATGATGTTTGGCATAGATGCCGTAGTAACGTAGCATTTTAAAATGTTTTTCAGGGATGTTATGCATAGTCATTCTATTATTCATTAAAATTGCACAACATATTGATTTCTTATCCAATATATGTTATAATATCATACAATACGAACGATTTGAATCAAGGAGGCTTATAGATGGCCAATTATACAGAAGAACAATGGAATGCTAAAAAGGTTGAGTTGATAGAAAAGTGCTTTAACGGTTTTGCCGAGTTAGGCTTGCATGGCACAGGCATTCGTACCTTGGCTAGGCATTGCGGATATAACACATCTATGATTTATACATATTTCAAGGATTTGGATGACCTTATCATCCAGTCCACCGAATACTGTATGAGTAAGGTAGAGGATGAATTTATGGCGAAAGCTCCCACAGATGTAGAGGACTTGTGGCATTTTATAGATGAGATACCCTACTGGACGGCAGAAAAGCACGGCAAGAAATACCGCCTGATGTATCAGGTGTATACACACCCGAAGTACAGAGAATACGGCAAGGAGTTTTTTAAGGGCGTAGATGAGCGTTATACGGAATACGCAAAGAGTTTAGAGCCAAAGCTGGGTATTCCCCACGAAAAGCTGACACCGCTGATTTTTATACTGATAAGAGCCTGTGTGCATTACGCACTGTTTGAGGATGAGTTCTATATGAAATCCCAGATAGAAACACTGAAGGAAACCCTCGAACTCTTTATTGCTAAATATAACCCGAAAGTAAGGTAGGGTGCTGTTAACATAATCAATGGTGTTGAAACCAAACCGAAAAGGAGGAGAAAAAGATATGAATAAAGTGAAAAAGCGTATTTTGATTGTTTTGTTGGCGATTCTGGCAATTGTTGTATTCGCTTTGCTTGCGTTTTTGGGAGTGTATTTCACCAGGATACAAACCATCGGCAGTATTGAGCAGCTTACGGATTACTCGGATGGATACAATCTCTACCGCATG
>JBJEMF010000102.1:0-2432 GCA_051879535.1 Lachnospira sp. | reverse complement strand
GCTGTAAGCTCGGCTGTAAGCTCGGCTGTAAGTAACGTGAAAGAGTCCAGCATGCGGACTATTTCACGTTGTACCTCCAGAGGAGGTACAGGCAAAACAACATCTTTCAACTTGTCAGGAGTTACTTCCATGACCTTTGTGCCATGAACATATTTACGCTTTTGCATTGCAAACATATCTGTATGAAAATAGTAGGACAAATATTTTGCATCTAATTGATGATGAATAATTGCAGTGTGACCACTAACTGCAACTTTTTCTTCACCAAGCCAAGCAACGCATTTACATATATCATCCACATTTTCACTTGTAACTGCCATTATTATATCTCCCGGCTCAGCAAACTTTTGTTTTTTAGATACTTCCTCCGAAATATAGGTAAATACCTTATCCGCAAATAAACTGTACTTTGTATAGATTTGTCCATAATGAATACATGGTACTCCATCATCACAAAAATCTTTTTTTTGAAGATTCCCCCCTCTTGATATTGAAGCAATCTCGCCCAACTTTCTAAACTGAACTCCATCCGGACACAATTCCTGTATTAATTCATTTAGTTTACTCATAATCTACACCTCGATTTCTGCGATAATCTTGTCTATCTCATCACGAAGCACCTGTTCTCTCGCAACAATTTCTTTAATCTCTGCATTCAACTTCACAATATCAATCTTTTCTCTTGTATCTTCGGCTTCCACATAAGAAGAAACAGAAAGGTTGTAGCCATTCTCAGATATTTCATTAAAGGATACTAATTTTGAGAAGTGTTCCACGTCCTCACGGCTTGTAAAAACATCCACAATTCTCTGAATATTATCTTCCGTCAGTTTATTGTTATTTGTCACCTTAATACATTCATTTGTTGCATCAATGAACAATACTTTATTATCTGATTTACCTTTCTTCATAACCATGATGCAGGTAGCGATGGATGTACCGAAGAAAAGATTTGCAGGTAACTGTATAATACAATCTACATAGTTATTCTCAACAAGATATTTTCTAATCTTCTGCTCAGCTCCGCCACGATACATAATACCCGGAAAACAAACAATAGCAGCTGTTCCATTCGGAGCAAGCCATGAAAGGCTGTGCATAATAAATGCTAAATCCGCTTTACTCTTTGGTGCTAACACACCGGCAGGTGCGAATCTAGGGTCATTGATTAACAGAGGATTGTCATCACCTTCCCACTTTATTGAATAAGGGGGATTAGACACAATAAGTTCAAATGGCTCATCATCCCAATGCTGAGGATTAATAAGCGTGTCCTCGCATTCAATATCAAACTTATCAAATCCTATATCGTGCAGGAACATATTGATTCTGCAAAGGTTATATGTAGTAATGTTGATTTCCTGTCCGAAAAAGCCATTCAAAACAGCTTCCTTTCCAAGAACCTTTTCTGCCTTGAGAAGAAGAGAACCGGAACCACAGGCAGGGTCATACACCTTATTTATTGTTTTCTTTCCAACTGTTCCCAGTCGTGTCAACAGTTCTGAAACATCAGCCGGAGTAAAAAACTCTCCACCGGACTTACCTGCATTAGAAGCATACATTGTCATAAGATATTCGTATGCATCACCAAACGCATCTATATCATGGTCCTTAACAGAGCCAAGATTCATATTCGCTACGCCATCAAGAAGCTTTACAAGTCTCTCATTTCTCTTTGCAACAGTAGAACCAAGTTTATTACTGTTCACATCAAAATCATCGAACAATCCGGCAAAGCTTCCTTCGGATTCACTTCCTTTCGCTGATTCCTCAATATGGTTAAAAACTCTCTCCAATGTTTCATTAAGATTCTCATCATTGGCAGCCTTCGCCCTGACATTACAGAATAATTCTGACGGAAGGATAAAGAATCCTTTTTCTTCGACCAGACCTTCTCTAGCCTCCTCCACGTCGGCATCATTCATTTTTGCATAATCAAAATCCTTATTTCCGGCTTCTGCCTCTCCTTCATTGATATATGCTGTAAGATTTTCAGAAACATATCTGTAAAACATTGTTCCAAGAACATAGTTTTTAAAATCCCATCCATCTACTGCCCCACGAAGCTCGTCTGCAATCGCCCATATCGCACGATGGAGTTCTTCTCGCTCTTGTTCCTTTTTATTATCAATTGCCATTTCTTCATCCTCCTGAACGGTTTATTTCTCTTTTTTCACTTTGCTGTCATCATCCACATAATCAACAAGATCTGCAAAATTACAGTTCAGTTCCTTGCAGATTCTTTCCAACACAGACAGCTTTACAGATTCACCATTTGTCATCTTTGCCATCGTGCTGGAGCTAAGACCGGTTTTCTTACATAAATCGCCTTTATTCATGTTGTTATCAATCAGTAGTTTCCATAATCCGTTATAACTAATTGCCATATTTTTTCCCTTTCTCATCAACAATACTATGCCAATTAACACTGG